>NZ_JAJUJJ010000011.1 GCF_029265375.1 Nesterenkonia sp.
GCATGACTACAATCACCACAGGCGGCACTCAGCGCTGGGCTACCAGGCACCGGCGGTCTATGCCGCGAGCTGCCGCCACAGAAGAGAAGATCAATCCCCGCAACTCACATAAGACCTGGACCTAACACCGGGGGCATTCCAGGGGCGCACCCGCATGGCGGGATCGCAGGCATCCACGCTGGGCTCAAGGGACTGATCAGGCACGCCCACCAGCGTATCGGCGCTGGGCCGGGCCCCGCAGCCGACGAAGCTGCGGCTCCTCAGCGCGTTAGCTGGGGGTATTTCGTCTCACTTGAGGGCGCCGACCAATGGTGCCTGGCGCCCCGGGGACCCGGCGCCCTAGCCCCTTCTTCTTCGCTGTCCCGGGCAATGTAGTCATGCGAAATCAGCCAGTGAGCGTCGGATGAAAGTACTCGAAGAGTGAATGATCGATTGGCTCTTCAAACTTTAGGAGCATCCGGACAACATCTAAGGGTTCGCCGTTCTTGCCCGGCATCGTCGTCTGATCAGGACTCTCTGCGTGCGCCTGGCCGAGATAGTAGAAGCCTGTTCCCTCAGCGTCATCCCTCTGGACGAAGACGTGGACGTCCACCTCGTTATTGACGATTGCGCTCACCTCGCCGCTGCGGAGTGTTCGGCGGCTACGGGTGTACCAGCGCATCGTTGACGGATCCAGGAGGGCATCGTCATAAGCGACGCTAGCTTCAACATCATCACCCTTATGTAGGGTCACAAAAATCGGGGCCACACCCGTATCAACATCAGTGCGGTATCCGTATATCGTCGACGCGTTCGACCGAGCCCACCCCAGCAATCGACAGACGTCTCGGCGGGAGTACTGACTGCCGGGCGTAAAGATTCTGTCATGCCGGTACTCGGAGGCGTTTCTGCGTTTTCCGGTCCAGATGAGGTCGTCGACGTACCGACGAAATGATTCCCTACTGTGGTAGGCCTCATGCAACTCATTACTCACCCAAACAGTCCCATCGTGCTCAGCGAAGGCCAATGGGTCCTGGTACCGTGCACGGTCCCCCGCGTTGTAGCCGTCTAATGTGAACGTGTCGATCACACTCTTAGCCACCAGTTCGTCTGCGAGTAGCCCGCTCTCGTGCAATCGCCGCAGGAGTTCGTCTTTCGTGATCGACTTCTGTTCCAACAAAGCAACGAGGAGAACAAATTCGTGAAGTCGCTTGGCGGGAAGAACCTCATGTGACAACAAGTGCAGCATGCGCGACTCGCCCGGGGTGAGGAGAGGATCTACCTTGCGGACTTTGTGCAGGAGAGCTGGATAGTGTTCCTGCCGGGTCGCGAGCACCACGGGATCGACAGACTGCTGTTCCCAAAAGTCCCGGAGCTGGGGAACACGTCCTACGCGCTGTTCAATGAGTTCAATCTCTCTCTTGAGGTCACGAAGGCTGTCCAGTCTGGCCGTGGCGATGGAGTCAAACACGCGGCGACGCGCAACCTCATCAAAGTGGACGCTGGATAGTCCTGCGAGAAATCCGTCCTCTTCTGCAACCGTGAGGCTCTTGCGCATGGATTCCTTGTTGAGCGATCTATCGCCGAACAAGGCGATGGGAATCATGTAGTTATTGGCGTAATTGCCGATGAAGTCGATGACGGTGAGGTGATCCTTGCCTGGGGCTTTGCGTAACCCGCGGCCTAGTTGTTGGACGAATATGATGGCCGACTGTGTCTGCCGCAACATGATGACCTGGTTGACGCTGGGAATGTCGACTCCTTCATTGAAGATGTCAACCGTCAACAGGTAGTCCAGCTCGCCTGCCCGCAACTGTTCTACGGCCCTGGCACGTTCTGCGCTGCTGTCGTCGCCTGTCAGCGCCTTGGTGCGCAGCATCTGTCCATTGAGTCTGCGTTGATTTAATTGATCTGATAAACGACGGGCCTCGTCTTTACGACTGCAGAAGATGAGTCCTTGGGTTTGCACGCCTTGCTGGGAATATTTCGCAATAGCACTGAGAAGATGGTCAACGCGGAATTGACCGGTCAAGACGTCGAGACTGGCATCAGCGTCAATCGTGGTGCCATCAGTGAAGGTGGCTTCGGAGACGCCGTAGTAGTGGAACGGTGAGAGCATGTCGGCTTCGAGAGCATCGTGCAATCTAATCTCGTAGGCGACGTTGTAGTCGAATAGCTCGAAGATGTTGAAGCCGTCGGTCCGCTCAGGCGTGGCGGTAATGCCCAATAGGAAGGGCGGCTTGAGGTGCGCCAATACTTGCTGGTAGGTGGCCGCGCCGGCTCGATGCACTTCGTCGATGAGAACGTAGTCAAAGGTATCCGGGCCGAATGAGCTCAGTACGTCGTAACGGGAAAAGGTTTGGATGGTCGAAAAGACGTACTTGGCATCCGTTTCTCTCGTACGGCCGACCACCTTGCCATAATCGGCGTCGCGCCCTCCCAGTACCTTCTTGTACTCAGCGATGGCACGATCAATGATCTGTTCTCGGTGTACGAGAAATAGGAACCGTCGGGGAGAATACGAGGCGACATCCAGCGCAGACAGGATCGTCTTGCCAGTGCCCGTCGCGGATATCACCACCGCTCGGTCACAACCCCGGTCTCTCATCTCCTGAATCGCAGCCAACGCCTGCTTCTGCATCGAGTTGGGCCTAATTTCTGGGCGACCCGGCCTGGTTGACGTGCTCGTTCCAATAGCGCCCCGCGCCTGCTGGTCCCCTGCAACCTCAAGCGGCCAAGGGGAAGGCGGCAACACTGAGTAGGTATCGGAGTAGGACTCAATCCACTCTTCGCTCAGAGGAATCGATGCCGCCAGTTGATCCTGAGTGAGACGGTCGATCTGGGTGGCCAGATCGCCCTGAGTGGCTGCTGATACTTTGAGGTTCCACTCGTGATTCTTCGTGAGCGCTGTGGCAGTGAGATTAGAACTGCCGATGAGGGCCGTTACGCTGCCACGTTGGCGGAAGATATACCCCTTGGGGTGAAAGGCGTCCGCATTGTGTACGCGGATCTTGACGCGGGGATGTTGCTCCTGGATTCGCAGCAGATCGTAGAAGACCCTCGGAGGGTTGAAGGTGTTGTAAGTACCGGTGACGATGACGCCTTCACCGTGAAAATCGTAAAGATCCTGGCGCAGCATCGCTATGGCTGACGGTGAGATGAACGCAACGGAGAAAAGGAACTCGTCCGCTCGGCGGAGTTCTGTTCTGAGGCTCCGAAGTACTGTCTCACCGTTAGAGGCGTTCAAGACAAGTTGCGGAGCGAAGGTCCCACGCCCCGGGTGGGAACGATTGAGAAAGCCGTACCGAAGATCGGTCTCGAGTGGTCCCGAGGCCCATGCGAAATCTGGACTCAGACTCATGCGCTGAACTTCGCTTCTATCTTCTTAATCGCCGGAACGTCAGCGGGAGCCCATTCCAGAGTCCGCAGGTCTGCCGGCCCGAGCCATTTGACTTCAGCATGTTCGGTGAGCTGCGGCCGGCCCGCGATGAGTTCACAGTAAAAGGTGGTGAGGGTAACGATGCCGAAGTCGTACTCGTGCGTGGTTGTATCCACATGCTCGCCCACCAGGACTTCGCACTCAAGTTCCTCGGTGATTTCTCGATAGAGCGCTTGTTCTGGCGTTTCTCCCGGTTCGATCTTGCCACCAGGGAACTCCCACATATTGGGCAGGCTACCGCTCGGTCCACGCTGGGCACATAGGATCTTCCCGTCCTGAACTATGACGGCACCCACCACGTTGATCTGCTTCTTCATGCGTCCCTCGGCTTTCCCTCTGCAGCTCGCCGTCAAGCCTACCGGTGAGCTACGACAAGGCTAGGGAGCCAAACGTCCCAATCGGCGAGCTTCTAGTCCACTGGTCCAGCAGCACAAAAGGCCTGCCACTACACAGCAGCGCCCCCGCCGCCGGGTCCGGTCCGACTGCGAGGGCGCTGCGCGAAGATCGGGATGGGCCTCAGCCCAGGGCTCACTCGCCCTGGTGGACGAAGGCGACCTCCAGGTCCAGGGTGACCTTGTCGCCGACCAGCACGCCGCCGGTCTCCAGGGCCGCGTTCCAGCTCAGACCGAACTCCTTGCGGGAGATCACGGAAGAAGCGGAGAAGCCGGCGCGGGTGGCGCCGAAGGGATCCACGGCCTGGCCGCCGAACTCCACCTCAAAGGTGACCTCCTTGGAGACACCGCGGATGGTCAGTTCGCCGGTGAGGTCGAAGGTCTCGCCGGTGGGCTTCACGCCGGTGGCCACGAAGGTCATCTCCGGGTACTTCTCAACGTCCAGGAAGTCCTCGCCGCGCACGTGGGCGTCGCGATCTTCATTCTTGGAGTTGAAGGACTCAGCGCGCACCACGGCGTTGACGTCGGTGGTGCCGTCCTCGGCGACCTTCAGGGTGCCGGTGGCCTCCTCGAAGACCGCACGCACCTTGGAGATGCCGGCGTGACGCACGGTCAGGCCGATCTCCGAATGTGCCGAGTCCAGGGTCCAGGTGCCGGGAGTCAGGGTGACTGCCATGTGTGTCTCCTTCAGTGATGGATGGATGCGATCACTCGCAGTAGGTTTCCCGCTGTTGCTTGCGGTTCGCTGGATCTCAACTCACTCTAGCCCACATTTATTTCAAAATTGAACCAGTTCACGGGAAGTTCACTCCGGCGTCACCGATTCAGGCTGAGGCCCGGTGCACCAGTTCGGTCTCCAGGACCACCGACGACGCCGGCTGCTCCTCCAGCAGCCCCATCAGCATCGAGACCGCCGTCGTCGCCATCTGCGCCACCGGGTTCTGCAAGGTGGTCAGCGGAGGGCGTGTCAGCTGAGCCGCCTGCGAATCGTCAAAACCGACCACGGCCACATCCTCCGGCACCCGGATCCCGCGCCCCTGGAGCTCATGGATCGCAGCGACCGCCATCAGGTCACTGGCGACGAACAGTCCGTCCAGCTCCGGCTGGCGCGCCAGCAGCCGCGCGACCGCCTGCGCCCCGGACTCCGAGGAGAAGTCACCATGCTCCACCAGGTCATCGGGCAGTCCCGCCTCATGCAGCCCCTGCCGCCACCCGGCCAGCCGGTCCTCACCGGCAGCCATATCCATGGCTCCGGTGATGGTGCCGATGCACCGCCGTCCAGCGGTGACCAGGTGCTCCGCTGCCAACCTGCCGCCGGCGTGGTTGTTCACATCCACATACGGGATGCCCACATCGCCCACATAGGGCCGGCCCACATATACCGCAGGGAGCCGGGTCTCGGTGAGCACCTGCCAGATGTGGTCATCACGGTGATGGGAGACCACGATGGCCCCGTCGGTGTAGCCACCGCGCAGGTAGCGCTCAATCTTCAGCGAGTTCCCCGGCTGACCCATGGCCAGCAGCACCTGCACCGGGGAGTCGGCCAACGACTGAGTGATCGATGCCAGCAGCGAGGCGAAGAACGGGTCCGTGAACACTCGATCTTCGGCCTCGGGCACCACCACGGCGATGGAGTCGGGCTCGGGGCGCACCAGCGAGCGCGCATTGCGGTTGGGCCGGTACCCCAGCTCGGTCACCGCAGTCTGCACAGCCTCCCGCGCGGCACTGCCCACACGGGGATCCATATTCACCACGCGGGAAGCAGTAGCCCGGGAGACACCGGCCCGGGCGGCCACATCCTCCAGGGTGGGGAGTCGTTTTGCCGGCATGCCCCCTAGTCCACCATGCCGGTGGCAGCGACCTGGGCATACCAGTGTGCGCTGTCCTTCGGTGTCCGCCGCTGGGTGGTGTAGTCCACATGGACAATGCCGAATCGCTTGGAGTAGCCGAAGGCCCACTCGAAATTGTCCAGCAACGACCACACGAAGTATCCGCGCACATCCGCGCCGTCCTCGATCGCGGCGTGGACAGCATGAAGGTGCCGGCGGATGTAGTCGAGCCGTTCGGCGTCGTGGATTCCGGTCTCGGTGAGCTCATCCTCGTAGGCAGCTCCGTTCTCAGTGACATACAGCGCCACATTCGCCGGACCGGTGTAATCGGTGTGCAGCCGCACCAGGAGCCTGTGCAGCGCCTCCGGGAGCACCTCCCATCCCATGGCAGTGCGCGGCAGCTCGCGGGGCACCGGACTGACGTGTTCGCTGCCCACATTCGGGGTCGGCGGACCAGCGCGCCGGGCGGCGGCGGCCTTCTCAGCGGCCTGTTCAGGGTCCGCACCCCTCAGCAGCTCTCCGGTGTAGAAGTTCACCCCCAGCACGTCGATCGGTGTGGAGATGGTCTCCATATCGCACTCGGCCACCAGCCCCTGGGGCCACAGGCCGGCCTGGTCGGCCAGCACATCGGAGGGATAGGCGCCTTTCAGCACCGGCTCGATGAAGAACCGGTTGAACGAGCCGTCCAGCCGACGGGCCGCGTCCCGGTCCGCCGCCGAGTCAGGATCAGCCGGCTGATAATCGGTGAAGTTCAGAGTCAGGCCCAGCTGCAGCTGCGGGTCCCGCTGACGCAGCGCTGTGACGGCCCGTCCGTGGGCCAGCAGAAGGTGGTGAGCCGCGGCCAGAGCAGCGCTGGGCTCGGTGCGGCCGGGCGCGTGGTGGCCGTTGGCGTAGCCGAGGAATGCCGCGCACCAGGGTTCGTTCAGCGTGGTCCAGTGCCGCACCCGGTCCCCCAGGGCCTCATGCAGCACCACCGCATAGCGTTCGAACGCCTCTGCCGTGCTGCGCACCGTCCAGCCGCCGGCGTCCTCCAGCGCCTGCGGGAGGTCCCAGTGGTACTGGGTCAGCCACGGGGTGATGCCGGCCTCCAGCAGCTCATCCACCAGATCCGAGTAGAACTTCAGCCCCTCCGGATTGGGAGTCACCCCGTCCGGCATCACCCGGGACCAGCTGACGGAGAAGCGGTAGACCTGCAGGTTCAGCCGCTTCATCAGTGCCACGTCCTCCCGGAAGAGCCGGTAGTGGTCACAGGCGGTGTCCCCGGTGTGGCCCTCGAACACCTTCCCTGGGGTTTTGGAGAAGGTGTCCCAGATGGAAGCCCCGCGGCCGCCGTCGTTCCACCCGCCCTCCACCTGGTAGGCGGCGGTGGCTGATCCCCACAGGAAGTTCGGTGGGAACCTGACTGCCGTGGGGGAGGCGACAGCTTCAGCGGGCACAGCGTGATTCATGCTTTGACAGCTCCTTGCATAATTCCGGACACGAGCTGGCGGCCCGTGAAGACGAAGAGGATCAGCAGCGGCACAGTGGCCAGCGTGGCCCCGGTGAGCACCAGCGAATAGTCCACAAAGTGGGCGGCCTGCAGCTGCTGCAGCGCCACCGGCAGTGTGGGGTTCTGCGGGCCCAGCACAATGAACGGCCAGAAGAAGTTGGTCCAGTTCAGTACAAAGGTGAACAGGAACAGCATGGCGGCCGCGGGCCGGGCTGCCGGAAGGCAGACGTGGTAGAAGGTGCGGATCATGCTGCAGCCGTCCACTGTGGCGGCCTCGATGAGTTCATCCGGGATCGCCTGACGCAGGTACTGAGTCATCCAGAACACTCCGAAGGCGGTCACCAATCCCGGCACGATCACCGCGGTCAGCTCACCGGTCCAGCCCAGGGCCGCCATGACCTGGTAGAGCGGGACCACGCCCAGTTGGGTGGGCACCGCCATAGTGGCGATCACGAAGACCAGCAGCGGCCCCGAGCCGCGGAAACGCAGCTTGGCGAAGGCGTAGCCGGCCAGAGTGGAGAACAGCACCACGGAGAAGGCGGTGGTGGTGGAGACGATGAGCGAGTTCGCCGTGGCCCGCCAGAACGGGATGGTGTCCATCACCTCGGCGGCATTGGCGAAGAAGTTCCCGCCCGGCCACCAGGGGAAGGAGGTCTGAGCCAGGATCGTGGAGTGGTGGGAGCCGATGAGCACGCTCCACCACAGCGGGAACATCCCGCCGAGCACGACGGCGGCCAGGCACCCGTAGACGATGAACCCGGGGCGGCGCCCCGAGGCCGAAGCTGCTCTGCGGCGCGGGCGCCGGGGCGGCTGGGCCTGCGCGTCGACTGGGGAAATAGGTGCAGCTGCGGACATCTATCGGGCCCCTTTCTGCCTACGAATCCGCCGGTCGGCGGCTTCGGCGTCGGCGATGCGCCGGGTGATGCTGAAGTTGATGATGCCGATGGCCACAATCAGCAGGAACAGCAGCACCGCCACTGCGGAGGCCAGCCCGAAGTCGGAACGGGTCCACCCCAGCTCATAGAGGTAGATGGTCAGGGTCCGCCACTGGCCGTCGGTGCCTCCGCGGCCGTACTGGTCATACATCCTGGGCTCATCGAAGATCTGCAGACCGCCGATGGTGGAGGTGATCACCACGAAGATGATCGTCGGGCGCAGCATGGGCACTGTCACCGAGAGGAACTGCCGCACCCTGCCTGCGCCGTCGATCTCCGCCTGCTCGTAGAGATCCCGCGGAATGGCCTGCATGGCGGCCAGGAAGATCAGCGCGTTGTACCCGGTCCAGCGGAAGTTCACCATGGTAGCGATCGCCAGGTGGGAGGGAAGCACCTCAGAGTGCCAGCCGATGCCGCCGATGCCGATGCTCTCCAGCACAGAGTTGACCAGGCCGAAGCGCTGGCTGAACAGGTTGGAGAAGATCAGCGCCACCGCCACGGGGGTGACCACATAGGGCAGCAGCACCCCCATGCGCCAGAACGTCTTGGCACGCAGATTGGTATCAAGCATGTAGGCGATGACGATGGCGGCCACCACCTGCGGCCCGGTGGAGAGGATGAAGATGCTCAGCGTGTTGCGCAGCGCGACCCAGAAGTCCCGCTGGCCCAGCACGTCGGCGAAGTTCTCCCACCCGGTGAACTCGCCCTGGCCCATGATGAGGTCCCAGTCATGGACGGCGACCCACGCGGTGTAGGCCAGCGGGAACAGGCCGACCAGGGCGAACAGGAGGAAGAACGGGCTGATGTAGAGGTAGGGCGAGAACCTGCGGTCCCAGGCGGAGAGCCGATTCCGCAGGCTCCCGGCCGCCGGTTTGCGGCCGGGTCCCGCGGATCGGCCCGCCCCGGAGCCGGTGTTCCTCACCTGCGCCCGCTCAGCGGAGGTGACAGCAGCCATGGGCTATCTCATGGCCTCCACGTCGTCGACGAACTTCTCCCAGGAGCTCTCGGCGTCGTCGACGCCGTCGACATCAACCCGGTTCAGCGCGTCCTGGATGGCCACATTGATCAGCAGGTAGTTCGGGCCCTTCAGCGGCTGGATCTCCACCGCCTCGGCGCGGTTGGCCAGGATCTCTCCGACCGGGGCGTCGTTGAAGAACTCATCGGTGGCCGACTGGACCTCCTCTGACTCCAGGGCCTCCACAGTGGAGGGGAAGGCGCCGATGGCCTCGAAAGCCTTGATCTGCTGCTCCGGTGCGGTCAGCCAGGCGGCCAGCTCCTTGGCGGCCTCGACGTTCTCCCCCTGACTGGGCACGGTCAGGTAGGAGCCGCCCCAGTTTCCTCCGCCGCCGGGGAAGACATCAGCAATGTCCCAGCCCTCGACGCCGTCGGCATTGCCCTCGATGACTCCGAGCATCCAGCCGGGGCAGAGCATGGTGGCGAAGCCGTCACGCTGGAAGGCATCGGTCCAGTCTCCGGACCACTGGGACAGTCCGGCGGAGAGTCCGTCATCCACGCTGGCGGTCACCAGCGCGTCATAGCGGTCCTTCACCTCCGGATTGGTGTCGGCGATGATCTCTCCGTCCTCAGTCTCGTAGGGCACCTCCACCTGGTTGATCATGCCCTGCCAGATGTTGTCGCTGCCCGAGTACCAGGCGGCCTCGGAGTTGGCCACGAATTCCCGGCCGACCTCGAAGTAGTTCTCCCAGTCGCCGTCGAGCAGCTCGGCCACCTCTTCGCGGTCGGTGGGCAGCCCGGCTTCCTCGAACAGGTCCGCCCGGTAGCACAGGGCCTGCGGCCCCACATCGGTGCCGTAGCCGATGAGCCGGCCGTCCTCATCGACGGCGTCCTGATACTTCCAGTCCAGCCAGCGGCCTTCGACCTCCGGGTCGGAGAGGTCCTCGAACCGGTCGGAGTACTGCATGAACTCCACCAGCCAGTCGACCTCCACGGCTTCGATGTCGCTGGCCCCGGTGCCGGCGCCCAGGCTGTTGCGCAGGGCATCGCGGGCGTTCTCTGCAGTGTCGACTTTGTTGTGCTCGATCCGGATTCCGGTCAGCTCCTCGTACTCCTCGAAAAGCTCTTCGTAGCCGAATTCGTTGAAGGTGGTGACCGTCAGGCTCTCTGGGGCCTCTGCCTCCGAGCCGCTGGTCTCGCCGTCAGCCTCGTTGCCGCAGGCGCTGAGCATCAGCGCGGCGGCCGCGGCGGCTGCGGCTGCCAAGTGTCGGCGGGGCCTGGGGCCGGGTGTGTGGTCTGTGGTGCTCACGTGTCCTCCTCAAGGTCTGTGCTGCTGCCGGTGCTCAGCAGCTGCGCTGAATCCGGGGCCGGGAAGCCAGCTGCGGCCCGCTGCCGACGGGTGAGCTGTCTGCGTCCTTTCAGCGGCGCCAGGGGTCGGCTCCGCTGCGCCCCGAACGTCGTGAGAGCGCTCTCACGGTGTGATGACCGTAACACCGACCGCAGGCGGTGACAAGCTTCACAGCCCGGGGCTCTCGCCGCGACCTGGGCGGATCAGCGGCACCGATTCTGCAGGTTGAGCAGGAAGATGGTGGCGAAGCAAGTAGACTCGGGCGCAGACTGCCCACCGGCGGGGTCCGCACCGGGCCCGCCCAACACTGCCCAGCCAAGGAGGTGCCCGTGGGTCTGCTCGACAGTCTGGAGCGCGGTATCG
This sequence comes from Nesterenkonia sp., assembly GCF_029265375.1. Classification (GTDB taxonomy): domain Bacteria; phylum Actinomycetota; class Actinomycetes; order Actinomycetales; family Micrococcaceae; genus Nesterenkonia. The sequence goes on from NZ_JAJUJJ010000011.1 coordinate 10,729, forward strand.
AGCGAGCCGTCCGCGGCGCCTTCACAGGACGCGGAGGAGGCCTCGGCCCCGTGGAGATCGCCACAGCAGTACGCCGCCACATGGACCGCGAGTCCGCCCAAGCTGCCGCTGGGGCCAATGTGGTGCCCAACCTCTACAAGATCCGGCTCTCCGAGGCGGACTTCGCCGAAGCCAAGAAGTACGGCCAGGCTCTGGCTGAGGAGCTCTGCGAGGAGATCATCCGCCACGCCGACTCCCAGGGCTACACCCTGCTGGGACCGGTGAAAGCCACCTTCGTGAAGAACACCGAGCTCAAGCGCGGCCAGATGAGCATCGAAACCCAGACCGACCGGGATGTGGATCCCGCCGCCGCTGTCTCCCGCCCCGCCCATGCTCCGGCGGCCGGGCCGACGGCCACCAGCGCCCTGCCGTCCCGCGGCCCCAGGCCCCCGGCCCCGGCATCCTCCGCTGCGGCCACCATTGAGTACGAAGGCCGGGCCCTGCCCCTGAACCAGGAGACCACGATCGTGGGACGGTCCTCCTCGGCGGATGTCACCATCTCCGACACCGGCGTCTCCCGGCAGCATCTGCAGATCCAGCGCGCCGGCAGCCGCTGGTTCGCCCGGGACCTGGGCTCCACCAACGGGTCCTACGTCAATGGCGAGGATCTGCGTTCGGCCGAGACTGAGCTGCACGATGGCGCTGTGATCGCTCTGGGCAACGCTCGGCTGCGCTTCCGCCTAGGCTGAAGGAGACGCCTATGAGCACTGTGACCATCCGCCGTACCCGGACCCTGCAGGGGGTGGGGCGATGAGCGAACTGGCCATCACCGTCCTGCAGTTCGGCCTGCTGCTGCTGCTGTGGATCCTCATCCTGTCGATCATCGCCGCCCAGGGCCGGGACATGAAGATCTCCAAGCGCTCCCGCACCCGGGTTCCGCGCACCGCTCCGCCTGCCCCCAGCGCTGAGGCCTCCGGGGGCACCCCGGCCACCGTCCACCACTCGGGCCAGCAGCCCCGCCCGCGGCCGCGACGGCTGGTGGTCTCCGAAGGGCCGCTGGTCGGCACCGAGGTGGAGCTGGGTTCGGCTCCGATCATGCTCGGCCGCGCCCAGGAGTGCACTGTGGTGCTGGAGGACGACTACGCCTCCGGCAAGCACGCCCGGCTCTTCCCCCAGGGCTCCCGCTGGTTCCTGGAGGACCTGGGCTCCACCAACGGCACCTGGCTGGGCGAGGAGCAGCTCACCCGCGCCTCCACAGTGGAGCCCGGCGACCGCATCCGCATCGGCAAAACCGTGCTGGAACTGAGAACCTAAGACACCTATGGCACTGGTCTTCCGCTTCGCCGCACGCTCCGACGCCGGGGTCGTCCGCTCCAAGAACGACGACTCCGGGTATGCCGGGCGCTACTTCGCAGTGGTCGCCGACGGGATGGGCGGCCACGCCGGAGGCGACATCGCCTCCGCCTCCACCGTGCTGGACCTGGCTCACCTGGACACCCGGGGATTCGCCGAGCCGGACACAGTGCTGCCGGACGAGATCCAGACCGCCAACGCCTTCCTGAACAAACTGGTCCAGACCAATCCGAAGCTCGCCGGAATGGGCACCACCATCACGGCCGCGCTGATCACCGGGGACAAGCTGCAGTTCGCCCATATCGGCGACTCCCGCGCCTACCGGCTGAAGAAGGGCCGGTTCCGTCAGGTCAGCCACGACCACACCTTCGTGCAGCGGCTGGTCGACGAGGGCCGGCTGGACCCCGAGGCTGCGGAATACCATCCGCACAAGAACGTGCTGATGCGCGTGCTCGGCGATGTGGACGCCTCCCCCGAACTCGACATCACCAGCTTCCCGCTGGAGGCCGGCGAGCGCTGGCTGCTGTGCTCCGACGGACTCAATGCGGTGGTCTCCGACCGGCTGATCGAGCAGAAGCTGCGCAGCGGTGACGAGCTGGAGACGATCGTCGACGAACTGGTTGACCTCACCCTGGAAGGCGGGGCCCCGGACAATGTCACGGTGGTGTGCCTGGAGGTGGTGGAGGCCGACGAGGAGGACCTCACCGGATCCGACGACCTGCCGCTGACCGAAGAGGCGGTGGCCGCGGCCAGCTCCTCCTACACCGATCCGGATGCCGGCAGCGAAACTATGGAGCTGGACGTGGTGCCGGTGGTCAACCGGGAGGCCCTGTCCGGGCATCGTCCCGACGACGCTGAGCTTTCACCGCTGTCAGCCGCGATGGTCCAGCGCAAGCTCGGGGTGCGCCCCCACACTCTGGTCGGCGCCGCAGTGCAGGCCGCCGAGACCGGCACCATCCCGGTGATCCCCCGCAATGTGGACGAGCACCCTGTGCCGCTGCTGACCGGCCAGCCGCTCCGCCCGGTGCGCCACACATACTCCGAGATGCTCGGCGAGCCGCAGCCGGGCACTCCCGAGGCCGAGACTGAATCAGCCGGCCAGCGCAGCGAGCCCTCCGAATCGCTGGAGACCGGCGACGACGAGGCCGAGGCGGACTTCGGGATCGAATTGGACGAGGAGGATCTCCAGCAGCTGGAGACGGTGCGCCGCCGTCGCTCCTGGTTCCTGCCGGTCTTCGTCACGCTGCTGGTGGTGCTCATCGCCGTGGTGACTTTCCTGGGTTACGTATGGACCCAGACCCAGTACTATGTGGGCGCCGACGACGGCGAAGTGGCCATCTACAGCGGGGTCTCCCAGACATTGGGGCCGATCAGCCTCTCCGAGGTCGACGAGCACGTCGACATCCGGCTCGAGGACCTCCCCCACTACGACCGAAACCGGGTGACCAGCGGCATCTTCGCCGAAGACCGGGCCCATGCAGAGCAGATCGTGGAGAACCTCCGGCAGAGCGCAGAGGAAGGCGGTGGGCAGTGAGCAGCGCAGAGACGGACCATCCCAAGCCGCGCCGCAATGCGGAGCTTGTCCTGCTGCTGATCGCCCTGGTCATCGGCATCGGCGCCCAGGTGCTGGTGGGGCTGACCATGGAGGACCAGATCGACCAGCGCTACTGGATCGAGGCAGCCGTGCAGGTGGTGCTCGCCGTCGGCTTCCACGTGGTGCTGCGGCTGCGCGCCGCCTATGCCGACCCGTTCATCCTGCCGATCGCGGTCACGCTCAACGGTCTGGGGATCGCGATGATCCACCGGCTGGACTTCACCGCCGCATACGAAGGCGTCGCCGACCGTCAGCTGGTGTGGACCGCGGTCTCCATGGCCGCCGCAGCGGCCCTGCTGATCTGGCTGAAGGACCACCGCAGGCTGCGCCAGCTGACCTACATCTCCCTGCTGGTCAGCATTGTTCTGCTCTTCCTGCCGATCGTGCCCGGCCTGGGCCGGGACATCCAGGGCGCCCAGGTGTGGGTGAGCATCGGTGCGATGAGCTTCCAGCCCGGCGAGCTGGCCAAGATCACCCTGGCGATCTTCTTCGCCGGCTTCCTGGCCAACAACAGAGACCTGATCCTGCTGGCCGGCCGGAAGGTGGGTCCGCTGACCTTCCCCCGGCTGCAGGACCTCGGCCCGCTGTTCCTGGCGTGGGTGATCGCCCTGGGCGTGCTGATCGTGCAGAACGACCTGGGCAACGCCCTGATGTTCTTCGGGCTCTTCGTCGCGGTGATCTACGTGGCCACCTCCCGGTTCTCCTGGATCGCCATCGGCGGGGTCTTCATCGCCGCCGGAGCGGTGCTGGCCTACCAGATGGTGCCCCACGCCCGAAACCGGTTCGACATTTGGCTCCACGCCTTCGACCCGGAGATCTACGGCCAGATGTACGGCTCCCACCAGCTGGTGCAGGGAATGTTCGGGCTGGCCCACGGCGGGCTGACCGGCACCGGTCTGGGCAACGGAAACCCGCAGATGGTGTCGCTGGCGAACTCGGACATGATCATCGCCGCCTTCGGCGAGGAGCTGGGCTTCATCGGGCTGGGCGCGATGCTGCTGCTCTACTTCATCCTGTTCTCCCGGTATATGCGCGCCGCCGTCGGCACCCGTGACCATTTCGGAAAGCTGCTGGCCGCCGGCCTGGCGGTGATCCTGGTGCTGCAGGTCTTTGTGGTGGTCGGCGGAATCACCCGCGTGATCCCGATGACCGGCCTAGTCAGCCCATTCCTGGCCGCGGGAGGCTCCGCACTGCTGGCTAACTGGCTGATTGTGGCGATCGTGCTGATGATCAGCAATGCCGCCCGACGGCCCATCTACGCGGGTCCGATGCTCAACACCACCGGCGCCGGAGCCGCCGGCACCGAGGATCCGCTCAGCAGCGATCAGGCCCGTACCGAGACCACCGCCGAGCAGACCGGTGTTACTGATGCGGCAGGCCCGGCTGCGGACTCCGCCTCCGCCGGCAGTCAGGGGGGTCAGCGGTGAACAACGCTATCCGCCACACCTGGGTGGTCTCCGTCGCCCTGTTCCTCTCCCTGTTCGTGGCGCTCTCGCTCATCCAGGTGGTGCTGGCCGATGACCTGAACTCCCGCGATGAGAACGCCCGGCAGACCATCGCCAACGCCGGTGCCCCACGCGGACCGATCACCGTCGATGGTGCCCCGATCGTCGAATCGGTGCCCAGCGACCATACTCAGTACGACTTCCAGCGGGTCTACCACGAACCCGAGCTCTACAGCGGGATCACCGGCTTCTTCTCGGTCACCGGATCCTCCTCCGGTCTGGAGAGCGAGCTCAACGACTATCTCTCCGGGCAGTCCGACTCGCAGTTCTTCGACCGCATCACCGCACTGTTCACCGGACGGACCATGCAGGGCGCCCAGGTGGAGCTGACCCTGGACGGGGAGCTGCAGCAGCTTGCCTACGATCTGATTCCCGAGGATCGGCGCGGCACCATTGTGGTCACCGATGTCACCACCGGAGAGATCCGGGCCATGGCCTCCAAGCCCAGCTACGACCCCAATGACCTGGCGGTGCATTCGGCCTCGGAGTTCGAAGAGGCCCAGCAGCGGCTGGAGGAGCAGCCGGGCCTGAGCATCTGGACCAACCGGGCGCTGAATATGCCGGTCGCCCCCGGATCGACGTTCAAACTGGTGGACACCCTGGCGATGCTGGAGTCCGGAGACTACGACCTGGACACCGAATTGGACGTCCCGGAGACCCTGGATCTGCCGAACACCGAGCACGGTCTGGAGAACTTCGCCGACGGCGGCTGCCATCAGCGCGAGCAGGCCGAATTCATCTGGATCTTCGCCCAGTCCTGCAACACCCCCTTCGCTGAGGCTGCCATGGAGCTGGGCCAGGATGAGATCCTTGCCGCCGCGGAGGCCTTCGGGTGGAACCAGAGCATCGAGGTTCCGCTGAGCACCACGCCCTCCCGGTTCCCCACCGACGAGCTCTCCGATGACGTGCTGGCGCTGTCCTCCATCGGCCAGCAGGATGTGACCGCCACCGCCATGCAGCTGAATATGGCGGCCGCCGCCATCGCCAATGACGGCACCATGATGCATCCGCAGCTGGTGGACACCATCCGCGGCTCCGACCTGCAAATCCTGCAGCAGCCCAGCCCGGAGGTGTTGAATGAGGTGATGGACTCCTCGACCGCCTCCGACATCACCGAGATGATGGTGGAGACCGTGGAATCCGGCACCGGATTCCGGGCCCAGTCGGAGCGGTTCGACGTCGCCGCGAAGACCGGCACCGCAGAGATCGGCGACGACGACGGCCTGGTCAACTCATGGATCACCGGATTCGCGCCGGCAGATGATCCGCAGTACGCGGTCACCGTGGTCTATGAGCGCATCGAACTCTCCGAGGGCAGCCAGCTCACCGGCTCCCAGATGCTTACTATGCTGGAAGCGGTGATAGAGGAATGAGACCCGCAGTAGGGATCACCATGGGTGACCGCTACAAGCTCACCGAGCGCATCGCCATCGGAGGCATGGGCGAGGTGTGGAAGGCCGACGACGAGGTCCTCGGCCGCACCGTCGCGATCAAGATCCTCAAAGAGGAGTACACCGGCGACGAAGCGTTCCTCCGCAGGTTCCGCGCCGAAGCCCGGCACACCGCCCTGCTGAATCACCCCGGCATCGCCGATATCTACGACTACGGCGAGCAGGCCGGCTCCGGCTACCTGGTGATGGAGCTGGTGCCCGGACGGCCGCTGAGCGTGATCCTGGAGAAGGACAAGACCCTCCCCTGGGAGAAGACGCTGTCCATCCTGGCTCAGACCGGCCGCGCCCTGCAGGTCGCCCATGATCAGGGCCTGGTGCACCGGGACGTGAAACCCGGAAACCTGCTCATCACCCCCACTCGGCGGGTGAAGATCACGGACTTCGGCATCGCCCGGCTGGCCGACCAGGTGCCGCTGACCGCCACCGGCCAGGTCATGGGCACCGTCCAGTACCTCTCCCCCGAGCAGGCCACCGGGCAGCACGCCACCGGCTCCTCAGACATCTACGCGTTGGGCATCATCGGCTATGAGGCGCTGGCCGGCCACCGGCCGTTCACCGGTGAATCGCAGATCGCCATCGCGCTCAAGCAGGTCAACGAAGCCCCGCCTCCGCTGCCGGATTCGATTCCGGCCCCAGTGCGGGCGCTGATCATGTGCATGCTCGCCAAAGAGGTGGACCAGCGTCCGGCCAATGCCACCAAGATGGCCGACGCCGCCGAGGCGCTGCTGCGCCACGACACCACCGCCGCCCTGGAGGCCGTGCCGCCGATGCGCGCCCACCTGGCGGGTGAGGCCGGTCCCGGCGATGCGACCGAGGTGCTGCCCACTGCGCCGGCTGCCGGGAGTGGTTCCCCGGGGGGAGGCCCGGCCGGGGCCGCCGCCGGCGCCACTTCGGCGGCTTCGGGCGCCGCTGAGAGCGCACTGACGCCCGATGCCCCGACTCCGGCGGCGATGCCGGCCATGTCGGCCGGCACAGCCAACGGTTCCGATCGGCCCCACCCGGAGGACGCCGAGGATTCCGGATCCCGCTGGCACTGGCCGGTGATCGTGCTGGTGCTGCTGGTGCTGCTGGCCCTCTTCGGCGCCTGGGTGCTGCCCATGATGGCCTCTGAGGAGCCGGAGCCTGATCAGCCCGCCACCACGGTGGCGCCGGCTCCCACCCCGGTGCAGACCGTGACTGCCGAGGCCCCGCTGGTCGAGGTGATCGAGGAGGACCTGCTCGGCATGGACGTCCAGGACGCCGCCGAGCTGCTGGAGGGCGAAGGACTGGAGGTGGAGACCGAGCCGGTGCAGGCCGGAACCACCGCAGGGGCGGTGACCGGAGTGACTCCTTCAGGCAATCTGCCCGAAGGCACCACCGTGACCCTGTTCTACTCCGCCGGCCCGCCCCCGGCCCCGGAGACCACCCAGGCGCCCCCGCCGGTGCAGCCCACCACGCCGGAGCGGACCACCGACGAGCCGACCACTGAGGAGCCGACGCCGACCGAAAGCCCCACCACCCCGTCGACTCCCACTGAGGACACCAGCCCCACCGATGAGGCCAGCGAGGCCGACGGCGACCAGGACGGCGGTGGAGCAGACGGCTCCGACGGCGACCAGGACGGCGGTGCGGCTGACAGCTCCGACGGCGGCGCGGCAGACGATTCCGGCAGCGGCACCGATGACGGCTCCGACCCCGGGGACGGGGAAGAGGCCACCGAGCCGGAGGCTGAGTCCTCCCCCACCACGCCGGTCGCCAGTGACTCCAGCAGCTCCCCCACCGCCACCGAAACGGAGTCTCAGACGGTCTCCGGCTCCTGGTTCGGGTGGAACCGCGACTACCGCTGGCCCGAGCGGCAGCCCTATCAGCCGCCGTCGTACCTCGCCTTCGGTGCGCAGAGTGGACCTGAAAGCTTCACCGGGCAAGGATGGACGGCAGGACCATGACCGAGACATCACAGCGCGTGCTCAACGGCCGCTACCGGATCGAGGCCCTCATCGGCCGCGGTGGCATGGCCGATGTCTACCGTGCGGTGGACCTGTCCCTGGACCGGATCGTCGCGGTGAAGATGCTGCGCCCGGACCTGGCCCGGGATCCCATGTTCCAAACCCGGTTCCGCCGTGAGGCGCAGTCCTCGGCCTCGCTGAACCATCCGAACATCGTCGGGGTCTATGACACCGGGCAGGTGGAGGTGCCCGAGAACGGCGGGGATGTGAAGACGCCGTTCATCGTCATGGAGTTCGTCGACGGCGTCACGCTGCGGCATATCCTCCACGGCACCCCCGCCGACCGGAAGACCGGGTCGGAGCAGATGCCGCCGCCCCCGCCGGAGTCCCAGGCCACCGGCGGAACCCGGCCGATGACCTCCGACTCCGATGTGCTCGGGGTTGCTGACGACGACGCCACCCAGGCGGTTCCGCATGTCTCCGAGCCGCTGCAGGAGAAGATCGACCACGCGCTGGGCCAGCCGCTGAGCGAGCAGGAGGCGGCCGGCTACATCTCCGGGGTGCTGGGCGCACTCAGCTACAGCCACGCCAAGGGAATCGTCCACCGGGACATCAAGCCCTCCAATGTGATGGTCGGCAACGACGGCGAGGTCAAGGTCATGGACTTCGGGATCGCCCGGGCGCTGGCCGACTCCGCGCAGACCATGACCCAGACCTCCGCGGTGGTGGGCACCGCCCAGTACCTCTCCCCCGAGCAGGCCCGCGGAGAGGTGGTGGACCACCGCTCGGACCTCTATTCAGCCGGATGCGTGCTCTTCGAGCTGCTGACCAACCGGCCCCCCTTCACCGGGGACTCCCCGGTCTCGGTGGCCTACCAGCATGTGCGCGAGGACCCGCCGATGGTCTCCGACCTCAACAACCGGGTCTCCCCAGCCATGGAGTCCGTGGTGGCCAAGGCGCTGACCAAGGACCCCGCCCTGCGCTTCCAGTCCGCCGAAGAGTTCGACCAGGCGGTCGCCGACGCGCTGCGCGGGATCCCGGTGGATGAGGCGCCCACCGCGGAGATGGCCGCCGTCGCCGGTGCCGCCGGTGCCGGCAGAGGAAGTTTCGACGACGTCGTCGCCCCCGGGGCGGTGGGCACCCCGCTGTCCGCCCGCACCCCGGAGGACCCGGATATCGACGACTACTACCAGGACTACCGGGAGCCGCCGAGGCGGCGAAGCCGCGGCCTCTGGGCGATCCTCCTGCTGGTGCTGATCCTGGGTGTGATCGCCGGCGGCACCTTTGTGCTCTCCCGCGTGCTGGACTCCGGTGAGCCGGTGCAGATCCCGGAGGTGGCCGAGATGCCCCGCTCCGATGCGATCGACGAGCTCAACGCTGCCGGACTGAACCATGAGATCCGCACCGAGCCTCACGATGAGATAGCCGCTGACCACGCCATCGGCACCGAGCCGAGCGCCGGTGAGCAGGTCGAGCGCGGCTCCGAGGTGGTGCTCGTCCTCTCCGAGGGAGCTGACTCGGTGACCATTCCCGATGGGCTGATCGGGGAGAGTGAGGAATCAGTGCGCGCCACCCTGGAGGATATCGGCCTGGAGATCGGCGAGATCACCAAGGAGGACGATCCTGAGCTGGGCGAGGGCGAGGTCATCAGCACCGACCCTGAAGCCGGCACCGACGTCGACTCCGGCAGTGAGGTCAACCTGGTGGTCTCCACCGGGATGATGGAGGTGCCCGAGGGCGTGGCCGTCGGCGAGTGGCGCTCCGATGTGGAGGCTGCCCTCGGAGCGGCCGGCATCCCCTATGAGCTGGAATGGGTGGAGACCGAGGACGTGGAGTTCGACGGCGAGGTCATCGGGATCGAAGCAGCCGGCGAATCCGTCACCAGCGGCGACCGCATCCCCAACGGCGAGGCCATCATCATCTCCGCCGGATACCAGCCCGAAGAGGAGCCGGAGGAGGACGAGGAGGACTCCGAGGACGAGAACTCCGGGAACGAGGACGAGAACTCCGGGGACGAGGACGAGAACTCCGACTCTGAGGATGAGGAGTCCAACGGCAATGGGAACGGAAACGGCAATAACGGCAATGGCCGCGGCAACGGGAATGGCAGCGGGAACAACGACGACGGCGGGGAGAACTAGCCTGTGGCGCTGAGAGTACCGCGCAGCGCCTCCATAGCCGTGGGAAAAGCGGCCCGCACCCTGACCCGGTTGCGCGGAGGCTCCGGATCCGCATTCCCCGGCCTGGTGGTGGAGCGGATCGACCCCAGTTTTCTGGCCCGCACCCTGGCCCAGTTGCCCAAGGGCGTCGTCGTCGTCTCCGGCACCAATGGGAAGACCACCACCACCAAGATGGTGGTCGAGCTGCTGCGCGGCCAAGGGCTGAAGGTCCTCACCAACCGGTCGGGGTCCAACTTCACGCGCGGCGTCGTTGCCTCCCTGCTGGGGGAGATCAGCCTCACCGGACGGCTGGAGGCGGACATCGCCGTCCTGGAGCTGGACGAGGCCCACGCGGTGCACTTTGTGCGCGCAGTCAGGCCCCGGCACAGCCTGCTGCTGAACGTGATGCGCGACCAGCTGGACCGCTTCGGGGAGATCGACACCACCGCCGGGATGCTGCGCAGCATCGCCCAGACCACCACCGAGGGCGTGGTGCTCAACCGGGAGGACTCCCGCGTGGCGGGCATCGCCGAATCGCTCAGCGGGCAGCAGGTGCGCTACTTCGGCCTGGTGCCTGAGCTGCGCCGCCATTTCCCCTCCGACGACGAGCTCCACAGTGCCATCACACCTGACGCTGGTTCCGCGGGCGGAGAGACTCCGCCACGCTCTGGGCCGGCGCAGCCGACCACCACACCTGAAGGTGACGGCGTGCCTGACGGCGAGGAGCCCGTTGAACCCCCAGGCACCGGCATCATTTCCGCCGACTCGGCGGGGCTGCCCGAAGCCGATGTGCTGCTGACCGGGCTGGGCACCCAGCGCGGAAGCTTCCGCATCGGCGAGCAGGAGGTCACCACCGATCTGAAGGTCAACGGCGCCTACAACACCTACAACGCTGCGGCCGCACTGGCGCTGGTACGGATGGTGCTGGGCGAGGAGCTGGACCACCAGGCCCTGCTGCGCACTCTGGCGCAGGTCTCCCCCGCCTTCGGCCGGGGCGAGTCCCTCACGGTCGCCGGGGCGCCGGTAGACCTGGTGCTGGTGAAGAACCCGGCCGGCTTCCGGCTGGGGCTGAGCAGCTTCTCCGCCGATGGCGTGGCCACCATGATCGCCATCAATGACAACTACGCCGACGGGCGGGACATGAGCTGGCTCTGGGACGTCAGCTTCGACTCGCTCGCCGCTGAGGGAGTCGCCATGGTCTCCGGAGTGCGGGCCTACGATATGGCGCTGCGGCTGAGCTACGACCAGGTGAGCATTCAAGCAGTAGAGCCGGACCTGAAGACCGCCCTGGAGGCTTTCCTGGCCGCGCAACCGGGGCAGCCCAAGCGGATCTTCTGCACCTACACCGCCATGCTCGCGCTGCGGAAGCATCTGGCCGCCTACACCGATGTGGAGGCCTTCGCATGAGCAGCCGGAGCACCCAGCAGATCCACGTGGTGCAGCTTTATCCCCGGGATATGAACATCTACGGCGACTACGGCAACGCTCTGGTGCTGCAGCGCCGCATCGCCTGGTACGGCTACGAACCGGTGATGCACTCCTACGATCCCGGTGACGAGTTTCCCGCCCACGCCGACATCCTCATCGGCGGCGGGGGGCAGGACTCCGGGCAGGACCGCATCCAGCAGGACCTGCTCAGCATCGGTGAGCGGCTGCACTCCCTGGCTGAGGCCGGCACGCCCATGCTGATGATCTGCGGGCTCTACCAGCTCTTCGGGCACTACTTCGAAACCCGGCAGGGCCGCCGCATCCAAGGCATCGGCCTGCTGGATGTGACCACCTACGGCACCGACACCCGGCTGATCGGCAATGTGGTCGCCGAATCTGACCAGTTCGGTCAGATCATCGGCTACGAGAACCACTCCGGGCAGACCTACCTCGGCGACGACGCCCAGCCGCTGGCCCGGGTGGTCACAGGCGAGGGCAACAACGAACAGGACCCGCACGAGGGCGCCCGGCACCGCAATGTGCTCGGCAGCTATCTGCACGGCTCGCTGCTGCCGAAGAACCCCGCAGTGGCCGACTTCCTGATCGCCGCCGCCGTGCAGCAGAAGTTCGGCGACTCGCTGGGCGACCTGCAGGCGCCGGACACCGCGCCGGTGAGCCTGACCGAGCTCACCGAGAAAGCCCGGCGCAGCGCCGCCTCTCGCCCCCGCTGAGACCCTGCAGGGCACAGGGATGCCTCCCCAACCTGGGGTCAGATCCCGCGTCCGGATCCCGGTGCCGCGAGCCGCTGCCCACAGCCCGCTGCGGCAGCACCGTCGAGCTGACCTCCGGGCGGTTCCACGACTTCAGCCCCGCGTTCACCGAGGACGGGCAGTACCTGGTGCTGCTGTCCTCACGCACCTTCGACCCCGCCTATGATGAGCACTCCTTCGACCACTATTTCACCGGTTCGGTCCGGCCGTGGCTCATTCCGCTGGCCGCCTCCCAGCCTCCACCGTTCGGACCCAGCGCCGAGGGGTGGCCGCTGAGCGGCGGGGCAGCTGAGGCGGCCGCGGGGAAGGCTGCCGCTGGGGATGAGCACAGCGGACAGTCGACGACGCCGGCATCCGATGCGGACAGCGCGCCCGGCGAGCAGCCGCCGCGCAGCCCGGATGTGGACCCCGAGGCCGAGCAGCGGCTGGTGCCCTTCCCGGTGGCCTCAGACGCCTACCGGGACCTGCGCGCAGCCCGCGGCGGGGTGCTGTGGGTCAAAGAGTCCCGGGACGAGGGCGAGCTGGGGAGCCGGCGTGCCCAGGCATCCGGGGAGAAGACCCCCGATCAGCTCATCCGCTGGGACTTCGAATCCCGCAAGTCCCTGACCCTGGCGCAGAAGGTCACCAGCTACGCAGTCTGTAGCAGCGGGGAACGAGTCGTGGTCCGCCATGAGGACTCGGTGACCGTGGTGCCTGCGGTCCGGACGGTGGAGGAGGACGACGCCGAACGGGTCACCGTGGATCTGAGCCGGCTCCGGCTCCAGGTGGACCCGGCCGCCGAGTGGCGGCAGATGTTTGCCGAGACCCACCGCCTGATGGCCCAGCAGTACTGGCGCGAGGACATGGACGGAGTGGACTGGGACGCCGTCGGCCGCCGGTGGCGTCCGGTGGTGGAGAAGGTCCGCTGCCACAGCGACCTGACTGACCTGCTGTGGGAAATGGTCGGTGAGCTGAACACCTCCCACGCCTATGTGCTGCCTCAGGGGGAGGCTCCCGGAGCCGAGCGGGCCCTGGGCCTGCTGGGAGCCGATCTCAGCAGCTGCGATCACGGCTGGCGAATCGACCGGATTCTGCCCGGGGACTCCTCAGATCCGAAGGCTCGCTCCCCGCTGCTGGCCGCCGGGGTCGGCGCCCGGGAGGGGGATGTGATCACTGCAGTGGACGGGCACCCGGTGGACCCGGTGTCCGGCCCGGCCAAGCACCTGGTGGGCGCAGCCGAGAAGCCGGTGGAGCTGACACTGCGCCGGGAGGGTGCCGAGCGGCGGGTCGTCGTCGTACCGGTGGCCGATGAGGCTCCGCTGCGCTATCAGGACTGGGTGCGCTCACGCCGGGACTATGTGGCGGCAGCCTCCGGCGGCCGGCTGGGCTATGTGCATGTGCCGGATATGCAGTCCACCGGGTGGGCTCAGCTGCACCGGGACCTGCACAAGGCCTCCCGGGCCGAAGGGATCATTGCCGATATGCGGTTCAACGGCGGCGGCCACACGTCCCAGCTGGTGATCGAGAAGCTGGCCCAGCGCGTGGTGGCGTGGAACACCGTCCGCCATCAGCCCCAGGCGCTGCCGTATCCGGAGTCGGCCCGGCGCGGACCGGTGGTGCTGGTGGCCAATGAGTACTCCGGCTCCGACGGTGACATCGTCAACGCGGTGGCCCAGACCCTGGACATCGGGCCCGTGGTGGGGGTGCGGACCTGGGGCGGGGTGATCGGCATCGATGGGCGCTTCGACCTGGTCGACGGCACCAGGGTCACCCAGCCGAAGTACTCGTACTGGATCGGCCGCTACGGGTGGGGTGTGGAGAACCACGGGGTGGACCCGGACATCGAGGTTATCCATGATCCCGGCCAGCTCTTCACCGAAGAGGATCCGCAGCTGGACCGGGCCGTCGCTGAAGCGCTGCGCGGCTTGGAGCGGACTCCGGCGGCTGCCGCTCCGGATCTGCCGGCTCCACGGGTGGCCGATTCCGCCGGCTGAGGCCGGGCGGCGCCGCAGGGACCTGACAGAGGGCTACTTCCAGCGCATGGCCATGAACATTCCGATCATGATCACGCCGAAGCCGATGACAACATTCCAGCCCCCTGCGGCGCTGAGGGGCAGCTGGCCGCTGGTGACATACCAGGTGACAAGCCACAGCAGGCCCACGATCATCAGCCCGACCATTGTGGCCACGTACCAGCGGGGTGTGGACTCCTCTGCCTCGAGATCTTTGAAGTCGAAGGGCTCGGCGGAGTTCAGCGGTGAGGCCTCGGACGCCTCAGCGGCCGCGTCCTGGCCGCGCCTGCGGTTCTTCCGGTGTTTCGACTCTGGCACGTGGTGCTCCATAGATTGTGGGTATGCTGGTCTCCGCGCCATTCTACGCACAGTGGAGTATCGACCACGATGACCCTCACTACCCCCCGCCACCTGCCTCCGGCAGAACGTGCCGCCTGGTCCTCCCGGCCTGCTCGGCGTCCGCGGCGCAGCTGGAGCGCGCGCATCATCGGAGGCATCGGCGAGGTGCTGATCACCTTGGGCATTCTGGGTCTGCTGTTTGTGGTCTGGGAGCTGTGGTGGACCGGGATCGAGGCGGAATCTGACCGTCAGGACACGCTGGAGGAGTTCTACGCGCAGATGCCGCAGCCGCCGGGCGGCGAGTCTGCCGGCGAGTCCGCGGGCGATCAGGGGCCCCAGCCGGCCGATTTCGAGGTCTGCTACACCTTGGAGGACGGCACCGAGATCGGCTGCGCACCGATAATGGAGCAGCTGGCCTCCACCGGACAGGTGATGGCCACCCTCTATGCCCCCAGACTCGGTGATCAGTGGGCGGCTCCCGTGCGTGAGGGTGTGGCCGCCGAGCAGATCGACCGCGGCGGAGTGGGCCGCTATCCCAGCACTCAGATGCCCGATCAGCCGGGGAACTTTGCGGTGGCGGGCCACCGCAACACCTATGCCAGCATGCTCGGCAGGCAGGACGAGCTGCAGATCGGCGATCGGCTGTACCTGGTCTCCCCGGACGGGATGTACACCTATGAGGTTGCCCAGCGGCAGGTCGTCGCCCCTTCGCAGACCGAAGTGCTGGCACCGGTGCCCGGCCAGCCCGGTGTGGACCCAGAGACCGGCATGCTGACCCTGACCACCTGCCACCCGATGTACTCCAACGCCGAACGGCTGATCCACCATGCACAGATCGTGGACTTCACCCCCTTGGGCGGGGAAGTCCCGGACGAGCTGGCCCACCACGAGCCGATCCGCGAGATGTTCTACGCAGGAGGCGCCTGATGTACGCCTGGTTCTTCAACGAGGTCCTGCCCGGCCCGCTGTGGCTGCGCATCATTCTGGCGCTGCTGATTGTGGCCGGTATTGTGTTCCTCCTGATGGAGTACGCCTTCCCCTGGCTGAGCGAGTACAGCCCGCTGGGAGATGTCACGCTGGACGAAGAGGCCTGAGATGACTGAGACCAACCCGACGACGTCGCTGCCGGCCTGCGCCCAGACTCAGGACCGCCACATGCGCGACGACGCCCCGGACCTGGGCCGCGCGGCCCGGATCCTGGTGGTGGACAACTATGACAGCTTCGTCTACACCCTGGTGGGGTACCTGCGGGAGCTGGGTGCCGAAACCACCGTGATCCGCAATGATGATCTCCCTGCTCAGCAGGCCGCCGCGCTGGCCGCCGAGCACGACGGCGTACTGATCTCCCCGGGGCCGGGCACGCCTTCAGAGGCAGGCATCACCGTTGAGCTGATCCGCTGGTGCGAGCAGGCCCGCGAACCGATGCTGGGCGTCTGCCTGGGTCACCAAGGACTGGGAGAGGCATTCGGCGCCACCGTCAGTCACGCCGAGCAGCTGATGCACGGCAAGACCAGTCCGGTGACGCATACCGGCCACGCCTCCTTCGCCGGACTGCCGGAGACCTTCGAGGCCACCCGCTACCATTCGCTGGCGGTGGTGCCGGAGACGGTCCCCGAGATCCTGGAGGTCACCGCCACCACCGCGGACGGAGTCATTATGGGGCTGGCCCACCGCACCGCACCGCTGTGGGGAATGCAGTACCACCCGGAGTCGGTGCTGACCGAAGGCGGCTACCGCATGCTGGGCAACTGGTTGGAGGCCCTGGGTCAGCGCGGTGCCGCCGAATGCGCCGCGAGTCTGAATCCGATTCGCTGAGGAGTCCTCCGGCTGAGCCCCGGCACACACAGAGGCGGCCCCGTCCCTGGAGGGATGGGGCCGCCTCTGTGTCTCTGAGGAGCTGTCAGGCTGCCGGCTTGGGGGCCGGAACCTCCGCCTCAGTGGGCTTGGTGTCCGCATTGGTCTCCGCCTGGGCCGCCGGCTTCGGGGAGCTGGCGGGGGTGCGGGAGGAGACCGGCTCGGGCTTCTTCCACGGGTCCTCCACCGGCTGGGAGGCCCGCCAGGCGGCCACACCAGCAGTCACGCCGGCAGCCACCAGGCCGAAGATGAGCAGGCCCTTCTTCCGTGAGTTGGCCTTCTGCTGCTTCTTCAGCTCCTTGGCGGCACGCTTGGCGGCCTGCTCGGAGTTCTTCCGCAGCTTCTTGACGATCTTCTTATCCCCGGTGGCCCGGACCAGCGCCCGCTCCACCCGGGGGTCGACCTCCGCCTTGTGGATGAGCTTGGCGGTGCGGTCGGCGTAGCCTCCCAGCTTCGCTGAGGCTGCCGGGACGTACTTGGTGGTGAAGTCCGCCTTTGCGTCGTCGTACCGAGACATGACCTTCTGGATTTCCTTCTTAGCCTGCGGCGGCAGCTTGTCATACTGCGCGGCGATGCCGACTCCGGCCGCGCCGGAGAGTTCCTTGACCTTTGAACCGGCCACAGCTGCACCGTCGTTTACCGCATGCAGCGCTTTGGCCGAGGCGTCCTGAACCTTCGGAGCGCTCTTGCGGTAGGTTTTCTCCGCCCAGTCTGCGGTCGCGCCGAGCTTCGGCGCGGCCCACTCCTGGGCAGTTTCGACTCCGGCGAGCACCTTGTGCTCCCAGCTGTGGCTCGGTTTCTTCTTCTTACCGAACATGCATGTGCCTTCCGAATCAGGATGCGTTGCTTCCCTTAGCCTACGTCCTATCCAGTGCCCTGGGCTACGCATCGCGCCACTTGCGGGGGGTTCGCTCAGGTTTGTTTCGGATCTTTCCCAGCTGCACACACTTTTCCACAGGAGTTATCCCCAATGTGGAAAAACTACACGGGTGTAACTCCCCAGATCAGCACGTTTTCCACAGATTGCTGTGGAGATCTACCGTCAGAGAAGGATGGATTCGTAGGGACTCACCAGGCCGGAGCCCGCCCACGCGGCGGCCAGCAGCAGCACGCCCACACCGGCCAGCCCGCATGCCTGCCAGAGTCCGCGCAGACGCCCGCGGGGAGCATAGGCGATGATTCCGGCGCACAGCAGTCCGGTCAGCAGGCCGCCCAGATGGCCCTGCCACGAGATGTTGAGTCCGGGCATGAAGCCGATGACCATATTGACCGCCACCAGAGCCACCAGTCCCCCGGTCTGGGCTCCACTGGAGCGAAGCAGGATGAACAGGGCGCCGAAGAGCCCGAAGACTGCCCCGGATGCCCCGACTGTGTGCACCCAAGGATCCGAGAGGTACATCACCGCCACCGAGCCGCCCAGGGCGGAGAGCACCAGCAGTGCGGCGAAGCGCAGGCCTCCGACAGCTGGTTCCACCACGCGGCCGATGAACCACAGCGCCATCATGTTGAACAGGATGTGGATCGCGCTGGAGGGCGAATGCAGCACTGCAGAGGTCAGCATCCTCCAGGGCTCAGGGTCGGGGTACCAGGCGGCGGTGTAGACCGGGGCGTAGGCGAAGAGCCCAGTCACATCGGGAGCCTGTCCCAGAGGCGAGGGCAGATATACCGCGGCCAGCTGCAGCAGATACACCACTGCGCAGAGGGCGATGGCCGCATAGGTGACCATGGGCCTGTCGGAGCCTGTGCGGGCGCCGTACCGCGTGCGCTGGACCGGCCGGGCCCGTTGAGCCTGTTTCAGGCAGACCGGACAGTGGAATCCCACCGGGGCCTGGATCATGCAGGCAGAGCAGAGAGGCCTATCGCAGCGCTGACACTGCACATAGGCCTCTCTGTCCGGGTGCTGGAAGCAGGAGTTCACCGGTGCCCTCTTTCAGAGGCGGAAGCCGGTGCTCCTGCGGCGCGGAGGGTGCTCAGAGCTTGGTGACCTCGATAGTCGTGATCACCACGTCCTCGGTGGGGCGGTCGCGGCTATCGGTGCGCACCGAGTTCAGTTCATCGACCACCTTCTGGGACGCCTCGTCACGCACCTCGCCGAAGATGGTGTGACGGCCCTGCAGCCAGGTGGTCGGTACTGAGGTGATGAAGAACTGTGAGCCGTTGGTGCCGGGGCCGGCATTGGCCATGGCCAGCTTGTAGGGCTCGGTGAAGTCCAGCTCCGGGTGGATCTCATCCTTGAACTCGTAGCCGGGACCGCCCACGCCCAGGCCCAGGGGGTCACCGCCCTGGATCATGAAGTCTTTGATGATCCGGTGGAAGATCGTGCCGTCGTACAGCGGCGTGCCGGTCTTGTCCTCACCGGTCTCCGGGTGCTTCCACGACTTCTCCCCGGTGGCAAGGCCCACAAAGTTCTCCACAGTCACCGGGGCGTGGTGGCCGAAGAGCTCGACGACGACGTCGCCTGCAGTGGTCTTGATGGTCGCCTGATGCGTTGCAGTTGCTGTCATGGCCGCCATTCTTCCATTCCGGGCGTTCCGGTGCCGCACCGTTCACTCTCAGAGCAGTCGCCTCGGGACGGTCAGAGGCTGGAATCGAAGTCGCCGCCGTCCAGCAGCCAGTTGTAGCGCAGACGCAGGGCACGCTCCACCGAGGCGAGGACAGCGGCTGCGGTCAGCGCCCCATTGGCTCCGTCAGGAAGCTGCACCGGGGAGGTCCAGGTTCCGGTGTACTCGGCGATGAGGTCCCATCGGGTGACCAGTTCGATCAGTTGCGGGACGCCGAGCAGGAGAGCTATCACTAAGATCGCCAGGGACCCGATCCCGATCCACCTGCTGAGCACCGGCCGGCGGCGATCCAAGGCGGCACGGTGACCCTCTGCAGAGTCAGGATCCGGTGTCAGCTGACTGGTGGTGCCGTCCTCACTCACGTAGTGGCAGCGCTTCAGGCCCATAGCTCCCATCGCCACCTCGATGTGCCCGCCGGGCACTGGGAAGGCGGTCGGGAGTTTCGATCTGGCGTGGTGCGCACCTTGAACGTAGAGGTCTGCCGCGGCCTCGTTGAGCAGATAGTCCCAGTAATTGACATTCACTGCGTAGGTTCGCTCAGCACCATCAGCAGCGGGAATGCTCACGTAGAACAGTCCCCTGGACAGCCACTGCCACCACCTGTACGGCTTCAGCGGGCGGCCGTCTCCAGGCTTGACCCGCTGCACCGCCCGACGGCGCCTCCACTGTTTGAACACACCTTCAGGTTAGCGAGCTGCACCGCGCAGCGGATCATCCCTCTGGGGATTTCATCCCCGGTCCCCCGGCCCCGCTGCTGAGGCAGCTCACCGCTGCAGGGGGCTGCGCAGCAGACTGGGTTCCCGGTCAGCCCGGCATGAGAGGTTATGTTTTGACACTTTGCGGTTCAATCAATGAACTGCGGCCGTAGAATAACCGTCATGGCCGACCGACGAACCTACCCCGATTCCTGCGGCATGGCCCAGGCGTTGAACATTATCGGTGAGCGCTGGGCGATGCTGGTGGTCCGCGAGCTGCTGCTGGGACCGAAGCGCTTTGCCGACCTGAACCGCGAGCTGCCCGGAATCAGCAAACCGGTGCTCAGCCAGCGGCTGGATGATCTTCAGGAGCGCGGGGTGCTTCGACGTCGGAGGTTGGACCCACCGGTCTCCGCGTGGGTGTACGAGCTGACCGAGTGGGGCGCTGAGCTGGAGCCGGTGGTGATGGAATTGGGGCGCTGGGGTGCTCGCTCGCCCTTCTTCGATATGAACCAGCCCCTCAGCTGCGCCTCGGCGGCCATGTCCATGCGGACCATGTTCTCCCCGGAGGCCGGCGAGCATCTGGAGGTCTCAGTGGACTTCGATCTGGGTGCCGAGCGGCTGCACGCTGAGGTCAGGCACGGTCAGCTTCAGGTGCAGCGGGCTGCCGGCGAAGGCATGCCCCTCGCCGATGCGGCTGTGAGCACCACACCGGAGTCTCTGGCCGCAATGCTCTACGCCGGACTCGCCATCGAAGACGCCGAGTCATCCGGAGCGGCCAAAGTATCCGGCGACCGTGAATCACTGCGCGCCTTTCTCACGTGCTTCCGGCTCCCCGGGCCGGCGAAGACATCCGAGCCGCTGAGAAGAGTCCATGCCCGCGCGTCAGCGGCTGACCGCTCCGAAGACCTCCGCGCCCGCTCTCGTCCGGTACTGGACAGTCGTTCTCCCGAGGAGATTCTCGGTTTTGACGACGATGGTCTGCCGACATGAAACAGGTCGTTCTTGACACTTCTGCCCTTAAGGCGGTCCTTCTGGGTGCACAAACTGTTGAAGCTCCTGTCCTGTGAGATCGAGCCTTTCACTGTTTCGCATGCTCGCACCGCCCATCAGGGGTGGAAGCGTTTCGGCAAGGGCCGCCATGAGGCGGGCGTGAATCTAGGGGACTGCTGCGCCTACGGCCTGGCCGAGTCATCGGGCGCCAGCCTGCTGTTCAAAGGAGAGGACTTCTCCAAGACAGACATTGCAGCCGTTCTGAGCTAGTGCGCTCGGCCACCTTGAGGCAATAGGGGCGCACGACAGCATGATGGTAAGTAATTAGTACCTAACTGTTGTGTTGAGCAACTCTTGCGAGTAGCGTGAGCCATGCCACCCCGATCGGCAGCTCAGGAGCTTTGCGATGTCCCACCCGATCGTCCATTTCGAGATCATCAGCACCGACCCCGACCGTCTCCAGGAGTTCTACTCCACGGTCTTTGACTGGAGCTTTCAGAATCGGTTCGTCTCCGCCGACTCCGCAGGCATCAACGGAAATCTTGATGCCGGGGAGGAGGAAGAGCAGCGTCTGACCCTGTATGCCGCCGTCGACGACGTCGAAGCGGCCCTGCAGCGGGCGGAGGCGGCAGGCGGCGAGCGCATCATGGGACCGCACACAGTGGCACCCGGGGAGCTCGTGGTCGGCCGTTTCCGCGATCCGTTGGGGAATCTCATCGGCGTCGCCGGAGAGAAGTGACCCATGGGCCGCGTCGTCGTGGACATTTCGATGTCCGTGGACGGATACATCACCGGCCCCAACCCTGGCCCGGAGCACGGCCTGGGGGTTGGCGGAGAGGACCTGCATAGATGGGTCTTCCATTCGGAGAACTCTCCGGATGACCGCCAGTTCCTGGAAGCGGCGGATCAGCACGGGGCGGTGATTATGGGCCGGCGGACCTTCGATTTCGTGGATGGTCCGAACGGGTGGGACGACGAGGTCAGTTACGCCTATGACCACGATCTCCCCGGCCGACCGCCGATCTATGTGGTGACACACCAAGCGCCGGAGTCAACCCGTCTGACCGGCTTCACCTTCATCACCGACGGTATCGGCGCGGCAGCGGAGGCGGCCCAGCAGACCGCCGGCGAGCGCGACACCGTCATCATGGCCGGCGCCGATGTCATCGACCAGGCGCTGGTCGCCGGCTTGGTGAATGACCTGCGCGTCCACCTCTCCCCGGTGCTGATGGGAGCCGGGACCAAACTGTTCGAGCTGGTCACCAGCAAGGTCTCTCTGACCCAGAGCGACGTTGTGGTGACGCCATATGCCACCCACCTGACCTACCGGGTCACCTGAGCACTGCGCGCCGGGAGAGCGGGCGCAGGAGGGCATCACTATGAGACTGACAGTCAATATTCAGGTCTCCGTGGACGGGGTCTACCAGTCCAACGGGGGCCGGCATCGCGATCTCGATCCCGGGATGGAACGCGGCGGGTGGGCCCGGCCATTGTTCGACGAGGACTCGATGGCCTATGTCAGCGACTACTACCAGCGGGCCGATGCCTTCCTGTTCGGCCGGCGCACCGACGAGATGTTCGCCAGGTCCTGAGGCTCCGGCAGCTGGGGGCCTGACAGAGGGGATAACCTCATTTCCAACGCGCTGAATACCCGGCGCAAGTACGTCGTCTCCACGACGCTCACCGAGCCGAGCTGGGCGAATACGACCGTGGTGTCCGGTGACATAGCTGCATCTCTTCGCAGCCTGAAGAGCGGGTCCGAGGGCGAACTGCAGGTGCACGGCAGCGGTGCTCTGACCCGTTGGCTGCTTGCGAACGATCTCGTCGACGAGCTCACTCTGCTCGTGGTCCCGGTGATCGTCGGTCAGGGCGACCACCTGTTCCCGCAGGACGGCCCCGATCTGGCTCTCGAACTCCTCAAGACACATGCTTTCTGCCGGGGCATCGTCCCGCAGACCTACCGGCCGGCCGGAGCGCCGCAGTGCGCCTCCGATCCCACCACCTGAGCGAGGCCAGCATGACCGCAGAGATGACCGCGCTGTTCACCGTCTTCTCGGTCACCGACCAGAAGGCCTCGAGCAGCTGGTATGAGGTCCTTTTCAACCGACCCGCCGATCAGGTGATCGGCGATGAACTGATGTGGATGATCAGCGAGTCAGCATGGCTGGTGAGCCGGCAGGAGCCGGGCCGGGCAGGCGGCGGTGAGGTGACCATGGAAGTGCGCGGCCTGGACCGCATCCTGACGCGCGTGGATGCGGTCCAATCCGACCGGGACCCCGTGGAGACCTACAGCAACGGAGTGCGCCACGTAGTGATCCGCGATCCAGACGGAAACCGTATCGCTCTGGCCGCTCCACCAGAGGCCTGAGGCGGTGTACGCCACATGGACGAACTCACCCAAGCGACCGCATGTACTCAGTCCTGCGGCGCGCGGGCTGTGCGCAGCGGAGTGGCAAGCACCACGACGACGGCGACCGCAAAGATCAGGATCATCCACCAGATGGTGACCCGGTAACCCAGCAGTCCGGCCAACACTCCGCCCAGCAGCGACCCCACCACGGCCATAGTCCGGTTGGCCGAGCGCATCGTGGCATTGAGCCGTCCGAGCATCGACGGTGCGGTGACCGCCTGCCGGTACCCCAGTTCCGCCGGATCTTCGAAGCCGATGCTGAATCCATAGAGCATCTTGGCCCCGGCCAAACACACCACAGCCCAGGGTTCGGCGTGGGGCACCAGGGCCACGCCGATCCACGCCAATGGGGTGATGGTCTTTCCGATCAGGATGGTGCGTCCTTCGCCCAGCCGCCGAACCGCAGCCGGAGCGCAGAAAGCACCCAAGAGTCCGCCCACGCCCACGCCCACGCAGGCCAGCATCACGCCGTAGAGAACGGGACTGAGCCCCAGCTCGCGCAGCGCGTAGAGCGCGAAGACCGTCATTGCCGCGCTGTTGGCGATGAACCATATGTGGGTGGAGATCCCCAGCGGGGCAAGCGTGCGGTGACGGTAGACGAAAGCCAGCCCCTGGCCGATGCTGCGGAGGACTCTGGATCCTGCCGGTCCATCTGTTCGCCGTTCCTGCACCTGGACGGTGGTCATCAGCAGTGCTGCCGCCAGGTGGCTCAGGGCGGCGATGAGAAGGGTCGCCGGCGCGGAGATCCAGCTCACCAGTGCGCCGCCCACGGCCGGCCCCGAGGTTTGGGCCACTGTTCCGGACTGTCCGAACCGCGCATTGGCGGTGACCAGCAGCGGCCGCGGCACCAGATCCGGAATGATGGACTGCTCTGCGGCCGCGCTGAAGACGCTGAGCACGCCGACGGCGAAGAGCGCCACGGCCAGCAGCGGCAGAGTGAGGTGTCCGGTCAGCGCCAGCAGCGGTACGGCAAGCATCCCGAGCGCAGCTCCCAGATGTGTCCAGATCAGCGGGGTCGGCGGGCTCCGCCATGACGGGGGCTCCTAGCTGCTGGTGGCCTGAGGCGAGCCTACATCTAGCATGTAGCACGTGACGGACTTCTCCTCCCCGGCGGCCGATGATCGTGTGCCCAAGTTCGTGCGTCAGCTGGGACTTCCTGGGCTGGCCGATATCCATGTTCACTTTCTGCCCGAGAGGATGCAGCAGAAGGTGTGGAACTACTTTGACCAGGCTGAGCAGTCCTACGGCACCCCCTGGCCCATCCGCTACCGCTGGCCTGGGCTGCAGCGGCTGAGGCATCTGCGCCGCCTGGGACTGCGTGCGGTACCGGCCCTGACCTACCCTCACAAGCCGGGCATGGCCGACTGGCTGAACCAGTGGAACGCCCAGTTCGCGAACGAGCACAGCGATGTGCTGCGCTGCGCCACGTTCTACCCCGAACCCGGCGCCGCCGAGGTGGTGCGTCAGGCTGTGCAGGCAGGAGCCCGGCTGTTCAAGGCCCACGTGCAGGTTGGCGAGTACGACCCGACTGATCGGCTCCTGGACCCGGTGTGGGGCCAGCTGGCGGATCAGCAGATCCCGGTGGTGATCCACGCAGGCTCAGCCCCGCTGCGGGGACAGCACACCGGCGCTGAGCCTATTGCCCGGCTGCTTGACGACCACCCGAGCCTGGTGCTGGTCATTGCTCATATGGGGATGCCGGAATATCACGAGTTCGCCGACCTGGCCGAACAGTACGACGGCGTCCACTTGGATACCACCCTGGCGTTCACCGACTTTGCCGAATCACTCGCCCCAGTGCCGGCGGGCTACAGAGCGCGACTGGCAGAACTCCGGGACAAGATCGTGCTGGGCAGCGACTTTCCCAATATTCCCCACCCCTATGCTGACCAGGTGGAGGCGCTGGTGAGGCTGGGCCTGGGGGATCAGTGGCTGCGCCACGTGCTCTGGCGCAACGGCGCCCGGCTCATGGGCCTCAGCGACGGCGTCTGACGTCTGCGCTGTTGGTACTGCAGTGAGGGCCAGCATGCGTGCGAACCCATAAACCTGCTCCCGAATTTTATGATTTGGATCAGTATCCCATAACAACCGGCAGGATGGTTATGGCATCCGTTCCTTACCCACAACGTAAACATGTTCCGTCCATCCTGCACTGAGCGGGAGAGGGTGTTATGCGCACTAAGTCCTACTACCTGGTGCGCACCCTGGAGGAGCACCTGGAAGAGACCGAGTACGTCTACGGCCTGGAGCGTGATGCTGAGGCCGCCCGTCGCGGTGAGCTGGAGACCAAGCCCCTGAGTGACCTCTGGGACGAGCTGGGCGTCACCGCCGAGGACGAGCACGAGAGCACCGTCTGAGTGGCCGAAGAAGCAAAGTGGTGAACCTTCGAGTACACCAACAAGGCAGAGAAGGCCCTCAGGAAGCTGAATAAGCCTGTCCTGAGTCGGATCAAGAAGTACCTGGACGAAGTTGCTGAGCTGGAGAACCCCCGCGACCGAGGCAAGCCGCTGACGGCGAATAAAGCAGGACTGTGGTCCTACCGCCAGGGCGGCTGGCGAGTCGTCTGTGACATCCGGGACGAGAAGCTGGTTGTTCTGATCGTGGACGCAGGGCCCCGCAACAGCATCTACGACGACTAGCCTCCGACGGCAACGCGCGATCAAGACAAACGACTAGCCAACCAGGCGCTGACCACCGGCATCGAGATACACGAAGACGAAAGGGAGATGGCCCGGCTCTCTGAACCGTTCGCCGGCCTGACACCTTCTTCGGCGTCTGCCGATGTCGGTGTTCAAATACATCCAAAATTGTGGAGGCAAGGGGACTCGAACCCCTAACCCTCTGCTTGCAAAGCAGATGCGCTACCAATTGCGCCATGCCCCCGTGCAGGGTTGTTCACTCAGCTCCTGACGGAGTCGGTGGCTTGGTCCCAGACCTGCCTAGTCTCCTCGGAGCGCTTCCATTCGCGATACGCCAGGAATCCGGCGACCGCGGCAGCGGTGAGGAGCAGACGTTTCATAGAACCTTCCCAGCGCCCACACCGTGGGCGAGTGAACGAGTGGGCGTACGTGGACTTGAACCACGGACCTTCACATTATCAGTGTGACGCTCTAACCGCCTGAGCTATACGCCCGAAACCTCTTCAAGGGGACACTCCGAAGAGCGACCACTACACATTACACCAGTACCTCGGCAGGCAACAACTCAGTCGTCTGTGAGGGTGACTCCGATACCTCCGACCAGTGAGGCCGACAGGTTGTAGAGCACCGCCGAGAGCATGGACAGCACCGTGAGCAGCACCACGTTGATCACCGCGATGATAGTGGCGAAGGAGGCCACCTGACCCACCGTCACCAACTCTTCGATGGCGAAGGCCGGGCCGCCGTCCTCTGAGCCGAGCACCTGGCTGGCCAGATCATTGACCCGGCCGAAGATACCGGTGATGTCCATAGCTGACCACAGAGTCACCGCACAGACCACCGTCATAATGCCCAGGGCCACCGACAGCAGGAAGCTCATTTTCAACACTGACCACGGGTCCACCTTGGAGACCAGAAGCCGGGCCTTGCGCACCTTCGCCTTGGGAGTCGGGCGCACCAGGTGAGGCTGGGGCCTGCCGGCCGGACGCTGGGCCGAGCCGGGGCGCGGCTGCGGGCGGGCCGCCGGACGGCCGCCGCCAGCGCGCTGCTGGCCGCCGGGGGCGTGGGGACGCGGGCGGGGCCTCGGAGCTGTCTGGGTGCCTGCACCGGGCTTAGCTGCAGCAATCGTCTCCGTGGGCTGGGAGGCGCGGGGCCGCGGCGCCGGGAAGCGGCCGGTTCCCTGCGACGAGCCGGACTGGCTTCCCTGGCCGCCGTTGCTTGCGCTCACAGTTGACCTCCATGGGGAGAGAAAGTCTTGTTCATCGTCAGACCACGGTACTGCATGGAACTACTCGGAGCTTCCAGATTCCTGAACCTCAGCTTCAGGCGTGACCTGGGTCTCGTCTGTGGCCTGGTCACTGCTGTGGCCTTCCGTGTCCTCGCCGGTGGCGGCCAGGGTGGCTCCGGAGGACTTGGCGACCTTCAGGATCCGGTCATTCTTCCGCGGTTTGGCGAAGATGACACCCATGGTGTCGCGTCCGCGAGGCGGAACGCCGGAGACTGACGAGCGCACCACGTTCCCCGAGCTCATGACCACCAGGACTTCGTCGTCCTCCTCCACGATCATCGCCCCGACCAGGTTGCCGCGGTCCTCCACGAACTTGCCGACCTTGATGCCCAGTCCGCCGCGACCCTGGATCCGGTACTCGTCCACATGGGTCCGTTTGGCGTAGCCGCCCTCGGTGACGACAAAGACGTAGGAGTCCTCGGTGACGACGTCGGCGGTGAGCAGCTCGTCGTCCTCGCGGAACTTCATACCCGTCACCCCGGAGGTGGCCCGGCCCATGGGCCGCAGCGCCTCATCGGTGGCGGTGAACCGCAGCGACTGCCCCCTGCGGGAGACCAGCATCAGATCATCCTGGGCGGAGATGAGTTTGGCAGAGACCAACTCGTCGTCCTCGCGCAGGTTGATGGCGATCACTCCGGCCTGGCGCGGGGAGTCGTAGTCGCGCAGCCGGGTCTTCTTCACCAGGCCGCCCTTGGTGGCCAGCACCAGGTAGTCGGCGTCGTCATAGCTCTTCAGGGTCAGCACCCCAGCGATGTGCTCATCGGGCTGGAAGGCCACCACATTGGCCACATGCTGGCCCTTGGAGTCGCGGCCGGCTTCCATGAGGTCATAGCACTTGGTGCGGTAGACCCGGCCCAGGTTGGTGAAGAACAGAATCCACTGGTGGGTGGTGGTGACGAAGAAGTGCTCCACCACGTCCTCGGCGCGCAGCTGAGCGCCGCGCACTCCCTTTCCGCCGCGGTTCTGGGCGCGGAAATTGTCGATTCTGGTGCGTTTGACGTAGCCGTCGCGGGTGATGGAGACGACCACGTCCTCCTCCGGAATGAGGTCCTCCATGGACATATCGGCGTCGTAGCCGCGCAGCACGTGGGTGCGGCGCTCATCTCCGTGGCGCTCGACAATGCCGTCCAGCTCATCGCCGATGATCTGGCGCTGACGGTCCTCGGAGGCCAGGATCTCCTTGAAGTCGGCGATCATGCTCATCAGCTCGTCGTACTCCTCCTGGAGACGCTGACGCTCCAGTGCGGCCAGCTTGCGCAGCTGCATGTCCAGGATGGCCTGGGCCTGATCGTCGTCGATCTCCAGCAGGGCCTTCAGGTTCTGCCGGGCCACCTCCACTGTGGAGGACTCGCGGATGGTGGAGATCACCCGGTCCAGATCGTCCAGGGCCTTGAGCAGGCCCACCTTGATGTGGGCCTCGCGCTCGGCCTTCTCCAGCCGGAACCGGGTGCGCCGGACGATGACGTCCATTTGGTGGGTGACCCAGTGGTGGATGAAGGCGTCCAGGCTGAGGGTTCGCGGCACCCCGTCCACCAGGGCGAGCATATTGGCGGAGAAGTTCTCCTGCAGCGAGGTGTGCTTGTACAGATTGTTCAGCACCACCTTGGCCACTGCATCGCGCTTGAGCACAATGACCAGGCGCTGTCCGGTGCGTCCGGAGGACTCATCGCGGATCTCGGCGATCCCGGCGACCTTGCCGTCCTTGACCAGCTCGGCGATCTTCACCGCCAGCCGGTCCGGATTGGCGTGGTATGGCAGCTCAGTGACCACCAGGCAGGTGCGGCCGGCGATCTCCTCCACATTAACCACCGCGCGCATGGTGATCGACCCGCGGCCGGTGCGGTAGGCCTCTTCGATGCCCTTGGTGCCCAGGATCTGGGCGCCGGTGGGGAAATCGGGGCCCTTGATCCGCTCCAGCAGAGCCTCCAGCAGCTCCTCGCGGCTGGCCTGCGGATTGGCCAGGTACCACTTGACGCCCTCGGCCACCTCACGCAGGTTGTGCGGCGGAATATTCGTGGCCATACCCACCGCGATGCCGGAGGAGCCGTTGACCAGCAGGTTGGGGAACCGGGAGGGCAGGACCACCGGCTCCTGCTGCTTGCCGTCGTAGTTGTCCTGGAAGTCGACGGTGTTCTCATTGATATCCCGGACCATCTCCATGGCCAGCGGAGCCATCTTGGTCTCGGTGTATCGCGGAGCTGCGGGGCCGTCGTCGCCCGGGTTTCCGAAGTTGCCCTGACCGGCGGCCAACGGATAGCGCATCACCCAGTCCTGGATGAGCCGGGCCAAGGCATCGTAGATGGCCGAGTCGCCGTGCGGGTGGTAGTTGCCCATCACGTCCCCGACCACACGCGCGCATTTGTTGAAGCTGCGGTCCGGGCGGTAGCCGCCGTCGTACATCGCGTAGAGCACCCGGCGGTGGACCGGCTTCAGGCCGTCGCGCACATCCGGCAGCGCACGCCCGACGATCACCGCCATGGCGTAGTCCAGGTAGGACCGCTTCATCTCCGTCTGCAGGTCCACCTGACGGACCCGGTCGGAGAGGGCCGCAGCCACATCAGCAGGGGGGAGATCGGGGGTCTGCTCAGATCCCTCGGGGGGCAGGTTCTCGCTCATCAGTGAAGTTCTCTCTCAGCTGTGCTCAACACGTACGACGACGACGGCGGGGTTCAGATGTCCAGGAACCGGACGTCCTTGGCGTTCTGCTGGATGAAGCTGCGCCGGGACTCCACGTCCTCGCCCATCAGGATGGCGAAGATTTCGTCCGCCGCGGCGGCATCCTCCATGGAGACCTGCAGCAGCGTGCGGTTCTGCGGGTCCATAGTGGTCTCCCACAGCTCGGAGTAGTCCATCTCGCCCAGACCCTTGTAGCGCTGGATGCCCAGCTCCTTGGGCAGCTTGCGTCCGGCGGCGCGGCCGGCGGCCAGTGCTTCGTCCCGCTCGGCGTCGGTGAAGACGTAGTCAGGGTCCCCGTTGGACCATTTGATCTTGTACAGCGGCGGCTGGGCCAGGAAGACGTAGCCGTGCTCGATCAGCGGCCGCATATAGCGGAACAGCAGGGTCAGCATCAGCGTGGTGATGTGCTGGCCGTCCACATCGGCGTCGGCCATCAGCACGATCTTGTGGTAGCGCAGCTTGGCGATGTCGAACTCCTCGCCGATGCCGGTGCCGAAGGCGGTGATCATCGACTGGACCTCCTGGTTGTTCAGGGCCTTGTCCAGCCGGGCGCGCTCGACGTTGAGGATCTTGCCGCGCAGCGGCAGGATCGCCTGGGTGCGCGGATTGCGTCCGCGTTTGGCTGAGCCGCCGGCGGAGTCGCCCTCCACCAGGTAGATCTCCGACTCGGAGGGGTCCTTGGAGGAGCAGTCGGCAAGCTTGCCGGGCATCCCGAAGGTCTCCAGAGGGGACTTCCGGCGGGCCTGTTCGCGGGCCTTGCGGGCAGCCAGCCGCGCCTGGGCTGCTGACTGAGCCTTGCGGATGATGTCCTTGGCCGGCCCGGGGTTGCGCTCCAGCCAGTCGCCCAGATGCTCGTTGACCACTCCGTGGACGAATCCGCGGGCCTCGGAGTTGCCCAGCTTGGTCTTGGTCTGACCTTCGAACTGGGGCTCGGACAGCTTCACGGAGATCACTGCGGTGAGACCTTCGCGGATGTCTTCGCCGGTGAGGTTGTCCTCCTTCTCCTTCAGCAGGCCCTTCTCCCGGGCGTAGCGGTTGATCAGCGAGGTCAGCGCGGAGCGGAAGCCCTCTTCATGCGTGCCGCCCTCATGGGTGTTGATCGTGTTGGCGTAGGTGTGGACCGACTCGGAGTAGGTCAGCGTCCACTGCATGGCCATCTCTGCGGCAATGCCGCGCTGGTCATCCTCGGCTTCGAAGGCGATGACGTCCTCGTGGACGGTGTCGGCCTTCTTCGCGGAGTTCAGGTGGTTGACGTAGTCCAGCAGCCCGTGGTCGTACTGATAGACCACCACCCGCCCCTTGGAGGTCTCCGCGAAGGCCTCCTCATGCTGGCCGGGCTCGGCCGGCTCGGGCACCTGGCCCTCGGCAAGCTCGGCAGAGTCCTCATGGTGCTCGGCGATCTCATCTTCGACGACGACGTTGTCTTCGATCTGCCGCTCGTCACGCAGGGTGATGCGCAGGCCCTTGTTGAGGAATGCCATCTGCTGGAAGCGGGCGCGCAGGGTCTCAAAGCTGAACTCGACGCTGTCGAAGATCTCCGGGTCCGGATAGAAGACCTGGGTGGTTCCGGTCTGCTGCGTCTCGGCGCCCTTGGTCAGCGGCTGGGTGGTCTTCCCGCCCTCGGCGAAGGCGATGCGCCATTCGTGGCCCTGCCGGCGGACAGTGGTCTCGACTTTGCGTGAGAGCGCGTTGACCACTGAGATGCCCACACCGTGGAGACCTCCGGAGACTGCGTATCCTCCGCCGCCGAATTTGCCTCCGGCGTGCAGCACGGTCATCACGACCTCCACAGTGGGCATGCCTTCGCTGGGGTGCATGTCCACCGGGATTCCGCGTCCGTCGTCCTCGACTCGCACGCCGCCGTCGTTCTGCAGCGTCACCTGAATATGGGAGCAGTAGCCGGCCAGCGCCTCGTCGACTGAATTGTCGACCACCTCGTATACCAGATGGTGCAGGCCCCGCTCACCGGTGGAGCCGATGTACATTCCGGGGCGTTTGCGGACTGCCTCCAGACCTTCTAGGACCGTGATGTCACTGGCACCGTACGTACCCTGTTCTGTCACCAGGTGGATCGTCTCCTCGGGATGATGGCGCACTGCAGCGGCGCCATGGTCAGCATCTGTCCACAGTCTACCGGGTAGTACGCTGATTTCCGCATTTTTCTGCGCCAAGCGAGGCACCATGATGCCCCAGGAGACCGGCGAAGGCCTCTGGGAGCGATCCGGGGATTGACTCATGGGGCGGAGATCATCTCCCCGCCCCCCAGCCCGGCATATCGCCGTTTTCTGCCCGCGAGTCCGCTGCGCGCCGGCGCGGCGGCAGTTTCACCCGTAGGTGTCGCGGGGTCCGCGTCCGCCGCGGACGCTGTAGCCGCCCTTCTTCCAGCTGGGAGCCTGGGGTCCGCGGATCTCGATCTCTGTGACGATTCCGGCGCCGAGTTCCCGGGCGAAGACCTCCATCAGCTGCGGCTTCATCAGCTTCAGGTTGGTCGCCCAGGCGGTGGAGTCGCACACCACTGTGACCACGCCGTCTTCGAATCGCTCCGGTGTGCAGTGCTCCGCAATGGCTGCTCCCACCAGCTGCTCCCAGCGGCTGATCACCGAGCCGACCGCTACCGGTGCGCTCCATCCCCGAGTTCGGATCAGACCCTTCACCGCAGCGCCCAGGGGCCTGGGATCGCGCAGATCCGCCTCCCGCCGCTCAGCGCCGTCGTCCTTGGCTGCCCGGGCGGTGGCACGGGGATCCGTGCTCAGCGAGGAGCCTCGCGGGGGCCGTGCCAGCCGGCGGTATCCCTGCTCCTGGGCAGCCTTGCGGAGCCGGTGGAACAGCACAGTGGCTGCGTCCTCCGGCTCATCAGCTGTCTGACGGCTCTGCGGATCCTCAATCATCACTGGGTCCCGTGGTGGACTCAGAGCCGGAGAGCGGCACCACGCTGCTGAGCTGATCGGCCGACTCCACACGGTAGGCATTGGCCAGCAGCTGCTCGGGCACGTCGTCGTCGACTGCCGCGGTGACGATCAGCTGCTCGGCTCCGGTGGCCAGCTGTGCCAGCCGGCGTCGGCGTCTGGCGTCGAGCTCGGCGAAGACGTCGTCGAGGATCAGGATCGGCTCCGCACCGGCGGCCGGGTCGTCATCGAGCATGACTCGGTAGGTGGCCAGACGCAGGGCCAGGGCGAAGGACCAGGTCTCTCCGTGGGAGGCGTATCCCTTCACCGGGGTGGCATCCAGGCTGAAGTGGACATCGTCCCGGTGAGGTCCCACCAGAGTGATGCCGCGTTCACGCTCCTTCTTCCGGGCTGCGCGCAGCGCCGCCAGCAGCTGCTCGGCGAGCTCCTCCGCTGCGGCGGACTCCAGGGGGGAGGACTCAGCAGGGTCGGTCTGCGCGTGCTCGGCGTCCTCGTCATGACCGGTCAGCGAACTCAGATAGCTCATCCGCGCGGTGCGCACTGATTCGGAGAGCTCATGGTAAGCCTCTGCCACATGCGGGCGCAGAGCCGCCAGCATCTCCAGACGGGTCTTCAGCAGCCGTGCACCGGTAGTGGCCAGCTGCTGGTCCCAGACCTCCAGGGTGGACTCATGGGTGGGGGTGAAGCCCTCATGGCGGATGGACTTCAGCAGCGCGTTGCGCTGGCGCAGCACCTTCTCATACTCCTGGCGCAGCGCTCCCAGAGCCGGGCGCATCTGAACGGCCAGGGTGTCGAAGAGCCGGCGGCGCACGGAGGGGGATCCTTTGATCAGCTCCAAGTCCTCCGGAGCGAAGAGCACGCTGCGCAGGATGCCCAGGATCTCAGTGGACCGCACCGGGGCGCCGCGGTTGATCCGCGCCCGGTTGGCCCGGCCCGGATTGATCTCCACCTCCAGGTAGGCCTCCTGGCTGCCTCGGTGGGCTTGGGCCCGAAGGATCGCCTGCGATGCCCCGTGGCGGATCAGCGGAGGGTCATGGGGCACGCGGTGGGAGGACAGCGAGCTGAGATAGCCGATGGCCTCGGCAATGTTGGTCTTGCCGACGCCGTTGTATCCCAGCAGCACATTGGGGCCGGGCTGCAGGGCCAGATCAGCTTCGTGATAGCTGCGGAAGTTCTGCAGGACCAGTTGGGAGAGCCGCATGGGATTCGGCTCCTTCCATCACTGGTTGAGCAGACGCACCGGCATCAGCAGATACCGGAAATCGGTGGAGTTCTCACCCTCGGGGGACTCCTGCCCGGTGATCATGGCCGGTTTGGGAGCTGAGACGAAGGAGAAGCGCAGGTACTCGGTGTCGATGACGTTGAGACCTTCGTTCAGGTAGGTGGGGTTGAAGCCCACTGTGATCGGTTCGCCGCTGAGCTGGGCCTCGATGACTTCAGAGGCCGAGGCGTTGTCATCTACTCCGGCGTCGAGCGTGACCCGGTTGTCCTCGGTGAACTGCAGGCGCACATGCCCGTTGCGCTCGGAGACCAGGGAGACCCGGCGCGATGCCTCGATCAGCTCAGCAGTGCTGACCACCGCGTTGATGGGTGTCTCCTCCGGGAAGAGCTGCCGGATCTTGGGGTATTCGCCGTCGACCAGCACGCTGGTGGTCCGCCGGCCGCCGGAGGAGAAGCCGACCAGATTCTCGGATTCGGACATGGCCAGGGACAGGTCCCCGCCTCCGGCCAGGGATTTGGCCACGTCGTTGAGCGTCTTGGCTTTGATCAGCAGGGAGGTGGAGATGCTGGGCTCGGCGGGACTCCAGGTGATCTCCCGCATGGCCAGCCGATACCGGTCGGTGGCCAGGAAGGTGATGGTGTCGCCTTCGAACTCCAGCTTCACACAGGGCAGGATCGGCAGAGTGTCGTCCTTTGCTGCCGCTGTGGTGACCTGCGAGACCGCACGGGCGAAGACCGAGCCGTCCACAGTTCCTGCAGCCTCGGGCTGCGCCGGGAGATCCGGATACTCATCCACCGGCATCGTGGTCAGAGTGAAGGTGGATGACCGGCAGGTGACGACCACCTTGGACTCCTCCAGCGAGAGGGTCACCGGGGCGTTCGGCAGAGCTTTGACGATGTCATTGAGCAGTCGGCCGGAGACCAGCACCGTCCCCTCGGCTGCGACGTCGGCTTCGATGTGCAGCTGTGCGGAGACCTCGTAGTCGAAGCTGGAGATGGTGACGATCTGGTCCTCGGCGGTGATCAGCAGCCCGGAGAGCACCGGTGCCGGAGGACGCGGTGAGAGGGATCGTGCAGTCCAGGAGACCGCCTCGGACAAAACGTCACGGTCAACGGTGAACTGCACTGCGGTCTCCTCGAGTCGTCGATCGTCGATCTGTGCAATGTCAAGCACCCTGAGGTGCCGTGTCTGCTGAGGCATGAGCTTACCCCGAACACTAGATAGGCCGAAAGTCCGGGGGTGAACCACAACATCTTGAGACCGCGCAGCGTCGGAGGGCGGACTGTTGTTTGTGCAGAAGCATGTCGGAGAAGAAGGACAGAAGTGGTAGTAACGGGTGTGGATTCTGTGGATAACCGGCTGCTGGTCGCTGATGCCGCCGTCGAGCCTGTGAGGACCACGGTGGAGGAGAAACGGTGGGGCTGTAAATCACACGGGGAGGATTCTGAGCATGCTGAGGCGGATCTCCCCACATGAGGCGGGTGACTCCACAGGAAACCGGTGTGTCGTCCTCACATAATCCACCGAGTTATCCACAGGTGTGGGAAGCGTGGTGGAGAAACTTCACCGCTGCCTGTGGATATGTGGGGAAAACTGTGGAAGACGCTGCGGGCTGTCGGCAGCGTCTCCGCTGATGGCGCGGAACTACATGCGTGTGAGATGTGCACAGAACCGCTGCCCACACCTGTCAGCGACGAGTTTGACATGCTCCTGCAACCGGAGGGTCACCAGAGTCAGCGGCCCTGCTTGATCTTGTTGGTCAGCTCGGTGACCTGGTTGAACACCGCTCGGCGCTCGGCCATCAGTTCGCGGATCTTGCGCTCGGCGTAGATCACGGTGGTGTGGTCACGTCCGCCGAGGGCCTGTCCGATCTTCGGCAGGGACATCTCAGTCAGCTCCCGCAGCAGATACATGGCGATCTGACGGGCGGTGACCAGAGTGCGGTTGCGCGACTTGGAGGTCAGCTCATCGACGGTGAAGCCGTAGTACTCCGCAGTGGCGTCGATGATCTTCTCCGCCGTGATCTCCTGTGCATTGTCATCGGAGATCAGATCGCGCATGACCTGCTCAGCCAGCGGCAGGTCCACTTCCTGCTTGTTCAGTGCCGCGTAGGCGGTCACGCGGATCAGCGCTCCCTCCAGCTCGCGAATATTGGTGGAGATCTTCGAGCCGATGTATTCCAGGACGTCGTCGGGGCATGAGAAGTTCTCCGCATTGGCCTTCTTGCGCAGAATGGCGATGCGGGTCTCCAGGTCAGGCGGCTGAATATCTGTGATCAGGCCCCATTCGAACCGGGAGCGCAGCCGCTCTTCGAATCCGGAGAGCTGCTTGGGCGGCTCATCAGAGGTGATGACCACCTGCTTATTGTTGTTGTAGAGGGTGTTGAAGGTGTGGAAGAACTCCTCCACGGTACGTTCCTTGTCCGCGAGGAACTGGATATCGTCCAGCAGCAGGATGTCCACATTGCGGTAGAGATGCTTGAAGCTGGCGCCTTCGTCGTCGCGGATGGAATTGATGAAGTCATTGGTGAACTCCTCAGAGTTCACGTACCGGACCCTGATGCCGCTGTAGAGGCGCTGGGCGTAGTGGCCGATGGCGTGGAGCAGGTGGGTCTTGCCCAGGCCGGAGTCGCCGTAGATGAACAGCGGGTTGTACGCCTTCGCCGGAGCTTCAGCCACAGCATTGGCAGCCGCGTGGGCGAAGCGGTTCGAGGAGCCGATGACAAAGGTCTCGAACGTGTAGCGCGGATTCAGCCGTGAGGTCTCGAAGCTTCCGCCCTCCGGACCGATCGACGCCGGGACCGACTGCTGCGCACCGGCAGACGGGCCGCGCTCGGCAGAGCCGGCCGGGTAGGGGACGGCGGTGCTGCGGTCCGGCACCGGGTGGGGCGGAAGCGGGGTGTCGCTGCCGCCCGGAGACGGGGCAGAGGCGGCAGGGCTCTCCACAGCGGGGGAAGGGGTCTCAGCGGCAGAGAGCGTCTCCTCGGTGGTCCCGCGGCTGGCCTGGGCCTGCTGCTTGTCCAGGTCTGGATCGATCACATAGGCGACCAGAATGTCGCGGCCGAAGACGCTGCGCAGGGCGTCCGACAGCTCCGCCTGCAGCTGGGACTGCATCAGTTTGCGCACCCGCTCATGGGGTACGGCAAGCAGCAGGGTGTCGCCGATGAGCTGCTCGGACTGCGGAACGGCGCGGCCCATATCGGTGAGCTTCAGCCCGGTGATGCCGTGGTGCTCGCGCAGCTCGGTGAGCACCTGCTGCCATTTCACGGACACGGTGGCGTCGGACTCAGCGGACACGCTGCTCCCCCTGATGGTTCGGTGGTCGGGCACGGTTCAGATTGTTCGAACAGTATTCCACAACATCTGTGGATAAGTGCCCGCACCTGTGGGAAACCGGCGCTCAGCGGGTGAGGTGACTTATCGCAGTCCCAGGGCGCGCTCGCGATTGACCTTACGGGTGGCGCCGCCGATGGTGAACAGCGAAATGATGGTGCCGATATAGAGGAATCCGATGGTCAGCAGAAACAGCAGGCCTTTGAGGTGCTTCCCCAGATAGAAGTACTGCAGACCTGCCACGAAGAAGAACCCTAAAATGGTCAGCACCAGCGCAATGCCGGGATCCTTCTGCGGGCCGTCATACGGTCGGGGATATGCCATAGTCCGAGTCTACAGGCGCGTGACGCTGCGGCGGGGCTGCCGGTTTCGCAGCCAGCCCGGGTGCCAGCTCTGCAGTCCGCTGCTGGCCGGACGCCCCTGGATCGGAGCTGCCGGCCAGCAGCAGGGACTGACGGTCGCCTGGATCGGTTAGGCCCGGTTGATCTCCCGGCGGTTCCACCCCACAAAACCGATCAGGATGCCGACCAGACCCAGACCGGTCAGCACCAGCACCGGCGTCCAGCTGACCTCCTCCACCGGGTACTCCGCCAGGTGCCCGAAGAGGTTCGCATCGTGCATCAGCTCGGGGACCTCCAGCAGCCGGCCGAAATTGGTCATGAAAGCGCAGTAGCCGATGATCAGCCAGCCGACCAGTGACGCAGCGCGCGGGAACCAGCCGAAGAGCGCGACGACGATTCCCACCACTGCGAGCACGGCTGGTCCCTGGTGGATGGTGGCCAACAGCAGCTCGCCGAAGTAGTCGCCGTCGTCTTCCAGCACCGCTACCGCGGCGGCGGCAGTCCCCAGACCCACAAGCACCAGGATGAGCGCCAGACCCACCAGCAGCACACTCAGATGTGCGGCCAGCCAACCGGTGCGTCCCACGGGCGCGGACAGTGTCAGCTCGGCTCGTCCGCGAACCTCCTCCCCCCGCATCTGTGTGAGGGCGCTGACGCCTGCCGCTGCGGTGAACAGCGCCATGAACACGGCCATACAGGCCATATAGCCGAGCATGATGGATTCGCCGGTGAAGATCTGGGCGAACTCCTCGGGTAGATCACCTGCGGCATCCACCAGAGCTTGGGCGTACCCGCCGAACATCATTCCGGAGAGCACCAGGGCGATGCCCCAGGCCCGCAGGCCGCCGCGCAGCACCCGCGCGGCCACGCCCACCGGGGTGCCCAGCGCCGGGCGAGCATCGCGCCGACCCGGCCGGGTGGGCATCAGGCTGGCGCCCACATCGCGCTTGGTGCTCAGCCAGTAGCCGAGCAGCACCAGGAGTGCGGCGCCGCCGATCAGCAGCAGCACCGGACCCCACCGGTCCTCCACATAGGGAGCCGTCTGCTGGGACCAGCCCAGCGGAGAGAACCAGGACAGGGCGTTGCCGCCCTGTTCGGCCATGTCTCCGCCCATACGGATGACGTAGGACAGCCCGATCAGACCCCCGGCCATTCCGGAAGCACCGCGGGACGATTCGCTCAGCTGAGCGGTGATCGCGGCCGCACCGGAGAAGAACAGCCCAACGCCGGCCCCAGCGGCGGCCACCAGCACTGTTCCAGCCGGATCGAAGCCGCCGACCAGCGCAGCCAGGCAGACCAATACCGCCGTGGCCGCATTGGCGGCGGCCACCAGCAGCAGCGCCGCTGTCAGTGTGGCGTGGCGGCCCACCACATTGGCCCGGACGAGCTCCGCCCGCCCCGTCTGCTCCTCCGCGCGGGTATGCCGCACCAGAGTGAAGACGCTCATCAGCGCGATGAGGATGTAGATGAACAGCACGTACCCGGCGGAGAAGAACCGTTCGAAGGTCGGCTCGTCCATGCCGAAGGCGGGGCCGGTCATCAGCCTGCCTACGGGGTCGGTGAACATTCCGGCCATCTGAGCCAGCTCCGCCTCATCCTCGGCGATGCCTTGGATCGCGTTGGCGAAGTAGAAGGCCATTACCCCGATGCCCAGGACCCACAGGGTCAGCCGAATCCTGTCCCGGCGCAGCATGAACCTCAGAAGGGTCCAGGTGTCGTGCAGGGTTGACTCGCTGGCTTCCGGGCTGGGGGCGTGCCGTGCAGAGACAGTCGCAGTGGAGCTCATCAGGACACCTTCTTCGCAGTGGCGTCCTCGACGCCGCGGCCGTGCAGGTCATCGCCGTAGTGACGCATCAGCAGCTGCTCCAGCGTGGGCGGATGCGCCACGATCGAGCGGATGCCCAGCGGCGCCAGACGGTCCATCACCTGCTGGACGTGCTCGCCGTCGACCTCGAAGACTGTCCGTTCGCCCTCGCTGCGCGCATCATGGACGCCGTCGAGCTCCCCCAGGAATCCTGCCGGCTGCGCCGTCTCGGCTTCAATGGTGGTTCGGGTCATATGGCGCAGCTCCGAGAGCGTCCCCGACTCGACGATATGGCCGGCCCGGATGATGGAGATGCGGTCCGACAGCGCCTCCACCTGGGCCAATATGTGGCTGGAGAGCAGCACGGAGTGTCCATTGCTGGCCGCTTCCTTGATGACCTGCTGGAAGACCACTTCCATCAGCGGATCCAGCCCGGCGGTGGGCTCATCCAGCAGCAGCAGGTCGACGTCGGCGGCGAGGGCGGAGATCAGTGCCACCTTCTGGCGGTTGCCCTTGGAGTAGGTGCGGGTCTTCTTCCGCGGGTCCAGGTCGAACCTCTCGATCAGCTCATCGCGGCGAGACCGGTTATAGCTGCCGCGCAGGCGCAGGAACATATCGATGACCTCACCGCCGGTGAGGTTGGGCCAGAGCTCGACGTCGCCCGGGACATAGGCCAGCCGTTTGTGCAGCTCGACTGCGTCGCGCCACGGATCGCGGCCGAAGAGGTTCACCGTGCCGGAGTCAGGGCGCAGCAGACCCAGCAGCACCCGCATGGTGGTGGACTTGCCGGAGCCGTTGGGCCCCAGAAAGCCGTGCACCTCTCCGGGAGCGATGCTCAGGCTGAGGTTGTCCAGCGCGCGCACGGATCCGAACTGCTTGACCAGATCCTGCGCATAGATGACCGGAGGGTTCTCGCTCACCGTTCAGTTCCTTTCGTGGTGTCCGGGTTATGGACGCTGTCGACGTCGGTCGGGGTGGCGGTGCTGCCGTCGGTGGTCTCCTGCTGGGCCTGCAGCAGTTCGCCGAAGATGTCCGGGTTGATCACCGGCCGGGTGTAGAGCTCGATGACGGTCTCCCAGTACGGGCCCGCAGCCTCGGGTTCGTCCTCCAGCGGGTCGAAGTCCAGCTGCCGCTTCATCTGGCGGTGCAGCATCAGCGAGCCGAACTGCTGCAGCAGCAGCACTGCTGCGCGGTTGCGGGGATTGGCGCTGGGGTAGACCAGGCCGAGCTCCTCTGCCTCCGCGGTGTACTCCAGCGAGTCCTCGATGAGCCGGTCGAACAGCTGGTCCATCTCCGGCCCGCCGACGGCGAAGGCCCTGACCAGATACTTGATCAGCGGACGGTTGGTCCGCAGCGCCTCATAGACATAGTTGCGCGGCATCGGCCCCTGATGGTGGACCCCCTCGGTCTTGGCCTCGCGGAACTGCTCTGCGGCATGCTCATCGCAGGCTTTGCGCAGCCCGGCCTTGGACCCGAAGTGGTGGATCACCAGAGGAGCCGAGACCCCGGCGTGACGAGCAATCTCTTTGATGGTGACGCGATCGAATCCGTGCTCGCCGTAGAGATGGATGGCTGCCTGCAGGATCCGCTCCGGCGCCGGCGCTGATGAGTTCCCTGACTCGGCGGCGGTGCGCGGTGCAGGAGTCTCCTGGGACTCGTGTCCGCGACGGGAGCGGGTTGCTCCGTAGGTGTACACCACAGGTGGCCTCCAAGCGTGCGTGCGCTGTCGGGCTGAACGCGGCGGGCACGCCGTTCAGCACTGAGGTTCTGTGAGCGAGGGCAGAGGGCCGGGCAGGACCCCGCGGCGAGGTATGCCGATTTGACCTGGCGCGGATGCGGCGCGTAGTGTTGACAGGTCGCTCTGCTGACCTTGCGCGCCCTCGGGCGGCGCACCAGAGCAATCAAGACTTCACATCCATCACTTTGGGAGTACACAGTGAGCAAGCGGACTTTCCAGCCGAGCAATCGCCGTCGCAGCCGCAAGCACGGCTTCCGTTCCCGTATGCGCACCCGTGCCGGCCGCTCCATCATCTCGGCACGTCGCAACCGCGGGCGCAAGTCGCTGTCTGCCTGAGGCCACGCGAACACCTGCGGCCCGTCCCGGCTTCTGGCCGGTGGCGGGTCGTTTCTGTCTGAGACGACCCAGGCCATGCTCCCTGCGCGCCACCGGCTGACCTCACCGAAGGAGTTCTCCGCGGTGATGCGCGGTGGTGCCCGGGCCGGCACCAGCACTGTGGTTGCCGCCGTGCTGATCACGCCGGCGCAGAGCAGCAACCCAGCCGCACCATCTGCGGGATGGCAGTGCGGATTCATCGTGTCCAAAGCAGTGGGAAATGCGGTGGTGCGGCATCGCACCACGCGCCGGCTGCGCCACATTGTCCGGGAGCTGATCGAGGCAGGTCAGGTGAGCCTCCCGGAGGGCCGGCATACCCAGATCGTGCTCCGAGCCCTGTCCGAGGCGCCCTCGGCCGATCATCGGAATCTGCGTCAGGACACGGCCTCAGCCCTGCGGCGGGCGCTGAAGAAGGCTGCGGGCCGGCAGAACCCCGGCACCGATTACCGCAGCAGGCAGGTCGCCGCACGCCAGAAGAGTCTGAGCAGCGGGGCGGAGCAGTCCCGGTGAGCAGCCCCGGTGTTCCGGATCAGCCGCCGCCCGAGGACCCGTGGGTCAGCCACCGTGACTTCTATGTGCCGCCCGGGCAGACCCCCGGCCTCCCCTGGTCCCAGCCGAACCCCGAGCAGCTGCGCCGGCACCGCTGGGGTCCGATCCGCCGGGCGCCGTCGTGGATTCTCATCGGTTTCATCACCCTGTGGCGCCGCATCGTCTCCCCGCTCTACGGCCAGGTGTGCACCTACTACCCCTCCTGCTCCGCCTACGGCCTGGAGGCCGTCACGGTGCACGGGCTGCTGCGCGGCGCAGCTCTGACCCTGTGGAGGATCCTGCGCTGCAATCCGTTCAGCAGCGGCGGCATCGATCATGTGCCCGCATCTGGGCGTCTCTGGCGGTGCAGCGAGGTCCCGGAGATTGTGCGGCTCAACCACCCGCCGATGGATCCCGACGACGGCGCCTGAGACTCGATTCACAGGCTTCCAGTGACATCAAGTACCCTTAAGGCTGGATTTTTACGTGCCTTGCGTGCCGGGCACCCCCTCTGTTCCTGAGGCGGTGATCCAGTTCCTCGCACGGGAGCTGCGATCGCCGTCGTCCTCAGGGACCGCTGCGCCCGGCCTGACACCCTGAGAGATCAATGGCTTTCCTAGACGCGATTATGTGGCCCTTCAGCTGGGCCGTGTCCTTCATTCTGAGCATGTTCCACAGCGTGCTCTCTATGCTTGGGCTGCCCACCGATTCAGGCTGGAACTGGACCATCTCCATCGTCCTGCTGGTGCTGGTGGTGCGGATCATTCTGATCCCGCTGTTCGTCCGGCAGATCAAGTCCCAGCGCGGGATGCAGATCATCCAGCCGGAGATTCAGAAGCTGCAGGCCAAGTACAAGGGCAAGAAGGACCCGGTCTCCCGGCAGCAGCAGGCGGCCGAGCAGCAGGCGCTGTTCAAGAAGCACAAGGTCAATCCCTTCATGACCTGCCTGCCGATCCTGGCGCAGATGCCGATCTTCTTCGCCCTGTTCTGGATGCTGAACCGCATCGGCCGAACCAACGGTGAGTATCAGACTGATGGCTACTACGCGCTGAGCCCGCAGGAGGTCGTCGGGTTCTCCAGCTCCGACATCTTCGGAGTCGGTATGGCCGATATCTTCCTGCCGGCCGTCCAGTCCGACCCCGCCGAAGTCAATGTGCTGGTGCTGACCTCGGTGATGATCGTGATGATGGTCGGCGCCCAGTTCTTCACCCAGAAGCAGCTGATGAGCAAGAACATGTCTGAGGCGGCGCTGCAGGGACAGTTCGCCCAGACCCAGAAGATGATGCTCTACGTGCTGCCGCTGGTGTTCGTCGTCGGCGGCGTGAACTTCCCCGTCGGCGTGCTGATCTACTGGACCGCAACCAACTTCTGGACCCTCGGCCAGCAGTGGTGGGTCATCCGCAACAACCCGACGCCGGGCTCCCTGGCGGAGAAGGAGCTGAACCTGCGGCGCGCGGCCAAGGGACTGCCGCCGGTGGGTGAAGAGGCCCGCAAGGCTCGCGAAGAGGCGCAGAAGCCCAGCGGCCAGCACAAGGGGCACACCGCACAGCCGAAGAAGAAGAAAAAGAAGAAAAAGGGACGCCGATGAGCGAAAACACCACATCTGAGGACGTTGTCGAGGCCGGCAAC
This sequence comes from Nesterenkonia sp., assembly GCF_029265375.1. Taxonomy (GTDB): domain Bacteria; phylum Actinomycetota; class Actinomycetes; order Actinomycetales; family Micrococcaceae; genus Nesterenkonia. The sequence continues at coordinate 54,214 of NZ_JAJUJJ010000011.1, forward strand.
GAGACCGCAGCCCCGGAGGAGGCCCGCCTGGTGGAGAACCAGGACGCCGATGGACAGGTCGCGCAGCACCAGCCGCAGGAGCAGGCCGACGGCCCAGAGCCGGAAGGCGACGACACCGGCAGCGACGAGGGCGATATCGCCGCCGACTATCTGGAAGAGCTTCTGGACATTGTCGATCTCGACGGGGATATCGAAATTGAGATCCGCGGGGAGCGGACCTTCATCTCCATCCAGGCTGAAGCCGGCAGCGAAGAGCTGCAGGACCTGGTCGGCTCCAAGGGCGAGGTGCTGGACGCCCTCCAGGAGCTGACCCGCCTGGCAGTGCTGACCGCGACCGGCAACCGGACCCGGTTGGTGCTCGACATCAACGGCTACCGCGCCCAGCGCAATGACCAGCTGAAGAAGATCGCCGAGGACGCAGTGACCAAGGCCCGGGAGACCGGAGACGAGGTGCACCTGGAGCCGATGAGCGCCTTTGAGCGCAAGATTGTCCACGACTTTGTGGCCGAAGCCGGTTTGGTCTCTGAGTCTGAGGGCGAGGGCAAGCGCCGCCACGTTGTGGTGAGCACGGACTAGGTGGGCGTGTGAGCCGCACAGGACACGGCGAACCTGCAGAGGGACCGGACGCGGTGAGCAGTCACGGCGACGGGGCCCAGGAGTCCCCTGCAGAGGCGCCCGAGCCCCTGGAGGGAGAGCTGCTCCGGGCTGCCGAGCGGCTCTTCGACCAGCGTCTTCCGCTGGCCCGGACCTACGCCGAGCACCTGTGCACCACCGGCATCACCCATGGCCTGCTGGGGCCCAGGGAGGTGCCGCGGATCTGGTCGCGCCATGTGCTCAACTGCGCCGTCCTGGGACCTGAGCTCCCGTCAGGGGGCACAGTGGCCGACGTCGGATCCGGCGCGGGTCTTCCCGGAATCGCACTGGCGCTGAGCCGGCCTGATGTCGACTTCATGCTCATCGAACCCATGGAGCGCCGCGTGGACTGGCTGGATGCCGTGGTCAAGGACCTCGGTGTGGACAACGTCCAGGTGATCCGAGCCCGTGCCGAGGAGGTCAGCGACGAGGTCATGGCCGATGTGGTCACCGCACGGGCTGTGTCATCACTGAAGAAGCTGATACCCCTGACCGTACCGCTGCTCGATGACGACGGCGAACTTATGCTGCTCAAAGGCCGCAGCGCTGCTGAGGAGATCGCTGCAGCCGGCAAGGCCATCAAGAAGGCGCGGCTGCAGACCCCGCGGGTGCAGCTGCTGGGTGAGGATATGCTGCCTGAGCCCACCACCGTGGTGCGGGCGCGGCGGCGCTGAGCTGATCTGCGCAGCATCCTCCCCCTGGCCTAAACTGGCGAGCATGACCGAATCGCTATCCGAGTCCCCCCTGGCAGCACAGCTTCAGGACGAGCAGCAGCGCCGACGTAAGCTTTCCGAGCTGACCCTGGAGAAGCCGGAGGAGACACGGATCATCACCGTGTCGAATCAGAAGGGTGGAGTGGGCAAGACCACCACCACGGTGAACCTCGCTGCCGCCCTGGCCGATCATGGATTCAATGTGTTGGTCATCGACATCGATCCGCAGGGCAACGCCTCCACCGCACTGGGGGTGCCGCATTCAGCCGAGACCGACTCCATCTACGACGTCATGATCGACGACCTGAGCATGGCCGATGTGGTGGCGGAGTGCCCGGATGTGGAGCGGCTCTCGGTGGTCCCTGCGACCATCCATTTGGCCGGAGCGGAGATCGAGCTCGTCTCATTGGTGGCTCGGGAGCAGCGCCTTCAGCGGGCGTTGGAAGAGTACTTCCGGCACCGTGAAGAGTCCGGAGATGAGCGGCTGGACTACGTGTTCATCGACTGCCCGCCCAGCTTGGGTCTGCTGACGGTCAACGCCTTTGTCGCCGCTCGTGAAGTGCTTATTCCTATTCAGTGCGAGTACTACGCGCTGGAGGGCCTGAGCCAGCTGCTGAACAACATCCGCATGATCCAGAAGCACCTGAATCCTCCGCTGCGGGTATCCACCATTCTGCTGACTATGTATGACGCGCGCACGAACCTCGCGGCTCAGGTGGTCGAAGAGGTGAAGGAGCACTTCCCCCAGGAGGTGCTGGAGGCCAAGATCCCGCGCAGCGTTCGGATTGCTGAGGCGCCCAGCTATCAGCAGAGCGTGATCTCCTATGATCGTTCCTCCACCGGGGCCCTGGCCTATTTGGAGGCTGCCGCAGAACTGGTGCAGCGAGGCTGAGCGCCGTTTCACGTGAAACATCCGGGCTAGGCCATTCCGCGGCGAAGCCCCGGCACGTGCGACACCTCGATATTACTGGCCAGTAGCTCTCCATGGAGGGCGCGGAATGTCGATCGGGTGTCTGGGCGGGTAAGCGGTGGCGAGAACGGCGCCTGGGGTGAGGAACCGCTCTTAAGCCCGACTCTAGCGGCGGTCGGCGCGAGGAGACTGGCCGGCCGATGAGCCGCAGGATGGCGCCGGCAACCAGGGTGCCGTCGCCGTCCAGGATGCTTGCCCTTGCGCTACCCGGGAGAGCGTGAACCCAAGCCACAGAGAGAACCACGTGTCGCCGCATCGGTCCTGCTGATTCCCGAAGTTGGCGCTTCCGCTCGATCGGATGGTCGATCCCCCCTACCGATGACCCACGGACTGAGCGGACAGTATGCAGGATGTGCAGGTCGTGGTGTTTCACGTGAAACGTGAGGACGTGAGCCTGCGCGACGGCTTTTTGCATGAGCTGGAACGGCATACCCACTGGGACATATGCCCACGCACAGCGCTGCCGGACGAGCGGTCCGTTGGCTTGGGCGTAGACCACCGGTTGGCGCCTATCGCGGCTCATCGGATCCTCCCCGGGGCCCGGGGCGTGGCCAGCGGCGACAGATGCTCTGGCGCGAAGCCGAGCACGCAGCCCATCAGGGGCGGCGAGGTCGAGCGGTCCATACGCTCCATAAGCTCCACAGGTCCGGCACGTGGCGAAGGTGGTCCACCTCGAGAACCGCACGACCGCAAGTCTCATGCTTCCGGATGATGCGTTGGCAGAACGGTGTAGTGCTCTACACACGGTGAAGTTCATCCGTACACGGGAGTGCGTTTCACGTGAAACAGTGATGGCGCGTACGGTGATTCGACGCCTGGGTACATAGACTGGTTCAGACAATCAACGTGTGGAGGATCAACGTGGCGGAACGCAAGCGACGTGGGCTGGGACGCGGCCTGGGGGCGCTCATCAACAGTGATGCAGAAGACGGTGCGACGACAGGCGCGGCAGCCCATTCGATTCCACCGGTAGAGCCGGAAGTCGAGGCCGAGCCTGTCGAGGTTTCACGTGAAACATCTCAGCCGGAGCGTCCAATTGATGTGTTCTTCTCTGCAAAATCGCACCTAGCCACTCAGCGGGTGGAGCGGGACTCCGGGGATCAGAGGCCCGCGCGACGGGAACGCACCCCCAGCACGCAGCCGCGGCGCAGCAATGGTGCCAAGCGTGCGCAGATGCCCGACGTACTGGGGACAGGATCCTCGGCACCGACATCGCCCAGTGAAGACCAGCCAGCGCCCGTTTCACGTGAAACGGAGTCGGTGGAGGCAACGGAGTTCCGCGAGGTCCCGGTCTCGCAGATTCGGCCGAACCCGCGCCAGCCCCGCGAGGTCTTCGACGAAGACGAGATGAACGAGCTGATTCACTCGGTCCGAGAAATCGGGGTGCTGCAGCCCATTGTTGTGCGACCGGCCGAGGACGGGGCCTTCGAGCTGATCATGGGTGAGCGTCGCTGGCGCGCCTCCGAGGCCGCTGGCCGCGAGACGATCCCCGCAGTGATTCGCCGCACCAGCGACGAAGACCTGCTGCGCGACGCCCTGCTGGAGAACATCCACCGCTCTGAGCTGAACCCGCTGGAGGAAGCCGCGGCATATCAGCAGCTCCTGGTTGATTTCGGCATCAGCCAGGAAGAGTTGGCCCGCAGAATTGGGCGGTCCCGACCACAGATCTCCAATACTCTGCGACTGATGAGACTCCCCGCGGCAGCCCAAAGGCGGGTCGCTGCCGGGGTGCTGTCCTCGGGGCACGCCCGTGCCCTCCTCAGCCTGGAGACTGAGGAAGAGATGGAGGAGCTTGCTCAGCGCATCATCGCGGAGGGTCTGTCCGTCCGGGGCGCTGAAGAAGCTGCGACACTGATGAAGCGCCAAGCGGCAGACGAACCGGAGGTTTCACGTGGAACGTCCCGTCTGCCGTCTACCACGCAGGTTCAGGAGCTGGACGAGTATGCCGAAGCCCTGACCGATCGGCTGGATACCCAGGTGAAGATCAGCCTGGGTGCCAAGAAGGGACGCATTGCCATCGATTTCGCATCCCTGGAGGATCTGGAACGCATTCTGCAGCAGATGGGCGCCTATATTCCCGAGCGTTAGACCCAGCCTCAGCGAGCCGTGCGCCACCGTGGTGGTGAGTTGCGACGCCGCAAGCAGTCTGTCAACGAAAAACTCCCCGGCGCCGTCACGGCGCCGGGGAGTTTCACGTGAAACGGAGGGTCGTTCAGCCCAAGAGCTCGGCGAACTCTTCCTCCAGAGCCGGCTTCGGCTTGGCCCCGATGGAGGTCTTCACATTCTCTCCGCCCTTGAAGGCATAGACCGCAGGGATGGAGGTGATGCCGAACTTCGCGGCGGTGGCGGGATTCTCATCGACGTTGACCTTCACCACCTGGATTGTGTCCTCGTGCTCAGCGGCGAGCTTCTCCAGCTCGGGGGTCAGCGCCCGGCACGGGCCGCACCATTCGGCCCAGAAGTCGACGAGCACCGGCTTGTCCGCCTGAAGCACATCCTGTTCGAAGGTGTCATCGGTGACGGCTTTGAGTTCGGCCATGAGCATGTTCCTTTCGTATGGCTGCTGCAAATAATCGCTGACTGTTCGCGGCGGGGTTCAGCCGCCCCCGCCGCTGGTGCTATGTCCGCGCCGGGACAGGCTCGGCGGCGAGGTCGGAACCGTGGGGCTGGGTCTCCACTGCATCTGAGTCGGCTGCATCGGCCAGATACTGCTCGACGTCGAGCGCTGCGACGCAGCCGGAGCCGGCAGCCGTGATGGCCTGGCGGTAATGCGGATCCAGGACGTCGCCTGCGGCAAAGACGCCCGGCAGAGAGGTTCGGGACGTGCGGCCCTCCACCTCCACAGTGCCTTCGGAGGTGAGGCGCAGCTGATCGGCGAACAGCTCCACGCGGGGGTCATGGCCAATCGCCACAAACAGTCCTGTCACGTCCAGAGTGGACTCTTCGCCGGTGACCGTGCTGCGCAGCCGCAGGCTGCTCACCTTGCCCTCGCCCTCGACGCGGACGACTTCAGAGTTCCAGATGAATTCGATCTTCTCGTTCGCCTTGGCCCGGTCGGCCATGATCTGCGAGGCGCGCAGCTCCTCGCGGCGGTGGATGACGTAGACCTTGGAGGCGAATTTGGTGAGGAACAGCGCCTCTTCCATGGCGGAGTCGCCGCCGCCCACTACAGCGATGGCCTGCTCGCGGAAGAAGAAGCCGTCGCAGGTGGCGCACCAGCTGACTCCATGGCCGGAGAGCTCCTTCTCCCCGGGCACGCCGAGCTCGCGGTAGGCCGATCCGGTGGCCAGGATGACTGCCCGAGCGTGCAGCACCCCGCCGGAGCCGAGGGTGATCTCCTTGATCGGCTGATCCAGCTTCAGCTCGGTGGCGTCCTCATGGCGGATATCGGCGCCGAACCTCCGGGCCTGGGCCTCCATATTCATCATCAGATCAGGACCCTGAATGCCCTCGGGAAAACCGGGGAAGTTCTCCACCTCGGTGGTGTTCATCAGCTCGCCGCCGGCGGTCACGGAGCCGGCCAGAACGATGGGATTCAGATTGGCGCGAGCGGTATAGACGGCCGCAGTGTAGCCTGCCGGGCCTGAGCCGATGATGACAACATCGTGCACGAGGTCAGGGGTCTGTTCAGTCACGTGGGGTCCTTACAGATGAAGTGATTGCCTAGCAGATCGAACGATACGGGCGCACCGACTATTCCGCGAGTTCACCTGGTCAGCGCCCATGGGGAATCCGTGCACCGAACGGCGCTAATTCAGGACGTTGAACAGGATGACTGCAGCAGCCAAGACCAGGGCCGCCAGCACGACGGCGGCGAGCCACCAGGTCAGGCTCCCGGACCCGGAGGCCTCCGAGTCACGCTCGGTCGAGGAGGCCGAACCCTCAGGTGCCGGGAATGAGGACTTCGCACGTGAGGGAACGGCGGTGATCAGGCTGGTGAACGTCGCTGGGTCCTGCTGGGAACCGCCGGCACCCAGCTCTGCGGCAGGCGCAGTCCGGGTCGGCGGATGGGCATCCGAGCCGAATGACTCCTCCCCGGAGTCCGCGCCGCCGGCGCCCGTCCCGGGCTGCGGCTCGAAGCGGGGATCCGGCTCGGCGGGAGGATCATCGACGACCTCCTCGCCTTCAGCCAGCCGTTCATCAACCTCCGGTGGAGCACCAGTGGCGCTTCCGGAGGCTGACAGGGTGGAGATGGCAGCAGAGGGAGCCTGCTCATACAGCGGTCCCTCCGGCTCCTCCTGGTTCTCGGCCTCCTCCACAGTCGGCATCATCTTTGAGTCTGGACTGGGGTCCTCGGCTTTCGGCGCCCAGGCGTAGACGGCCTCCAGAGTCTCCTGCTGGACATCGGCGGAGGGGTCGACGTCCACCTCCTCCAGGTCGGTTCGCAGAGAGAAGACCCGCTGAATCTCCTGGGAGGGCTGGATGCCGTGGGCGTCGCCTGCCTCTTCCAGAGCAGACTGCAGGTCCTCTGAGCTGAAGCTCGCCGGAACAGGTTCCTGCTGCACCGGTCGCGGGGGTGACTCCTGGGGCCGGTCGGCGGCTGTGCCGGCATCGTCGGCGCCGGACTGGCCGTGCTGAGGCGTCACTTTGTCCAAGAAGGCCGGGCGCCGCCGGACAAAGCCGGGCAGCCGCGGTCCGCCCTCGGACTCGCCGGCCAGGTCGGCCTGCAGGCGCGCGTAGTACTCGGCGTCGTCGTCGTAGGTCTGGGGCTGCATCTCACGGGACTGGCCGAACAGCTCCGAGCCCAGCGAGTCGGTGAAATACGGCTCCACGTACGGGGCGGCGTCGGGAACCACCAGGTCCAGCAGCTCATTGGGATCCACCAGCGTGGAGATCAGATAGGTCCGGTCCTCGGCCAGGCCCAGGTCCAGCACCTGCACCTCGGAGGAGCGCTCCCCGGTGGCCAGCTCCTTGGCAGAGGTGGCCACCTGCTTGGCGTTGGCGCGGGAGGCCACCAGCACGCTCACCTCACGGCTGAGCACCTCATCAGTGGCCTGGAACACAATGTCCTGATCCGCCGAAGTCACCACGTGATGAGTGATGCGGTACCGACCGCCCACTACATCACCGACGCCGAACGGCTTGGCCACGGGTCCTCCAAAGGTTGCCGAAGAGTACGCCAGTCCAGACTACCCGGCCAAGCGCCCAAGAGCAGGAATTCGACGGGCCAGCGGCGCCATGAACTGGGAAAACTCAGGGACGTTGAGCAGCCGGAGCACGACGACGAACACTGCCGCCATCACCGCCCCCACCACTGCGCAGCTGAGCACAGCGGTGAGGATGCTGCTCCACGCGAACCCGTAGCTGTAGCCTCCCAGCAGCCACAGCACGCCCGCGCCGACGGCTCCGGCGGCCGCGGCCGCGAAGCCGGACCTGGTGTAGGCCGCCAGCACCGAGACGACGTCGAAGCTGCCCCAACGGCGCACCACCAGAACGTGACAGATCACATACTGCAGCAGGTGCAGGGCAGAGAAGATCCCCACCACCAGATAGGGAACGTGCTGATTATCGATCACCAGCGCCGCGCCGTAGGCGGTGGAGAGTCCCACCACGGCCGCAGTGGTGAACACGCCCATCGGGGTCTTCGCATCCTCTGCGGCGTAGAAGGCCCGCAGCAGGTAGAAGGCCGCCGAACGGAAAGGCATGCCCAGGGCCAGGATCACCAGCAGCTGGCCGATGGCCGCCCCGGCAGCATGGGCATCCTCCCCGGCACCGCCGAAGATCCGGCCCAGCGGCCCGGAGAGCACCAGCACTGCGACCATGCAGAACATCACCGGGATCGCGAAGATCCGCAGTCCCTCATTGATCAGCTCCCGGGCGCGGTGTGTCTGGCCCTCGTGCATCGAGTGCGACAGCTGGTTGAACAGCACAGTGGCGATGGAGAGCACGAACACCGAATGCGGCAGGATCGCGATCAGCTCAGCCACATTGGCCGCGTACTCGCCGGGCACGCCCGCGCCGCCGTCGTCCATCTGTTCGCGGGCCGCCGTCGCCCCGGAGATCAGCCGCAGGTACAGCAGATTCGCCACGTTGCCGATCAGCATGGTCACCAGAGTCCAGGCCGCCACCTGACCGGTGCGGCGCAGGCCCATGCCGCGGAGTCCGAACCTGGGGCGCAGCCTCAGGCCCAGGGCCTTCAGCGGCCACAGCAGCAGCGCCGCCTGGGCGATGATCCCCAGGGTGTGACCTCCGGCCAGCCAGACTGTCTGCACCGGGCTCCACTCGGCCAGTGGATCCCCGCCGGCCTGGTGGGCGCCGAAGGCGAAGATATAGGCCAGGATCACGGTGATGGCGATGACGTTGTTCAGCACCGGGGCCCACATGTACCAGCCGAACTTGGCATTGGCATTGAGGATCTGGCCCACCACCGCGTAGAGCCCGTAGAAGAAGATCTGCGGCAGGGTCCACAGCGCGAAGGAGGCGCCCAGCGTGAGCATCTCCGGGGTCCAGTCTCGGGTGAGCGCGGCGATGATGGGATACGCCGCCGCAGTGACCAGCACGGTGCCGGCGGCCAGGACCGTCACGGTCAGGGTCAGCAGCCGGGAGGTGTAGTCGGCTCCGCGGTCTGGCTGCTTCGCGGCCTTGATCAGCTGCGGGACCAGCACCACGTTGAACATCCCGCCGGCCAGCAGCAGATAAATGATGTTGGGGATGCTGTTGGCCTTTTCGAAGACGTCGGCCATCAGCGTGGTGGAGCCGATCGCCACGGCAAGCAGCGCGGTGCGCACGAAGCCCAGCACGCGGGAGACCATGGTGCCGGCAGCCATGATTGCGCTCGCGGCGGCCATGCCCTGCTTCGGCATATGCGCCGGAAGCTCGGAGGTGCTCTGCGCGGCCTGCGGGCCGGCCGGCTGCGACTCCGCAGGAGCTTGGGGATCCGGTGATCGCTGCTCAGGCGGCGTCGGTGCGGTCCGGCGGTCCGCGGAGCTGGTGGGGCTGGACTCGCCGGGGGAATGGGGGCGCCCCGCGTGCCGGGGACGGTACGGGGACGGTGTGGGGCTCATCAGTGGAGGACTATAGACCAGGAGCTAGAGCGAGTCCTGGATGACCTGCCTGGCCGCCTGAACGATCCGCCGCTCATTGGGAAAGGACAGCACCCGGTCCAGATCGTCCAGGTTGACCCAGGCGACGTCGACCGCCTCATGGTCCGGGTCCTTCTCAATGGTCAGCTCCCCGCCGACGGCCTCGAGCAGGAAGTGATGGACGGTCTTGTGCACCCGGTGGCTGGGCACGGTGAACCAGTACTCGATGCTGCCCAGGGTGGTCAGGATGGACCCGGCGATCCCGGTCTCCTCCTCGACCTCCCGGACCGCGGCTTCCTCAAAGGATTCGCTGCCCTCCGGGTGGCCCTTCGGCAGGCACCATTCGAGCCGCCCGCCCCGGTTGTACCGGGCGATGATGGCCACATCGAACCCACGTGCGGCCGGGCTGATGACCACTCCGCCGGCGCTGACCTCCTCCACTGTGCGCAGATGCCCATTGGCTCGCCCCGGAGCGGAGCCGGACGCGCGCCGCGCACCCCGTGACACTGTCAGGGGGGTGGTGCGTTCACCTCCGGTTTCCGCATTGGTCATAATCACTACTTTAACCGTCGCAGGAGGCCCCGGGACCCTCGCTCCCTCTCAGCCCAGCACGCCACGTGTGAACCCGGCCACGCACCTGGCTGCTGGCCGGGCTGCCAGCGGCTGAGCTGTGAAAGACTGAACAGCATCATGGTTGAACTTCCCCACGGCTTTCCTGCCGGCGCCGCGCTGCCCGACGTCGTCGTCGAACTCGGCGAGGTCTTCGCCCGCGCCGGCCATGATCTCTCCCTAGTGGGCGGTCCGGTGCGCGACCTGTTTCTGGGGCGCAGTTCGCCGGACCTGGACTTCACCACCGACGCCACCCCGGATGAGATTCTGGCCGCTGTGGACGGCTGGGCCGATGCCCACTGGGACATCGGGCGGGACTTCGGCACTATTGGGCTGCGCAAGGGCGGCACCACCCTGGAGGTCACTACCTACCGTGCTGAAGCCTATGATCCGGCGTCCCGGAAGCCGCAGGTGCGCTTCGGCCGCAGACTGGAAGACGATCTGCTCCGCCGGGACTTCACGGTCAATGCGATGGCGCTGCGGCTGCCCAGCTTCGAGCTGGTGGACCCGCACGGGGGTGTCCGTGACCTCTATGCCAAGCAGCTTCGCACCCCGGCCACTCCGGAGGAGAGCTTCTCCGACGACCCGCTGCGGATGATGCGTGCCGCACGGTTCGCCGCGCAGTTGGGGCTGGATGTGGCAGACGAGGTGCAGCAGGCCATGGGCAGGATGGCCGCCCGCATTGAGATCGTCTCGGCCGAGCGGGTGCGCGAGGAGCTGGTGAAACTGATCTGCGGAGCGTATCCGCGTGCTGGGGTGGACCTGCTGGTCTCCACCGGCGTGGCCGATAAGGTGCTTCCGGAGATCCCGGCGCTGAAGCTCACCGATGACGAGCACCGCCGGCACAAGGACGTCTACCAGCATTCCCTGCAGGTCATGGAGCAGGCTGCGGAGCTGGAGACCGACCAGGACGGCCCGGTGCCGCGGCCGGACTTCATCCTCCGCTTCGCCGCGCTGATGCACGATGTGGGCAAGCCGAAGACCCGGCGCTTCGAACCCGGCGGCGGAGTCAGCTTCCGCCACCACGATGTGGTCGGCGCGAAACTGACGCGCAAGCGGATGAAGGCGCTGAAGTTCGACAAGGAGACCACCCGGGCAGTCTGCCACCTGGTGGAGCTGCACATGCGGTTCTACGGCTACGGCGAGCAGGAGTGGACCGACTCCGCGGTGCGGCGCTACGTCACCGATGCCGGCGACCAGCTGGAGCGGCTGCACCGGCTGACCCGCTCCGACGTGACCACCCGCAATCGGAAGAAGGCGGCACGCCTGGCGCGGGCCTACGACGATCTGGAGCAGCGCATCGCGGAGCTGGCCCAGAAGGAGGAGCTGGCCAAGATCCGCCCCCACCTGGACGGCGAGCAGATCATGGAGATCCTGGACATCCCGCCGGGGCCGACGGTGGGCCGGGCGTACAAGTTTCTGCTGGAGCACCGCATGGAGCACGGGCCGATCGATCACGACGACGCCGTGGCGCTGCTGAAGGACTGGGCCGCCGAGAACCTCTGAGCGCTGCGCGGGGCCGGGTGGTCCGCCACTTTACGGTTGGCGTCGCTGGTGGCGCGGCCGCGCCGCGCACCCGGGGGCGGATCAGACGGCCGGGTGCTGGCCCCTGCTTTTCAGAATCGGGCCGCGGCGGGGTCGAAATGAAAAGCGAGGGACGTGATCGAGCAGGATGTGGCGGGCCGGGGACGGCGCGATGGCGGCCGGAGGCGGCGGCGCTGGGGCCGGGCTGCTCAGGCAGCCGCGTGGAGTCGACCGGCAGGGCCGCTGGATCGGACCACATCACGTTCGGGCCGGTAGATATCGGCAACCACCTGCGCGGCGATGTAGGCGGTGGAGAGCATATGACCGATGGCCGCCAGCGCGTAGAGCGTCGGGTCGAAGGTGTGCTGCGGCTCGGCATCGCCCACAATGCCGGCCAGATGCATCCACACCGCCCAGAAGTGCAGCAGCTGCACTGCGTGCCAGATCAGAATGTCCCGCACCCGCGGAGCCGCCAGCACCATCAGCGGAACCAGCCACACCATGAACTGCGGCGAGTAGACCTTATTGCACACCACGAACGCCGCGACGATCAGGAACAGCAGCTGCACCATCCGGGGCCGCTCCGGTGCGGTGAGACCCACCGCCAGCACCCCGGCGCAGGCGGCGGCGAAAAGCCCCAAGCTGCCGGCCGAGACTGTGGCGGCATCCGGCCCGGATTCTCCCAGAACAGCCCAGACGTGCCACAGGGAGGAATAGCCGGCCCCACGCTCAGCGGAGAAGAGGAAGAACCTCGCCCACGAGTCGAAGCTGACCAGCATCACCGGCAGATTCACCGCCGACCAGGTGGCCGAGGCAGCTCCCAGGGTCCGCAGGAACGCCCACCAGGACAGGCCGTGGGCCTCCCGCCGCAGCCAGCGCCGCGCCGCCAGGGTGAACAGCGCCCCGAGCATAAACAGCGGATAGAGCTTGAAGGAGACCCCGATGCCGATCATGACTCCGGTCAGCACCCACCAGCCCCGCAGCCAGAAGAGCACCGCCAGCGCCAGGGCGGCCGCCGGCCAGATGTCCCAATTGATGCCGATGCCGAAGATGATCGCCGGAGACACCGCCACCAGGACGGCGTCCCAGCCCCGGCGCCCGGCCGCCTGCATCGTGGCCAGCACCAGCACCACCCACGCCCCGGCGGCCAGCAGGAAGGACACGTCCCAGAACAGCAGGCCGGTGCGGTCGCCCCAGTACCCCAGCACGGTGCCGCCGAGCAGATCGTGCACACCGTGGGTGACCGTGGCGGTCAGGGATGCCAGCAGCATGGTCAGAGCCGGGTACTCAAAGGTGGAAAGGTCCTCACGGAACGGGGCCCATGCCGATTGGTCGAAGTCCCGGGTGCCCCACAGAGCAGCCACATCCGAATAGCAGCCCCAGTGGTAGACCGCCGTGCCGCCCCAGCCGTTGATCCTGCAGTACTGAGAGGCCAGCGCGGAGATCAGCACCGCCACCACGGTGAGCGCGGTGAGGACCTGTGCCATGGAGAGCCGGCCCCGCGGCATCGGACGCAGCCGGCGCCCAGCGGGTCCGCCGGCCCGGTCGGAGAGATACCCCACCAGCGGATCAGTGCGGGAGAGCGGTTCCACGGAACGGGTCACCCTGCCACCCTACCGATCAGGGCCGGAAAGTCGCCGTCGTCGTCGTGATCCTCCCAGGTCGGCACCGTGGCCTGGATTTTTCGGGAATAATGTGTGCGGAAGTGAACGGCAGGTGAATACGTTGCACCGCACACTGCGCCCCCGCAGAAGGGGCGTAGTCTTCGGGTGTCGAATATGAAGGAGTCACTGTTGGCAGAGAACCCCATCCGCGTCGGCATCGTCGGCGTCGGCAACTGCGCAGCGTCACTGGTGCAGGGCGTGGAGTACTACAAGGACGCTCCCGCAGAGCAGGACGTGCCCGGTCTGATGCATGTGCAGTTCGGCGACTACCACATCAGCGATGTGCAGTTCGTGGCCGCATTCGACGTCGACGAGCAGAAGGTCGGCACGGACCTGGCCGAAGCGATCGTGGCCAGCGAGAACAACACCATCAAGCTCGCCGAGGTGCCCACCACCGGCGTGACGGTCCAGCGCGGCCCCACCCTGGACGGTCTGGGCCGGTACTACACGGAGATGATCACCGAATCGGCTGCCGAGCCGGTGGACGTCGTCGCGGCTCTGCGCGAGGCGCAGGTGGATGTGCTGGTCTGCTATCTGCCGGTGGGCTCCGAGGAGGCCGCACGGTTCTACGCCCAGGCCGCGCTCGATGCCGGCTGCGCCTTCGTCAACGCGCTGCCGGTGTTCATCGCCGGCACCGAAGAGTGGGCGGAGAAGTTCACCCAGGCCGGACTGCCGATCGTCGGCGATGACATCAAATCTCAGGTGGGCGCCACGATCACCCACCGCGAGCTGGCCCACCTGTTCCAGGAGCGCGGCGTGCACCTGGACCGGACCTACCAGCTGAACGTCGGCGGGAACATGGACTTCAAGAACATGCTCGAGCGTGAGCGGCTGGAGTCGAAGAAGATCTCCAAGACCCAGGCGGTGACCTCCAACACCACCGCGAAGCTCGCCGACCGCGACGTGCACATCGGACCCAGCGACTACATTCAGTGGCTGGACGACCGGAAGTGGGCCTTCATCCGGCTGGAGGGGCGCAACTTCGGCGACGCTCCGGTCTCCATCGAGCTGAAGCTGGAGGTGTGGGACTCTCCCAACTCCGCAGGAGTGATCATCGACGCGATCCGGGCTGCGAAGATCGGGCTGGACCGCGGCATCGGCGGCCCGCTGCTCTCGGCCTCCAGCTACTTCATGAAGTCCCCGCCGGAGCAGTACAACGACGACGTCGCCTACGAGAAGGTCGAGGCCTTCATCCGCGGAGAGATCGACCGCTGAGATCCTGCTGACAGCGAGGGGTGCACTGCTGCCTCGGCGGTGGCCGGTGGGTCGCGCTACCGGTGTGGCGTGCTGCCGCTGTGGCGGGAGTCTGACCGGTTGGGGGCAGCGCCGGGGCGCACTCCGCCGCCGGGGCGCACAGCCGCGGCAGCAGCGGCGCCCTGGCCAACGGATCGGGGAGGCATGCGCAGACCGTGGGAAACGATCAGCCCTACGGATGACGTTGCCGCATGCGCACCGGCCCTAGGCTGAGTTCCATGCGACTGCGAGAGGTCGACGCACTGCGGGCCCTGGCGCTGCTGGGGATCCTCAGCGTCAACGTCTGGTACTTCGCACACCCGGAGAGCCTGGTCACCGGGATGCGCAGCGGTGCGGCAGAGACCTCGGCCGACCAGCTGGTCCGGTTCGCGACCACCCTCATCTTCGAGGGCAAGTCTTATGTGGTCTTCAGCTTCCTGTTCGGCCTGGCCTTCGTGCTCTCCTGGGGGTCTGCGGGCCTGAGCGGCGGCGCCGGTCGGCGGCCGCCCGTGGGCTGGCCGGGCGCCGGAGGCGACGGCGAACAGGAGAGACGGACCGCCCGCAGGCTCACCGCGCTGATCATCCTGGGGGTGCTGCACGGGATCCTGCTGTTCGCAGGAGACATCCTGCTGGCCTACGGACTCTTCGGCTTCGTGCTGCTGGGGCTGCGCAGAATCCGCACCCTCTGGGCGCTGATCATCGCAGCCGGCCTCTTCCTGCTCTGGTGCGGCGTCACCACCGGCATCGGTCTGCTCACCACCGCGCTGGAAGGCACTCCGATGTGGGACCAGTCCATGGTTCCCAGTGCGGACGCTGATGCGGAGCGGGCAGCCTACACCGCAGGAATCGGCTCCTACCTCTCATTCCAGCTGGGCGCCTACGGCACGGTGGCGGTGAGCATTCTGCTGGGCCAAGGCCCGATGGCGCTGGCCGCTTTCCTCATCGGGCTGGTAGTGGGACGCTCCCGGCTGCTGGAACGCATCCTGCGCGGGGAGGTCACCAGCGCGAAGCTGACTGCCTGGATGCTCCCCGCCCTGGCGTTGGGTCTGACGCTCAGTGCGACGGCGGCTGTGCTGCTGTGGGGCCCGCCGGGCAGCACCGCATCCCGCGCAGCCGCGTCGGAGCCGGCACTGGGCGCCGAACTCACCGCGACCGGTCTGGTGCTGCTGGCCGGACCGATCCAGGCCGCCGGATACATCATGGGGCTGATGCTGCTGCTGCGCAGCCGTGCCGGGCGGCCGATCACCGCCGCTCTGGCGCCTGCCGGCCAGATGTCGCTGACCAACTACCTGACCCAGTCGCTGGTGCTGGCGCTGCTCTTCTCCGGACTGGGCCTGGGCCTGGCCGGTCAGCTGGCACCCACGGTGGTGGCCGCCGTCGTCGTGGTGGTGTGGGCCGGGCAGCTGCTGATCTCCCGGCTGTGGCTGAGCAGATTCCGCCGCGGTCCGGTGGAGATCCCGCTGCGCGCCTGGACCTACCGGACCAGCATGCGCGCTGCAGCGGCCGGGGCTGCCGCCGACGACGCCGGGCAGCGCCGCTGAGGAATATCAGTCCGGGGGCGGATGTGGTCATCCCCCAGGCGGAGTAGATTCCTGCATGACTGATCCCGGCAGCGCTGCGGGACCGACACGGCGGCCCGACGGGCCGGCCAGCCACCGACGAGAAGTGAGAGCAGCATGATCACAGCAGAGAACCTGCGGAAGCGCTACGGTGCGAAGACCGCCGTGGACGGCATCAGCTTCCAGCTCAGCCCGGGCCAGGTCACCGGGTTCCTCGGTCCCAACGGCTCCGGAAAGTCCACCACCATGCGGCTGGCCGTAGGTCTGGACAGACCAACCTCCGGAAGCATCACGATCGGAGGGCGTCCCTACGCCCAGCACCGCGCACCGGTGCACAGCGTGGGGGCTGTGCTCGACGCCGGAGCCACCCACCCCGGCCGGACCGGCCGGCAGCACCTGCGGGTGCTGGCCGCCACCCACAGGATCAGCCGCGGCAGGGTGGAAGAGGTCATCGAGCTCACAGGACTGGAAGCCGCCGCCTCCAAGCGCATCCGCGGCTACTCCCTGGGCATGAATCAGCGGCTCGGCATCGCCGCGGCGCTGCTGGGCGACCCTGCGGTGCTGATCTTCGACGAGCCGGTCAACGGACTGGACCCCGAGGGGGTGCGGTGGGTGCGCCGGCTGGCGCGCCAGATGGCGGCAGAGGGCCGCACCGTCTTCGTCTCCTCCCACCTGATGAGCGAGATGGCCCAGACCGCCGACCACCTCATTGTGCTGGGCCGCGGCCGCATCATTGCCGATGCGCCGCTGCAGCAGCTGCTCAACGACGACGGCCACCGGGTGCTGGTCCGCACCGAACAGGCCGCCCAGCTGATGAACGCCCTCTCTGCCTCCGGGGTCACCATTCAGCACCGCGATGCGGAGTCCTTTGAGATCACCGGCGTGGACCCGCGCTCCATCGGCCGCCGCGCCCTGGAGGTCGGAGCCGTGATCCACGAGCTCACCCCGCTGCACAGCAGCCTGGAGGACCAATACATGAAGCTCACAGGCGAGCATGTGGAGTACCGCTCCGGCGCACTGCACACCGCTGAAGCCGCGCACCCCGTGGAGGAGACGCGCCCATGAATCCCGCACTGCATACTGCCAGCGCCGCCGAGCGGCCCAGCCCTGTCGTCGCCGATCCGGACCGTGATGGCTCCACCTTCGGCGGCGCCGTCTCCTCCGAGCTGCTCAAACTCGCCGCCCTGCGCACCGCCTGGGTGCTTTCGGTGATCACCCTGGTGCTCGGGGTGCTCGTCGCCGGATCTGCGGCCTTCTCCTATCAGCAGTTCACCGCAGGCACCGAGTTCGACACCGGCGAGCCCCTCCAGCTGGCCTCCCAGGGGATGACCGGCAGCTACTTCGCCATGATCCTGCTGGGCGCCCTCGGCGTTCTGACCATCACCACCGAATATGCCAGCGGATCGATCCGCTCATCGGTGACCGCCGTTCCGCAGCGCAGCCGGCTTCTCGCGGCCAAAGCGCTGGCCCTTGCGGCGTGGACGGCGGTGGTCACCGCGGCCATGATCCTGCTCTCCCACATTGTGGTGGCGCTGATCACCGAACCGGTGGGTATGACCGATGTGGTGGCAGACGCCGGAATCGCCGGCATGTACGCAGCCACCTGGGCCTCGGTGGTCCTCACGGTGCTGATGGGCTTCGGCTTGGGCACCCTGCTGCGCAGCTCCGCCGGGGGCATCGTGATGCTGGCCGTCATCCTCTTTGTGGTCCAGATAGCCCTGACCATCCTGTGGAGCATCACCAACGGCGCCGACTGGACCCAGACGCTGCTGCAGCTGGAGTACATGAGCCTGGTGGGACAGTTCACCGAGGCCGGGGACGGCCAGATGCCCGGGATGGAGCCTCTGGCCCGGTGGCAGGCCGGGCTGGGAATCCTGGTTTGGACCGCAGTGCCGGTGCTCGCCGGATGGATGAGCTTTCTGCGCCGGGACGTCTGAGCACCGACCTCCGAGCCCCGGCAGCGGGGATGACACCATAGAACCGTGACTGACAGCAGCGCCGATCCCGCAGCAGCGCCGATGCCCGGGTGGGACGAGCTCGGCCTGGTTCGCCGGCGCGGACTGCGCGGCTGGTTCCGGCGCCACCCCGGGTGGATGAACGCGGTGGTGGTGACCTGCTACCTGCTGTGGAGTCTGTGGACCTTTCCCGCCGCCTACGCGGATATGGGGCCCGACGCGCTGCCGCAGCTGTTCGGCTACGTGGTGATCGCCGCCGCCCTGTGCTTCCGGCACTGGCGGCCGTTCGCTGTGCTGCTGGTGGTTGCGCTCTTCGAAGCGGCTCTGCTGCTGTTCAATCCCTGGCAGGGCTCCCAGATGCTCGGGCTGTGCCTGGCCGCCTACGCGATGGCCTTCCACCACGGGCTCCGGCTGGGCCTGCTGGTCTCGGTCGCATCCTGCCTGTTCAGCTACACCGCGCTGCTGCGCGCTGAGAGCTGGAGCGACCAGTACGGACCAAGCATCTGGCTAGGGGTCTACGGGCAGCAGGACCAGACGTTCATGGGCGAGCGGGAAATGCTGTGGCTGATGATGGTCACCATGGTGTTCCTGGTGGGCATCTCCGCGGGCATCGGTGCCGCGGTGCGCCGCGGCCGCGAGCACGAGCGGGAGATCCTCGACTGGGCGCGCCGCTCCCGCCAGCTCGCCCAGGTCGGTGAGCGGAACAGGATCGCCCGGGAGATGCACGACGTCGTCGCCCACTCCCTGTCTGTGATGATTTCGCTGGCCGACGGCGCCCGAGTGGTGGTGCGCCGAGACCCGGAGCGGGCCGCAGAGGTGCTGGAGGAGCTCTCCGGCACCGGGCGCACGGCACTGGCCGATATGCGCCGGGTCATTGGAGTGCTGCAGAAGGGCGACGACGTCACCGAGGCCCGCCGGCCGGTGCACGAGTCCCTGCAGGACCTCTATGAGGGGTTCAGGCAGGCCGGACTTCCCCTGGAGGCCGCTCACACCGGGCCCCCGCTGCCGGAGGATCCCGCCTTCGGCCTGACCGTCCACCGCATCATCCAGGAGTCGCTGACCAATGTGCTGCGCTACGGCCGGCAGGTCACCCGAGTGACGGTGACGGTGGAGCACCAGCCGGCCACCTCCGCCCGCGAGCGGGATGCGCTGCAGCAGCAGGGTTTCAGCACCAAGGAGCAGCAGGCGCTGGGCCTGGCCGGTCCCGCCCAGGTGGTGCTGACCATCACCGATGACGGCGTGCTCCCCGCGGAGGGCACCCGCCGCGAGTCGGTAGGCTCGCAGCTGGGCATCCAAGGGATGCAGGAGCGGGCCGGGTTCTACAACGGCTCGGTCTACGCCGGTCCGGGCAAGCACCGGGGCTGGACTGTGCGTGCGGTGCTGGAGCCCCCGGAGCCGGCCGGGGCAGCACGAGCATCGGCCCCACACGCTGTGCAGGCGCCACTGACTGCGGAGGAGACATGAGCGAAGACAGCACCGAGCCCGACGGCGGCGGACCGATTCGGGTGATGCTGGTGGACGACCAGCATCTGCTGCGGATGGGGTTCCGGCTCATACTGGAGGGCGAAGAGGACCTGGAGATCGTCGGCGAGGCGGCCGATGGCATCGAGGCTGTGGAGACCATCCAGGCGCTCGCCGACCCGCAGCGCACCGACTCGACGCCGCCGGATGTGGTGCTGATGGACGTGCGCATGCCCAGGATGGACGGCATCGAGGCCACCGCACAGATTGTGCAGCGCTGGTGCGAGACCAAGGTCATCATCCTCACCACCTTTGATCTGGACGAGTACGCCTTCTCCGGACTGCAGGCCGGCGCCAGCGCTTTCCTGCTCAAAGACGTCACCCCCGAGGATCTGGTGGACGCCGTAAGGGTGGTGGCCTCCGGTGACGCGGTGGTGGCCCCGCGCATCACCCAACGGCTGCTGGAGGTCTACCTGCGGCAGGGGGCAGCCCCCGGCGCCCCGGACGCCCCGGGGGACCAGGCACCGGCTGCCGGCCCCGCCGGCGAGGCGCGGTCTGGGACTGCCGGGCAGCCCCAGGGAGCCGCAGCGGCCCTGACGGGTGCCCCTGCTGCTGCGGAGCCCGAGACCGGCGCCGCGGCCCGGAAGGTCACCGGCGAGCAGGTCGCGACTGCCATGCAGGACTCGGTGGTCCGTGAGCCGCTGACCGCCCGGGAGACCGAAGTGCTCTTCGCCGTCGCCGAAGGCCTGTCCAATGCAGAGATCGCCGCCCGCTTCTTCCTCTCCGAAGCCACCGTGAAGACCCATGTGCGCCGCATCCTGACCAAGCTGCAGCTGCGCGACCGGGTCCAAGCCGTGGTCTACGTCTACCAGGCGGGCCTGCTGGACTGACGGTCGCTGGCTGCGCCGCGGCCTTGGATAGTGTGGTGCCCATGAGTCTGAGCGCTGATGAGCTGATTGAGGATCTCGGCCGGTTCGTAACCGAGTCGCCGTCGTCGTACCACGCCGCAGAGGTGACCGCCCAGCGGCTGAGCGCCGCCGGCTTCACCCGGCTGTCCGAGCAGCAGGACTGGCCGGCGCAGCCGGGCCGGTACGTGGTGGTCCGCGACGGCGCAGTGCTGGCGTGGATCCTCCCCGACGACGCAGCTGCCACCACACCGCTGCGCATCCTGGGGGCCCACACCGATTCCCCCGGATTCAAGCTCAAGCCCAAATCCACCGTGATCAGCCACGGGTGGGTCCAGGCCGGGACGGAGGTCTACGGCGGACCGCTGCTGAACTCCTGGCTGGACCGGGAGCTGCGGCTGGCCGGACGGCTGGTCACCCGCGACGGCGCCACCCACCTGGCCGCCACCGGACCGGTGGCGCGGATCCCCCAGCTGGCCATCCACCTGGACCGCCAGGTCAATGAGGGGCTGAAGCTGGGCAAGCAGCAGCACACCACCCCGGTGCTCGGCCTGGCCGGCAGCTCCGAGGCGGCCGCCGAAGCCGATGTGCTGGCCGTCATCGCCGCTGCCGCCGGAGTGGAGGCATCCGAGGTGGACGGCTATGACGTTGTGGTCGCCGACTCCCAGACCCCGGCCCGGTTCGGAGCGCAGCACGAGTTCTTCGCCTCCGGGCGGCTGGACAACCTCTCCAGCGTCTACGCCGGCCTGCAGGGACTGCTGGATGCCGCTGAGAACGGCACCGGCGGGATGATCCCCATGCTGGCGGCGTTCGACCATGAGGAGCTCGGCTCAGCTTCGCGCTCCGGGGCGGCAGGACCATTCCTGGAAGAGGCGCTCGGACGCATCTACGAGGCCCTGGGAGCCACCGCCGCCCAGCGCGCCCAGGCATTGGCCGGCTCCTGGCACCTCTCCTCCGACGCCGGCCACGCGGTGCACCCGAACTACTCCGAACGCCATGACCCGGCGAACCGGCCGCTGCCCAACGCCGGGCCGCTGCTGAAGATCAACGCTAACCAGCGCTACACCACCGACGCGCCCGGTGCAGCCATGTGGGCCCAGGTGTGCCGGGCCGCCGGGATCCCGAGCCAGGAGTTCGTCTCCAACAATGACATCCCCTGCGGCTCCACCATCGGCCCCATCACCTCCACCCGGCTGGGCATCCGCACCGTCGACGTCGGGATCCCGCTGCTGAGCATGCACTCGGCACGCGAGATGTGCGGAGTCGACGACGTCGCCCACCTCCGCTCGGCCGCCGCCGCCTTCTTCAGCGCCGAACTGACCGTCTGAGGGCTGGGCGGCGTCCGGGCCTGCCCCGGCCGGTGCCGCCGCAGCCGAGGTCGGTCGCGACGGCGGCTGCCGGGGAGGGCAGCCCATGCCGGCCAGGGGAAGAGCAGCTGATGGCCGCTGCAGCCCGCTGTCGACCTGCGGGTTCGTCTTCGCGGTGATCTGCCGGTAGGATTGACCAGGTTGTCTGCCCTGGTGCCGTGTGCCCAGATGCAGACACTACGCAGAAGAACCTCCTGTTACGGAAATACCGTGACCGCAAGACCGAAGGAGGTGGGTTCACAATGCGTCACTATGAACTGATGGTGCTCGTCGACCCCGAGGTGGACGAACGCACCGTGGAGCCGACTCTGGGCAAGTACATGGAGCTGGTCAAGAAGGACGGCGGCTCGGTGGACGAGATCGACGTTTGGGGACGTCGGCAGCTGGCCTACGAGATCCAGAAGAAGAACGAGGCGATCTACGCCGTCGTGAACTTCCACTCCACTCCCGAATCCGCCAAGGAGCTGGACCGTCTGCTGCGCCTGAACGAAACCATCATGCGCACCAAGATCATCCGTCCCGAGGAGTTCAAGGTCGCCTGAGCATCGGCGCACATGCCTCGGCATGGGCACCGGTTCCCGGGCCGCGACCCTGAGAACTGCACCACCCCCATTAGGTACACAAGCCCAAGGAGCGCAGCATGGCAGATGACACCATCATGACCGTGGTCGGGTACCTGACCGCCGATCCCGAACTGAGGTACACGCCCTCGGGAGCGCCGGTCTCGAACTTCACCATCGCGTCCACCCCCCGCTATTTCGACCGCTCAGCCAATGAGTGGAAGGACGGCGAGACGCTGTTCATGCGGTGCTCGCTGTGGCGTGAGGCGGCGGAGAACGCCTCCGAATCGCTGCGCAAGGGGATGCGCGTCATCGCCCAGGGCCGGCTGAAGGCTCGCAGCTTCGAAACCCGTGAGGGTGAGCGCCGCACGGCGTGGGAGCTCGACGTCGACGAGATCGGACCCTCGCTGCGCAAGGCCACCGCCCAGGTGCAGAAGACCACCGGCGGCGGAGCATCCGGCGGCGGATTCGGCGGAGGCTCCCCCCAGGGCGGCTTCGGCTCCGGAGGCGACTCCTTCGGCGGCGGCCAGCCCGGCGGATGGGGCGGCGGCCAGCAGGCCGGCGGCGGGCAGTCCGACCCCTGGGGAGGCCAGCCCTCCTCCGGCGGCGGATGGGACACCCCCAACAACGACGAGCCGCCGTTCTAAAGCGGCTCACCCTGAATTGATCCACCATCCCGCGCCCGGCGAGGGCTGCGGGCTCCACCACAGTAAGGAGCACCACGATGGCAAAGGCTGAACTGAAGAAGCCGAAGCCTAAGGCGAACCCGCTGAAGGCTGCTGACATCAAGGTAATCGACTACAAGGACACCGCCCTGCTGCGGAAGTTCATCTCCGACCGAGGCAAGATCCGCGCTCGCCGCGTCACCGGCGTCTCCGTCCAGGAGCAGCGCAAGATCGCCCAGGCGATCAAGAACGCGCGCGAAATGGCTCTGCTGCCCTACTCCGGCGCAGGCCGCGGCTGAAACGACTGAGGAAGGAACGGACATACCTATGGCAAAGCTCATCCTGACTCAGGAAGTGACCGGCCTCGGCACCGCCGGCGACGTCGTTGACGTCAAGGACGGCTACGCACGCAACTACCTGCTGCCCAACGGCTTCGCGATGCTCTGGACCAAGGGAGGCGAGAAGGATGTGGAGCGCATCCGCGCCGCCCGCCGGGCCCGCGAGATCGCCACGGTCGAAGAGGCCCAGCAGATCGCTGAGAAGCTGCAGGCACAGCCTGTGACCGTCGGTGTGAAGACCGGCGAGTCCGGCCGCCTGTTCGGCACCGTCGGGCCGGCCCAGGTGGCCGAGGCCGTGGAGGCCGCCGGCCTGGGAAGCATCGACAAGCGCTCGGTGGAGATCCCCGAGCGCATCAAGTCAGTGGGTAACTACACCGCCACGGTGAAGCTGCACGCTGATGTGACCGCCAGCATCGACCTGCAGGTGGTCTCCGCCGGCTGACAGCCGCCGCTGCACCATCACGAGGGCCCCCGCCCCAGTCCGCAAGGACCGGGACGGGGGCCTTCGTCGTAGGAGGCGGAGCTGTCTGAACCTGCAGCAGGGCAGGTCACGCCAGTCGAGGGGTGTCGCGGGTGTGGGTGGTCAGCCCCAGCGCGCCGCGGGCTGCGGGCGGAGGCTCAGCTGCCGGTCTCCGCCTGGACTCCGCCGGGGACGGGGTCACGCCCCTCCGCCCGCCGGCGCTTGAGCGACTCGTGGGTCGGCGGCTCCGGAGTGCCCTCCGGCTGCCGGGCGGCCACCTCTCTGCGCAGCACCGGCACGACCTGCTCACCCAGCATCTCGATCTGCTCCAGAACAGTCTCCAGGGGCAGGCCGGCATGATCGATGAGGAACAGCTGACGCTGGTAGTGTCCGGCGTACTCGGCGAAGCTCAGGGTCTTCTCGATGACCTGGTCCGGGGTGCCCACCGTCAGCGGGGTCATCTCAGTGAAGTCCTCCAGTGAGGGGCCCCCGCCGTAGACCGGCGCATTGTCGAAGTAGGGGCGGAACTCCCGGACCGCGTCCTGGGACTTCTCCCGCATGAACACCTGTCCGCCCAGGCCGACGATCGCCTGCTCGGCGCTGCCGTGGCCGTAGTGCTCGAAGCGCTCGCGGTAGAGCTGCACCATCCGGCCGGTGTGCTCCTTGTTCCAGAAGATGTTGTTGTGGAAGAAGCCGTCCCCGTAGTAGGCAGCCTGTTCAGCGATCTCCGGGGAGCGGATGGAGCCGTGCCACACAAAGGGAGGCACCGAGTCCAGCGGCCGCGGGGTGGCGGTGAAGTCCTGCAGGGGGGTGCGGTAGCGGCCCTGCCAGTCCACGTTCTCCTCGCGCCACAGCCGGTGCAGCAGCGCGTAGTTCTCCACCGCCAGCGGGATGCCCGCGCGTATGTCCTTGCCGAACCACGGGTAGACCGGCCCGGTGTTGCCCCGACCCAGGGTCAGATCGATCCGCCCATCCGCCAGGTGCTGCACGTAGGCGTAGTCCTCAGCGATGCGCACTGGGTCGGTGGTGGTGATCAGGGTGGTGGCGGTCGAGAGCAGAATGCGCTCGGTCTGGGCGGCCACATGCGCCATGAGGATCGGTGGGTTCGCCGGGGCCACGAACGGCGGATTGTGGTGCTGACCGATGGCGAAGACGTCCAGGCCCACCTCCTCGGCCTTTTTAGCGATGGCCACGGTGGCTTTGATGCGCTCATGCTCGGTGGGGCGGCGTCCCGTGGTGGGATCTTCGGTGACATCGCCGATGGAAAAGATGCCGAACTGCATAGCTGCTCCTCGGTGCAGGAGATGGGGAGGGTGAGAACGACTCCATAATACTTCAAATTTGAAATATATGCATCCGCAGGGCCTGACGCTGCAGCCTGCAGGACCGCCGGGAGGCACTGGCTGCAGAGGGCGCACAGACCTCTCGGCTGCGCCGGCTCTGGGCGGGTGCCGGGGGTGCAGTGCTGACCAGGACTTTTGGCCGAACGCCGCGCCTGTGCCTGCTCACTGGCTGTGGAGTACCTGTGGAAATCGGGCGCTGGAATGTGTCTATACACCCAACTGCGGGTGAACGGCAAGCGCCTCCCAGCGACCGGGAAGGTGAAGAAAAAAATTTGAACTCACAGGCGTGTCGCTACATAACCCCAGGTCAACGCGATACCCAGACAGGATGTGGAAAAGAATCCACAGCAGTTCCCCCAGGTTGTGCACACGACACGCCGCGCAGTCCACATTTTATCCACAGGCCCCGGTCTGCGAGCTATTGCCCAGGCGCTCAATGGGCCATACAGTGTGAACGTCCCTCAGCACCGATGGGAGTTTTCGGTATCCGCCCCACGGTGGTCCGGCAGCTCTCAGACGGTGCGCGGGTCCGCCTTAGGCGGGGTCGCACCATGATGCGGGTATTGGCGGGCAGCACTGCCGGCGTGCATCCGCATCAGACCACCGTCCGCTGTCCCAGTGGCCGGACTGAGAAGCCAGGGTGCCTGTTCGCGGTGTCCCTGGATTCTCCTGGGGACGCGAATGGCGGGCCGCTGTACGCCGCGGCGGCTCGAATCGGATCGCCGAGACCGAGGCACAGGGAAGGGGATCAGAACGGATCGGGCCCTACCGGCCTGACGCGCTGATCCAGCCTCGGCTCGGCGATCCGGCCCGTTCAGCGGCGGTTCTGCGCGGATCTCTGTGGAGATACCGCATGTTTCATGCCGACGTCGGCATCTGCGTGCCGGTGTCCGACCGGGATCCACTCTCACCTGCGGGCAGTAGAGTAGTGCAGACGCTGCGATCCCGCCGTCGCCGAATCTCCCTGTGCCCCGGACGCCTGCGCAGTGGCCGGCGGTGAGCACCTCGGCGCCGGTAAGCCTGCTGGTCTGCTGTACGAAAGGACGACCGTCTACGTGAGTGTGGACACCTACGATCCGAGCACCGGTGCTGGGGCCGAGTCGCGCACTCCGCCCCAGGACATGGTGGCCGAGCAGTCGGTGCTCGGTGGAATGATGCTCTCCAAGGACGCCATCGCCGATGTGGTGGAGATCCTGCGCGGCCGCGACTTCTACCGTCCGGCCCACGAGATGATCTTCGACGCCATCGTGGACCTCTACGGCCGCGGCGAACCGGCCGATGTGGTCACCATCTCCGACCATCTGACCAAGAAGCAGCAGCTGCAGCGCATCGGTGGACCTGCCTATCTGCACAACCTCGCACAGTCGGTGCCCACCGCCGCCAATGCCGCCTTCTATGCAGAAATCGTGCGCGAACGCGCGATCCTCCGCCGTCTGGTGGAGGCCGGCACCAAGATTGTGCAGCTGGGCCACACCTCCGACGGCGAGGTGGACGCGATCGTCAATGAGGCGCAGGCGGAGATCTACAACGTAGCGGAGAACCGCCAGTCGGAGGACTACACCCCGCTTTCGGAGGTGCTGGCGCCGACGATCGACGAGATTGAGACCAACGCGGCCCATGACGGCAGTCTCACCGGGATTCCCACCGGCTTCCGGGAGCTGGACGAGCTGACCCACGGCTTCCACGGGGGCCAGCTGATCGTCATCGCCGCCCGTCCGGCGATGGGCAAGTCCGTGCTGGCGCTGGACTTCTCCCGCTCGGCAGCGGTGGCCAACGGGATGACCACCGCCTTCTTCTCCCTGGAGATGGGCAAGATGGAGATCGCCACCCGACTGCTCTCCGCGGAGTCGGGGGTGCTCTTCGGGGATCTGCGCAAGGGCCGGCTCGAGGACAGCGACTGGGAGAGGATCTCCCAGGCGGTGGACAAGCTGGACCAGGTGCCGCTGTTCATCGACGACTCCCCGAACCTCTCGCTGATGGAGATCCGCGCCAAATGCCGCCGGCTGAAGCAGCGGAACAATCTGAAGCTGGTGGTGGTGGACTACCTGCAGCTGCTTGCCTCCGGCAAGCGGGTGGAGTCCCGCCAGCAGGAGGTCGCCGAGTTCTCGCGCACCCTGAAGCTGCTGGCCAAGGAGCTGGATGTGCCGATCATCGCGCTCTCCCAGCTCAACCGCGGCTCTGAGCAGCGCCCGGATAAGAAGCCGCAGGTCTCGGACCTGCGAGAATCCGGATCGATTGAGCAGGACGCCGATATGGTGATCCTGCTGCACCGGCCTGAGGTCTACGACAAGGAGACTGAGCGCGCCGGAGAGGCCGACATCATCGTGGCCAAGAACCGCAACGGCCCCACCCGTGATGTGGTGGTCGCATTCCAGGGTCACTACCAGCGGTTCCGGGACATGGCGCAGGACTTCTGAGGCTGACGCATGGAATGCAGGAGTCGCCGCAGCCTGGCCGACCAGGCACCGGCGCTTCTTCCTCCCTGAACATCACAGTTAGCGCGGGCTCACCAGCCGTATGGGGCCAGCACACCGAGGATCTGGTCCAGCAGCAGGAAGCCGGCGAGCCCGTAGAGGATGCCGATCCACAGGGAGTGAGTCAGGCTGAGCCAGAACCGGCCGGTGGCGATGAGCAGACCGAAGGCGGAGGGGAGGCAGGCCAATCCGTAGCCGGTGACGATCATCCACAGGCCGGAGAACTCCCCGGCCGCCACCAGATAGACCCCCACGCCCAGGGTCCACACCATGGTCGGCTCGAACAGCAGGGCGGCGATCACCAGACCAGCCACCACTGCCCACAGCAGCCGCATCGCATTCACCGAATACCGGACCGCGGCCCGGCCCCGGGAGCGTGCGGGGGAGGAGGCCGCAGAGGAGACGTGCCCACGCGAGGCTGCACCTGCTCGGCGCTTCTGCGCGTTCGTGCGGCCGCCCGAGGCTTTCGACCGGCTTGCAGACGCGCGGGCACGCGACCCCGCGGCGGTGCGGCGGGGTGCGGATCTGCTGCGGCCCGGCGAACGCCTGGCGGACTGTCTGGACATGACACTGCCAGCATATCCGCCGGCCCGGACACTCATCGCCGCTTGGTCCGGCGGCGCCGGCAGCGCCCGACCGGGATGAGCGGCTCAGCGCACTCAGCACACAGTGCCGATGCGACGTCAGAATGTGGACAGTGAGCCGCCCGGGGTGGGCCGCATTCAGCGGGAGCCGAGGTACGGCAGCATCAGCACCAGCACCATCAGGCCGATGCCGATGGCCAGCGTGATGCCGACTGCGCGGTTGGATGCGGAGAAGGGAAGATCGTCGTGGTGGTGTGCTGAACGCTGCTCGCCGTCGTCGTGCTCACGGCGTGCGGCGCGCAGATCAAACCCACCGTGGGTGTGGTCTGACTCTTGTGACGTCATGGTCACCTCGCTGCTCGCAGGAGGGATGGCTAGGCTTCTGTCGCCTCCGACCGTAAGCACCTACTCTGGGAGAGACCTTAGCGGCAGGTAAATCTTCTCCCGGGGTACGGCGGGCCGGCTGGACGCATGCCCACAGCCGAGAGTGCGGCATCGTCTCAGGTCAGAGCCGAGGCCGCCGTTCAGTGCAGACTGCCCGCCGGGATGGATTCGTCCGGCAGCGGCTTCAGCGACTCGGTCAGCAGCAGATCCACGGCAGCGGCTGCCTGATCCAGACTCACCGGTGCCTCAGGGCTGCGCAGGTCAGGCACGTGCACAAATCCGGCCGGGACGGCGGGGCCGTTCCGCTGCAGGTGGTGCAGCAGAGTGTAGAGCACCTCATTGCACAGGTAGGTGCCTGCGCTCAGGGAGAGCCGGACCGGAATCTCGGCTGCAGCGATGCGTCGGTGAGCGGCTTTCAGGCGCAGTGTGCTGAACCAGGCCGCCGGTCCGTCCTCCGCGATGGGCTGATCCACCGGCTGGGCTCCCGCGTTGTCCGGAATCCGCGCATCCCGCAGGTTCACTCCGATCCGCTCCAGGCGGACGGCGTCGGTGCCGGCGGCCAGTCCCAGGGCGACGACGGCGGCCGGCTGGGCCTCTGCCACCGCGGAGGTCAGAAGCTCCCCGGCGCGGCCGAACTCCACCGGCAGGGTCACTGTGCGCAGCTGCAGCGGGCCGTGCTCGCGCTGGCAGAGCAGCTGCTGGTGCGCGGCCCGGTGCGCCAGCAGCGCTGCCAGATCGGCCGAGGGGTTGTAGTCGAGGGCGCCGAAGGGCTCGAAGGCGGAGATCAGTATGGTCCGTTCGGCAGGCAGCGGTGCCACGGGCTCACACCACCCGGGCCGCGGCTGAGGGCTGCACGCTGAGGAATCGGATGCCTCCGGAGAGCCGGGCGGCCGCAGCGGTGACCTGCTCGGTGGCGTCCTTGGGGCAAAGCACCAGCACGCTCCCGCCGAAGCCGCCGCCGATCAGCCGGGCTCCCAAGGCGCCCGCACCCAGCACCGCGTCCACCACCTGGTCGGCCAGCGGGAAGCTGACCTCGGCGTCCTCACGCATGGACAGGTGCCCGGAGGTCATCACCTCGCCGATCATCTCCACAGTGTGATCCACCCCGTGAGCATCACCATTGAGCAGAGCGTGGATCTTCTCTGAGCGCATCATCTCGCCCAGGGCGTGCTTCAGCCGACGTCGGCAGGCCTGGGGGTCCTTCTGGCCCAGGTCCGCTGCGCCGACCGCCTCGTCAAACCGGGCCAGCGCCCGTTCGACGTCGGCCTTGCGCGGCTTCTCCGGCAGGGCGTCGCGCAGCTGCTGGACACCCAGCGCCGCCGCGGCGGCCTCCGACTCTTCCCGCCGCGCACCGAACTCACTCTCGGCCAGAGCGTGGGGCTGGCCGGTGTCCACGGCCAGAAACCGGTAGTCCCGCAGTAGGAAGGAGATGTCGGTGCGCACCACGGAGAAGTCCCGGCAGTCCAGGGAGACCAGCTTGCCCTCGGCTGCCCGCAGGCTCGCTGTCTGGTCGAGTCCGCCGGTGCCGGCGCCTACTGCCTCCACCTCGGCGCGCATGCAGGCCTGCGCCAGCACCGCCCGCAGCTCGTCGCTGAGCCCCACGGTGAGGTCGCCGTCGGGGTACTCCCGCCCAACCTCGGTGCCCAGCGCGGTGAACGCCAGGGCGGCTGCGCACTCGAGCGACGCGGAGGAGGAGAGGCCGGCCCCGATGGGAAGGGTGGAGCGGATCAGCACATCGGCTCCGAATCCGGAGGGCAGCTGCAGCTGGGACGGGTCGGAGATCTGCTGCATGGCCCACCGGACCCCGGAGACGTAGCGGGTCCACTCCGGGGCGGGCTCCTCGGCGGAGGCGCCGTCTGCGTCCAGCTCCACCACTCCGGTGTCCAGGTTCGGCTCCAGGGTGCGCAGCCGCAGCAGCCCGTCCTCCCGTGGTGCCGCGGCGGCGTAGGTTCCGTGGCGCACCGCCATGGGCAGGCAGCGGCCCCCGTGGAAGTCGATGTGCTCACCGTTGAGGTTGGCGCGTCCCGGGGCAAACCACACTCCTGCGGCCTCGCGGTCGAACACCTGGGCAAAACGAGTGGCCACGGAGGAGGAGACGGCGTCGGGGTCGCCGGCCTTCAGCCACCGGGCGGAGTTCTCACGCATAAGCCCACATTCTGCCACTGCCGCGCCGCTGATCCACACCGGGTGAACGTAGAGCCAACTGTGCTCGTATTCCCTGCTGGACCCTAGCCACAGACACCAGACTGTGATGGTCTAGAAGGGAACGACGGCGCCGGAGGCGTCGTCGCCGATCGGACGGAACGAACCACGAACTGAGAAGGAGCACACGATGGCAGTTGAGGTTCTCTACACCGCTGAGGCACTGGCCACCGGAGACGGCCGCAACGGCCGCACCAAGACCGCCGACGGCGTGGTCGACTTTGAGCTGGCTGCTCCGCAGGTCATGGGCGGCTCCGGCGACGGCGCCAATCCTGAGCAGCTCTTCGCCGCCGGATACGCCGCGTGCTTCCACGGCGCGCTGCGCAAGGTTGCCGGCGAGGCCGGTGCTGATGTGACTGACTCCTCGGTGGGGGTGAAGGTCGGGATCGGCAAGGACGACGACGGCGGCTTCGGGCTGACCGCCACTATCGAGGTGGTGCTGCCGAACCTGGAGCGCTCAGAGGCGGAGGATCTGGCCAAGAAGGCGCATGACTTCTGCCCCTACTCCAAGGCCACCCGCGGCAACATCGACGTTGAGGTGACCGTCGTCGAGGACTGACTCCCACCCACGCTGCACGGGGCCCTGCGAGCTGATGTTCGCAGGGCCCTTGTGCTGTCCAGCATCGGCGTGGGCGGTGCCGGAGTCACTCTGCGGAGCGGGTCCAGTAGTATCTAGCGCAGTGCATACGGATCGCTCACCCCAGCGGGACCAGACCTGAGCAAAGGGGACGGCCATGGCCGCAGCCGCAAACCCAGGGCAGTTAGCTCGTAGGATCTTCCTCTGGTGCATGATCAGTTCCTTCTGCCTGGCCGCGGCTGCCGGCATCCTGGTGCTGTTAGGCATCGAATTCAACGAAACCGGCGCCCAGGTGCTGCTGACCACTGTGGTGGTCGGCCTCTACAGCTTGGCAATGCTCTGCTGCGCTGCCGTGTTCTCCCGGCCGGAGAGGGCGGTCGGGTTCCTCGGCACCGCAGTCGCGCTGGCCAGCCTGATCTGGACGGTGATCCTGATCTGGTCAGAGGGCACGTGGGAGTGGGATCCCGTGCAGATCCTGCTGACCGGCATCACCCTCACCGTCGCCTTCTGCTTCCTCAGCCTGCTGCTGGCCTTGACTACCTATCGTGACGCTTTCATCCGCGCCTTCCTGATTGCCGCGCTGGTGCTCATCAGCCTGGCCACCGTGCTCACGGTGGGACAGTTCTGGAACTCAAGCTGGGACAATGAGGGCTTCCTGCGGTTCTACGGGATCGTGCTGATTCTGGCGGTGCTCACCGGGGTGATCACACCTCTGGCCTCCCTGCTCCGCCGGCGCACCTCCGCAGCGCCGGCAGCCCGTCCGGAAGCTGACCCGCCCAGCGCCGCCTCAGCCATAGATCCTGAGACCGCCGCGGCCCTGGTGGCAGAAGCTCAACGCCGAGGAATCTCCGTCGCGCAGCTGGTAGCCCCGCTGCTTCGCGCCGGGAACCCGCGAGAGGCTGATGACGAGCTGGACTGACCGCCTGCAGAGCCTGCTGGTGGCCGCGGCCGCTGCGGCAGGGCTGGGCATCGGCCTGACCACCGGCTGGGGAAGCGCGGGCCAATACCTGGTGATCCCCGCACTGCTGGTGATGCTCACCGCCGTCTTCTGGCAGATGGATATCTCCCGGGTCAGCGAGATCCGCCGGGCGAAGAGCCTGCTGACCGCCAGTCTGCTGCTGAACTATGTGTTCACTCCCGCCCTGGCCTGGGCACTGGGGGCCGGGCTCCTCGGCGGTCAGCCGGACCTGCGGATCGGCCTGCTGCTTCTGCTGGTGACCCCCTGCACCGACTGGTACCTGGTGTTCACCTCCATCGCACGGGGCAACACAGCTTTGGCCGCCGCCCTGCTGCCGCTCAACCTGGTGCTGCAGCTGGTTCTGCTGCCGCTCTACGTCCTGCTGCTGGGCGGGGAGGCGACCATGGTGGACCCGGCCGCCGTGATCCAGGCCGTGGTGCTGATGCTGCTTCTGCCCCTGACCGCCGCGCTGCTGCTCCGCCTGGCCACGCGGCGCAGCCGCACCTCGGTGCACCAGCAGGTGCAGCGCTGGGCATCCAGCTCCGTGGTGCCGCTGCTGTGCCTGGCGGTCTGCGCCATGTTCGCCTGGCAAGCACCGGCCGTGGCCGAACACGCTGAGCAGGTTCTGCTGCTGCTGCCCGCACTGGGGCTGTTCTTCCTCATCCTGCCCGCCGTCGCCACCGCCGCCGCCTGGCTGCTGCGGCTTCCCGGCGCCCAGCGGGTGACGCTGACCATGGTCACCACCGCCAGGAACTCGCCGCTGGCGCTGGGCGTCGCCGTCGCCGCCTTCCCCGACCGGCCGCTGACCGCCGTCGCGCTGGTGCTCGGAGCTCTGGTGGAGCTGCCGGTGCTCGCGGTGGTGGCCCAGCTGGTCCGCCACAGGCAAGCCGGCACCCAGCCTCCAGCGGCATGATGACACACAGAGCAGCATCTGTTCACATTTGGAACACTAGGCGGGAGAGGAGCGTGCCATGAGCAACACTGAGACCCAGCCCCGCGAGCAGGTCTGCATCAACGGTCCCTATACCTACGACTCCCACGGCCAGGCCGACGACGCCGTCTCCGGCTCCGCGACCGCGGCCGGGACTCCTCCGGAGGGGCGGCTCAGCCCCGGCATCACTGAGACCCCCAGCGGTGTGCAGCTGCTTCAGCCCCGCGACGTCCCCCTGGGCGGACCGCGGGCCATGTCCGTGCGCCGGACGCTGCCGCAGCGCACCCGCTCCCTGGTGGGGGCATGGTGCTTCCTGGACTTCTACGGACCCGATGACCTCACCGAAGCCACTCCCATGCGAGTGCCCCGCCACCCGCACACCGGGCTGGCCACCTGCTCCTGGCTGTTCTCCGGCCGGATTGACCACCTCGACTCCGCAGGCAACTGGGCCACCGTCAGGCCCGGGGAGGCCGCACTGATGAACGCCGGGCGCGGCATCAGCCACTCCGAATACTCCACCGCCGACACCAAGATCCTCCACGGCGCCCAGCTCTGGTACGCCTTCCCTGACAAGCACCGCTTCACAGAACCCAGCCTGGAGGCCCACCGGCCGGAACCGGTCCGCGGAGACGGCTGGGAGGCCAAGGTCTTCCTCGGCGAACTGCTGGGACACCGCTCCCCGGTGAAGACCTACTTGCCGCTGACCGGCGCGGAGATCCGCCTGGAACCGGGAACCGCCCTGGAGATCGAGGTGCCTGCAGACCACGAGCACGGTCTGCTGCGCGTGGCCGGGGAGATCACTCTCAACGGGTGCCAGCTGCCTGCCGATCACCTGGCTGTGGTGGACACCGGCTCCAACCGGCTGCAGGTCAGCGCCGGCGAGGAGCCGGCACTGGCGCTGCTGATCGGCGGTGAGCCGCTGGGCGAGCAGATTGTGATGTGGCGGAACTTTGTGGGCCGGTCTCATGAGGAGATCGCCGCCTACCGGGCGGCCTACCAGGCGGAGATGGGATTTGAGGCACCTGAACCCGGCTCACCGCTGGCCCAGCGGCTGCAGCCCGGCGCCCAGTCTGCCCAACCCGGCCGCCCTGAGAATCCGCGCAGCGAGGCCGCCGCCCGCCCCGACGGAAGCCAGCTCCAGGTGCCGGTGGCCCCCGATGCCCTGGCAGAGCCGATTCAGGGGGAGCTGCGCGATGCTCTCGCAGGCAGCCAGTACGACGACGGCCGCCCCTTCCCGCAGTTCGGGGACTTCCCGCCGGGTCAGCATCCACCGCTGCCGGCGCCGGAGCTGCCCAGCACCCGCATGAAGCCGCGCGGCTGAGGCGTCCCAGCACAGCACGCCCCCAAGCAGAGGCGCCCAGGCGCCACGTCCGCAGACCCCCGGCAGTCCTGAAGAAAGGACCCCTGCCCATGGCCCATATCGCCTACATCATCGGAAGCCTCGCTCCGGACTCCATCAACCGGAAGCTGGCCCGGGTCATCGTGGACCAGGCCCCGGCCGGCACCGAGCTGGAGGAGATCGACATCTCCGGCCTGCCGCTCTACGACCGGCACCTGGACGAGGACTTCCCCGATGTCATGGCCCAGTTCAAACAGCGGGTCGCCGATGCTGATGGGCTGCTGCTGGTCACCCCGGAGCACAACCAGTCCTTCCCCGCCCCGGTGAAGAACGCTCTGGACATCCTCACCCGCGGCGGCAGCTCCGAACTCTCCGGCCTGAAGCTGGGCATCGTCGGAGCCTCTCCGGGGCGGTTCGGCACCATCAACGGCCAGTCGCAGCTGCGCCAGTTCCTCCCGCCGCTGGGGGTGCGGATTATGGGATCCCCGGTCCTGGCGGTCACCGTGGGGGAGAACACCTTCACCGACGACGGCGGGGCCGACGAGGCCACCACGCGTCGGGCGGGGGACTACATCGCAGCCTTCAGCCGGTTCGTGGCAGCCCCCGCTGTACTTCCCCGTGAGGTTGTGAACACGGGCTGAGGGGACTTCTCCGTCGATGGCGGTGTGGGTGCGGTGGTGATTGTAGTAGTGCAGGAAGTCCTCATAGGAGGCTTCTCGATCTGCTTCGCTGCGGTAGGCCGTGGC
>NZ_JAJUJJ010000033.1 GCF_029265375.1 Nesterenkonia sp.
AAACTTTCTGCACGCGGTCGCAGGCTCCCTTATTTCGTGCAGAAACTTTCCTCCTCCGCTGCCCTGACGGGTTGCTGCCCGTTCCGCGCCGGGCCAAGCAGCAGAGCTGCCAGCAACGAAGAAAAAACGAGGAGGGAAACCATGACCACCATCACCCACGGACTGACAGCCGGAGACGTGCTCATTTCCTCATGCGACCACGTGGAGAATTCGCATAGTCAGCATGAGGATGCGCTGGGCACCTTGTACGCCGGACTCGACCGCTTTCAGTCAGGCGGCACCGTTGAGGACTTGAGAGAGTCGGACCCGAAGCTGCTGGGCGAGCTGGAGAGCCTGGGACTGGACCCTGATTCTACCTATCCAGATGACCGTATCTACTCGCTCATCAATGAATTTAGCCTGGGCCACAATGTGGAGCGCATTCTTACGATTTGGCTGGCGGCGGGTGGGCCTAATATCTGGCTGGAGGCCAGGCTGGACCATCGTGGAGGCGTTACAGACGTGACGCATCACGCGGCGTGGGGTGGCGATAGGCGGTCTCGCACAGTGGAGCCGGGAAGCGCACTGTGGCGATATGCGGAGGACTTTGCGGAGTTTGTGAACTAGTGAAGTTCGGCGGGGCACCTGGTGCGCCAGGTGCCTTGCAGTGCCTTAGCCGTCAGGATGGCCGGGCTGACGAACACGCCCGGCCATCTATTGACTCTATTCACAACATTGGCAATAATAGAGTTATTAGAGAGGATGAGATGAAGCAGCACAAGATCATCGGAGCCACCATCCGGCCCACCCGCCGCACCTTCGGCTTAGCACCGGACGGGTGGCGCAACAGCAGCTACAGCCAATGCCGCACCCCGTACAGAAAGGACACACCATGACTCACATGATCACCCCCGAGACCGTGATCAACAGCCCCCGACAGATCGCCAACGGACAGGGAGCCTGGACCGGGACCGTCCGCGAACTATTCAAGGAGCTGTATCAGGACGCCACCGGCACCGCCCTGGAGGGCCTCCACGAGTGCTTGCGCGAGGAAGGCAAGCTGCCCGAGCTGCCGGAGGACGAGGCCGAGACCGACGAGACGCACATCTTCGACCTCGACCGCCACGCGCACCTGCTGACCATTGAGCACCTGCGCGACCTGCTGGATGACCCGAACGCGGACATCGTTAGCCACCCGCGCAGCACATAACTAAGGTCCGCACCTACTACCACTATTACTGTTATTACCAGGAAAGGAACCTGCCATGTCCTACATCATCCGTACCGGAAACCTCGCTGAGACTCCCGAACTGAAAGAAGGGCCACAGCGCAAGTACACTCGCGCAGCCGTTGTGGTCAACGACGCCGAGCGCGACGACAGCGGAGCGTGGGAAACGACCGGAAGCACCCTGTATAACGTCACCGCGTTCGGCTCGGAAGCCGAGAACCTTGTTGCTGCAGCCGAGGCCAGCGGCAACATCCGGGTCATCTTCGGAGGTCGCTACCGCGTGAAGGAGTACGTGAATAAGGACGGCGAGCCGCGCGTCGGCCATGACGTGACCGCCGACTTCATCGGCGTCTCACTCTCAGGCCAGCGCGTCACCGTCGAGCGCAGCGCAGCAGCGGGGGAGTGATCCTTACTCGCGAGCTGCCCCGACCCCAAGGGCCGGGGCAGCTCCCTCCCGGACCCCACCACCTGACGCCAGCACCGGCACAACCACCGTTAGAGAGATACCTGACATGACCACCACACTCGCGCTGTGCAACCAAAAAGGCGGCGTCGGCAAATCCACGACCGCCTTCCACCTGGCCCGCGCCGCCGTCAACGACGGCCAGCGCGTCCTACTGGTAGACCTCGACCCGCAAGGCAACCTCACCAGCGTCACCACCGAAGACCTCGAAGAGGACGACGCCGGCGTAGCCGACGTACTCAGCGCCCGCAGCGGCGCAACAGCAACCGATGTCATCGTGCCCGGAATCTGGAACGGACTCGACGTGCTGCCCGTGACATCCGGGGTGACGATGGAAGAAGTACGCGATGAACTCGTGGTCTCCCGCAAAGGCAGGGAACACCGCCTCCGCGCTGCACTGTCCGACGCGGCCAGCGGCTACGACCTGGTCCTCATCGACTGCGCACCCAGCCTGGACCTGCTGACCATCAACGGACTCACCGCCGCCACCGGCGTCGTCGTGGTCACCCAATCCAAACTCTGGAGCGCAAACGGCCTCTCCCGGCTCCTAGACTCCATCGCCTCAGTAACCCACTACTACAACCCCAGCCTGGAAGTTGCAGGCATCCTCATCAACCAACACGAAGAACACACCTTGGCCGGGGCACACTGGCGGGCCGAACTCCAAGAAGCAGCCGACATCCGCGGTCTACGCATCATCGACCCCCCGATCCCCAAAAGGGTTGCCATCGGAGATGCCGTCGAAGAATCGCGGGGCCTCGACGAGAGTGCGCACACCGAGACCCGCCAACTAGCAGCTATATACACCGCGCACCTAACCGCCCTGACCACCAAGGAGACCCGAGCATGAGCACCAAGCGCCCAGAACGGCGAAAGTCCGACCTAAGAACCCGGCCACCGGCAGCCCCGGCCAGCTGGGACGGCAACAACGCCGCCCCAGCAGCCGCGCCGCCGAAGAAAACCGCTGATGGTCGCAACCGCAAGATGACGTTCTACCTAGATGACGACGACGCCTCCCGCATCCGCGGAGCGCTGCTGCACACAATGGCCCAGGAAGGAACCCGCTCCCTGACCGACTTCATCCATAAAGCGGTACTCAAAGAAGTCGAACGCCTTGAAGCCACCTACAACAACGGCGAGCCATTCCCCAAAGTTGCAGCGGGCTCCATTCCACGCGGCCGACCTGTCGGTGATTACTAGCGAATGCCGTCATGTCGGACCTGCACCATACACTGGCCGCACGACACGGAGGAGGAGGAGTGAAATGGAAGAGAAAGACCCCCACTCATTCGGTAGTGAAGAAGAGTGGTGCTTCTATCGCCTGCGCGACACCGCTCAACGGGCAGAAGCACTTCTTAGTGAAGGAGCTCATACATTCATCGACCCGAGTGAGGACGAGAAACATGCCTATCTGGCCGACCTTGCCAACCTCATGAATGCTGTGTCCCAACGGCTGAACGACATCGGCGTGACATGGGATGACTTTAGCCAGGTCGCCGCCGCAGCTCAGCGCAGCGGACTATTCCCACAGGACCACGAGTTTCTTGAACACGTCCTGACTGCCACGCTCGAACCTGCCTATGTGGAGGCAGCAGCCAAGGTCCGAAGTGTCATCGACCGCCAGCTGTCCAGTGAACGAATGATGCAATTCCAAGAGCAGCAGCAGATGGAGCGTGCAATGCAATGGGCCGGCGATGACGATGAGCCGCCGTACTGACAGATCAGTAACGGGCGCTTCTGATCAATCTCCCCCAGGAAGCAGCAGAAGCCCGGCAGAAAGCAAAGGAGGAGAAATGACGACCAACGCAATCACCGTCACAGCGCGGAAATGGGCGCATGGCTGGGAGCTGATCATCGACGAGAACAACGCCACTCAGGTGCGTACCCTCGCCCACGCCGCCCAGCAGGTGCGCGACTACCTCGACACCATCGACCCCGAAACCGATCACAGCCAGGTCAACGTCCTTCTGACCCTCGACCAGGAAGACGTGGCCGCTGAACTCGCCGCCGACCGCCAGGCGCGACGCGCGGCCGAAGAGGACGCCTTAGAGCGCTGGGCTGCCTCCGATGAGCCGACTATCCGCGACGACGCGAAAATCATCCGAGGCAGCGAGGAATCCCGGGCAGAGATTCAAGCCCTGCTCATGGCCGCCGACGACGGCTGACGTCAGCACGAGACGATGACAGGAATCGTAATGGGCAGCCCCGTGATGGTAGATGGCTGGAGCAGCTGGGCGCGGCACAACCAGCAGCACCATGCAGGTCCGCGCGGTGAGCCCTTCCGGGCAGGTGACCAGCCTTGGTGCGAGGTCTGCGAAGACCTGGCCCCGGTGCGCCAGTTGACGGTCTTCCACCACACGGACCCAGACAGCGCAAGAGCTATTGTCTCCGCTCAGAATCTCCGGGCGGACTGGCAGGGCCGCGTTTACTTTACTACAGCCAAGACCCTCCCTCATCGGGTACCAGGCATCATGCCTCGCGGCATGGGAGCAGTAGTGTGCTGCACGTTGCCGACATCCGTTCTCCGGCTTGACCGCGCATTCTCAGATGAGTTGTGTCTCTGGGTCCACGGGGAGGCACTGCGGGGGGTCGAGCTGTCCTGCGAAGCCACCATGACGCCCTCTGCTCTGCGGGGCGAGGATCAATAACGGTCCCTAATGAGAAGTGAGAAAGGGGAGAATAGTTGTCATCCATCTACGGCCGCATCTGTGAGGGCTGCTCGCGTGACGAAGCAGTCATCAGCTTCGACGTCGTACCCGACGCGATCGGGATGAATCCCGTCACCCTAGAGTTTATCCACGAGATTCCGGAGGAGCTGCGCGGACATACGTACTGCACGGGCTGCGGCGCGCTCCACACGGAAGGGCACATCCTCAGTCCCGATCTCACGCGGAAGATGCGTGAGGTCATGGACGGACGTTGGCCCGTATAGCCGCCGGTTCAATAACGGTCGTTTGTGAGCGGGTTGCCGCGGGGAGCGCGGACCCTGAAGAACAAGCCGGTTTGGTCGCTCAAAACTCACGCTCTAAACCTCAATCGCTCACAACTGAGTCTGTACCGTTTTTGAGTCACCTGAAAGACTAGGTGGAGACCTAGAGGAGGTTCACGTGACACTTGCCGCTGAGACGCAGGTTGAAGCTCGGGCAGCTCAGCTCCGCAAGATTCAGCATTGAAGATCACTGTGGATGAGCTGGTGCAGCGCACCCGCGCACGCTATGGCCTGACTCGACGCGTGCATTGGAATCAGGACTAGGGGAGGGGAATTAGATGAACGCCGTCATTGGCTATGCGCGCGTCTCCCGGAGAGAGCAAAATCCTGCTGCGCAGGAGGCAGACCTGAAGGAGGCCGGCGCAACGAGAGTCTTCGTTGACCACGGAGAATCGAGCCGGATTTCCGACAGGCCGCAATGGGTGGCCTGCTTAGAGTATCTGCGTCCAGGGGACACTCTGGTGATCCGCGCATTAGACCGGATCGCCGGCACTGAGCGCATGGCCATAGAGCAGATCCGCGAGCTGGGAGACCGAGGCGTGCGGCTAAAAAGCCTCACAGAACCTTTTCTCGACATCGATACCTCTACCCCGATGGGAGAAGCCATCGTCGGCATTCTGGCTGTCATGGCGCAGCTTCGCGTTGCCACCATCCGAGCCAACACGCGCCGAGGACTGGAACACGCTCGCGCCCAAGGCCGGGTGGGCGGCCGTCCCACTGTCATGACGCCAGACCGTCTAGAAGCAGCGGTGCAGCTTCGCAACGGTGGCAAGACACAACAGCAGATCGCAGATGCCCTTGGCGTCGGCCGCGCCACCGTAGGGCGAGCCCTACGCGAATGGGACAGGAAGCAGCTCACCAGTTGACAGATGGCGCATCAAGCAGCTCACAGTTCCTTAACGCGCTATAAGTGCATATAGTTACTCATAGTCCGTTATAGAGCTATAAGTCTGTTTCGTGGAGGTTCCTATGCAGTCCTCAGGCCGCATTGCTGGCCTCGGCATCGCTGGTCTGGTGCTGCTGATCCTCCTTCCAATGATCGCCATCCTTGCAGAGGACGAGCGCCCCCCATCCGCTTTGGCGTGTAGACCCGGAGAGGACGCAGAGTCAGCAGCCCACACCCGCGAAACTGTGCCGGAGGAGTACTGGACGGCGATTGAATCGGCGGCGGCGCATTCAGGGATCTCCGCAGACGTGCTCGCAGCCCAAATTCAGCAGGAGTCAGCCTGGAATCCAGACGCAGAGAGTCCGGCGGGAGCCCAAGGTATTGCACAATTCATGCCAGGCACAGCAGCACAGTACGACCTCGACCCCTTTGACCCCATCGCCTCAATTGAGGCGCAGGGCCGCTATATGGCTGATCTACAAGAGGAAGTGGCGGGCCTTGCCAGCACCGAGCGTGAACTCATTGAACTCACACTCGCTGCTTACAACGCCGGCCCTGGTGCCGTGCAGCAGCACGGGGGCATCCCGCCTTTCGCAGAGACGCAGCACTATGTCGAAACCATCATGGAGTCTGCGCAAGGCAATTTCTCCGCAAACTGTATGCCTCCAGGAGGTTTCGCTGCCGACGTGGGAGACCTTAGGCCGGGGGAGTGGACCCATCCGTTGCCAGGCGGGATCGTTACATCACGATTTGGCCCGCGCCCTTGCCCGGTGGCGAACGCCCTGAACTGCCATAACGGCGTCTCTGACCACCGAGGGATCGACATTGCGACCCCGCCGCCGGGCTCTACCATTGTTGCGCCGATGGAGCTGGAGATCCGGGATGTCGGCACGCAGCCCGGACTAGGTGAGGCCGTGCTCGCGATCATGACTGAAGAGCCGTATCTGCACGTGGAGTTTGGTCACTGTCGCCATAATTCGTTCTACGTTTCGGCTGGTGACATTGTGCCGCCCGGAACACCGCTGTGCCACGAGGGAACCACTGGAAACAGTCGCGATATTCATCTGCATCTGCAATTTGGCACCCCTGACGGAGCCTGGGATCAAGCAGGCTGGGACAACCTCATTGATCCCGAGCCGTTCCTCCGAGCGAAAGGCCTTCTATGAAACGCACCGTCATCCTCAGCGGACTCGTCCTCGTCGTTATTGCCGCAGCAGCAGCCGCGGCGTGGGCGCTGCACCGCACTTCTGCAGAGGACCAGGCTGCCGAGCCAACGCCGGAGACATCGGTTCCCTCACTACCATCAGCGCCGGCAGAGCCCACACCGGAGGAGGAAGAGCCAACACTCGAAAGCGCAGATCGCCAGCGCATGGAAGCGCTGGCGATAGAGGCCGCTGAGATTATGACTACGTGGGACCCAAATGAGGACTTCAACCAGACTGAGGCCGAGCTGCGCGCAGCACATCTGATGACCGATGAGATGGCCGAATCGATCATCGTTCCAGCGCGACCATCCACCGGGCCGGACTGGATAGAGGCTGCCGCCGCGGGCGCAACCTCGCGTCCCAGCGTGGAGGTCAACCACGCGACAAGCGATGAAGTGATCTCCGTTGAAGCTACATGGGTATGGATCACCGACGACGGTACGGTCACCAGTAACCCACGAGAGCGACGGATCTTTTTCTTTTCGTTTACAGAGATCGACGGAGAATTGCTGATCAGCGACTACAGCTGGGAGTCAGTCTGAGCGCTCGGGAATAACCACGCGAACCGCTGTGGGGAGAGATCCCGACCAGATCTAGTGGTCCCCTTGTGCCGAAATGCTAAGCCTGTCGGGCCTGTCTCATCTCGTCAGTGGGCTGGGTTGGCTGCTGCTGCGCCGCTTCACCCTGACTAGTCTTCTTGGTTGCAGTCTTCGGCGGCTTGGCAAATCGAGAGACCTGGGTTCTGGTCCATCCGGCCTTCTCTGCTGCTGCCATGAGACGCTTCTCGGTCTTCTTGGCTTCGCTGAGCTGCCGTTCAAGATCGACGCGCCGCGCCACCGCGGCCGCAAGATCCTCCACGGCCTTCATGCGCTCCTCATTGACGCGCCGGGCTTCCTCCAAGACGTGCTGCTGTGCCTGGTCCAGTTCAGTCATGTTCTCAGTCTACGTCGGGAAGTGTCTCCTTCTGAAGGTCCAGTTCCAACTCGTCACTGGCCTCGACGGTCAGCACCGGCGCGGCATCGCTCAGCTGGCCGATGACCCATTCATAGACAGCCGTATCGACGTAGCGAACAGTGGTCTTTCCAAGCTTGATCCAGCGTGGCCCCAGCCCCCGGTCGCGCCAAAACGACAGATCCTCTTCCGTGACGTCAAGCTGCTGCGCGGCCTCGCTGGGAGTGATGATCCGTGACATGAGTACCTCCGGTTTCTCGTTGGCTGCCGTTCTTTTCGGCACATGCCGAAACACTCGCTCCAGCAGGTTCGGTCAAGCCTGGAGGGGCGACCGTGGAATACCGGATCGAGGGAGCGCAGCGACCGAGTGAGGATATGCCGCGAAAGCGCTCAGGAAGGCTTGAACGGTTCTGCTGGGGCAGTACACTCAACCGCCGAAAAGGACGCACCAAAGGTGCGGCGTTGCCTTCCGCCCGTTTGGGCGACCCCACCAGCCACGACGGAGCGAGCTATAGACTTAGGTGCCCTAAGTCGCTCGGAGACCTTGCGCTGCGGCGGTCTCGGTGCCACACTTGGAAGCAGAGCTTCTGACGTGTGGTCGTTGCACTAGGCGAGAGGAATTCGGATGGCACAGCGTCGTCGTCAGGCAAACGTCCCTGGAGGACGCAACGTGCGACGTGTGCTGAAGCTGACCGAGTTTGAAGACAATGCGTTGTACTTCAAAGCGCAAGAGCAGAACGTGAGCGTTCAACGTCTCCTTGTGGAGTCGGCGCTTACGTTCGAGTCTGGCGATACCGCGACGAACCGGAAGGCCGCGGTGCAGTCAATCCTTCGTGCGGAGCGGCAGCTGGCTGCCATCGGCAACAATCTCAACCAGATCGCCCGAGGCGTGAATG
The DNA here is from genome assembly GCF_029265375.1 of Nesterenkonia sp. Lineage (GTDB taxonomy): Bacteria > Actinomycetota > Actinomycetes > Actinomycetales > Micrococcaceae > Nesterenkonia. The sequence continues at coordinate 8,598 of NZ_JAJUJJ010000033.1, forward strand.
CAGGAGCTCCAGTGTCGGCCGAGCTCCATCACAGTCTGGAGTTCCTGCGTGGAGTTCTTATGCGTCTGGATGACGCGGCATCGAGCATCGCCAAGGTGGGTGTCTCCTCATGATGCCCAACATCACTCGGGGGTCTCGCATGGCCGGGCTGGTGATGTATCTTGCGGGGCCGGGGCGCGCTAATGAGCACGAGAACCCCCACATTGTGGCCGGGGACGAGCTCGTCACGTTTCAGGTCGAGCCGGGCAAGGAACTGTCCACCGATGATGCGCTGGACATCGCAAATGTGATGAACCGGCCGGCTCAACTCTACGGCACAGAGGTCACCGTTCCTCAGACTGAACAAGATCCTGAAACCGGAGACAGGGTGACGGTGGGGAGGAAGCCTGCTGGCGTCTGGCACTGCTCACTTTCTCTGTCTTCCGATGAGGGGCAGCTGCCGGACGAGATGTGGCGCAAAATCTCTACTGAGTTCGTAGAGAAGATGGGCTTTGTCGATCCCGAGGGTGAAAAGTCCTCACGGTGGGTGGCGATTCGTCATGGCCTTTCATCTAAGGGTAACGATCACGTTCACATCGCCGTGCAGATGGTGCGCGAGGATGGTACGAAGGCGAACGTCCACAATGACTTCATGCGCGCTCAGCAGGCTTGTAATGAGCTGGAGAAGAAGTATGGCCTCTCGGTGCTGGAGTCCCGCGAGCAGGGGAAGAATCTTGCTGCGGATAAGCCCGCAGAGAGGGCGCGGGCGCAGCGTCAGGGACGGCCTCAGTCTGATCGGAATGAACTGCGCCGCCGGCTGCGCAGCGCACTGGCTACCGCTTCGACTGAGGGCGAGTATGTGCAGCATCTCCTCGACGCTGGTGTGCGGGTGCGACCGTACTTTGAGCGTGGATCGAGCGACCGCATTGCTGGGTATCGAGTGGCGCTGCCCCCGACAGGGAACGGGGAGCAGCGGCCCTTCTGGTATGCGCCCAGCAAGCTAGACCGACAGCTGGCGTGGCCGCGAATCCAGGAGCGCTTCGGGGGTCGGGGACGCAGCGAGGCCCACGCTCTCCTGAAGTCTCTGCACGAGGGATCGAGGCCGCAGCCGAGTAAGGGAACGAAACTTCCCAGAATCAGCGCTCAGCAGGCGGAGCAGCTGATCTCGGGGAAGGCGACCCCCGATAGCCTGGCGGAGATCTACGCCCGTGTCTCTATGAGCGTCGAAACCCGCCGGCCGGGGGTGTATGCGCGGCTATCTCACGAGTTCGCGCAGATCAGTCAGCGTGGCGGTAATGCGATGTATGCGGTGCGACTGGCACAGCGCGCCGGATCAAAGAACAGCTCGACTGGATGGGTTGCTCTGATTCAGCAAGCCAACCGGCTTGCCCGTGTAATGGCCGCCCAGAAGACAGTGACACAGCGGCCGCAGTGGAGCCGCAGAGTGACCGACACGGTACTGACGGCGGAAAAGGCGATAGCCGCACAGAACGCCACGCCTGAGACCTCTACACCCACTGTGTCTCAGCGGCCCCCGCAGCCACGGCGACAGGTCAGCGGCCGCGGCAGCTCGACACACAGACCAGACCGAGGAAACGATTACGGCCGATAGGGAGCACCGATGGATGCCAACGAGGAAAGCGAGATCGCAGAGAGCCTGGGGCGCGTGATGCGCACCGCAATGGCGGGAAGTATGCAGCAGGTGGAAACTGCTGCGCGGAGGGAGCAGCTGCGCGAGGCCGAACGGCAGCGCCTTGCTCAGGACGCTGATAAGAGAGCCCAGCTCTCTGCCGCAGAGCAAAGGAGTCTGGCAACTACGATTCGCCAAGACGCCTACTCGCGCGAGTTCTGGCGTACCGCAGGATCTGAGCAGATCGCGGACTACGCCACGGTGTCGGCTCACCTGGCGGGCCGTCACCCGGAAGCGCGCAGCGCGTACCTGCATATCTCGGATGTTCTGCGCAATGACTACGGGATAAACATCGAACAGATGAACAAGGATCATCCGACCTCGCTCAGTGATAGGCATCACGCACTGAGGGACGCCCTTGATGACTACTTTGCCCGGCAGCGGCTGGACAGCGAGGCAGATGCCGCAGTGAACAAAGCAGCCGCTGAGAAGGCAGAGGAAACAGCGGCGGAGGCCCCAGACGCCGAGGCTGCTGCTGCGCAGCACGAGGCAGAAGCAGAGGCGAAGAGTGCTGAGGCTGACAAAGCTGGTCAGGATGAAGCGCAGGCACTGGCTGACGCGGATCGGTACGGGGCGGAGCAGAACAGGGATCGGGCGCACGCGCGCAGCGAGGAAGCTACAGGCGGCCGGGAGGGAAAGAGTTATCAGCGGACCAGCGATGCGGATCTAAAGCGCCTGGGACAGCACGACCCGCAAGCTGCTGCAGTGCGGGGACGCACTAGGCAGAACTTTCCCCAGGGAACCCGCCACAGGGTGTTCTCGCACAACAGAGCGGCAGCGCGCCGTGTAAACACGGTGACACGTCAGCGACCGCGACAGCTGGAGGTCTCCCGATGAGCGAGCAGTTCATTGAGGAAGCGGAGGAATTCACCGAAGAGTTCCAGGACGAGATGACAGAGCCAGAAGATAGGGAGCTGGCCTATCCGCATGCCGAGGCGTGGGTGCAGGAGTGGCTGCTGCCGCACTACCGGAGGAACCCACAGCAGCGGAAGTGGGATCCGCAATGGTGGAGATATGAGGAGGTCTCAACTGTGCTTGAAGCGCTTTGGGAGACCTGGGAACACATGCGGTGGGAAGGCGCGACCGGGATGATTGTCTTCTTCCGCGACTACCTTTGGCCAACAATGGATGTGATCACCAGCCCCGAAGGCCCTCTGTGGAACTTCAACGCTGAGCGCCGCCAGGCGGTGCCCGAGATCTGGCCAGCAACGCCAGCACCAGAGGGCTACTTCACTGCCGAGTCCTAACTCTGCTGAGGGGCGTAGAACGCCTCAGACTCGCGAACGTCATCGGCATAGTCTTTCTGGCTGTAGTGGCGCAGCTTCAGCAACCCCGGCGGATTGCCGGAGCTGAACAGCAGCGCCCGACCACGCGGCAGCGCGGAGAGGTCAGCAACTTCCATAATGCTCTCTCGCTGCACAGAGGTGGAGACCTGACGGCCCCCGCGGGCCGTCGATGCTGTTCGCTTTACGACGTCGCGGGGACCGACCAGCTGGGAGAGGAACGGCAGGAAATCATCTTCAGACAGGCCAGATCCGGCTACCCGGATATTGGCCGCGGACCATAGCTTGCGCGCTCCCTCCCGGCCGAATGCCTCGACACACTGAATGAAGGACTGGAAGAACGTGGAGACCACAATCCCGCGGCTGCCATAGTGCGAGTACAGATCCGGCAGCTCCCGCCACCGAACCACGTTGGCAGCCTCATCGAGCACCGCCATCAGCGGCGGTGACAGCCGCCCGCTACGTTTGCGGCCGGCTGCCTTCTCTGAGGCGGTCAAGACCGCCATAGCCAGTGCTGCAGTGAGCGCGCGGGCAGATCCTCCGCCCTCGCGGGAGATCAGATAGAGAGTGTCCGTGCTGTCGGCAAACACCCGGTGATCGAACTCAGGACGGCCAACCTCACCCGTGTCACGTATCCAGGGAATGACCCGATCATTTCCCAGCACCGAGATCCACGGGCGCATCGTGCCATAGACGCCGTCACGCTGCTTAGGCGTGAGTTGCTGAATCTTCTCCAGCGCATCGGCCAGCTGGTGGTGGCCCTGACGGTACAAAGCGTTGACCGGTGTTTCGTCGTCTGGGTTCAGGCTCCAGCGAAAAACGTCTGTGATGGGCCGGTCATCGACGGCCGCGGCCATCAGCATGTGGGAGAGCAGCCGTTTGCCGTCAGACTCGAAATAGGCATCCTGCTTTGCCCCGGCTGAGGTGGCTGAGGAGATGAAAACATCGGCCAGCTTCTCGGCTGTCTCCATGTCTTCAACGAAGCTCAGAGGGTTCCACCACCATGAGGGCGGCTCACCAATAATGTCCTGTGGATCTTGGACCCACACCACGCCTTTCTCTGCGCGCGGCCCGCGCGTGAGGTCTACTAGATCTCTCTTATTCGAGGTCGCCAGCACCGGAGCATCAGGCTCGATGACCTGAGGAACACAGACACAGGAGGTCTTACCGGCGCGAGGCCCCATGATCCAGGTCTGTACCCACTCCCAGGAGGCGCGCAGTTCCATTCCGTTGTTGACCAGATCAGCCAGCGGGACACCCGGACCGGCAGCAGCGGCGTACAGCCGCTCAGCATCGCGCTTCTGAGCCTTGACCGTAAGCTCGGTGAAGTCCTTGCTGCGGCTCATCGCTTTAGCCAGGGAGTCCACTCTGGTGCGACCCCTCTGGGCATGGAGGCCGGCGATCAGCAGCAGGCCCGCCACGATCAGGACGGCGACCATTCCAATGGTGAAGGCCGCGACCTGACGGCCAGTGATCGGCAGACGGCCAGTGAACTGATCCGCGAGCAGGTTGACCGGATCTGAGTATGAAATAGCGATGCGAATAGCAGGGTCCAGCAGTGCTGCGCCCCACCACAGCAGTCCAGCAAGCATGAGCAAGCCCAGCACCGCGGCTGCGAAGATCCACGGCGCGTCTGCACCGCCAGGCTGTGCCCGGCGTCCGGCCCGCCGGCTCATGCCGCGGTCTCCATGTTCCACGCGCGGTTGCTGTTAGTGATCGGCTCCTCCACGGTGGTCAACTTCACTTTGAAGGGAATGCCTGGTCGCTTTCCCGTCTTCAGGATGAACTTGCCGGTATGCGGGCGGCGTAGGTTGGTGCCGATACCGGCGCTCTTATCGGCCCAATCGGTGAGGTATTCCACTTCAGTGTTGGAGAGGTCAAAGACTTCACGCAGGTTGCCCATCTCGTCGGCATCCAAGCCGCCGAGAAAGACCATCTCCGAGCGCGAGACGAAGCCCCACGCGATCTTGGTGAGGGCATCATCAGTGAGCTTCAGATCCTTCATAGTGTGAGTGATCAGGATCTGTCCCATGCCGCGGCCACGGTTCAGGCGCGTTAGAGAGTCGATGAAGTACACCATCTGCTCAGAAGCGCGCAGCACCTTCCAAAGCTCATCCATGATCAGCAGGTAGTTCCGGCGCGGCCGCCCAGCATCCTGAGCAAGGATCTGCTCTGCCGAGACGGTTGCTGAGCCCAGGGACCAGCACAACGACTGCACAAAGGCCATAAGAACGGTGTCGTTTTCGTCAATGCCGGAGATGTCGAAGACCACCGGCTTGCCCTGTTCGATGTGTGTTGTCGTTGGCTTTGAGAAGAGATCCCCGTAGATCCCATCTGGTCCCAACAAGATCAGAGCATCCAGAAGACCCTTCAGCCGCTCGTCGTAGGCGTGGTCATCGCTATGAGTCAGGGTGATCGCACGCAGTTTCTGCGGGCGACTCTGAATGAACTCGATAAGCTCCGGCAACAAGGGCGGACTATCCAGATTCGGGTCCATCAGCTGCATGGCCGTCGCCAGTGCTGAGGACTCATGAGGCTGTAGAGGCCGACCCGCGGCCATCGCAACCAACCCTGCCATCAGTGACCGTCGCCGGCCTCGCATCTCCTCCAACGCCTTTTTGCGCCGCTGCTCGTCCTGAATGCCGGAGATTGCGGAGACTAGAGGGCCAAGATCCATGAAGTTCATGTGTCCCCGGCCAGGCCCGAACTCGATCACCTGACCCCCGATCTGGCGCATGAGATCTACATAGTCAGGGCGCGAATCAGAGAGCGCCATAGGGATGACGCCCCAATCCATCAGCACCGAGATCATCCGCTTCACCAACGAGGTCTTTCCAAGGCCCGGTTGCCCCAGCACGAACGCGCTGGGGTTGTTGATGATCTCTGCGAGGAACCAGCTCATCGGGTCCGCGTAGACCACAGAATGCCGGGTCAGGTGTGTGCCCAACGGCACCCCTGTCACCGGCAGTCCAGATCCGATGATGAACGGCCAGTAGCCGCATACTTGCACGCTAGTGCCCAGCAGCTCCGCCGGTTCTTCTACCCAGTTCACCGCACCGCCTCCGCGGCGGCTCCAGCCGCCTCGGCCAGGCCGCGCCTCCACCGAGGCGCGGCGCTCTCGAACCCCCGCCAGCAGTGTGGACAGCGGACCCGGCTTAGACGGTTTCGCGATAGAACGATCAAAAGACTTCTTCAACCGCCGTTTGTCACGCCGACTGAGCTTTGCAGAGTCACGCAGGGCCGAAGTACTCATTAGAACCACCTCCGGAAGTCCTCGGGAAGGAGCATGTGTTCAGGGAGTACCAGGCCAAGAGGAAGCCCGGCCTGGAAAGTGACTGCTTCATTACCCAGCGCCTCTCGGAGGCGTAGCCGCGTGTCAGAGAACGACTGCGGAATTTGCCGACGGAGGCGGCGCAGCTCATCGTGTGCATGCTCAGGGTCTTCCCCATCCAGGGTGACTGTCACAATCATCCCGAAGCGCGTCATTCCTGCTCCCCGCGCTTCCTCCTGCTGAGTTTTCAATGCGGCGTCGCGTCGGTTTTTAGCGCGCTGATCATCCCTAGCCTGAGATCCGGCGAAGCGGCTATTCTTCAGCTCCCGCTCCGCTTCAGCGGCTGTCTGCGACCGGGGAATAGGTCGATACAGCAGCGTGACACGCTTGCGCATCACTCCGGAAATAGGATCGAGCGCTCTCTGCAGAGACCTTGGCCCGAAGAAGCCCTCTGGCTTATCAAAGAGCGTCCAGGACGCGGATATGGCGCGCTGATGAGCATAGCGGTCCAAGGCGTCATAGTGGAACGTTGGCCCCACGTCCTCCCAGCTCAGACCGGTGCCGCCGTTGTTCAGCTTGTCTTCCTCCATTGCCACCTGGGCGTGAGGGTCATAAGCCAGGTATGTCGAATCCACAATCTCCTGAGCCGTGCAAACCTCTACCCGTCCGGCCCCGGTGGTGGTCAGACCGCCTACGATAGCGGGCAGTCGCGCGCCGATCTCCTCAGCCATCTCGGCTGTGCCACGATCCTTGCCGGTGCCGAGATCCCGACCATCGAAGGTGACGGTCACCTTCACAGTCACCTGAGGAGATCCCGCGCTGTATTCCTCAGCAATAGCCTCCGTAACGGCCGTAGAGAATTCAGGAGCACCTTCAGCCCGTTTACTGGTGAGAAGACGATTCAGCCGCATTCCGGTGTCCGGGGCGGACTCAACCACCACACTGGCGGCCTTCACGTTCTCATCGAGGCTGCGGTCAGACAGCCACGCGCCCCAATGATCGACGTAGCGGCGCAGTCGGTCCTCGTCGATGAGTGCATCCCCATCAGGAAACGCCTCCAGCACCACTGTGTAAAGATGCGATCCACGCCCAGAGAGCCGGATCATGCCGAACTGCAGATCGTGTGAGCCCACATGCTCTGTCAGCTCGGCGCGGGCCAACAGCCCCGGCAGCCGCGTGGTGCCATCTGGTGTATGCCCGCTGGCACCAGAGAGGTACAGAGCCTGTCCGGACTTTTCTTTGCGTCGCTGCATGAACCGAATCATGAGTCTCCTATAGATAGACCGGCCCGAAGGATCAGCAGCCCGTGTGATTGGGGCCAGGGCCAACAGGACAAGTGGCACGGCTATTGCCGCGACGGCGGTGAGCAGCCGCTGAGTGGCGAGGAATCCAATGCTCAATAGGAAGCAGGGCACCAGGACGAGCGAAGCCCCCATAGAGAGACCGAGGATGCCGCTGCGCTTTGGCAATGTGAGGTTGCCAAACATGCCCTTCAGGACCTCAACGTCCTGGCTCATGGCCGGCCTCCTTCTTCATCGTCAGCGCCATCATCACTAGACCCTTCAGCCGCGATACCGCGCCCGGCATCGGCTGCGCGCACAGCATCGCCAGCGTTAGCCCCGCTGCTCCCCTGAGAGCCGCCCGCGGTCGCGGCACCTGGTGTGCTGGCACCCGAGGAAGCTGCACCGCCTCCGGCGGCTGCAGTACTCGAAGAGCCGGCAGTGGAACCAGACGCGCCCTCAGGAGAAGCGGAAGCTGAGTGGCCCGCTGGAGCCGCGGCAGCACCGCCTCCGACAGGTGCTGCGCCGCCTCCGTCGGCAGAGGAACCAGAACTAGATGTCTGGTTCGACCCACTCCCAGCGACACCGCTCGCCGACCCGCTGTGGCCTGGGCCGGTCGAGGATGAACCCGTGCCGCCCCCAGATCCCGAGGCCGCACCGCTACCGGCGTTCGACCCACTAGGCACAGCTGCATTGCTGCCGCCGCTCGAAGCGTCTGCGCCGCCCGCAGCAGCCGAGCCGCCACCTGGCCCGCCACTTCCTCCTGAGGCAGCCGCAGAACCAACGCTTCCAAGCCCGCTACTGCCAGCGCTGGCACCGCTAGTAGCAGCTCCCCCCGCGGCAGCTGCCCCCGCGCCGCCAGTGCTCGCGAGCACGGCCGCGCCTGCCGCAACGCCCACACCCGCTCCAATGGCTGCGCCGCCGGTGAATGCTCCAGCACCAATGGCCGCAGCGGGAACCAAGAACTTAATAAGCGCCGGCAGAGCAAGAGCAGCCAGAAGAATAATCCCAGCCCCGGTAAGTTGATCCACCGCAGTAGCCAGTTCATCGTCCAAGCCCATATCCGTGTCACTGCGCATGAAACGGAACCCGAGAGCGTAGATCCCCGCTGCCACCGGCTTGAAGAGCAGAAGAGCCAGTAGCCACCCGTTGGCCTTGGCGAATGCCTGATCGCCGCGCTGGGTACCCGTGGCGGCGGCGAGAGCTGGAAGAAATGCCATGAGGACTACTAGCAGAATGTTGCGGAAAATCATGAAGACGAAGTTGACGATGCCGCCGACCCCCGCCAGCAGATAGACAAGCAACATAGGGATGAGAGCAGCTGCGCCGCCCCCAGCGGATGCAGGCATGAACATGGTGCTCAGATCGGCTTCACCATCGGTTGCCCGAGAGAGCAGCCACATTGAGCCTTCATCGCCGGCTCGCAGAAGCATGGTGACGGCGGCGGCATAGACGCCGGTGACAAGAATGAGGTTGACGATGGGCTTGAAGCTGGTCGTCAGCCCTTGGCGGATATCCTGGCTCGACACCATCCGGATCAGCCCCATCAGGAAGCCGATCATGGCGAAGCCCATCACGTACCACTGAATGTCCTGCTGAATCTGGGTGACGGCCGCGGATTCGACATCCGCGTTTGGTGTGTTCATCCACCACGTCGAGATGATCTCTAGAATCCAGAGCGCGAACTCATAGAGCGCGTTGACAAACTGTTCGAGGGCCGAGTTAGCCACTCCCTCAATAGCTCTGTCTACGCCCTGGTTGATGCGCTGTCCTGCTCCTGCGCAGGCAGCAGGGTTCCCACCGAGGCCGCAGCCTAGAGCGTCTCTGATTCCATCCATCGCTTAGTTCTTCCACTCCGTGTACTGAGTGGTGTCCTCCACAACGCCACTGCCCACAGCAGAAGCAGAAGCAAAGTTAAGGCGCCAGTCGTTAGCGTCCTCGTTCCATGTCAGAGGGATACGGAGAAAGAGATCCGTATCCTGTCCGCTGACATGGAACCAGTACTCCACCGTGGCGGACTCGGCGTTGGAATTGAGAATGCGGAATCCGCGGTGATGAATCGGCACCGTAGCTTCATCACTGGAAAGCAGCTGTTCGAGGTCTTCGGCAAGCTCACGAGCTGCTGGTGAGTCCTCAGCCGCTTCGGTCCAGCCATGAGTGAAGCTTGCAAGTAGCCCGAGACCACCAAACGCTGCACCAGATGGCGTTTGGGAGGAGCAGCGCCATATATTTCCGTCCCGCACGACCGGTCCATGCTCATCAGAAACAGGTAGCACTACGCCTGAGGGATGCTCTTCCCATTGAAACTCAGGCGCGGTGGCGGGGAAGTCCGAATTAACTTCATCCAGATCGCACGGCTCGATTTCTCCACCAGGTCTACTCTCTTCGGGGGCGGGCTCCGCGTTGGGAGGGGGGCTTTCCCCAGCGTCACCAGTAGGATCCGTCTGATCCGGGTCAGGGGACCGGCTAGGCACGATCACGATGGCGGCAATCACCGCGATGGCCACTACCAGCAAGAAGCCGCCGGCCAGGAGCCATCCGGTTCCCAATCCGCCGCTATTCTCATCTGCCATCAGTTAGCACCCTCCCGTCATAGCGGTCTTCCTCAGACGAAGACCCTCAGAATGGCTCCTACGCCTGTGGCGAGGATGCAGACGATGATGGCGATCACCAGGCCCTTGAATCCATTGATCTCGCGTCCCGTGTAGCTCGCGAATGCGAGGTATCCGGCAGAGGCAAGGAATCCTGCAACTCCACAGATAATCGCGGCCCACGAGATCCAGTTCAAAAGCGTTGTGAACCCTTCGGTTCCCGGAGGCTGTTCAGGTCGAACATCAGGGACGACGCCCCCCACACTCAGAAGCTCCAGCAGCTCAAACATTGTTACTCCTTCTCTTCAGCCAGGGCTCGATAACCCCGGACGATCCTCTTCAGACGACGTGGAAGTCCATCAAGCTCAGGCGGCTGCACCCGCCACTGCTCAATCCACGGAATGTGTGCGCCCCGAGGGCTGAGCTTCAGCAGCCGCTTTGCCTCCTGGGCCTGAGAACTCAGCAGCCGTGGGGCATCATCAACCAACACCAGGCCCAGAAGGCGCGATTCGGGCAGCTCGCCCGCTGTCCACTGACGCAGGAAAGCATCGGCGGCTTCCAGGCCGGAGTAGTGCGTTCGCGCTACTACCACGACCTGAAGCGTCGGCAGGGGCCTCTTCCAGCCGGCAGCAACCGGCCAACCTTGGCCGGCATCGGCGGCATCGGTGCCAAACAGGCTCGCCACAGTGCTTGTGCCCGCGCCGCCATGGAGACCCGCCACAGTCACTAGACGATGCTCTGTGACTTCCACACGAGGCCAGGGAGAGGCGTTTCCTGGACTATTAACCACGGGCAGGGGAGCTTGTGGGCCGATCACTTCAACAGTGTCCCCCAACAGCTCATCAGCGATATCCGGCGGTTCTGGGGCCTCCGCGACCTCTGGCGGAAGCAAGGGATTTCTCCGTGTCATCAAGAATCCTCCTACGCGCTTCACGTTAGCCCACGTATCGTGGGCAAGTGCCCTGAGTGCGCTTAGTAGCTAGCTTACGCACAGAGTGACACACACCGCAATAGGTAGGTATAGGCCGTCAAGAAACTTTTATTCGCGATACACGTGGACACCCCCTATACGCGCCAAAGTTTCTTTAGTAAGTTAGGAGCATGACAGCCGTGAACGATCCCGATTTGGTTGACGCCCTCTTGCAGGATGTCCCCGAACTGACCAACTCACAAGAGATCGCTGCGCTACTGCGTGTCGAGACAGCCACCGTGGCGAAGTGGATTCGCGCAGGTGAACTGTCTGGCATGAAGATCGGCAAGCGAGTTACCCGCGTTCGAAAGGCTGATCTGCGGGAGTTCCTGCTGAGAGCTGACGAAATGAACCTCAGCGACTGACAGTGGGTAGCTAAGGGGGCAATGCAGGGCATGAGCAGCGATCCCACCAAAGTGCCGAAGTACCCGGTCTATCAGGTGCTCTATGACGAGCAGACTGACGACACCGATCCGACACGTTCCCAGCCGCGAGTTGAACTAGACGGTATCCGTGTGGAACCCGCTGTGGGTCAGACCGCGACTGAGGCGGCTATAGCTGCTGTTGCGCGCAAAGCCGCAGAACACGGCCGTGATGCGGTCCGTGTCATCGTGACTACCCCTGAAGGAGACCGGTGGCCAATGGTGGTCACCCGCAACGGCGAAGCCATTGAGGTCCCCGAGGCTGAGAGCGTCGCCCCGAAAGGGTCCAAGAAGCCCTTGATCATCGCCGCCACTGCACTGATAGCAATAGCAGCGGCGGGCGGAGCGGCTGCAGTAATCGTCACCGCCGAAGACTCTCCAGAACCCGCGGTCGAAACGGAACCCCAGAATCAGTGGGAGCCACCTAACGCAGGAGCGCAGGTGCCGGTGGGGCTCCCGGAGGGCTTTTCGAGCACTGCGGCCTGGGCCTGGTCGGTGTCCAGAGATTCAGGAGCCCTTGCACTTAGCAGCGGCACTATCGTCATCCGCGACGACGACGGATATCTGCTTGGCATCAGCCCCGAGGATGGAAGACAGATCTGGCGCTCCCCCACCGCACCAAGGAGTGCAGACTCCCTTCACGAGACAACATGGGCCGGTCATAGTGTCCTTGTCGAGACGAGCACACAGCGCCTCCAGCTATGGCCGGTGCCCACTGAGCCGACAGATGAGCCTGTCGAGCCCACGACTATTGAGCTAGTAAGTGGCGCAGAAGTCTCGTTCGCCGGCGATGCGCCACTGATCTACCTGGGTGACTATGTGGTCGCGACGGACGCAGGAGACGGCAGCCTCACAGAGGCAGAGGTTCCGGCCGGTGCCCACCCGGTATCGGTTGTTGAGGACGACATAGTCTCCTTAGGCGAAACCTACGTTTACCGCACGCCTCGAAATGGAGACGAGCACACCAGCGAAAGCACTGAACTGCAGCATCACAGCGCAGTGCAGACCGAACGACCGCAGGCGATCTGGCCGTTGACCCACGATGTAGCTGCTGCGCTCTATGAAGGAGACGACGAAGAACCACTGCTCCAAGTCTTCAACCTCACCAATGGAGAACGTATCTCGTCCAGGTACGTCGAAGCACCCCCGCACCAGGAAGACGAAGTCCTGGTGGACCCCGAGGCCGAGACCGCCGTCATCGGTGCCGTGGCAATTCGCTGGGGGGCAGATGAGGATGTCATCACCGAAGTCAACACCCTGCGAGACGCGGTACTGGACGGCACCACCCTTTGGGGCCAGTCCAGCGACGGGCCGGCCCGCGTCGATATCAGCGTGGACGGGGCCGAGCCGGAGCCCTACGACACATTTCGCGATACCGACCCGCCTCCTGTACTGGTCACAGACGACGCAGCCTATGTTGAAGCGCCCCGCGTGGAAGACACCTTCCTGTATCGCATCGAACGTCAGCCAAACCCTGGACCCAGCGAAGAAACCGAGGACGATCACTCATGAACAGCATCACGATTGCTCCTGATGGCAGCGGCACCGTTGTGATCGGCGAGTACACCGAGGAGATCGAGGCAGACAGCTATGCGGCCGCGCAGAACAAAGCCATCGATCTGGCGGTGTTTCACGCCCAGCAGGCGGGAACGAGCCTCACCATCCATACGAATGACCCTGATGCTCCGGTGCTCGTGGTCTCCCCCACTGGCGAAGTAGAGCCTCAGGAAGAGGCCCCCGCGCCGCCGGCGGCGCAGCCAGTGGCCACGGCCGAATCCGCCGTAGTCGAGTCACCAGAGAACCGCTCCAGTGCTCCCACAGACCCGCCGGCACCCGCGGCTGCGTCCGCGCCGGCGAAAACAAATCCCTTCACCAGCACCGCGGAAGGGCACCCCAAGACGCCGCTGACGCGGCGGGAGCTGCGCAGTATGCGTGAAAGCTTCCTAAACCAGGAGCAGCCCCAGGAGCCCGCCGCCCGCGGGTGGCGCGGAGCGCTCTCAGCAATGGGTATCCGCGTTAAGCCAAGTGCGGCTGAGAAGCAAGAACGAGCAGACCGTAAGGCGGTCTCCCAGCACTGGCCAGGCCCGCGCACAATCGCCATCGTCAACGGCAAAGGCGGGGCAAACAAGACCCCCACTACGATTAATCTCTCAGCGGTTTTCGCCCGCTTCGGCGGCGGCGGTGTACTCGCCTGGGATAACAATCAGACGCGGGGAACGCTCGGCTGGCGGACTGAACAGGGGCCGCATGAGTCCACGATCCTGGACCTTCTGCCACGCACCAATGACCTTCTGGCGACAGGCGCGCAATCGGCGGATCTGGCCCGCTACGTGCACCACCAAACGTCAGACCGGTACGACGTGCTGCGCTCAAAGCCTCTAGTACTGGCCGATGAGCAGCGCGTCAGCGCTGCTGACGTTGACTCCATCCACGCGGTCGCCTCAAAGTTCTACCGCCTCATCCTCATCGACTCAGGCAACGACGAGAGCGATCCGCTGTGGAAGCGCATGATCGATCACGCAGATCAGATCGTCGTCGCCAGCACCACCAAGGACGAGCACGCCGAGGCCGGCGCGCTTCTGCTGGAAGGACTGGCTGCACGGGACGAGCGCTGCGCTCAGCTTGCCGACGAGGCCGTGGTCATCGTCTCGCAGGCAGAGCCCTCCGCCCGACGAGAGGAAGCAGAAAAGGTCCGCAACGGTTTTGCCGCTATCGCCCGAGAGGTCGTCCAAATCCCCTTCGACCCCGCAATCGTGGACGGACTGCTCCGCTACGACGCGCTGAGACCGGCGACTCAGCGTGCGTGGCTGCGAGCCGCTGCTGCGGTCGCTCGCGGCCTCTGACGCAACCCACGACACACCGAAGCAGATTCCGGTACAGTCGCCCGAGTCGTGATTGAGTGGACATACTGACTCGACGGAAAAGGAGAGGGAGACATGCCACAGGTGAGCAAAGGCGACAGAGCCATTCTGACGTTCCGCATGCCACGGCCTTATTCCGAGAAACTCGAACGCCACATCGCCATCACCGGACAGACTCGCACTGATCTTGTTGCCGGGCTTGTCATGGAGTACCTCGACCAGCGTGCCGACGAGCTCGAACAGGTAGAGGGGCAGCAGCGCCTCGAAATAAAAGTGAGCTAAGACGCAAGCGGCCCCCGCCCTGCTAGGGGCGAGGGCCGAGAGGCTTGCGGATCACGGAGCAACCACCTCCGATGACCCAAGTTGCTTCCCTGCTAGGAGAAGAAACCCATTGGACCAGTTGAGATTTGAACCAAGACCAACAAGACCAAGGGGGTTGCTATCAGGATAGCCGACCCCACCCCCTCAGCACCACCCTGCCCGAACACCGGCGCGGCGTGGGCACTAACTCGTGCCATCAGCCCGCGCTCCACAGCGCGGGTGATGCCCCGTGATGCAGCCGGTGAACTCGTCACCGGCACCTACGCTCATACCTGCCGGGTGACAGATGTCGCCCCGGATGGACCGTGGGCGGTCCACCTGGCCGACCGAGCCGGAGACTTCCACCTGATCGCGCTCGACTTCGACGCCAAGACAGAGAACGCGGCCGCTCACGCGGCCGAGGATGCCGCCACTGTCTCCGCCCTGCTGGAGACTATGGGCGTCGATCACCTGGTGTGCTCATCTGGGCCGAGCGACGGCCGCCATATCTGGTTTGCCCTGTCGCAGCCTGCCGAGGCCGCCGACGTCCGCGAGCTTGCAGAGCTGCTGAGCAGCCTGCACACCAGCTTTGACGCAAGCCCGCTGACCAACCCGGCCACCGGGGCTGTACGCCCGCCCGGTGCTCCTCACGCAGCCGGAGGCCGCTCTGAGCCGATCCGGGGCAGTCTTGACGCGCTGACGCAGCCGCGCAGCGGCCCCGCGCATATCCGCGCCCTAGTCACTCGACTACGCCAGAAGGCCGGAGACGCTACCTGGGCGACCCGCAGCCCCGCCGGGGACACCACCACCGCTGCCGTCCCCCACGATGCTCAGGGACACCCGTACGTGCCGGTGAGCCGCAAACACCTCACAGAGAACACCGCCGCTGCGCTGCACACCCAGCCCGAACCAGACGAGGACCATTCAGCCCACGCATTCCGCTGCCTGCTGGGCATGGCTCGCGCCGGATGGCGACACAGCGACGCTCAGAGCCTCACTGAGACCGCACCGGGCCTGGAGCACTACCGCAGCGCCCGCAACACCGCAGACGGGCGCAGACGGGCGCGCAGAACCCCCGACGACACAGCCGACCGGCTGCGCCGTGACTGGCGGCGGGCCGTGCTCACCGTCGCGGCAGGACTGACCGACCAGCCCGCCCGCGACGACGCCCCAGAATTCGCAGCGGCGGCCGAGGCCATCGCCGCCCACGTAGACCAGCTCCAGACCCGAGCCGACGCCGCCGCTGGCCGCTGGAGCCAGCCCGGAGGCCCCACAGACCGCCGCGTGCTCGATGCACTCTGCCTGCTGGCTCTGACGGCCATGACGCCCGAGGTAGACGCCGACATGCGCCGCGTGGCCCTCATGGCCGGAATCGGCCGATCCACCGTCGCCCTGGCCCTGTCACGGCTGAGCCGTGACGGCTGGATCAGCGCAGCAGCGGAGGGCCGCGGCCGTACTGCTGCCCGCTGGAGCACCG
Source organism: Nesterenkonia sp. (assembly GCF_029265375.1). Lineage (GTDB taxonomy): Bacteria > Actinomycetota > Actinomycetes > Actinomycetales > Micrococcaceae > Nesterenkonia. The sequence goes on from NZ_JAJUJJ010000033.1 coordinate 24,722, forward strand.
ACCCACACGGGTTTTTCCACAGCGCAGGCTCCCAAGGTTGGACACAAGAGATATCTCGCCCCCCGCACCTGCCAGCCCCTCTCTCCCGGCGTGCGCTGCTGGACCGGCTCACAACCCGGCTGGAGACCTGCGCACACGATGCGTTCACCCTGGGAGCTCTGGGACACCACGCGGGGAACATCTACGCGCGTCTGCACGAACAGCCCCAGACCACCAGCGAGGCCCTAGCTGAGAACACTGGAGAAAGTACAAGAGCCACAGCCCGAGCCCTTACCCGGCTGGAGGCTCATGGGCTCGCTCAACAGAACACCCGCGCCCGCACCTGGCGGGCACGAGCACACAGCGGCCGCCGCTTCGCGGCTCATCGTTATCAGACCACCGGGCGGCTGACTCGCCGCGCTGCGCGCTATGAGGTCGAGCGCGCCCTGTGGTCCTGGTGGTGCTCCGAAGTCGAATGGCTGCGGAAACCACGCGCGGAGAAAAAGAAGCTGGCCCGCCGTCGTCCCGCCGCCGGACAGCTCAGCCTCGACGGACTCATGACCACAGAAGCACTGGCCCCGATCTACCCGCGCACTGACGACGGACGGCCCGACCACCACGCAGCCCGCGCCTACCTGACCGGCACCGCCCGAAACGTCGAACAGGAGCCCGCAGCGTGAGGCCGTTCCCCCGGACAGCGGTCAGCGCCTCTCTGCCTGGCCGTGATGTCCCAAGGGATCATGCACGCGGCCGCAACAGGCACAAGTCCCCGCACACGGGGACTCGGCGCGGGCCGAACTTCTCAACGGCGCTGCGCCTATTTCCTTATGAGAACTCCGGCCCGCTGGCCTGACGGTGTGCCCGCCGCTTCCTCCGCGCGCCGAGCGCAAAGCGCCATCACGACCAACACAGCAGAGAGGAGAACACCATGACCGCCGCGACCGTCTACACCACTCCCGGCTGCGTCCAGTGCAACGCCACCTTTCGGGCTCTCGACAACGCCGGAATCACCTACACCACCGTGGATGTCTCCACCGACGCGGCCGCCGTCGAGAAGCTGCGCAAGCTGGGCCACACCCAAGCGCCGGTGGTCATCACCGAGACCGATCACTGGTCCGGCTTCCGACCCGACAAGATCAGCGAGCTTGCCGCCGCCTAAGCGGCTAGGCCCCAGCCCCACCGGCTGGGGCCTAGCCCTGTCCAGGAGCACCACCAGCCATCCGCGCCGCGAATGCAGGGGTGCAGCGCTGTGGCGCTGCACAAGGACGCCCGGCTCTGCCGGGCGGCAGTCAGAGCCGCCGGACTGCGCCCGGCGTCCCTCAATTTTCTTCGTTGATGTCCTTCGGATTTTAGGGCCGCGCTCCACGGGCACAAGCCCGGCCGATGGCCGGGCCAGCTCCTCCGAGAATTTTCCGCACGCGGTCGCTGCGCTCCCTTATTTCGCGCGGAAATTTCTCTCCCCCGCTGCCCTTCGGGTGGTGCCC
>NZ_JAJUJJ010000028.1 GCF_029265375.1 Nesterenkonia sp.
GCCACCGAAGCCGAGGCCGGGACAGGGGCCGGCCGTGACGGGTCCCGGAAGCCGGTGCGGATCGTGAAACTCGACCGCACCACCAGCAAGAACCTGCAGAACCTGCTGACCACCCAGAACCCCGAACAGATCACCCAATTCGTAGCCGGCCAGCTCGCCGGCGGGAAGAACCTCCTAGAGGCGGCATCCACCGGACGGTTCGCCACCGGCACCCTGCGCACCGCCATACAGCTGCGAGACCGCACCTGCCAGGCCTACCAATGCACCGAACCGGCATACCGCACCGAGGTCGACCACCCGACCAGCTACGAAACCGGCGGGCCCACCAGCGCGGCGAACTCCCAGCTGCTCTGCCGCCACCACCACGAACTCAAAAGCCACCGCCTCCTGCCAGAACTCAACACCAGCACAGACCCCCCACCCGACTAGCAACAGGGCGGCCAGACCACACCGGCCGCCAGAGCTCACGCCGTCATCACAGCAGCCAGCCGCACACCCCACCGAGGACCCCAACCCCAGGGACCAGCCGGAGCCTCGTGCGGCCAGGCACCCCTGCACTCCCCCGCCGCGGCGAAACGGGACACGAAACTTGACAACTCCATAGCGCCCCCGCTGGCGCGGACCCGGGAGCGTGCGCATCATTAGTTGGACCCGCGGGCGCGGTGCAGCACGGCCAAGGGGATCCGCCATCCGAACTTCAGAGCGAGCAGACGGATGGTGAACACCACGCCGGCCACCAGCACCGCTGTCAGGCCGGTGAACCAGCCCAGTTCCAGGGCGACTGCGGAAGCTGCGGCGCCCAGGAACGCGGGAGCCGTGTAGACGCCGTCGGGGTTGAAGATCTGGGGCACCTCGTTGGCCACCACGTCACGCATGGTGCCGCCGCCCACCGCGGTGGTCACCCCCAGCAGGACTGCAGCCACCGGGTTCAAGCCGGCGGTGTGGGCGATATAGGTGCCCATCACGCAGAACAGGGAGAGTCCGCCGGCGTCGAAGACCAATAGAGTCCGCCGCAGCCGGTCCTCCTTGATGGCGCGCAGAAACACCGCGAGCAGGGCCAGCACCACTGGTGCCAGATACACCGGTTGGGCGAAGGCGGTGGGCACGCCTTGGTTCAGCACCACGTCCCGGATAACTCCCCCGCCCAGGCCTGCGAGGCTGGCCAGCAGCAGTGAACCGACCAGGTCGAAGCCCTTCTTGGCCGCCAGCAGACCCCCGGAAACCGCGAAGGCGAAGGTCCCCAGCATCTCCAGTGCGATCAGCACCTCGTCCAATGCCATCACAGTCTCATCCCTCCGCAGTGAGCCTTAGTCTCCGAGCATGCCACGCCCGCGTCCGCTTCGCCCCTGCTTCCCTCACACCGGGCGTCCTGCGGATTCATCACGAACAATTCATACGGACGCACAGCGGCCCGGCTCCCCGCTGTGGAGGAACCGGGCCGGCTCTGCATCGCTGGCGTTCAGCGCATCAGGCGTCGTCGTCCTCGGTGACCACCGGGTTGACGCTGTGCTTCTCCTCGCCGGAGTCCGCGTCTTCCTCGGTGACGGGGATCAGGCTGAGCTTGCCGCGGTCGTCGATCTTGGAGATCTCCACCTGCAGCTTCTGGCCCACGCCCAGCACGTCCTCCACATCGTTGACGCGCTTGCCGTCGTTGAGCTTGCGCAGCTCGGAGATGTGCAGCAGGCCGTCCTTGCCCGGAGTCAGAGAGATGAACGCGCCGAAGCTGGTCAGCTTCACCACGGTGCCCAGGTACCGCTCCCCCACCTCGGGGACCTGCGGGTTGGCGATCGCGTTGATCGCCGAGCGAGCGGCCTCGGCGGACTCGCCGTCGGTGGCGCCGATCAGCACGGTGCCGTCATCCTCGATGGAGATGTCGGTGCCGGTGTCCTCCTGGATCTGGTTGATCATCTTGCCCTTGGGGCCGATGACCTCGCCGATCTTGTCCACCGGGACCTTGACGCTGATGATCCGCGGGGCGAACTCGCTCATCTCATCGGGAGCGTCGATGGCGGCGTTGATGACGCCCAGGATGTGCAGCCGCGCCTCACGGGCCTGCTTCAGGGCCGCAGTCAGCACGCTGGCGGGGATGCCGTCCAGCTTGGTGTCCAGCTGGATAGCGGTGACGAACTCCTCCGTGCCGGCGACCTTGAAGTCCATGTCGCCGAAGGCGTCCTCGGCTCCCAGGATGTCGGTCAGCGCAGCGTAGCGGGTCTCGCCGTCGACCTCGTCAGAGACCAGGCCCATGGCGATGCCGGCCACCGGGGCGCGCAGCGGCACACCCGCGTTGAGCAGGCTCAGGGTGGAGGCGCAGACCGAGCCCATGGAGGTCGAGCCGTTGGAGCCCAGCGCCTCGGAGACCTGCCGGATGGCGTAGGGGAACTCTTCGCGGGTGGGCAGCACCGGCACCAGGGCGCGCTCGGCCAGTGCGCCGTGGCCGATCTCGCGGCGCTTGGGGCTTCCCACCCGGCCGGTCTCACCGGTGGAGTAGGGCGGGAAGTTGTAGTTGTGCATGTAGCGCTTGGTGGTCTCCGGGGAGAGGCTGTCGATGGTCTGCTCCATCTTCAGCATGTTCAGCGTGGTGACACCCAGGATCTGGGTCTCGCCGCGCTCGAAGATCGCCGAGCCGTGCACGCGCGGGATGACCTCCACCTCAGCGGTGAGCTGACGGATATCGGCCAGACCGCGGCCGTCGATGCGGACCTGGTCGCGCAGGATCCGCTGGCGGATCACCTGCTTGGTGACCGCGCCCAGAGCCTTGCCGATCTCCGACTCGCGGCCTTCGAACTGCTTACCCTCGCCGGCCAGCTCCTCGACCAGCTCAGCCTTCAGTTCGGCGTCGGCGGTCTCACGCTGCTGCTTATCGGCGATCTGGTAGATATTGGCCAGCTTCTCCTCGGCGGCAGCGGTGACTGCCTCCAACACGTCCTGCTGGTAGTCCTCGAAGATCGGAACCTCCACCGGCTCCTTGCCGGCGCGCTCGGCCAGCGATGCCTGGGCCTCGCAGAGAACCTTGATGAACGGCTTGGCGGCCTCCAGGCCCTCGGCCACGATCTCCTCAGTGGGGGCAGTCTTGCCCTGCTCCTTGATCAGGTTCCAGGAGTCGTCGGTGGCCTCAGCCTCCACCATCATCACAGCAATGTCATCGCCAACGATCCGGCCGGCCACCACCATGTCGAACACGGCGTTCTGCAGCTGGGAGTGCTTGGGGAAAGCCACCCACTGCGCCGAGCCGCCGTCGTCGATCAGCGCCATGCGCACACCGCCGATGGGTCCGGAGAACGGCAGGCCGCTCAGCTGGGTGGACATGGAGGCGGCGTTGATGGCCACCACGTCGTAGAGGTCATCGGGGTTGATGGACAGGATGGTCTCCACCACCTGGACCTCATTGCGGATGCCCTTCTTGAACGCCGGGCGCAGCGGACGGTCGATCAGCCGTGCGGCCAGGATCGCGTCCGTGGTAGGCCGGCCTTCGCGGCGGAAGAAGCTGCCGGGGATGCGGCCGGCGGCGTACATGCGCTCCTCGACATCCACGGTCAGCGGGAAGAAGTCGAAGCCTTCGCGCGGGGACTTGCCCACAGTGGTGGCCGAGAGAATGGTGGTCTCCTCGTCAAAGGTGACCAGTGTGGAGCCGGCGGCCTGCTTGGCCAGCCGGCCGGTCTCAAAGCGGATGGTGGATGAGCCGTACTTGCCGTTGTCGATCACGGCTTCGGCGTAGTGAACTTCAGGTCCCTGCATGGGATTCCTCTCGTATTGACTGCGTAGCGTTGCGGCCGCCGTCGTGCCTGCTCCGGTTCTGGAGCGCGCGGTGCGGCCGGCCTTGGCTGCCAGAGAGGTGAACCGTGGAATGTATGACGGTCTTCGATCGAAGCCCACGGGTGCGGTGCGGACACGCTCCCGGAGGCCACTACCGAGGACCAGACATACTCCCTGGACGCGGGCCACATCCATGCTGGGCACGGGTGCGGCCCCTGACGCCGTAGGACTCATCGTCTCTCAGCAGCTGGGGCTGTCTCTAGTGTTGCATACACCGCGGGCGACCCCCGAATGTGGGAGCCGCCCGCAGTGTTGCGCTTGGTGCTGGCGTTTGACCGCCGAGCATGCCGTCAGCGAATGCCGAGACGCTTCTTCAGGTCACGGAACCGCTCGATGTCCTTGGACTCGAGGTACTTCAGAAGACGACGACGGCGGCCGACCAGGATCATCAGACCACGGCGGGTGTGGTGATCCTGCTTGTGCTCCTTCAGGTGCTCGGTGAGGTCAGAGATGCGGCGGGTGAGCACCGCGATCTGCACCTCGGGAGAACCGGTGTCGCCTTCATGAGTGGCGTACTCGGAGATGATCTGCTGCTTGACAGCGGGATCCAAAGCCATAGAAATGCTCCTTGATGTTGTACCGCGTTCAGTATCCGGTCTGACCCGGTGCCAGCCACCGCGGACTGCAGCATGGCAACCCCGCTACTTTACCGCAGCGTGCGGGATGGCGCCAGCGGCGGCGAGGCTGCTCCGTCTGCGAGGGGACGTGCGGCAGAAGGTCCGCCTGGGCGGACTGCGGCAGCACTACCCTTGCGTATTACCTTTGTCATACAATACTTGTGTGGTTGACATCGAGTGGGACCCGAAGGCCGTTGCCCACATGTGGCACAGGCACAAGGTCACACCCGCACAGGCTGCGCTAGGACTAGAAAATGAGCAGACGAATCCCCGATGAGGTCAGAGATGCGATCCAAGCTGAACTGGAGGCAGACACCGAGGAATACCGGGAGACCCTCGGGGAGGGCGAGTGGGGGAAGCCGAACGCCGGTCCCTCCCCGATCCTGACACTCCGGCTGCCGGCGGAGACTCTTGAATCACTGCGGGCACTCGCAGCATCCAACGGAGTAGCCGTCTCCACCCTGGTTCGAGGATTCATCGCCGACGGTCTTGCCGATCATCAGGAAGATGACCTGCCCACGGCACTCGCCCGCCTCGAGCGCGACCTTGCCGCAGTGAAAGCACGCGCGCTGGCAACCTGACCTCCGCAGCACGGCGGGTAGCCAGGAGTGCGCAGCCGGGAGTCAGGGGCGGCCGCGCAGCACAGCGGTGTGCAGGGCGGTGATCTGCGGCAGGTGCAGGGAGTCAGTGGCGCTGAGCCCCAGCTCGCCGAACAGATAGTCCTCCAGGTTCGCTCGTCGCCGCGCGCGCTCGTGGTCTTCTGCGGAGAGCCAGGAGCTCAGCGTGGTGGCGTAGCGGAAGATCTCCTCCACCGTCAGGCTGCGCGCCCATCTGTATTCGGTGCTCCGCCGTTGCCCGAAGATCTCCGGGTCCAGTGCAGGCCTCCAGTCCGGGCGGTAGACGTCACCGGCACGCATAATGCGCGTCAGCCGGTGGACCACCTCATCCGAGGTGTCCAGATAGTTCCAGATCAGCGCCAGGGCACCGCCTGGCACCAGCAGCCGAGCAACCTCAGCCTGGACGGTGTGCGGCTCGAACCAGTGCCAGGCCTGGGCCGCCACCACGATCTGCGCACAGGCCGCCGGCAGACCCGTGCGCTCTGCGGGGGCATGGGTGATCTGCAGCCGCGGAAGCGGTGAATAGGCGAGCACCTCGGTCATGGGGATGCTGGGCTCTACCGCATGAACCGCGGCGCCGGCGGCCAGCAGCTGGCGGGTCAGGATCCCGGTCCCGGCGCCCAGGTCCACCACCTGGATCGGCGCTGGGGAATGGGAATCAGCTGCCGCGAGCGCGAGGATGTCCTGCACGGCGGCCTCCGGGTAGCGCGGCCGGACGGCGTCGTACTCCTGCGCCTGCCCCAGACTCTGCCGCTGGGCGAAGGAGCTGCCCAAATGCTGGCGGCGCTGCCAGCTGGTGATCTGCGGATCGGCATCGGTGCGGCGCTTGGGCCGGTTCGGAGCGGCCGGCTCCTCCTGGCCCGACCGGCGCGGGAGGTCTTGGCTCACGACAGCGGCCGGTGCAGTCCTGCCGGGGCCTCGGAGAGCACGTGCCGGGCGTCCTCGACGTCCTGATGCATCTGCTGCACCAGCTTCTCCACACCCTCGTAGGCGACCATGCCGCGCAGCCGTTCGACGAACTCGACCCGCACCTGCTGCCCGTAGAGGTCGAAGTCCTCCACCCGCTCGTCGTGGCGGTCGATCACGTGGGCCTCCACCACCCGCTGGATCCCGTGGAAGGTGGGGTTCGAACCCACTGAGATGGCTGCGGGCCAGCGGGCGCCGTCGTGGTCTGCTGTGCCTTCGTGGTCCGTTTCGCCGTGCTGGTTGACTGCGGTGTGCTGGTCCACTGTGACCCACCCGGCGTAGACCCCGTCGGCAGGCACCATACCCTGGGAGTCCTGACCCAGGTTCGCGGTGGGGAACCCCAGCTCACGTCCGCGGGCCTCACCATGCACCACCTGGCCCACCACAGTGTGCGGCCGGCCGAGCATATGCGCTGCTGCCGCGACGTCCCCCTGGGTCAGGGCGGTGCGGATGGCGGTGGAGGAGCAGCGGCTGCTGATTATCGGGCGGCCGTCGGGCCCGGGGATCTGGTAGTCATCTACGCCGACGACGTCGAATCCGTGCTCGTCGCCCAGCTGCACCAGGGTGTTGAAGTTCCCGGCGTTGTCGCGGCCGAAGCGCACGTCATATCCGACCACCACTACCTGGGGGTGCAGCGCCCGGACGAAGTAGCGGGCCACATAATCCTCAGCGGTGTGCGCGGCCAGTTCCGGGGTGTAGTTCAGCACCAGCACCGCGTCCACGCCGGCCGCCTGCAGCCGGGCGAGCTTCTCCCCGGTGCCGGTCAGCAGCTCCGGGGTGGCCTCCGGGCGGTGGATGAAGGCCGGGTGCGGGTCGAAGGTGACGGCCACGGCGCGCGCATCGCGGCTGCGGGCCTCACGGATGAGGGTGTCCAGCACGTGCTGATGGCCCCGGTGGACGCCGTCGAAATTGCCGATGGTCACCGCAGTGGTGCCCAGGTCTGCGGGGACGTCGTCGAGCCCATGGAAGATCTGCACGCGGTCCATCATACGGTCACTGATACCGGCTCACGCGAGCCCTCGACGGGGCGGTGAGCTGGCCGGTGAGCTGGGCGGGGATCATGCGGCTGTACGGCCCGGGCGATGGCGCAGCAGCCAGTAGAGGCCCACGAACGGCAGCACCAGCGGCACCCACCCGTAGTCGCGGCCGAAGCCGCCCCAGACGGTGGCCACCTCAAACACCTCCGGCTGCAGCAGCGACCATGCGCCCACTCCGATCACGCCGACCATCTCCACCAGCACGGCGGCCAGGGCCACCGTCCACGCCGTCGTCGAAGTCCGGGCCAGGGCGAGGGTGGCCACAATGTAGACCGCCGCGGCGACGGCGCTGAGGCTCAGCGCCACCGGAGCATCGGGGAACTGCACCTTCCCCTCCTGCGGGAACGGCGCGATCTGGTAGAAGGCGCGGGCGAAGGCGCTGACGGCGAAGATCCCGTAGGCGGTGATGATGAGCATGCCGACCCCGCGGTTGCGCGGCGTGGGGGCGCCGGGTGCCGGTTCGCGCGTGCCGCCGCTGGGTGCCGATTCGCGCGCGGAGTCTCGGCTGGTCTCGTCGGGGTTGGTCCCGCCGCGGTTGGTCCCCTCGCTGTTCACAGGGCGCTCCCCCACCAAATCTCCTCCAGTCGATAGATCATCACGAACACCACCAGGCCCACGAAGCTCATCACCAGATTCGACCAGCGGGTCTTGTCGATGACGGCCCAAACAAACACACCTACCGGCAGCAGCAGGGCGGTGAGGATATAGCCCCAGAACTCCCAGGCTTCCCCGACGACGGCGGCGCCGGCGGCCTGCCGCACGCCGGCATAGATCCCGTAGATGATCAGGTACAGCTCGATGGCGGCCAGGGAGAGGATGGAGGAATCGGCGGGGTGATCGCGCAGGGCGGTCATAGTCCAGCAGATCAGCGTGGAGAGCACGCAGATGGCCGTGCCGATGATGAACATGACGGTCATGGCTGCTCCTCTCCTGCTCCGGCTGCGGTGCACCGCGTGGGGTGGGGTCTGTGGGCCCAGAAGATTCTACGCCTGCGGCGCCGGCGGTGGAGAAGCGGTGCGCGGGACGGGGACGGCGACTGTGCGTCCTGGGGCGGCTGCGCATCCTCGGAGGGCGGGGCGTCCTGGGGCGGCGGGGCGTCCTCGGGCTCTGTGGCAAGACCTCAGCTGATGTGCAGAATCGGTTCCTACGCTGGGCAGATGAACTCCCACGGCAGTCATGGCGGGCAGCCTCACAACCAAGCCCCGCCGTCGGGGGTGCCCTCCCGGCGGGACAGCCGGCCGCGGACCGCAGCCCAGGCCGTGATGCTCTTAGTGATGCTGGCAGTGCCGGTGGGCATAGGGATGCTGGGGAGTCTGGCCACCCGGGCGCACACTGACGGCTGGTACGCCGAGGCGGAGAAAGCACCGTGGAACCCACCGGACTGGGTCTTCGGGCCGGTGTGGACCACGCTCTACCTGACTATGGGACTGGCCGCCTGGCTGGTGTGGCGCCGGCGCGGATTCATCACATCCCGGGCTCGCCGCGCGCTGAGGTGGTACGCGGTGCAGCTGGCGCTCAACGCGGTGTGGTCTCCGCTCTTCTTCGCCGGCTATCCGCGGTGGCAGGACGCCGCTCTGTGGGGCGCCGCCGCGGTGATAGTGGCGCTGATAGGTGCTTTGGCGGTGACGATCTGGGCCTTCTGGCCGGTGAGCAGGACGGCCGCGGTGCTGATGGTTCCCTATCTGGGGTGGGTGGTCTACGCCTCCACGCTCAACATCTACATCGCCGCCGCGCAGTGAGGGCTCTTCGCACTGGTTCAGGCGGCGAAGACCAGCTCTGGTTTGGCGTGCATGACTGCCGGGCCGGCGGTGGCCGCTTTGGCCGCATCCGGCGACGACGACGCCCCGGGCTTGGCCGGCACATCGCGCAGCAGAGCGATCAGCTCGCCGTCGGGCCCGAATGCCGCGGTCAGACCGTCCCGCCGGCTGACCACCTCCGAGGCAGCAGGGACGTCGTCACCCCATTCTGCCGCCGTCGGGTGCACCACCTCTGCCTGCGCGGAGGCGGTGATGCGGCGGCCGTGGCGCAGATGCTCTGCCTCCTCGGCGCTGACGCTGCGGGCCGGGAACAGTTGGGCGGCCGCCTCGGCCAGCCCGATGTAGCCGAAGTCCTCGGCCAGCTGGTCCAGGCTCAGGCACTGGTTCTCGCTGTAGGGGCCGACGGCTGTGCGGCGCAGCGCGGTCAGGTGCCCCCCAGTCCCCAGCAGCTGGCCCATATCGCGGGCCAGGGCCCGCACGTAGGTGCCTGAGGAGACCCGTACCTCCACGTCCAGGTCGATCATCCGGCCGCCGTCGACCCGGCGGATGGAGTGGACCTCGAACCGGTGGACGGTCACCGGCCGGGCCTCGAGCTCCACGTCCTCGCCGCGACGGGCACGGTCGTAGGCGCGGGCGCCGTCGACCTTGATCGCCGAGACGGTGGAGGGCACCTGCATGATCTCGCCGGTCAGCCGAGCCACGGCCTCTTCGATGGACTCCTCGGTGACCGCATTGGCGAAATGGGTGGCAGTGACCTCGCCCTCGGCGTCGTCGGTGGTGGTGGTCTGTCCGAGGCGGATCGTGGCGGTGTAGGTCTTGTCCACCCCCACGATGTGGGTCAGCAGGCGGGTGGCGCGGTTGATGCCGACCACCAGCACTCCGGTGGCCATGGGGTCCAGCGTGCCGGCGTGGCCGACTTTGCGGGTGCCGGCGAGTTTGCGGATCCGGCCGACCACGTCATGGCTGGTCCAGCCGGCGGGCTTGTCCACCAGGACCAGCCCGGAGCCGATCGCGACCTCCTCGGGCCGCTGGCGCTTTCCCATGCTCAGACTCCTCGCTGGTTGTTTCTCTCCGCGCTGGTGGTTCCTCCACGCCCGGTTCTGGCCGTCGATCGGCGGATTCAGTGCACCTCGTCCGCCGTTTGGGGCTGTCAGGTGCAGTGATCTCGCCAGTCGACGGGGTGGGGGGGGGCGAGGTGGCGCGGCGGACCTCAGTCGTTGGGTGAGGGCCTCTCGCCTGGGGCGTTGGCCTCGCCGGCGTCGGCATCAGTGCGGTAGGGGGACTCGTTGACCGGCTTGGCGCCCTCACGGCGGGCGCGGACGGCCTCATCCTGTTCCCGGGCTTTGCGCAGCAGGTCCTCCAGGTGCGCGGCGGATTCGGGAATCTCGTCGGCGACGAACTCCAGGGTGGGGGTCAGCCGAATGCTCAGCTGCCGCCCCATTTCCCGGCGCAGCAGTCCGTGGTTGGCGCTGAGCAGCTCCTCGGCCGCGGTTTTGGTCTCCTCGTCCGGGGCCAGGACTGTGTAGTAGACCGTGGCGTGCTGCAGGTCATTGGTGACGCGGGCGTCGGTGACTGTGATCATCTCTGCCCGGTCGTCTTTCACGCTGCGGCGCAGTGCTTCGGCGATGATCACCTTGATCCGTGATGCCAGGCGGGATGCGCGTGCGGGGTCAGCCATGTCAGCTCCTCCTCGTCGTCGTGGTCAACTCTACCCGCGGAGGGCCGGACGCTTCAGCGGGGGCGGCGGCCCGGCATGCACCGGACTGCCGCCCCCGCTGAGCGAACCGCTGGGTATCAGGTGCGCGGGATCTCGCGCATCTCCCAGGTTTCGATGATGTCGCCTTCGCGGATGTCGTTGAAGCTGCCCAGGCCGATGCCGCATTCGAAGCCTTCGCGGACCTCGGTGGCATCGTCCTTGAACCGCCGCAGCGACTCGATGGTGAGGTTCTCCCCGACCACATTGCCGTCGCGCACCAGGCGTGCCTTGGCGTTGCGGCGGATGGTGCCGGAGCGGACGATGGAGCCGGCGATATTGCCGAACTTGGAGGAGCGGAAGACCTCGCGGATCTCCGCGGAGCCGAGCTCGACCTCCTCGTACTCCGGCTTCAGCATGCCCTTCAGCGCAGCCTCGATGTCGTCGATCGCAGCGTAGATCACCGAGTAGAAGCGCATGTCCACGCCCTCGCGATCGGCCAGCTCCGCCACACGCTCGGCCGGCCGGACGTTGAAGCCCAGGATGACCGCGTTGTCCACGGTGGCCAGGTTGACGTCGTTCTGGGTGATCGCGCCCACGCCTCGGTGGATGACCCGCAGCTGGACCTCGTCGCCGACGTCGATCTTCAGCAGCGCGTCCTCCAGGGCCTCCACGGCACCGGAGACATCGCCCTTGAGGATCAGGTTCAGCGTGTCGATCTTGCCCTCGGCCACCGCCTGGTCGAAGTCCTCCAGGGTGATGCGCTTGCGGCGCTTGGCCAGCAGGGCGTTGCGCTCTGCTGCCTCACGCTTCTCCGCGATCTGGCGGGCAGTGCGGTCATCGCTGGTGACCAGGAAGCTGTCTCCGGCGCGCGGCACCGTGGACAGACCCAGCACCTGCACCGGGCGGGAGGGCCCGGCCTCCTCCACCGGATCGCCGTTCTCGTCGAACATGGCGCGCACACGGCCGAAGGCGGTGCCGGCGACCATGTTGTCGCCCACCCGCAGGGTGCCGGACTGAACCAGGACGGTGGCCACCGGGCCGCGGCCTTTGTCCAGGTGGGCCTCGATGGCCACGCCGCGGGCTTCCTTCTCCGGGTTGGCGCGCAGCTCCAGCGCGGCGTCGGAGGTCAGCAGGACCGCTTCGAGCAGCTCATCGATGTTGAGGTTGCTCAGCGCGGAGACCTCCACGAACATCGTGTCGCCGCCGTATTCCTCGGGCACCAGCTCGTACTCGGTGAGCTGACCGCGGATCTTGTCCGGGGAGGCGCCCTCCTTGTCGATCTTGTTGATAGCGACGACGACGGGCACATCCGCGGCCTTGGCGTGGTTGAGAGCCTCCACCGTCTGCGGCATCACGCCGTCGTCGGCAGCGACCACCAGCACGGCGATGTCGGTGACCTTGGCGCCACGGGCACGCATAGCGGTGAACGCCTCGTGACCGGGGGTGTCGATGAAGGTCAGCGCACGGTCCTCGCCCTCGTGGGGCACATGGACCTGGTAGGCGCCGATGTGCTGGGTGATGCCGCCGGCCTCGCCCTCGGTGACGTTGGAGGAGCGGATGGCGTCCAGCAGGCGGGTCTTGCCGTGGTCGACGTGACCCATCACGGTCACCACAGGGGCGCGCGGCTCCAGGTCCTCCTCGGATTCGGAGGCCGCCTCGTCCTCCAGGTTGATGTCGAAGGACTCCAGCAGCTCACGGTCCTCGTCCTCCGGGGAGACGATCTGGACCTTGTAGCCCAGCTCCTCGCCGAGCAGCTGGAAGGTCTCCTCATCCAGGGACTGGTTGGCGGTGGCCATCTCGCCGAGCTTCATCAGCACGGTGATCAGGGCTGCCGGCTCGGCGTTGATCTTCTCTGCGAAGTCACCCAGGGAGGAGCCGCGGCGCAGCCGCACCACGGTGGAGCCGTCGCCCTTGGGGACGCGGACGCCGCCGATCTCGCGGGTGTGCTTCTGCTCCAGCTCCTGACGCTTGGCGCGCTTGGACTTCCGGGCCTTGGAGCGGGATCCGCCGCGGCCGAAGGCGCCGGCTGCACCTCCGCGTCCACGTCCGCCGCGTCCGCGGGGAGGTCCACCCGGTGCTCCGCCGGGGCCGCCTCCTGGCCCGCCGCGGCCGGGGCCGCGTCCGGGACCGGAGGGGGCAGGCGCCTGACCGGGCATCATGGAGGGCTTCGGCGCGCCAGGGCGGGGTCCGGGGCGCGGACCTGCTGGGCGCGGGCCGCCGGGGCGGGGTCCCCCGCCGCGCTCTGCCGGGCGCATGCCCTGGCGCGAGGCGTAGGGGTTGTTGCCCGGACGCGGGCCACCGGGGCGCGGGCCGCCGGGGCGGGGTCCGCCCGGACGCGGCGCCGAGCGGTCCTGGGAAATGCCGAAGGGGTTGTTTCCGCCCGAGGCGCGGGCGCCGGGCTTGGGAGCGCCGGGCTTCGGCGCAGACGACTTCGGTGCCGGCTTGGGTCCGCCGGGCTTGGGGGCCGCCGATTTCGGGGCGGACTTCGGGGTCGCCTCGCTCGGCTTGTCCGGCTCCTGGGCCGGCTTCTCCGCTGCGGCGGCTTCCTCCTGCTTCGGGGCAGGCTCGGGCTCGGCCTTCTTCTGCGGCGCGGGCTTGGGGCCGGGCTTCTTGGCGGCCGGCTTGGGCGCTGCGTCGTCCTTCTTCTCCTCGGCCTTCTCAGCCTGGGGGAACGCATTGCGCAGCCTCTTCGCCACCGGGGGCTCCACGGTGGAGGAGGGGGATTTCACGAACTCGCCGAGTTCCTGGAGTTTGGCGAGTGCTTCCTTTGAGGTGATGCCGAGCTCTTTGGCGAGCTCATGTACGCGGGCCTTGGCCACTGTTCTCCTTCTCTGGCCCACGCGATGCCCCGCTGATCCCAGCGGGGCTGAGGTCAGCGGATCATCGAATCAGGGCCGATTTGCCTGTTCTGTTCCGAGACGGAATGAAAAGTGCTCATCACTGGGCGCTCATCCGTCGGTGCTCATCGGGTGTCCATCTCTTTCCAACCCGCCTTCATCGTGTACGGACAGTTTCGGCCTCAGCTTCGATGTCTTCGAAGTCAAGGTGTGCCGTCTGCACCGGCTGCCGGAATGCGCGGTTGAACGCCTTCCGCTTCAGCGCGGCGTCGAAGCATTCACGCTTGGGGTGCAGCCAGGCGCCTCGGCCTGGTCTGCGCCGGGCGATGTCCGGAACTACCCGGTCATCCACCAGCGCGAATCTGACGACATCGTCCTGCTCAGCGCGACGGCGGCAGCCGACGCACGTGCGGACAGGAACCATAAAACTCTACCTTAGTCGGGTCACATTCAGCCAATAACTCTATCGGGGCCTGGGGCGGTCTGCCCTGCCGCCCCGCTGTGCGCGCCGACTCGGTGCGCCGGAGCTGACGCACCTAGCCGCTCGGCGTCAGGAAGTCACGCAGCCACCGGTCGACCTCCTCCATGGTGGCCGCGTCCACGGTTCCCGCGACACCGGCAAACCGATCGCGGGTGACGGTGCGCGGCTGCTCGGTCATCGCGAAGGTCGGCCGCGGCAGCTGCAGATTCGGTCCGCGCAGTCGCACGTGATTCGGCCAGCCGCGATCGGCAGTAGTGGCGGGACAGATGATAGCCAGCGAGTCGGCAACCTGAAGAAAGGCATTGCTGGCGATGATCAGAGCAGGACGTCGTCCTGCCTGCTCCCTGCCTCGCACCGGATCCAGATCCACCCAGACCACGGTCCCGCGAGTCAGATCAGTCACCCCGGCTGCCTTCTTCCAGGGCGGTGTCCCAATGCCGCATCTCATCCCAGTAGTCCTGGTCGGCACCGCTGACCGCGCGGCCGAATGCTCGCATTCTCTGCTGGCGCTCGCGCTCGTCCAAGAGCATCTCGATCAGGCCTGCTGCCGTGACGCCCTGCTCCTGTGCGTCGCGGTTGATGCGCTCGCGCAGCTGAGGGGAGACTTTGATCGTGGTGCTCATACTCTTAGGGTACCCTCCGGTATACCAGCGCGGCTACGCCGGGCGTGCCGCTGGCATACTCACTCAAACCGACGACGGCCGCAGCAAGACCGCGCCGCAGGACCCCGCAGCGCCGCTCAGCCGGCGGGCTGGCCGGCGTCGGAGATGATGTCGATCCGCCAGCCGGTCAGCTTCGCGGCCAGCCGGGCGTTCTGCCCCTCTTTGCCGATGGCCAGTGAGAGTTGGTACTCCGGCACCACCGCGCGGGCCGACCGGGCAGCCTCATCCAGTACGGTCACGGAGCTGACCTTCGCCGGGGAGAGCGCATTGGCGATGAACTGGGCCGGGTCCTCGGCGTAGTCGATGATGTCGATCTTCTCGTCGTTGAGTTCGGTCATCACCGCCCGCACCCGGGAGCCCATGGCGCCGATGCAGGCGCCCTTGGCGTTGATCCCGGACTGGTGGGCCTGCACAGCGATTTTGGTGCGGTGGCCTGCCTCACGCGCAATGGAGACGATCTCCACTGTTCCGTCGGCGATCTCGGGCACCTCGTGGGCGAAGAGCTTCTTCACCAGCCCCGGATGCGAGCGCGACAGCGTGATCGAGGGGCCCCGGAAACCGCGGTGCACGTCCACCACGAAGGCGCGCAGCCGGGATCCGTGCGTGTACTGCTCCCCGGGCACGTGCTCCTGCGGGGGCAGGTCTGCCTCCACTCCCCCGATGTCGACCTTCACCGTATGCGGGTTGCGGCCCTGCTGGACGATCCCGGAGACGAGCTCGCCCTCCTTGGACTTGAACTCGCCGATGACGGCGTCGTCCTCGGCGTCGCGGATGCGCTGCATGATGACCTGGCGCGCCGTGGAAGCCGCCACGCGGCCGAAGTTCTTAGGGGTGTCGTCGAACTCGCCGATGACGTTGCCGTCCTCGTCGATCTCCTTGGCCCAGATGGTGACATGACCTGTCTTCTCATCCACCTCGGCACGGGCCTGCTGCAGGGCGCCCGGGCTCTTGTGGTACGCCAGGACGAGGGCCTGCTCGATGGCGGGCATCAGCCGTTCCAGGGGTATGTCGCGCTCTTGCACGAGCATGCGCAGCGCGCTCATGTCGATATCCACTTGTGCCTCCGGTCCGTCACCGTCGTTCAGGTGCTCACGGAAAACTCTACCTGGACGCGTGCGCGGGAAATGGAATCGAACTCTATGTGTGTGTC
This sequence comes from Nesterenkonia sp., assembly GCF_029265375.1. Classification (GTDB taxonomy): domain Bacteria; phylum Actinomycetota; class Actinomycetes; order Actinomycetales; family Micrococcaceae; genus Nesterenkonia. The sequence goes on from NZ_JAJUJJ010000028.1 coordinate 15,634, forward strand.
AGGTCCGGTCTTGGGCTTCATCCCTTTCTTCGGTGCCGGAATCACCTCGGAGACGGTGATGCCGGCGGCGTCGACCTCCCGCAGCCGGGCTGTCATAGTGGGGTGCCCGGCACGTTCGATCTCCAGCAGACGGCCCAGATTGCGGCGGAAGTGCCGGGGTTCGGTGAGCGGGCGGGTCGCCCCCGGGGTGGTGACTTCCAGCTCGTAGTTCTCCACGGAGGCCAGCGGTTCGGCGTCAGCTTCCTTGTCCAGCACCACGCCGAGCGCCTCCGAGAGCCCGGCCAGGGTGTCCAGGTCCACCTGCTCGGTGCCGGTCTCATAGTCGACCACCACTTTCAGCACGGTGCGGGCTCCGCTGGCGACCAAGGCCAGCTCCTCCAGGTAGAGGCCGTGTGCGGTGACAGTGGGCTCCAACCGTGGGGCCAGCTGGGCGGCACGGGGGTCGGGGAACCGGGAGTCGGACGTGGCGCGGGGTGGAAGTGCCATACCACCTATTCTGCCTCAGCATGTGGGGAGTAGGCGCACGACGCCGGGCTGGACTGCGCGCATGGGACGTACGACGTCGGGCTGGACTGCGCGCATGGGCGCACGACGGCGCGGCGCCGGTAGACTTCCTGGCGAGATTGACCTCTGCCGAACGAAGTGAGATCACTGTGACGATTCGTCTGTCCCATCTGTTCCTGCGCACCCTGCGTGACAATCCGGTGGACGCCGAGGTGGCAAGCCACCGGCTGCTGGTCCGCGCCGGCTACATCCGCCGGGCCGCTCCGGGCATCTACACCTGGCTGCCGCTGGGTCTGACGGTGCTGCGCCGGCTGGAGCAGATTGTGCGTGAGGAGATGGCCCGCATCGGCGCCCAGGAGGTCCACTTCCCCGCCCTGCTGCCCAAAGAACCCTATGAGGCCAGTGGCCGGTGGGAGGAGTACGGCGACGGCATCTTCCGGGTGGGCGACCGCAGGGCCGAGGAGATAGAACCCGGTGTGCGCCGGCCGAACTATCTGCTGGCTCCCACGCATGAAGAGGTCTTCACACTGCTGGTGAAGGACCTGTACAACTCGTACAAGGACCTGCCGCTGAGCATCTATCAGATCCAGACCAAGTACCGCGACGAGGCCCGGCCCCGCGCCGGCCTGCTGCGCGGGCGCGAGTTCATCATGAAGGACTCCTACTCCTTCTGCCTCACTGAGGAGGACCAGCGCGCTGCCTATGACGCCCATCGTGAAGCCTATGTGCGGATCTTCGAGCGCCTGGGGCTGCCCGTGCTGCCGGTGGACGCCGTCTCCGGGGCCATGGGCGGCTCGGCCTCTGAGGAGTTCCTCTACCCCTGTGAGATCGGCGAGGACACATTTGTGGAGTCCCCCGGCGGCTACCGGGCCAATGTGGAAGCCGTCACCACCGTGGCGCCGGAGCCCATCGACTACACCGATCTGCCGCCGGCCGAGGTGCACCACACACCCGGCACGGACACCATCGGGACCCTGGTGGAAGCGGCCAACGACCACCACGCGCGCAGCGACCGGCCGTGGACTGCCGCGGACACGCTGAAGAATGTGGTGGTCGCCGTCGTCTCCCCGGAGGGGCAGCGGCATGTGGTGGTCATCGGCGTCCCCGGAGACCGGGACGTGGACTTCAAGCGCACGGAGGCGACCATCGGCGCGAAGCTGGGCATCGCCGGGGAGGTCTCCGTGGAGGCCGCAGAGACCACGGACTTCGCCAAGCACCCGAATCTGGTGCGCGGCTACATCGGCCCCGGCCTGTCCCTGGACGCCCCGCATCTGGGTGAGGACTCGGCCACCGGCATCCCCTATCTGGTGGACCCGCGGGTGGTTCCCGGCACCAGCTGGATCACCGGCGCCAATGAGCCCGACCAGCACGTGTTCGGCCTGGTGGCCGGCCGCGACTTCACCTGGGACGGAACCATCGAGGCCTGCGCGGTGCGCGACGGCGACCCGGCACCGGACGGCTCGGGGCCGCTGACCACCCGCCGCGGCATCGAGATGGGGCATATCTTCATGCTCGGCACCAAGTACTCCGAGTCCCTGGGGCTGCAGGTGCTCGATGAGAACGGCAAGCTGAGCACGGTGACCATGGGCTCCTACGGCATCGGCGTCACCCGCGCCCTGGCCGCCCTGGTGGAGGCCAACCATGATGACAAGGGCATCATCTGGCCGGCCTCTGTGGCCCCGGCCGATGTGCACCTGGTGGCCACCGGCAAGGGCAGCGAGATCTATGAGGCCGCCGATCAGCTGGCCGCGGACCTGGAGCAGGCCGGGCTGAGCGTGATCTACGACGACCGCCCCAAGGTCTCCCCCGGCGTGAAGTTCGGCGACGCGGAGCTGCTGGGCGTGCCCACCATTGTGGTGGTCGGACGCGGCCTGGCGCAGGGCACCGTGGAGGTCAAGGACCGCCGCAGCGGTGAGGCCGAGCATGTGGAGCTGCCGCAGGCGGTGGAGCACCTGAAGGAGCGCGCCGCCTCGCTGCGCTGAGCACCGACGACGACGGCTGGGCGGCTCAGCCCTCGTCCGTCTCGGAGCTGTCCGGGTCGGATTCCTCGGAGGAGCTCTCCTAAGAGTCCGCCTCGGAGTCCTCTTCTGAGCCGTCGTCGTCCTCGTCGTCTTCGTCGTCGTCCGGCTCGGGTTCTGGTGCCACGATCTCCTCGCCCACCAGCTCGGAGAGCACCCGCGCGGCTTCAGCCTCCAGCTCTACGGCCAGCTCCTCCGCCTCGTCCTTATCCATGGGATCCTCCACGGATTCGGCGGTTCCCACCACGGTGGAGGAGTGGCGCAGCACCACCGCCACGTCCCGCTGCAGCCCGTCCTCGGACTCGGTCAGCCGCCGGACGGCTAAGGCGTCCTCCGCTCCGGAGCGGATCTCGAGCTCCTCGATGGTGGTCTCCGCCTCCACCTGGTTCTCCTCCAGCTCGCGGATGATGGTGTGCTCCTCGCAGCGCTCCACGCCGTCGGCCTCGTTCTGCACATACAGCTGGGCGGCCTCGGCGTCCTCGAAGCTGTGCACGGCGGTGCGGCGGCTGCCGTTCTCAGCGATGGCCGCGAGCGCGCCGGTGGGCACCGGCAGGGCGGAGGCGGTGACGAAGGCCTTGCAGTCGGTGGGTGCGACCTGCAGCTTCTGCAGCTCCCGGTTGATGTCCCGCAGGGAGGACCACCAGTCGTCGGTATCGGTGATGGTGGCGTCCTCGATCACAGTCTCCAGTGCGCTGCGCATCTCATCGTGGGAGTGCTGGCTGCCGGCGGGCTCGGGGGCACGGGCCTGGGCCCCGGCCATGCCGCCGCCGGCGGGTCCGCCGCCAGCCTGCTGCTGGGCCGGATCCTGGTCCACCGGTTCGGAGCAGGAGGAGACCAGCAGCGTCAGGGCGAAGGCGGAGGCGCTCGCCGCCAGGGCGAGGGCGGAGGTGCGGGATGTCATCGTCTTCAGTATGGCGCTGCGGACCGGCTCCAACTGGGCGCACTCGCCGAGCGCAGCAGACTCTGCTCTGCGCAGTGCAGTACTCCCGCACCCCATAGCGGCGGCCCCGCGCTGCTCTGCTCACGGGCCGCGGCCCCTCCTGGCGTCCGATGCGATTCAGCGCTCAGAACAGGACTGTGGTGTAGGTGCCGCTGCGCTGGAAGCCGACGCGCTCATAGGTACGGATGGCGGGGGTGTTGTAGCTGTTGACATACAGGCTCACCCGCGGCGCCAGCTTCAGGCCGTAGGCGACGACGGCGGCCATGCCGGGTGCGGCCAGGCCCCGGCCGCGCCAGGCGGGGTGGACCCACACGCCCTGGACTTGGACGGCTTCTTCGGTCACCGCGCCGAACTCGGCCTTGAAGACGATCTGCCGGGTATCAGGGTCCACTTTGATCAGCGAGTGGCCGGCTTCGATCAGTTCACGCACGCGCTGCCGGTACTGGGCCGCGCCGTGCTGGTACGGGGAGAATCCGAGCTCTTCGGTGAACATGGCCGCGCAGGCGCGTTCCACGGGGTCGAACTCCTCGATCCGGGAGCGCCGGACACCGGGCAGCGGGTCCACCTCAGCGGAGGGGGCGTCGGTGAACATCAGCGGCTGGGCGTCGCGGACCTCGCGGTGGTTGGCCCATCCGGTGGCCCGGTGCAGGGCGAGCACCGGTTCGCTGCGCCCATAGATGGAGGAGACTCTGCGCCGCAGGGCCCGCAGCGCCGCGCCGAAGAGCTCCCCGGCTTCCGCGTCGGCGGCCACCGGAATGATGTTCGAGCCCAACCAGCAGGCGCTGTCCAGCCCCTCGGCGCCGTCGATGCCCAGCAGCAATGCGCCGTTGCGGCCCTTGCCCGGTGCCGCGGTCCCGCGGTTGCGCACCGCCGCGGCGGCCGAGACGTGGGCCACCGGGTCGCTGCGGAGCAGGCTCCACACCGCGGGGGTGTCGGCGTGGGTGAGCACGCGCACGGCCCCGCCGGTGGCCCGCTCGACGCGGGACTGGGGGCTAGCTGACGGAGACCACAGGGGCACCACCGGAGGGGGCATCCTCTCCTTCGGCGTCGAGCCCCATCTCTTCGGCCAGTCGGTTGGCCTCGGCGATGAGGGTTTCGACGATCTGGTCCTCGGGCACGGTCTTGATGACCTCACCCTTGACGAAGATCTGCCCCTTTCCGTTGCCCGATGCCACGCCCAGGTCGGCGTCGCGGGCCTCGCCGGGCCCGTTGACTACGCAGCCCATCACCGCCACGCGCAGGGGGACCTCCATGCCCTCCAGTCCGGCGGTGACCTCATCGGCCAGGGTGTAGACGTCCACCTGGGCGCGTCCGCAGGAGGGGCAGGAGACGATCTCCAGCTTCCGCGGCCGCAGGTTCAGCGACTCCAGGATCTGGTTGCCGACTTTGACCTCCTCGGCCGGTGGGGCTGAGAGGCTGACACGGATGGTGTCGCCGATGCCCTTGGACAGCAGCGCGCCGAAGGCGGTGGCCGACTTGATAGTGCCCTGGAAGGCGGGGCCGGCCTCGGTCACGCCCAGGTGCAGGGGCCAATCGCCGCGCTCGGCGAGCATCTCATAGGCCTGCACCATGATCACCGGGTCGTGGTGCTTGACGCTGATCTTGAAGTCGTGGAAGTCGTGCTCCTCGAACAGGGAGGCTTCCCAGACGGCGGATTCCACCAGGGCCTCCGGGGTGGCCTTGCCGTATTTGTCCATCAGCCGCTTGTCCAGTGAGCCGGCGTTGACACCGATGCGCAGGCTCACGCCGTGGTCGGAGGCCATTTTGGCGATCTCGCCGACCTGGTCGTCGAATTTGCGGATGTTGCCGGGGTTGACCCGCACCGCCCCGCAGCCGGCTTCGATGGCGGCGTAAACATACTTGGGCTGGAAGTGGATATCGGCGATCACCGGGATCTGAGACTTCTTGGCGATGATCGGCAGCGCCTGCGCGTCCTTGTCAGTGGGGCAGGCGACCCGCACAATATCACAGCCGGAGGCGGTCAGCTCCGCGATCTGCTGCAGCGTGGCGTTGATGTCATGGGTCTTGGTGGTGGTCATCGACTGGACCGAAATGGGGTGGTCGCTGCCGACGCCGACCGAGCCGACCTGGAAGTTGCGGGTCTTCCGCCGGAGCGCCAGGACCGGCGGCGGCTCCTTGACAGTGGGCATGCCGAGATTGATGGCAGTCATGGTTCCAGTGTAGTCGGCGTTCCCTCTCCGCTCTTCCGCCGGGTGGTGGTGGGTCAGCGCGGAGCGCAGGCGGGACTCGGCGGCTATTCGAACAGGCGGATGGGGTTGACGATGTCGGCGAAGATCAGCATCGCGCCCATAGCGATCAGCAGCACTGCCACCGCATAGGTCAGCGGCAGCAGCTTCGATATGTCGAAGGGCCCCGGATCCGGCTTACCCCGCAGCTTGGCCCACCGGCGGCGCAGCGCCTCATAGAGCGCCCCCGCCACATGTCCCCCATCCAGGGGCAGCAGCGGAATGAGGTTGAACACCATCAGCGCCACGTTGACCGCGGCCACCATGGACATCAGGGAGGCGAACCGCGATCCCATCGGAATCTCCTCCTGCGCGGAGAGCTCGCCGGCGATCCGGCCCACACCGACCACGGACATCGGCCCGTCGGGGTCGCGTTCGGCCCCGGTGAAGGTGGAGACGGCGACGTCGTACATCCTCACCGGCAGGGTCATCACCACCGAGCCCACCGCTTTGGTCTGCTCCCAGACCAGCGGCCCGGCTTCCCACGGAGGCTGGCGCTGCAGCTCGACCGTCGCACCCATACCGATGAAGCCCACCGGCTCGGTCACCAGGTTCCCGCCGGCATCGCGCACCGCACGGCCCAACCCATCCACCACCGGGCGTTCGGTCTCGATGGGCGTCAGCGTGGCGGTGTGCTGCTGGCCATCCCGCTCATAGGTGATCTGCTGCGGCTGACCCGCCGAGGCGCGGATCAGCTCTGTCAGCTCGTCCCACTCCTGCACCGGTTGACCGCCGAAGGCGATCACGGTGTCCCCGGGACGCAGCCCGGCTTCATAGGCCGGGCCGGGCGGGTCAGCGTCGGTGCACTGGCGGGTGGGGTCGGCGGCGTCGCCGTCTCCGGCATCGCCGCCAGCCTGCTCGGCGGCCACGCTGGTCACGCATTCGTAGACCTCGGCGACTTCGGTGGTGGGTGTATTGGTGCCGTGGAGGGAGATGGTCCCGGCGGTCAGGGCCAGGGCCAGCAGCCCGTTCATCGCTGGGCCGCCGAGCATAATGATGATCTTCTTCCAGGTGGCCAGCCGGTAGAACATGCGCTGCTGGTCACCGGGCTGCATCTCCTCGGCGGCGACTTCCCGGGCGTCCTCGGACATCTGCTGGAAGATGCCGGTGGAGTGGGAGGCCACTGTGGCTCGGGTCTGCGGCTTCTCCGGCTGCCCGGGCGTCTCTGGGGCGGCGTACTGCTGGCCGATCTCGCGCAGATAGGGGTCCGTGGGCGGGCCGGTCTGCTCGTCCTCGGCGAGCTGCGCGGCGTCGGGGGCAGCGCCGTCGGGGGCAGCACCGTTGCGCCGGTCAGAAGCGCCCGCGCCGTCGTCGTTCTGCTGCGTCTCCTCCGGCGGCGGATACATGCCGATCATGGCGATGTAGCCGCCCAGCGGCACCGCCTTGACCCCGTACTCGGTCTCGCCGCGGCGGCGCGAGAACAGGGTGGGGCCGAAGCCGATCATGTACTGGGTGACCCGCACATTGAACAGCTTGGCCGGCAGCAGGTGCCCCACCTCATGCAGAGCGATGGAGAGAATGATCCCCACCAGGATGATCAGAATCCCGCCGCCCATCAGCACCGCAGTCACCTCACCACCCCCGGCGCTGCGGCGATGCGCTGCTCGGCGGCCCGCCGCGCCCATTCCTCAGCCTCAAGCACGGTGCCCAGATCCGCCTGCCCGCCGCTGGTGCCGGTGTGGGCGGCCAGCACCTCCTCCACAGTGGCCAGGATCCCGGTGAACGGCAGCCTGCCGGCGTGGAATGCGGTCACGGCCTCCTCATTGGCGGCGTTGTAGACGGCCATATGGGTCGCCGAGGCGGCGGCGGCCTGTTTGGCCAGACGCACCGCGGGGAACGCGGAGTGGTCCAGCGGCTGGAACTCCCAGCTCATGGCGTGGGTCCAGTCGATGGGGGTGTCCACCTGATCCAGCCGGTGCGGCCAGCTGAGTCCGAGCGCGATCGGCACCAGCATGCGCGGTGGGCCGGCCTGGGCGATGGTGGAGCCGTCCACAAACTCCACCAGCGAGTGGATGTACTGCTGAGGGTGGATGACGGTCTCAATATCGGTCAGCGGCACGTCGAAGAGCAGATGGGCCTCGATGACCTCCAGGGCCTTATTCACCATAGTGGCCGAGTTGGTGGTGACCATCAGCCCCATGGCGAAGTTAGGGTGCTTCAGCGCCTGCTCCGGTGTGACGGCGGCCAGCTGCTCTCCGGCCCAGCCGCGGAACGGCCCGCCGGAGGCGGTGAGGATCAGCCTGCTGACCTCGCTGCCGCCGTCGAGCTGGGCTGCTCCCGGGGCGGGCAGGGCGCACAGTCCCCGCTGGTGCCGGCCGGAGGCCAGGGCCTGGGCGAGCGCGGAGTGCTCGGAGTCCACCGGCACAATCTGGCCGGGCCGCTGCACCGCGTCGCGGACCAGGGCGCCGCCGACCACCAGTGACTCCTTATTCGCCAGCGCCAGAGTGGCTCCGGAGGCCAGCGCCGCCAGCGTGGGCTGCAGGCCGATGGAACCGGTCATGGCATTGAGTACGACGTCGGCTCCGGACTCGGCTGCGATCTGCTGGGCGGCCTCGGGGCCGGTGAGCACTGTGGGTCCCCGGCGGCCGAGCAGCTGCCCGGCGTCGTCGTCGCGGGTGCCGGTGCCGCCGTCGCCGGTGATCGGCTCTGTGTCCTCCAGTGCGCCGCGCAGCTGCCTGGCGGCGTCGTCGTCGCGGATTCCCACCAGCCCCGGGGTGAACTGCCGGACCTGCTCGGTCAGCAGAGCGACGTTGGATCCGGCGCAGAGCGCGACGACGTCGAAAGACTCCGGATGCGCGGCGATGACCTCCAGCGCCTGGGTGCCGATGGAGCCGGTGGAGCCCAGGATCGCCACGCGGCGCGGCACCTCGGGCGGATCAGCTTCCGAGGTGATGTCAGCGGCCGGACAGGCGGCAGCAGGCAGAGCGGGCATGAGCCCCATTATTGCCGCTCAGCCCCTGCGGCCAAACTCCGCGCGTCTGCGAGCAGGTAGGCTGGATGCACCCCAGACACGCCGTTTCGGCCGGACGCCGAGGACTAAGGAGCCATCCATGGAGATCACTCTGCGCGACGTTCAGGAGGCGGACCTGGACCAGTTCTTCGCTTTCCAGCAGGACGCCGACGCCGCCCATATGGCGGGCTTCGCGCCGACCAATCCGAAGGACCGCACCATCTTCGACCACCACTGGGGCGAGCTGCTCAATGACGAGAACTCCCTGGTGCGCACTATCGACGTCGACGGTCAGGCGGCCGGCTCCATCGCCGTCTTCCGGGACGGCGATATGCATGAGGTGATGTTCTGGACTGATAAGCAATTCTGGGGCCAGGGCATCACCACCACGGCGATGGACCAGTTCCTCTCCGAGTTCACCCAGCGGCCGCTGCAGGCCCGTGTAGTGGTGGACAACGGCGGCTCGCTGAAGATTCTTGAATCGCGCGGCTTCCGGGAGGTCGGGGAAGAGCAGGTGTTCTCCAACGCCCGGGCCGAGGTGGTCACCGAGAAGATCCTGCAGCTGGACTGAGCTCCGGCCGGCTCACTCCTCCGCATCGCGTTCGGCCAGCGGGAAGGCCGCGATATGCACCCGCACCCGCCGCCGGTGCGCCAGCGCGACGTCAACTCTCTGGTCATCTCCAAGGAGGAATGATCCAACCCGTTCCGCGCTGTGAGCGGAATCACCCCTGATAGCTTGTGGAGTATGACTGAGCGAACACCACTGCGCTGGGGCATCCTCGCCACCGGCGGCATTGCCCGACTCTTCACCAAAGACGCGCGCCTGGCCGGCCTGGATGTGGCCGCAGTCGGCTCCCGTTCGGCCCAGAGCGCGGAGGCCTTCGCCGCAGAGTTCGGCATCCCGCGTGCCTACGGTTCCTACCAGGAGCTGGCTACTGACGATGAGGTCGACATCGTCTATGTGGCCACCCCGCACCCAATGCATTTTGAGAACACCATGCTGGTGCTCGAGCACGGCAAGCATGCGCTGGTGGAGAAGCCGTTCACGATCAATCGGCGTGAGGCCGAGCAGCTGCGCGAGGCCGCCCGCAGCCGCGGCCTGCTGGTCAGCGAGGCGATGTGGACCCGGTACCTGCCGCATATGGTGCGCATTCGGGAGATCATCGCCTCCGGCGGCATCGGGGAGGTCAGGGCACTCTTCGCCGACCATACCCAGCTCTTCGGCGAGGACCCCGAGCACCGGATCAACGCGCTGTCCCTGGGCGGCGGGGCGCTGCTGGATCTGGGCGTCTACCCGGTCTCCTTCGCCTGGGACATACTCGGCGCCCCCACCTCAGTGCAGGCCGCCGGACGGCTGGGCTCCACCGGCGCCGACACGGAGGTGGGTGCGGTGATGACCCATGCCTCCGGGGCGGTGTCCACGCTGCTGACCTCCTCCCGCGGCGCGGGGCCCAATACCGCCCACATCCTCGGCTCAGCCGGCCGGATCGACATCGACCGGATCTGGTACACCTCTGCCGGCTTCACCCACTACGACCCCACTGGGGAGGTGGTGGAGCAGTACGTCTCCGATGTGCCGGGCCGGGGGATGCAGCTGCAGGCGATCGCGGCCGAGGAGTACGTGGCCGCCGGGCGGTTCGACGGCGAGCTGATCACCCTGGATGACTCGGTGGCGATCATGGGAACTCTGGACGAGATCCGCCGGCAGATCGGGCTGCGCTACCCCGGCGAAGACGCCTGAGGCGCACCGCTCCGCCCCGGAGACGGCGTCCTCGCAGCGGCGGCCGGTGAGTCTTCCGCCGGGTGGCCCCAGCCGCTATTTTGGCCCCATGACTTTCGCGAATGTGGGCACCCTGGGTGTCCAGCCCGGCCGCGCCGATGAGGTCGTCGCCATTCTGACCCGCAGCAACCTCGCCCTGACAGAGGCCGGGTGCCTGCTCTATGAGGTCGGCACCTCCCCCACCCAGCCCGATACGGTCTTCGTCACCGAGCTGTGGACCAGCGCGGAGGCGCACCGGTCCTCGCTGCAGCTGCCCAGTGTGCAGGAGGCGATCGCGGAGGCCACGCCGATGCTCTCCGGGGAGATGAGCGGATTCCAATTCGACGTGACCGGGTCTCCGCTGCGCGACTGAGCCCGCGCTGTGCGGCGGCGGGCCGACCGCCGGGCAGCTGCCCGACTGGTGGCTGTCCGTTCCGGGCTCAGCCTACGGAGGCCATGATTTCGGTCATCTTGTCCAGGAAGGCGTCCACCTGGGCTTCGTCGTAGCCGTTGGATCCGGTGGCCGAGGCGAATGTGATGGTGCGGATCTCGTCCACGCTCATCGGGTTCTCGCCGTCGAGGTACTGCTCCAGCTGGCGGCAGAGGTGGTCCACCTCGTCCTTGCGGTAGCCCAGTACGCCGGCGGCGGCCGGTTCGCGGAACCGCTGCCCATCGGGACGCTCCATACGGCGGCGCAGCGGCTGGGAGCGCTGGTGCAGCTGCTCGTACCAGGCGTCCTCTCCGTACTGAGCGATGTAGCGGTCACGCTCCGCGCCGGCGAATGCGTCCTCCAGGCGGTCCAGGGCGGCGTCGACCTCTGCGGGGTTGTAGCCGCCGGGGCCCATGGAGAAGCTGGCCTCACGGATCTCTGCCAGCGGCATGCCGCGGCCGGAGTCGTAGGCCTGGCGGGCGCGGGCCATGAACTGGTCGACCTCACCTCGGTGGTAGCCCTGTTCCTGGTCACTGAGCAGGGTGAACAGCGGGGCGGAAGTAGTTGCCATGCTCATAAGCCTAAGGGAAGTCCGGCGGATTCAGCGGTAAGCGCCACGATCAGGAAGTAGGCGGTGGGCATCGCGAAGACCAGCGAGTCCAGCCGGTCCATCACTCCCCCGTGCCCTGGCAGCACATGGGACATGTCCTTCAGCCCCAGTTCCCGCTTGACCATCGATTCGCTGAAGTCCCCGGCGGTGGAGGCGACCACCACGGCGGCGGCCAGCAGCGCTCCGATGTAGATCGGCTCCTGGAAGATCAGCCAGGAGGCCAGCATGCCCACTGCCGCCGCGCCGGTCATGGAGCCGGCGAACCCTTCCCAGGACTTCTTGGGGCTGACCTTGGGGGCCATCGGGTGTTTGCCGAACAGCACCCCGGAGATATAGCCGAAGGTGTCATTGGCGACCACCAGCAGCACGACGACGACGAGCCGCCACTCCCCCTGCGGGGACTGAAGCAGCAGCAGGGCGAAGGAGATCAGGAAAGGCACCCAGCAGGCCACGAACACCGAGGCCAGGATGCTGCGCCCGGGGTCGGCGACCCGGGTGATCGCCGCTCCGACCACCACGGCCAGGCAGGTGACCATCAGCGCCAGGGTCAACGCTTCGACTCCGCCCCAGTAGGCTGCCACCGGCATGGCCGCCGCCCCCAGATACAGCGGGGCTTTGGGGATGCGCAGCCGCCGGCCGCCGTCGAACTCCTGGGCCTCCAGGGCCCGGGCGACCTCCCAGACCCCCATGCACAGCACCACGATCCACACCGCGATCAGCAGCGGCGGGACCAGGAAGATCCCCAAGAGCGCGGGAACCAGCAGCACCACTCCGGTGGTGATGGCTGCCGGAAGGTTGCGGCCGGGGCTGATGTGCCGCTTGGCGGGCCCTTCGGCGGGCCCTGTCCCCTCTGCGGGGCCGGTGATCGGACCCGCGGGCGGTGCCGGCCGGGAGTCTGCGGCAGGGGGCCTGTTCATGCCAGGATCTGCGGCCTGGGGGTCAGCAGGCGCACCGTTCTGCGGCTGCTCGCCCTCTCCGGTGCGCATCCGCCTCAGACCTCCAGCAGCTCGGCTTCCTTGCGCTTGGTCATCTCGTCGATGCGCTCTACGTACTTCTTGGTCAGGGACTCCAGCTCCTTGGTGGCGCGGTCGCCGTCGTCCTCTCCGACCTCGCCGTCCTTGACGGCCTTCTCGATGGCTTCCTTGGCCTTGCGGCGGGCGTTGCGGACCGAGACCTTGTGGTCCTCGCCTTTGCCCTTGATCAGCTTCACGTACTCCTTGCGGCGCTCCTCGGTCAGCTCCGGCATGGTGATGCGGATCTGCTTGCCGTCATTGGAGGGGTTGGCGCCGATCTCCGAGTCGGACAGCGCCTTCTCAATCTCGCGCATCGCCCCGGCGTCGTAGGGGGTGATCAGGATAGTGCGCGCGTCCGGGGTGGCGAAGGAGGCCAGCTGCTGCAGCGGAGTGGGGGCACCGTAGTAGTCCACCAACACCTTGGAGTACAGAGCGGGGTTGGCGCGTCCGGTGCGAACGGTGGCGAAGTCCTCGCTGGTGGCCTCCACGGCTCGCTGCATCTGCTCCTCAGCTTCGAGCAGGGTCTCGTCAGTCACGGGCATCTCCTTGGACGTCTTGGGTCGTGGATCACAGTCTACCGGGGGCCTGGGGGCACGGTGGCGGGCCGGCCCGCCGGTGTTTCGAAGGCTGTCTCAGGGAGTCACCAGGGTGCCCAGCGGCTCCCCCAGCAGCGCCCGGGTCACATTGCCGTCGCCCTCCATGCCGAACACGCGCATGCTCAGCCCGTTGTCATTGCACATGGTCATCGCGGTCTGGTCCATCACGCGGATGTCCTGCATCAGCGCCTGGGTGTAGGTCAGCTGCTCGAGCCGCTGGGCGTCGGGGTTGCTGCGCGGGTCTGCGCTGTAGACGCCGTCGACCCCGGATTTGGCCATCAGCACCATATCGGCGCCGACCTCCAGGGCGCGCTGGGCGCAGACGGTGTCGGTGGAGAAGTAGGGCATACCGGCGCCGGCGCCGAAGACCACCACACGGCCCTTCTCCATGTGCCGGATGGCGCGCAGCGGGATGTAGGGCTCGGCGACTTGGGCCATACCGATGGCGGTCTGCACGCGGGTGGGCTGGCCGGACTGCTCCAGAAAGTCCTGCAGGGCCAGGGCGTTCATCACTGTGCCGAGCATGCCGATGTAGTCGGCCCGGGCCCGGTCCATACCGGCCTTGGAGAGTTCTGCCCCGCGGAAGAAGTTGCCGCCGCCGACCACCACGCAGACTTCCACCTCGGAGCCGACGGCGGCGATCTGCTCGGCGATGCCGCGCACGGTGGCGGGGTCGACGCCGACCGCTCCTCCGCCGAAGACCTCTCCGGAGAGTTTGAGCAGGACGCGGCGGCGAGAGGGCGCAGTGTTGTCCATCAGGTTCCTTTCTTCGTCCGTCCGGCCCGTGGGGAGCGCTGCCGGCGGGCCGTCATCGGGCGGGTCTGGGGTGCGTGGGCACGCACCTTTCGGGATCGGGCGCACGAAAAGGGGGTGACCATCTCGAACGGATGGTCACCCCCTTTGTCGCGGTTCAGGCGTTGCCGGTCATCCTACCCTGTGCGGGCGGAGGTGATCAGCTGCCGACGCGGAAGCGCGCGAAGCCCACTGCGTTGGTGCCGGCCTCCTCCAGCACCTTGGCCACCGAGATCTTCGGCTCCTTGGCGAAGGGCTGGTCGACGAGCACGTGCTCCTTGAAGAAGGCGTTGGTGCGGCCCTCGATGATCTTCGGCAGAGCCTGCTCCGGCTTGTTCTCCGCGCGGGCGGTCTCCTCGGCGATGCGGCGCTCGTTGGCCACAGTCTCCTCCGGCACCTCGTCACGGGTGAGGTAGGCCGGCGCGAAGGCGGCGGCGTGCACGGCCACATCGTGGGCTGCGGTCTTGGCGTCGTCGCTGTCGCTGTCCACGGCCACCAGCACGCCCACCTGGGCGGGAAGATCCTTGGAGGTCTTGTGCAGGTAGGCGTCGACGTAGGAGCCGGTGACCTTCGCCAGCCGGCGGACCACGATCTTCTCGCCGAGGACGGCGCCGCCCTCTTCGGTCACGTAGTCGCTGACCTTGCGGCCGTCCACCTCGGCCTCCAACAGGGCCTCCACAGAGTCCAGCTGCTGGGCGACGGCGGTCTCCAGGACCTTCTCCGCCAGGCCGACGAACTTCTCGGACTTGGCCACGAAGTCGGTCTCAGCGTTGACCTCCAGCAGGTACCCGGTGGTGCCGTCGACGACCTTGGCCAGGACGATGCCCTCGGCTGCGGAGCGGCCCTCGCGCTTGGCCGCGCCCTTCAGGCCCTTGATGCGGATGGCCTCGATGGCCTTGTCCATATCGCCGTCGGCCTCGTCCAGGGCCTTCTTGACGTCCATCATGCCGGCGCCGGTGCGCTCGCGCAGTGCCTTGATGTCGGCAGCGGTGTAGTTCGCCATTGGTTTCGCGTGTCCTCTCAGGTAAGAGATCTCTCGGAGGTGAGTGTTCAGCCTTCGGTCTTCTCGGCGGCCTCGGCGGCATCGGCGTTGACCGGGGCCTCGGCCTCGCCGGTGGCGTCCTCAGCGGCGGCGTCGCCGTCGGTGCTGGGGCTGGCCTGCTCGGGCTGCTCAGCGGCCTGCTCGGTGGCGTGCTGCTCCAGCAGCTCACGCTCCCACTCGGCCATCGGCTCGGCGGTGGCGCCGGAGCCTCCGCCGCGCTTCTCCTCGCGGGCGATCAGGCCGTCGGCGACGGCGTCGGCCACCACGCGGGTGAGCAGATCAACCGAGCGGATGGCGTCGTCGTTGCCCGGGATCGGGTAGTCGACCTCGTCGGGGTCGCAGTTGGTGTCCAGGATGGCGATGACCGGGATGCCCAGCTTGCGGGCCTCGTCCACGGCCAGGTGCTCCTTGTTGGTGTCCACGACCCACACCGCCGAGGGGGTGCGGTTCAGGTTCCGGATGCCGCCCAGGTTGGCCTGCAGCTTCTCCAGCTCGCGCCTGAGCAGCAGCAGCTCCTTCTTGGTGTACTGGGAGCCGGCGACGTCGTCGAAGTCAATCTCTTCCAGCTCCTTCATCCGCTGCACGCGCTTGGAGACGGTCTGGAAGTTGGTGAGCATACCGCCGAGCCAGCGGTGGTTCACGTAGGGCTGGCCCACGCGGGTGGCCTGCTCGGCGATGGCCTCCTGGGCCTGCTTCTTGGTGCCGACGAACAGAATGGTGCCGCCGTGGGCGACGGTCTGCTTGATGAAGTCGTAGGCCCGGTCGATGTAGCTCAGCGACTGCTGCAGGTCCACGATGTAGATGCCGTTGCGCTCGGTGAAGATGTAGCGCTTCATCTTCGGGTTCCAGCGGCGGGTCTGGTGGCCGAAGTGCACACCGGAGTCGAGCAGCTGGCGCATGGTGACGACAGGCATGGTATTCCTTTCGGTGCTCGGCTTGGAACACGGCGCTGCCGTGCAGCTCGAGCGTTGTTGTTCTCGGTTGCTGTGTGGGATCCGTTCCGGTTCGCCGTCCTGATCGGCCGGCGGCTCGGCGGTGCCCTTCTCACCCGGTTCTCCCGGGCTCCTAGCTGCGAAGCGGCGGGCGCCCCGCTCCCGTACACACACGCTGGGCCCCTGTGTGACAAGGAGTTTTGCGTGATGGCACCGATGGGAACGTCCTGCTGTGCAGAGATTCGCAGCGCGTAGTCAGGTGAGCACGCCAAAGGGCGCAGTTCACCTGCTTCGGCCTAGTCTAGCCTGTCTTGCCGCCTATCCCCAATCGCCGCGGCTCAGGGACTCGGCAGTGTGGGACACCGGTCACCAGATCAGGGTTTTCCCCAGTGGGGTGGGGTGCGCGCTGACACGCCGGTCGATGCTCAGCGGAGATGGCGGCAGCGGGTGCCGGTCGGCGGTGGGGTCAGTCTGGGCCTATGAGTATGGCAGAGGCGTCCACACCGGCTCCGTTCCCGCGTCCGGGGCGGCCGCTGCTGTGGTGGCCGCGGCCCCGCGAGGTTCTGCTGCTGGTAGTCCTGCTGCTGGGGCTGCTCGGCATGCCGCCGGCCACTCCGGTGATGGCGGCGGAGAGTCCGGCGTCCAGCTCCACTGTTATGGCTTCCCCGGTGTCCGGCTCCTCGGCCGCCGACTGGGTGCGGCCGGTCCCCGGAGAGGTGGTGGAGCACTTCGAGGCTCCTCCTGCCCCATGGGCTGCTGGCCACCGCGGAGTGGACTTGGCCGCCTCCCCCGGCGCGCAGATACGCGCACCCGCCGGCGGGGTGGTCAGCTTCTCCGGCGTCGTCGTGGACCGTGGGGTTCTCAGCATCAACCATGGGAGCGGGTATGTGAGCTCCTTCGAACCGGCGGAGACGGAGCTGGAGACCGGCGATGCGGTGAGTCAGGGCGAGGTGGTCGGGACGCTGGGAACCTACGACGACGGCTCTCACCACTGCGCTGGGGAGCACGGGGCCGCCCAGCCCTGTCTGCACTGGGGCGTGCGCTTGGAGGGCGATTACATCAACCCGCTGTTGCTGACCGGCGAGCTCGAACCCTCCGTCCTGCTGCCGCTGGCCGAGTAAACCCTCAAGGTCTGAGACAAGAAATGTTGTCTTCAGAGAACATCGAAACTACCATGGGAAGCGGCGCGAGACCACGAATCAGGCAATCGGCGAGGAAACATGGCTTTGCCGCTGACGATATTCTCCATGCGTTGCGCAATCATGTCGACCTGTTTGAGGATCAAGGCGCCCACGAGCTCGTGATCTTCATCGGACCCGCTCACGATGGGACGCTTTTGGAAGTCGGCGTCATTGAAGATGAGTTCCAGGACAGAGTCGTCCACGCCATGCGAGCGCGAAAGAAATACTGGCCCCCACGAGACAGGTGATCACAGTGGCAACCGAAACACGCATGAGCGAAGAAGAGGCTGTTCGACGGTTCGAAGAGGGCATCGAACCGGATCCTGCGACTCGACGCGGCCCCGAGGCCACGGCAGATATCCGGGCCGCAGCCAAAATGCGCAAAGTCTCCCAGCAAATGCTTGACGAGGCCATCATCGATGCCCGTCGCCGCGGAATCACTTGGCTGGAGATCGCCCTGGCCCTCGACGTCTCCCCACAGGCGGTTCGCCAGAAGTACCGCCACCGAGTCTGATGACCCTTAGCCGCTGGCGTTAGGCCACTGCACCTGCGGGGCGCCGGGCTGGTTCCAGCGGAAGAGCACCAGGTGCCACAGGCCGGGTGCCTTGCGGGAGGGATCGATCAGCCCGTGGGCACCCAACTCCTCCAGCCGACGTCGTACTCCCCAGGAGGGTGGTTCGCTGCCCGAAGCCACCAGGTCCTGCCACGGCGCGACCGCGTCATCGAGGCTGATTCCGGCCCGGGTGCGGGCACCAGCATCCCGTAGGTCGAAGATTCCCCCGGCCTCCACCCCCAGCTCGATCACATCCAGCTCCGCGGCCCGGTTGTGCCGGTGGGCAATCATGGCCGCCTGGACTCCCTGCGGCGAGGAGCTGAGGTACAGGGTCGGCTGATCCGGCCGGGAGTACCGCCCCGCACTGCGCGAGCCCTGCAGCGCCGAGGCCCGGTGCTGGGGATCTATGGCGCGGTAGAAGCTCCCGGTGACTGAGGTGAAGAGCGACGACGTCACCGCGGACCGCCCTCACCGGTCTTAGTCATGATGCGCTGGACGTGCCGCTGATTAGCCGCCTGCCAGTGCTCCACCATCTCGGCACCTCCGTGACCTTCGTCTTCGACGACGATCAGTTCGCTCTGCGGCCACGCTCGGTGCAGCTGCCACGCGGTGGAGACTGGGCCGCTGACATCGTGCCGCCCGTGGATCAGAGTCCCCGGGATTCCATGCAGAGGCTCGGTGCTCTCCAGGATGGGCGGGTCCAGGAACCCGTGATTGCTCCAGTAGTGGGTCACCAGGGTGCAGAACGCAAGCCGGTATTCGGCGTCCTCCCACCGCGGGTCACGGCGCACCCCGCCGGTGGCCAGGGAGACGTGAACGCCGGGCGTAGGCCAGCGCCAGGGTGCTGCCCCAGGACACGCCGCTGACCAACCAGGCCTGAATGCCCAAATGCTCCCGCAGCGCCTCCAGGTCGGCGATCAGGTGCTCCGTGGTGTTCTGGCTCAGGTCGCAGTCCGGCGCTGCCGCAGAGGGGACCGAGCGTCCGCAGCCGCGCTGGTCCAACCCGACTAGGGCGCGTCTGATAAATGCTTGGTCCAAGCAATGACGCCGTGGAGTAGGACTGCGGCGCGGAATGTGGTGGCCAGCTTGTCGTAGCGGGTGGCGATACCGCGCCATTGCTTCAGATGGCTGAACCCGCGTTCGACGA
>NZ_JAJUJJ010000040.1 GCF_029265375.1 Nesterenkonia sp.
GCGAAGGGTCGCCCCTTCCTGCCTGTGGGCTTAGGCAGCTGATCAGCAATCAGCTCCCACTGAGCATCAGAGAGCACCTGGAAACGTGACATGCCTCCAGGCTTCCAGCTGGTCCCTCACATATTTCTCAGACACGCCCTAATCGCACTGTGTCCAGGTCGAACTTCCGCCGGTAGCTGCCCGTTCCCAGGGTGCCGCCGGGCCCGCCGTGCAGGTACAGCGCCGGCACTCCGGCCTCGGTGCCGGACTCCTCCCAGTAGACGGTGTGGCCCCCGCCCACCGGCAGCAGCCCTGACCGTCTCACCTCTGCGGATCCCACACCTTGGAGCCTATCCCGTGGCCGGGCACCGATTGTCAGCTGGGGCGCACCGGCTGCTGGAGCTCCACTACAAACTCGTCGGTGCGGCCGGACTCGTCAGCGCGCAGGTACAGCTCCCGGCAGGGACCTGATGGTTCGAATCCGCGCGCCAGGATCTCCTCATGCAGAGCCTGCCAGCTGCGGCTGATTCCGTTGATCTCTCCCAGATGCACTGCCGCGAAGGCCTGCTCCTCGGCGGGAAGGCTGATCACCTCGAAGCCTTCCTGGGGCTCCCCGCTGTAGGCGTAGCCGATGGTGGCCTCCAGCCCGTCGTCAAGCATCGAATAGGCCGCCACCGGGGTCTCCAGGGCTCCGCGTTCTCCGCCGATGATCTCGGCGACGCTGTCGAAGGTGGGGCCGACCACTCCGCCGAGCTCCGGCTGCTCACGGACCGTCACTCTCCGGGCAGCCAGCCGAAGCGCAGGAAGGGGCTTGTGGACAATTTCAAGCGAGGGCATAGTTCTCCGCCTTTCAATGAGGTGAAGCCTCCGCTGAACATCGGCGAGCCGCGCGGCCGCGGTCCGGTACTCCTCTTCCACCTCGGCGCGACGGCGCTGCAGCACAGTGGTCAGGAATTCCGAGTCCACGCCCTCCTCCAGCAGGGAGGCGACGTCCTCGATGCCGAAGCCCAGCTGCCGCAGAGCCACAATCCGGTGCAGCCGCTGAAGCTGCTGCGGATCGTAGGACCGGTAGCCGCTGAACGGGTCGGTGTGTGCAGGCACCAGAAGGCCGACCTGGTCCCAGTACCGCAGCATGCGGTGGGTGACCTGGCCGACCTGCGCGAAGGCTCCGATAGACAGCACTGTTTCACCTCACCATATGACACTGTGTCAGGGTCAAGACTGCCACGCTCAGTCCTGCCGGCAGAGGGATTCGGCCAGCTCCACCAGGCGGTGTGCCGAATCGTCCCACCGGTAGTCCTGGCTCCGGGCTCGCGCAGCAGCCGAGGCGCGCTCGAACACGGCGGGACTCTCCAGGGCGCGCACGGCCGCGGCAAAGGCCTGAGCTTCATCGGCCCCTGCATCATCCTGCGGCACCACCTGCACACCGCGGTCAGTCACAGCTGAGCCGGCGACTTCTCGGAAGATCGGCAGATCGGAGACCACCGCCGGGGTGCCGTGGCTCATCGCCTCGATCACCGGCAGGCCGTAGCCCTCGGCCCGGGAGAGCGTCACCAGCGCCGTCGCCCGCCGCAGCAGCTGCTGATAGACCTCCTCACTGACACCGCTGTGCCAGATCAGCTGCCCCGGCCGGTCCGCGAGCGCGCTCAGCTGCGCCCGCCTGGCCGGAGCCACCGGGGAGCACAGGTGCAGCCGGTACTCGGGCAGCCTATTGAGTCCGGCGATGACGGCTTCGACGTTCTTGTACTCCATGAACGAGCCCATATACACCAGCTCCTTGGCCGGCTGCCGGTCCGCCGGCCGGGGTTCGGCAACCTCCTGGGGCGCGTTGGGCACCAGATGCACCGGCCGGCGGGTGAGCCGGTGGGCCGCAATCAGTTCAGCGGTGGTCTGCGAGACCGTGGCCACCGCGTCAGCCCGGTCCAGGGTGAGCCGCTGCGGCAGATAGCTGAGGTGATAGAGCCTCCATCCCAGCCGGACCGGCGCCGGAAGGTCCCGCGGCGGAGTGGGGTGCTGATAGTAGATGAGGTCGTGCAGAGTGAGAATCAGCGGGTAGTTCCGCCCCAGGCTGCCCATGGTCTGCATCGGTGAGAAGACGACGTCGGGCCGGTGGGGATTGATCTGCCGGGCCACGAACGGTTCGGCCGGACCGGTGGGTGAGGTCAGCTTCAGCCACGGAAGGTCGGGCAGCATTCTCAGCTGTGCCTCGTCGGAGATGAGCATGGTGACCTCGGCCAGCGGCGCCGCAGCAGCCACCAGAGATGCGGTGTAGCGGGATATCCCGTCGTGGACGCGGGTGCGCACATACCGGCAGTCGATGAACAGCCTCATGGCACCAAGTGTGGCACCATTGCAGCGATCCGCCTGCCCGAGGTGCGACGATGGAGGGGATGACGACCACCGCGCCGACCGGCACAGCCCGCGAGTACTGGACCGAGGCCGCCTTCACCGGGCGTCTTCGGCAGGTGCCGGTCCCGCGCCCAGGGCCGGACGAGGTGCTCATTGAGACGCTGGCCTCAGGAATCTCTCCGGGCACCGAGTCCCTGGTCCACCGCGGCGAGGTCCCCAGCGAGGTGGCTGAGCTGATGCGTGCTCCGCACCAGCTGGGCCAGCTTCCCTTCCCGGTCTCCCACGGCTATCTGAACGTCGGCACAGTGCGGGAGGGTCCGCCGGAGCTTCAGGACCGGCGAGTGTTCACTCTGACGGGGCACCGGTCGCATGTGGTGGTGCCGGCCGAGGCCTGCCACCTGCTGGCCGAGGAGATCCCCACCGAGCGGGCGCTGCTGGCCGGCGTCGCGGAGGTTGGTCTCAACGCCGTGTGGGAGGCTCAGGTCACCCTCGGGGACCGGGTGGCGGTGGTGGGCGCGGGACTCATCGGGCTGGTCACCGGCCTGCTGGTCTCACGGGTCTCCCCCGCCAGGATTCAGCTGGTCGACGTCGACCCCTCGCGCCGGCAGGCTGCTGAGCAGCTCGGGCTGGATGCGGTGCCCCCGGAGCAGACTGAGGGTGATCACGACGTCGTCTTCCACACCTCCTCCAGTGAGGCTGGTCTGGCCACGGCGCTGCGGATCACCGGCGACGACGGCCAGCTGGTGGAGATGTCCTGGTTCGGCTCCCGGGCGCCGCGCGTACCGCTGGGCGAAGATTTTCATGCCCGCCGGCTGCGGGTGGTCGCCGCTCAGGTCGGCGAGGTCGCGGCCCCAAAGCGGCTGCGCCGCACCAGGGCCCAACGGCTGGGGACGGCTCTGGGGCTGCTCGATGAGCGCTTCGACCTGCTGGTGACCGGCTCCTCTCCGCTGGAGAGACTGCCTGAGGTGATGAACGATCTGGCCAGCGGCGCCGAATGGACCCGCCAGCAGCTGCTGCATGTGGTGACCTACCAAGGAGAGGACTCATGATCGAGAAGACCCCTGTGTTCCGGCTCAGCGTGGATGACCACGTGATGATCGCCCACTCCCTGCCCGGCGAATTCTTCGGCCCGGCTCAGAAGCTGCACGGTGCCACCTTGGCCGTGACCGCAACATTTGAGCGCAGCGGACTGGATGAGCACGGTGTGGTGATGGACATCGGGCTGGCCCACCAGCTGCTGGGTGCCGCGCTGGAGCCGCTGCAGTACCAGAATCTGGATGAGCATCCGGACTTCGTGGAGAAGATCTCCACCACTGAGGTGATCTGCCAGCACATTGCGCTGCGGCTGGGCGAGGCTCTGCCCTGCGACCACGGTCTGAACGCGATTGAGGTCGCCGCGGAGGAGAACCCGCGGGCGCGGGCGAGCGTGCGGCTGGATCTGCAGTGAGTCCGTCTGCTCGCCCGGCCGGCGTCGCTGAGGCCTGAAGGGGCAGTGTGAGCGGAATTCTGTGGGTAGAGCCGGAGCTCGGCGCGGTCAGCGGGGGCCTGCGCTATAACCAGCAGGTCCGCTCGGCGCTGCAGCGGCGGGGAGTCGAGGCCGCGGCACTGAGCTTGCCGGTGGAGGCGTTCGACTCTGGTTCTGGGGAGCAGACGGTGCGGGCAGAACGCCGGCGGCTGGGTGCTGAGCTGGTGGTGCTCGACGGCCTGATCGGCTCGGCCCACCCGCAGCTGTTCGCCGGGGAGGATCCGGCCGCCGACGTGCTGCTGGTCCATCTCCCCGCTGCGCTGGCCCAGGGGCTGCCGGAGAATGCGGCCGCCGCCCAGCGGGAGACCCAGGCCGCACAGGCGGCCAAACATGTGGTCACGGTCAGCTCCTGGGGAGCGGAGCAGCTGCGCCGGCACAGCCCGGGGCTGCAGGTGCATGTGGCTCCGCCGGGGGTGGAGCCTGCCCCGGAGGCTGCAGGGCTGGAGGCCGGGCGAGGGGCGAGCACGGCCAGTGCCGGTGCCCGCCGCCGGGCTTCGCCGGACACGGGGGTCACCTTCGCCTGCGTTGCGGCGCTGAATCCGCTGAAGAATCAGGCTCTGCTGGGGGCGGCCCTGGAGCCGCTGCTGGACTCTGCGTGGCGGCTGATCTTGGCCGGACCGGGCGCTGAAACCCCATTCGGCGCTCACACTCTGGCCGAACTGCGACGGCGGCTCCCGGGGCGAGTGGAGCATCGCGGGGAGCTCACCCCGCAGCAGGTGAGCCGAATCTGGGGCGAGACTGATGTGCTGGTTCTGCCGTCCCTGGTGGAGACCTACGGCATGGTGGTCGCTGAGGCCTGCGCCCACGGGGTTCCGGCGGTGGTGGCTTCCGGCACCGGGGCGGTGGAGGCAGCCGGAGACGCCGGTGCGGCCTGCGACCCGCGGGATCCGGCCCAGTGGACTGCTGCGCTGCGTGATCTGCTCAGCTCGCCGCGGTCGCTGTGCCGGCTGCAGCAGCGGGCGCTGGACCGCCGAGACTTACTGCCGTCCTGGGACGCGGCGGCGGAGGTGTTCCTGGGGCTCCGATAGGATGGACCAGCGTGCCGAACGGCGCTCACCGGGGTTAGCTCAGTTGGTCAGAGCAGAGGACTCATAATCCTTTGGTCGTGGGTTCAAGTCCCACACCCCGGACCAGATTCATTCCTGTGTGCGGAAACGTTTCCCATCCCAGAGGCGTCTTGTGCGCACTCAATGACCTCTTGTTTTCTAAGAAGACACCCCTAGAATGAGGAAATCACTCGCCCCATAACAATATATGAGGGGACACCATGGTCGAGCACCCATATTCGCCGCCTCCCCAGCCTTCGCCGGCCTCCAAGCCCACTGCCTGGGAGCGGTTCAAACGATGACCCCTGATCGCCCGCGTAGGAACCATCGGCTACGGAGCGCTTATTGCACTCTTCGGACTCTTCATCGTTATCGGCATTGTTCTGGTGGCTACAGATCCAGACGGGGCCGAGCAGCGCACTGCTGAGCGCGAGGCTGCCGCGCAGCAGGAGGAAGAGGACGCCGAAGCAGAACGCCGGGCAGAGGAGGAGCGCGAAGCCGAGGCCGAACGCGAGGCCGAAGAGCAGCAGAGCGAAGAGGAGCTCACAGCCGAAGACGAAGCCGAACAGCAAACCCGTGAGGAAGAGCGTGAGGCCGAGCAGCAGCGACAGAGCGACGAGGAAGCCGCCGATGAGTCGGAGGAGGTCACTGAAGACACGACTGGTGAGGAGAGCTCAGCGCAGCGTCACGCGCGTCGTTCTGCGGAGTCCTACCTCCAGTTCAGCGGATTTTCTCGCTCCTGCCTGATTGAGCAGCTGGAATTCGAAGGCTTCAGCACTCAGGACGCAACCTACGCGGTGGACGCGCTCGACACGGATTGGAGCCAGCAGGCTGTCCGGTCAGCAGAGTCGTACCTGGACTACACAGCGTTCTCCCGTCCAGGACTGATCGAACAGCTCGAGTTTGAGGGCTTCAGCACAGAAGACGCCACCTTCGCCGTGGACACAATCGAGGTCGACTGGAACGAACAAGCCGTGAAATCAGCTGAGTCATACCTGGATTACACGTCCTTCTCCCAACAGGGTCTGATCGATCAGCTCATCTTCGAAGGGTTTACTCCCGAGCAGGCTCAGCACGGGGTGCAGGAAGCGTACTGAACGGAACGGGTGGGACAGTCGTCCCCTCCCGCAGGGGTCCGGCCGGCTATCGTCCCGCCCGGACGGGCGGGTTATTCGTCGGCTCCGTAGTAGAGCCGCTCGTAGGCCGCCATGGTTCTGCCGATGGCGTGCTGGTTCGCCTTCTCCCGGCTGGCCTCACCCATCGCCTCCCGCTCGGCGGCGGTGGCGGAGAAGACCATGTTCAGCTTCTGGGCCAGGTCCTCAGGGTTGTTCGGCTCAAAGAGGTAGCCGTTTTTTCCGACATCCACCAGGTGTGGCAGCGCCAGCGCGTCGGCCAGCACCACCGGCTTACCGGCGCTCATCGCCTCCAGTGAGACCAGCGACTGCAGTTCGGCGGTGCCGGGCTGGCAGAATACGTCGGCGGCGATGTATGCCTCGCGCAGCTCGTCGTCGTCGACATGGCCGCGCATGGTGATCCGCTCCTGCAGCCCCAACTGCACAATCTGCTCGCGCAGCCGATCGCGCTGCTCGCCGTCGCCGAGTATCTCTGCACAGATGCCCAGCTCCGGATCCGTTTTGGCCACCGCCTCGATGAGCACGTCCACGTTCTTCTCCACCGCCAGCCGGCCCACGAACAGCACAGTGGGGCGGCGCCTGTGGGGCACCTCCTCCCCCGGGCGCGGGGAGTAGTAGTCGACGTCGATCCCGTTGGACAGCGGCAGCACGTGGTCGAAACCAGCCCGCTCCTTCATGGTCTCAGCGGCCAGCGGGGTGGGAGTGGTCACCACCGCGGCCTTGCTCATCAGCCGGCCCATGTCCCGCCAGGAGTTCCGCGAGACGATGTCCTTGAACCACTGCGGGAACGGCAGGAACGGGTCCAGGTTCTCCGGCATGAAGTGGTTGGTGGCCACCAGGCGCACCCGCTGGCGCTCGGCGGCGAGAATCGCAGCTTTGCCGATCATGTAGTGGCACTGCACATGCACCACATCCGGTTCCAGGCGGCGCACCAGCCGGCGCATCGCCGGCTCCACCATCCAGGGCAGGCACAGCCGGTAGTACTCGTGGGTGGGAGCTTTGAAGGAGCGGAACCGGTGGATCGTCGCCTCATGGCGGTGCTCCACGGTGTCCGGGCCCGGTCCGGGGCGCGCGGCAGCGATGTGGACCTCGTGCCCGCGGGCTGTCATGTGCTTGGCCAGCCGGTAGCCGAAGACGGCGGCCCCGTTGACGTCGGGCGGATAGGTGTCTGCGGCGATGAGAATGCGTAGCGGACGATCAGCGCTCAAGGCACCTGGTACCTCGTGGTCGGGGGTTCGGGGGCGGCCGCGTGCGCCGGCGCCCAGGACTTGCGGTCCCACGGGCTGATGCCGGCAGTGCGCAGCCTGCGGAACTTGGCGTGAGCCTGCAGCAGGTAGTCAGCCGAGGCCACAATATGCATCACGGCCCCAGCCATCAGCAGCGATTCGGCCACCAGCGGGAACAGGCCGCCCCACCAGGAGGAGAACTCCTCCAGCCGGGCCAGCAGCATCAGCGGCAGACCGATCATCAGGCAGGCGCTGCGCACCTTGCCCATCACCGAGACCCGCAGGTGGGGATTGCCGGCGAAGAGCACAGCGGCGTTGATGAACAGGACCACATCCGGGATCAGGATCGCCCAGACCAGCCAGTCCGGGGCGATGCCGAAGTGCACCAGGGTCAGGGCCACGATGACTACGGCCAGACGGTCAGCCAGGGGGTCCAGCCACCGCCCCACGGTGCTCAGCTGGTTGAAGTACCGGGCGATGAACCCGTCGATCCAGTCGGTTGCGCCCAGGGCGACCAGCACCCAGAACGCCGGCAGATAGCGCGACTCGCTGACCAGCAGGACAAAGACCGGCACCAGGAGGAACCGCAGGACCGTCACCACATTGGGCACGGTCCAGAAGGTTCTCCTGACGGTGTACTCGAAACCCTCACGGGTCCCGGCACCAATGATTCTCACAGAACTAGTCTATTTCTTGGTCAGCTCGCGCAGAAACACCCCAGCGGCGGCAGCGGATCCGGCGGCTACGCTCAGCGGCTTCCAGCGAGCGGCGAAGTACTCCTTGGAGCCGGGCCGGTTCTGAGCCTGCGCGGCGTCCTGTTCAGCCGCCGCCTGTGCGGCTGCCGGGCCTGCCGGGGCCGGCTGGGGCGGAACCCCTGCGGCGGTCTTCGGGGCTGCGGACTTCTTCTTCGGCAGCCGGGAGGCGATCTGGTCCTGCAGCCCGGCGATGTGGTCGCGGCGCAGCGCGGTGCGGCGCAGCAGCTCGGTGTAGGTGGGCTTCTCCGGTTCGCCCGCGCCCGGTGTCTTGGCGTCCCGCTTCTTCTGCTCGGCCTCGCGGCGCTTGGCCTCCTCCTTGGCGCGCCGACGCTCAGCATCCGCACGGTCCAGCGAGGCCGGGTCGAAGCGGGAGCCCTCCCGGGCCACACCCAGGTCCAGGCGGAACCCCCGGATAGCGTCCTCCGGGACCAGAGGCATGGCGCGCTTGAGCTTGAGCAGCCCGATCAGTGCGAAGATCAGCGCGATCAGCAGGAAGGCGCCGGCGACGATCAGCGCGGCGGCCCAGAGTTCGAAGATCAGGTGCAGCGCGGCGATGGCGGCCACGATCAGCGCCACCACCAGGAAGGTCAGGAACACCACGCCGACCACCATGAGAGCGGCAGCCACTCCGGCGGCCACTCCCTTGGCCTTCATCTGAGAGATCGCCAGGGTGATTTCGTCGTTGATCTGTTTGGGACCCAGCCGGAGAAGGACTTTGACGACGTCGAACAACGACGTTTTCGAGGCCGTCCTCGGGGTGTGCTGCTGCGCCAAGACAGCGCCTCCATCCTGAAGTCTGAACGCGTACGGTCAGGCACCAAACTATCACTGCTGAGCTGGGAGAGGACTTAGAATGACCACATGCCCGGCCACTACGATCTCGACGAACTCTACGCGAACACGTATACCGAAGAGGATCGTCAGGCATTTGAGAATCAGCCGGTTTCGGAGAAGAAGTTTCTCATCGCGTGGGCGCTGGCTCTTTTCGGCGGCCCGATCGGCTCCCAGCGGTACTACCTGGGCTACTATCCCACTGCCGTGGTGAAGACCGGGCTGTTCTGCGCAGGGCTGCTGCTGGCCTGGGCGGGGCTGCTCACTGTGGGGCTGGCGCTGATCGGTGTGGTCGGGGCCTGGACGATCATTGATCTGTTCCTGCTGATCTCCGGGTCCATGCGCGACAAACAGGACCGGAGACTGGAGGGCTTCACCCGCTATGCCGGCGTCTGTGCGGCGATCACCGTGTTCACCCTGGCCGCACTGCTGCTGGTGGCCCTGGTGGTGAGCACCAGCACCGGCGTCAGGGGCGCCTGAGAGTAACCGGCCGGGTCTGCTGGGCCTGCGGGACGGTCTGGACCGCTGGGCTGGGGCGTGACCCTCGGACGCTGACTCAGGCGTTCATGGGCGGCTCATTCCGGGTCGATACGTCCGATGGGGGTCCGCTTCTCGGCCTGGAATTGGTCCTCCTGCCGCCCGTAGGCCCAATAGGCGGAGAGGGACATGCCCTTGCGCGGCAGCCCTCGCTGGTCCACCAGAAGCCGACGGATCTGCTTCATCTGCTCCCGCTCCCCGTGGATGAACACCTGCACATCGCCTGCCGGGATCTGCACCTCGGCAAGGCTGGCTGCCAGCCTGGTGGAATCCGGGGTGAAGTCAGCCTCCCGGTGCAGCCAGACCACCTCCACCCCCTCGGGCGCTGCGAGCGGCTGCCGCTCCTGGGCGTCCCGAACCTCGATGATCGCTATACCTTCAGCCTCAGGGCTCATCCCTTCCAGCGCGGAGGCGATGGCCGGCAGTGCCGACTCGTCGCCGGCGACGAGATGAAAGTCAGCCTCTGGGCGCGGGGCGTAGCCGGCGCCGGGCCCGAAGAAGCTGATCAGGTCCCCTGGTTTCGCCTGGGCGGCCCACGGTCCGGCGATGCCTTCGGCACCATGGACCACGAAGTCCACCCAGATCTCGCGGCGCTGGTGGTTGATATGGCGGATGGTGTAGGTGCGGGTCACCGGCATCTGCTCCGGCGTCAGGCGCTCACGCAGCGACTCCATGTCATAGGGGCGGGTGAGCCCCAGTGCTGGGTCGGCGAACAGCAGCTTGATGTACTGGTCGGTCTCGGAGCGGAACTCGATGCGGTCGAATCCCTCTCCGCCGAGCACTACGCGGGCCATATGCGGGGTGAGCTGCTCGGTGCGCACCACCTGAAGCACATGCTCAGTGCGGGGGCGACGAGGACGGCCAGCCGGGGCAGAGTTCGCGGTGTGCGCCATAGAACCACCCTACAAGGTAGGCAGGCCTAAGCTTCACTCCCCTATCAAGGTGATGCTGGTATGACGAATTTCTGGGCGCCAGGCGTCGCGCGACTGACCCTCCGAAAAACTTGAGCGCCTTCGACTCAGGTTTGGAAATAGTCTGCGAGCCGCCGTCGTTGTTGTGTGATGACAGCGGCAGCCACGCTGTCCCCACAACTCCATGACGGTAGTTGCAGGTGATGAGTTCCCTTCATGAAAGGAGCTGATTGCTGATGATCAACCCCACTCTGACTCGCCTGGATCCGTTCCAGCTGATCGACGACGTCTTCCGGCAGGTCCGGGCGCCGATGCTCAACGATGACCGGCGCACCGCAGGGTTCGTTCCCGCCGTGGACGCCCACCGCGACGGCGAGGACCTGGTGGCCGCCGTCGATCTTCCCGGCATTGACCCGGAGAACGACGTGTCCGTGGAGCTCTCCAACAGCGGGCGCACCCTGACCATCTCCGGCGAGCGCAAGCTCCGCCACGAGGCCGAGGGTATGCGCGAAGTCCGCTACGGAAGCTTCTCGCGCACTATGAATCTGCCGGAGGAAGTCAGCCAGGATGCGATCTCTGCCGAGTACGACGCCGGCGTGCTGACCGTGCGGGTCAAGGGCGTCTACGCCCAGGAGCAGCCGCAGAAGATCCGGATCACCTCCGGGTCCGGTTCGCAGCGGGTCGGCACATCCAGCGAGGAGAAGAAGGAGATCAACGCCTGATCATCCGGCGTCTGCCAGGCCGTCCCGGCACCGGGGCGGCCTTTCTTCTGCATGCCGGGTCGGGATCTGCGCAGGGTGGCTGGAGCGGAACGTCAAGGCCCGGGATAGTTCACCGCAGCGGGCCGGACCCGCTGTGGTCATGGGCCGGCGGTCTCCAGGCCTGCAGCTGGCTGATCAGCTGATCCGGGTCTGCGGCGGTGACCAGCGCATCGCGCCTCCAGTCGGCGATGAATCCTTCAGCCACCTGATGGTCGATCATGGCCAGCAGGGGGTCCCAGAAACCTTCGGGACTGTAGAGCGCCACCGGCTTGGCGTGGATCCCCAGGTACTGCCACGTCCACACCTCAAAGAGCTCCTCCAGGGTGCCCATACCTCCGGGCAGGGCGACGAAGGCGTCACCCAGCTGCGCCATGCGAGCTTTGCGGGCGTGCATATCGGGGACGACTTCCAGGTCAGTGAGTCCCTCATGCGCCACCTCGCGCTCGACCAGCACCTCAGGGATGACCCCGATCACCTCACCGCCAGCTTCCAGGGCTGAGTCGGCGATCGTGCCCATCAGGCCGACTCGACCTCCGCCGTAGACCACGGCGATCCCGGCCTCTGCGAGCGCGGCGCCCAGTCTGCGCGTCGCCTCCCGGTGCACCTGGTTCCGTCCTGAGGCTCCTCCGGTGAATACAGTGAGTCGGCGCAGTTCAGTCACGGAACAATTCTATGGATTGCGCGCGGGATGGTCCTGGTGGGCCGCGCACCGGGGCCGATGGCACGGATTTCGCGTGCGCGGGGTGGTCCTGCTAAGATTTATTGGTCGCAATCCTCCGTAGCTCAATGGCAGAGCACTCGACTGTTAATCGAGTGGTTGCTGGTTCGAGTCCAGCCGGGGGAGCTGAGAAGAATCACCAGGGGAGCCTCCACCGTCATCGGTGGGGGCTTCTCCTGTTTCCAGCCACTCGACGGGAACGCGAGTCTGCCATGCCCAGGCGATGAGC
>NZ_JAJUJJ010000017.1 GCF_029265375.1 Nesterenkonia sp.
CCAGCAGCATCTGTTAGCGGTCCAGGACGAGCTCAACCGGCGCCCACGGAAGGTGCTGGGCGGGCAGTCCCCGCTAGAGCTCTTCGACGCCTTGCTATGCTCTGAAGGGTCCAAACGTTGCGACGATCAATAGAACCCGCACCGTCGATCACTGCTCATTTTTCACCCGTCGTCGACAAACGGTGTCGAACCGCGAGCCGGGAGCCAACGGCTCGCCGGCAGGCTGCTCGACAGGATGGGTGTCCAGCCATAGGGATCGCCTCGGTGCTTCTGAGCGGGTGTCCATCTCTGCCTCCGTGGTCGCCTGAATGCCATCCTCGGAAGCGAAGCTGAGCAGCAGCCGAGCATCTGCCCGGCGTCGGCTGTCAACGCTGTCTCAATGTGGGTCTGCCGCCAGCCGGGCGGAAGGAGTAGGGTGCCTGCAGGATGAAAGGAGCCGCAGATGGTCCGGGCATCACGGCTGCAGGCGCTGGCAGCCATGGCACTCATCGGCGGGGCCGCAGCCGGCTGCGCGAACTATCCCGCTGATCCGGCTGGAAGTCTCCAACAGGCCACCGGAGGAGAGCTGATCGTGGGCATCACCGAGCATCCGCCCTGGACCCAGCTGGATGCCGAACAGCCCTCCGGCTCGGAGGTTGACCTGCTGAAGGGGTACGCCGAGGGCATCGACGCTGAGATCCGCTGGGTCACCGGCAGTGAGAGTGAGCTGGTGGGCCAGCTGGCCGCCGGCGATCTGGACCTGGTGATCGGGGGATTCGATGAGGGCACCCCCTGGCAGCAGGCGGTCGCCCCCAGCCGGCCGTACCACAGGCCGCAGGAGGGCCCTGGGCGCATTGTGCTGGTGGAGCAGGGAGAGAATGCGCTGCTGCTGGATCTTGAGAGCTACTTCATCCAGCAGGAGGCGCAATGAGCAGGTTCGGCCACACCGAGCTTCCCGAGCCGCAGATGCGGGCATTGCGGACGGCGCGGCGCGTCCAGTGGCTGTGGCTGGTCATCCTGACGGCCACCGTGATTGCGATGGCGGCGGTGATGGGAAGTTCGCAGGCGATGAAGACGGCCTGGACCGAGGACATGCTCTCCTTCCTGCCTCCGCTGGCCTTTTTGGTCGGAGCGCGCATCGCCGCCCGCAGGCCCAGTCGCAGCTTCCCGTTCGGGCTGCACCGGGCGGTCGGCGTGGGGCATCTGGTCTCTGGGGTGGCGCTGGCCGGTGTGGGCCTGCTGCTGGTCGATGGAGCCAGCAGCCTGTTGATGCATGAGCGGCCGCCCATCGGAGCGGTGAGCGTCTTCGGCCACCCGCTGTGGCTGGGATGACTGATGATCACCGTCGCCCTGGCCAGCTGCATCGCCCCGGTGATCCTGGGGCGGATCAAGCGCCGATTGGCCGACCAGCTGCATGACAAGGTGCTGCGCGCCGACGCGGATATGAACCGCGCCGACTGGCTGACCGGGCTGGCGACGGCGGTAGGCGTGGCCGGTATCGGTTTCGGCTGGTGGTGGGCCGATGCGGTCGCAGCGCTGGTGGTCTCCACCTCCATCACCAAAGATGGGTGGGAGAATATCCGCGACGCTATCCGCGACCTGGTCGACGCCCGCGCCACCACCGTGGACAATACGCAGCTTCATCCGCTCATCGCTCGGCTGAATGCGGAGATTCGTGCCGAGCCTGAGGTCACCGGGGTGCAGACCAGACTGCGGGACCAGGGCCATGTGCTCCACGCCGAGTGCTTCCTGCAGGTCAGCGGACCCACGGTGGATGTGGCCTGGCTGCAGGAGGTGCGCCGACGCTGCGTGGACCTGGACTGGAGGATTCAGGACCTGGTGCTCACCGTGACCGAGGAGCCTTTCGCCGAGGGCGACAGCCGCACGGAGGACCAGGCCGAGACTGCCTGACCCCTCAGGCAGGCGCCTCGGAGCGGATGATCTCATCGACCTCGTCCTTGCTGCGGCCTTTGCGCTCGGCCTTGGCGATGTAATGGGGAAGACGCTGGCGAAGCTGGTGGTGCAGATCCGGTGGGCAGCCATGGGCTCAGCCTGTCATTGCGCCCGCGCGTCGTCCACTGCGCCGGGGGTGTCCAGCAGCTGCAGCGAACGCTCGCGCATCTCCACTTTGCGCACTTTGCCGGTCACAGTGGTGGGGAACTCATCCACAATCACCACATAGCGGGGGATCTTGTACCTCGCCAGCCGGTCGGCGCAGAACTCGCGCAGCGCTCGGGCGCTCAGCGGTTCGGCGTCCTTGGCCAGACGCACCCAGGCCATGACTTCCTCGCCGTAGGTGTCGTCGGGCACGCCGATCACCTGGGCGTCGATGATGTCCGGATGGGTGTAGAGGACCTCTTCGACCTCACGCGGATAGATGTTCTCCCCACCGCGCAGCACCATGTCTTTGATGCGGCCGGTGACCCGCACATTTCCGTGGGCATCCATCTGACCGAGGTCACCGGTGTGCATCCAGCCGTCGTCGTCGATGGCCTCCCTGGTCTTCTCCGGGTTGTTCCAGTACCGGCTCATCACCAGGTAGCCGCGGGTGCACAGCTCACCGTCGGTGCCCACCGGCAGGGTCTCACCGGTGTGCGGGTCGGCGACCTTGACCTCTGCATGCGGGACCACCCGGCCCACAGTGCTCACCCGCAGCTCGAGCTCGTCGTCGGGCCTGGTCTGCAGCGAGACCGGGGAGGTCTCGGTCATCCCGTAGCAGATGGTCACCTCCGCCATATTCATCCGGTCGATCACCTGCCGCATGATCTCCTCCGGGCAGGGGGAGCCGGCCATGATCCCGGTGCGCAGGCTGGAGAGGTCGTAGTCGTCGAAGTTCTCCAGGTTCAGCTCAGCGATGAACATGGTGGGAACCCCGTAGAGACTGGTGCACCGCTCATCCTGCACAGTGCTCAAGGTGGCACCGGGGTCGAAGGAGGGGGCCGGGATGACGGCGGCCGAACCGTGGGTCAGTGCCGCCAGATTGCCCATGACCATGCCGAAGCAGTGATAGAACGGCACCGGGATGCAGATCCGGTCCTGCTCGGTGTAGCGGTTGACCTCCCCGACGAAGAACCCGTTGTTGAGAATATTGCGGTGAGTCAGCGTGGCGCCTTTGGGGAAGCCGGTGGTGCCGGAGGTGTACTGAATATTGATCGGATCGGTGTTGCTCAGACCCGCCGCGAGCTCATCCAGCAGCTCCTCATCCGCCTGAGTCGACATCAGCTGCTGCCAGGTCTCATCCCCCATGATGACCCGAAGCTGCAGGGCGCCCAGCTCCTCCTCGGCGGCGGTCAGCATCGCGGGGTAGTCCTGGGTTCTGAAGGTGTCGGAGGCGACGACGGCGCTGATGCCGGACTGCTCGAGCACATAGTTGAGTTCGTGCTGCCGGTAGGAAGGGTTGATGTTGACCAGAATCGCGCCGATCTCCGCGGTGGCGAACTGGGTCAGCGTCCATTCCCAGCTGTTGGGCCCCCAGATGCCGACCCGGTCTCCCGGGCGCACCCCGGCTCGGTGCAGTCCGGTGGCCAGGCACCGGACGTCCTGTCGCAGCTGGGCGTAGGTCCAGCGCCGCCCGGAGGGTACGTCCACCAGAGCTTCCCGCTCAGCGAAGCGCTCCGCAGCAGAGGCGAGTGCTTCGCCGATGGTGGTCTCCAGCAGCGGCGGGTCGGTATCTCCGACGTCGTGTGAGAGGGTCAGGCGGCCAGCGGCAGCGTCACGGCTCATGAGATCTCCTGAACTCGTCGGGATTCCAGTTAATGGATCTCAACCCGAAGCTAGCACCCAGTGATTCAGCTCACAAGGGGTGTGCACTATGTGGTCGGCGCGGCCCGCTCAGCCCTCGCGCAGCGGAGCATCCACAGCGGCCCGGGCCATCACCTGCAGCACCGGGGCGCTCTCGGCCAGCTCCTGGGGGGAGGGGAGCTGGCGGTAGGAGTGTGTGACCGAATGTGCGGTGGAATTGATCAGCCCGAAGATGCCGTGCACCCGGGTGCGCAGCTCCACCGGGGTCATCCGCGGGTGCAGCTGGCGCACCGTTTCGCTGAAGATCTCCAGGTATTCGCGCTGCATGCGCCGCACGCGTCGCCGGTCGGCGTCCACCAGCTGGGGCATCTCCTGGTCCTGAACCCGGATGATCTCCGGACTGTTCAGCGCGAACTCCACGTGAAAGGCGATCAGCCGCTCCATGCGCTCATGCGGGTCCGGGCAGTCAGAGCGAATCTGCCGCCCGCCGTCGAGCAGCGCGGCGCTGGTCTCCAGCAGCAGAGTCCCCAGCAGGTCCTGTTTGCCGCGGAAGTGGCGGTAGATCGCTTGGCCGGAGACGCCGACCTCGCTGCCGATGTCATCCAGGGCCACTGAGGCATATCCGTGAGTGCCGAAAAGGCGCGCGGCGGCCTCCAGCAGCTCGCGGCAGCGCCGCTGCTTATCGGCCTGGCGCCGGGTCCGGGGCGCTGCGGGCACGTCGGGGTCGCTCACGCTGGACAGAAGTGATCACCGCCACTATCTTGGATTTCAGTTAGTCAATATTAACTCATTGGGCCTGCTGGCGGCAGAGGTGTTCGTGGGCCGCCGCCGCGGGCGGAGAGGGCGCTGTGGAGGCACTGGCGAGTCAGGCGGACCCGCAGTCGGCGGAGTTCACCGCCAATGCGGAGGCGAACCGGGCGCTGGTCGCTCAGCTGAAGGATCACCTCTACCGCGCCTCCCTGGGTGGTCCTGAGAAGGCCCGGCGCCGCCATGCCGAGCGCGGCCGGCTGCTGCCCCGGCAGCGGGTGGACCGACTGCTGGATGAGGGAAGCCCGTTCCTGGAGATCGGGGCGCTGGCGGCACACGGCATGTACGACGACGCCGCACCGGCGGCCGGCCTGATCGCCGGCATCGGACTGGTCCATGGGCGCCAGGTGATGGTGGTCTGCAATGACTCCACCGTCAAGGGCGGCACCTACTTCCCGATGACGGTGAAGAAGCATCTGCGCGCCCAGGAGATCGCTGAGGAGAACCGGCTGCCCTGCATCTATCTGGTGGATTCGGGGGGAGCGTTCCTGCCGATGCAGGACGAGGTCTTCCCCGACCGGGATCACTTCGGCCGCATCTTCTATCACCAGGCGAACCTCTCGGCGAAGAAGATTCCGCAGATCGCCGCAGTGCTGGGCTCCTGCACCGCGGGCGGGGCCTATGTGCCGGCCATGAGCGATGAGTCGGTGATTGTGCGCAATCAGGGCACCATCTTCCTCGGCGGCCCGCCGCTGGTGAAGGCCGCCACCGGCGAGGAGGTCACCGCTGAGGAGCTCGGCGGAGCCGTGGTGCACACCGCTGAGTCTGGGGTGGCCGACCACATCGCGGAGAACGATGACCATGCGCTGCAGATCGTCAGGGACATCGTCTCCACGCTGCCGGGGCCCGCGCCGCGCGCTTGGAATGTGCAGAAGCCTCGGCCCCCGCGGCGGGACCCCGCAGAGCTCTACGGCATCATTCCGCAGGACGTCAACCGCCCCTATGAGGTCCGGGAGGTGATCGCCCGGCTGGTCGATGACAGCGCATTCCACGAGTTCAAGCGGGACTACGGCACCACCCTGGTCACCGGGTTCGCCCATATTGATGGGCATCCGGTGGGGATCGTGGCCAATAACGGGATTCTGTTCGCCGAATCCTCGCTCAAGGGCGCACATTTCATCGAGCTGTGCGACCAGCGGGGGATCCCGCTGCTGTTCCTGCAGAACATCTCCGGCTTCATGGTCGGCCGCGACTATGAGGCAGGCGGCATCGCCAAGCATGGAGCCAAGATGGTCACCGCGGTGGCCACCGCCCGGGTGCCCAAGATCACCGTGATCATCGGCGGCTCCTTCGGGGCCGGCAACTACTCCATGTGCGGGCGTGCCTATTCGCCGCGCTTCCTGTTCATGTGGCCCAACGCGCGAATCTCGGTGATGGGCGGGACTCAGGCCGCCTCCGTCCTGGCCACTGTCAAACGGGACCAGCTGGAGGCCGCCGGCCAGCAGTGGCCCCAGGATGAGGAAGAGGCGTTCAAGGAGCCGATCCGCCAGAAGTACGAGGCCCAGGGCCAGCCCTACTATTCGACTGCCCGGCTCTGGGACGACGGCATCATCGACCCCGCAGACACCCGCAGGGTCCTGGGCCTGGCCTTGGAGACCTGCTCCCGCACCGCCCTGCCGGAGACCGAATTCGGCCTGTTCAGGATGTGATGACTGTGAGCACTTCAGACACACCAGCGGGCCGGTCGCCATCGCGCCGCACGCCCCTGTTCGGCACGGTGCTGGTGGCCAACCGCGGAGAGATCGCCTGCCGAATCATCTCCACCCTGCACCGGATGGGGATCCGGGCGGTGGCAGTCTACTCCGACGCCGACGCCGACTCCCCGCATGTGGCCGCAGCAGATCACGCCGTGCGCCTGGGCCCGGCTGCAGCCGCCGAGTCCTATCTGAACATCCCTGCAGTGATCGAGGCGGCCCGGACCACCGGGGCTGAGGCCATCCACCCCGGCTACGGCTTCCTCTCAGAGAACGTCGCGTTCGCCCGGGCCTGTGCAGACGCAGGACTGAGCTTCATCGGCCCAGGGGTGCAGGCCCTGGAGGTGATGGGGGACAAGATTCGCTCCAAGAATCATGTGGCCGCCGCCGGAGTGCCGGTGGTGGAGGGAATCACCGAGCCCGGGCTGAGCGACGAGGAGCTCGCCCAAGCCGCATCCGGCATGACGTTCCCGGTGCTCATCAAGCCCTCGGCCGGCGGCGGCGGCAAAGGCATGCATGTGGTGGAGACTGCCGACCAGCTGCCGGAGACCCTTCAGGCCGCCCGCCGGGTGGCGCAGACCGCCTTCGGCGACGACACGCTGTTCATTGAGCAGCTGATCCGCTCACCGCGCCATATTGAGGTTCAGGTGCTCGCCGACGCTCATGGTCACATCATCCACCTGGGCGAGCGCGAATGCTCTCTGCAGCGCCGGCACCAGAAGGTCATTGAGGAGGCCCCCTCCGCCCTGCTGGACGAGTCCACCCGCCAGCGCATCGGCCGCGCCGCCTGCGAGGCCGCCCGAAGTGTGGACTATCTGGGCGCCGGCACTGTGGAGTTCCTGGTCTCCGACGAGCAGCCGGACACGTTCTACTTCATGGAGATGAACACCCGGCTGCAGGTGGAGCATCCGGTCACCGAAGAGGTCACCGGAGTGGACTTGGTGGCCGAGCAGATCCGGATCGCCGCAGGCCAGCCGCTGAGTCTCAGCCAGGAGCAGATCACCCTCACCGGCCACTCCGTGGAGGCCAGAATCTATGCCGAGGACGCCGAGGCCGGCTTCATGCCCAGCGCCGGGGAGATCCTCAGCCTGCTCAAGCCGACCGGGGAGGGCATCCGCTTCGACTCCGGCATCCGCACCGGGACACGCGTGGGGACCGACTATGACCCGATGCTGGCCAAGCTGATCGCCGCCGGCGCTGACCGGGAGGAAGCGTTCGCGCGGCTGCACCGGGTCCTGGGGGAGATGAGCCTGCACGGGATGACCACCAATATCGGGTATCTGCGGCAGCTGGCCGCCGATCCCGACGTGCGCGCCGGCCGGATGGACACCACCCTGATCGAGCGGCGGCTGCCGCAGATGAGCTTCCCCCGGCCCGCCCAGCGCCATGCACTGGCCGCCGCGCTGCACTGGGCCGCCGCCCAGTCCGTCACCGTCGCCGCCGAGGTTCCGGCCGGGGAGTCACCGGCAGCCTGGCGGCGCGACGGGTGGCGGCACAGCGGAGCCCGCACCCCCGAGGTGGAGGTGATCTGGCAGCGTCCAGGGGAGGAGCCGGTGCACTTTGAGATCGAGCTCGACGGCGCAGCCCAGCTCGATCCCGCCGGCGACGGCGGCAGGTCTCTGCTGCGCACACCTGAGGCGACCTATCCGGTGCACCTGACCACAGGACGCCGCCGCCGGGAGGGAACCGAGGTGTGGATCACCGATGAGGACTTCTCCGGGATGCTCACCGTGCTGGACCACACCGCCGCCACCGGCCGGAGGGTCTCTGCCTTGGAGGCTGAGCTCACCGAGGCCATGCCGGAGGTCACCGCCCCGATGCCCGGCACCGTGGTCGCCGTCGCCGTCGAATCCGCACAGCAGGTCAGCGCCGGTGAGGTGCTGCTGACCCTGGAGGCAATGAAGATGGAGCACCGCCTCACCGCCCCCACTGACGGCATCGCCCGCATCCACGTCGCCCCCGGCGACCAGGTCTCCCTGGGCCAGGTGCTCGCCGTCGTCGAATCCGATCAACAGGAGGACCCCTCATGACCGAACTGCTGTCCGAAGAGCACCAGGCCCTGGCCGAGTCGGTGCGCGACTTCTCGCGCCAGGTGATCGCCCCAGTCTCGGCCGCCCACGACGCCGACCACAGCTTCCCCTACGAGGTGATCGACCAGATGGGGCAGATGGGCCTCTTCGGCCTGCCCTTCAGCGAGGAGTACGGCGGAGAGGGCGGTGACTACCTGGCGTTCTGCCTGGCCCTGGAGGAGATCGCCAAAGTGGACCAGTCGGTGGCGATCACCCTGGAGGCCGGAGTAGGCCTGGGCGCGATGCCGATCTACCGCTACGGCACCGAGGAGCAGAAGCAGACCTGGCTGCCGGATCTGCTTTCGGGAAAGCGCCTGGCCGGATTCGGCCTGACAGAGTCGGAGGCAGGCAGCGACGCCTCCGGCACCAAGACCACCGCGCGGCTGGAGGACGGCCAGTGGGTGATCGACGGCACCAAGGAGTTCATCACCAACTCCGGCACCGACATCACCTCCCTGGTGACCGTCACCGCGGTCACCGGCACCAGCCGGCGGGACGACGGCAGCACCGCCAAGGAGATCTCCACCATCATTGTGCCCAGCGGCACTGCGGGCTTCTCAGTGGGCGAAGCCTATGACAAGGTCGGCTGGAACGCCTCAGACACCCATCCGCTGTCCTTCACCGACTGCCGCGTGCCCGAGGCCAACCTGCTGGGGGAGCGCGGCCGCGGCTATGCGAACTTCCTGGGCATTCTGGACGAGGGCCGGGTGGCGATCGCCGCGCTGGCCACAGGCGCCGCCCAAGGCTGTGTGGACCAGGTGGTCGACTACGCCTCGCAGCGCCGCACCTTCGGCTCACCGATCTCCAGCTACCAGGGGATCTCCTTCAAGATCGCCCGCATGCAAGCCCGCGCCCACACAGCGCGGCTGGCCTACTACCACGCCGCAGAGCTGATGGCCGCCGGCAAGCCGTTCAAGACGGAGGCATCCATCGCCAAGCTGGTGGCCGGAGAGGCGGCCATGGACAATGCCCGCGACGCCACCCAGATCTTCGGCGGCTACGGGTTCATCAATGAGTACACCGTGGCCCGCCACTACCGCGATTCGAAGATCCTGGAAATCGGCGAGGGCACCACCGAGGTTCAGCTGATGCTCATCGCCCGCTCCCTGGGACTTCAGTGAGGAGAGCACTATGACCGACCAGCACGACGACGGCACGCAGCGCCAGCCGTCTCGGGTAGTTGATCAGCGCGGCCTCTACTTCGATGAGATCGAGGTGGGCACCGTCTACCGGCACGCACCCGGGCGCACGATCACCGAGGCCGACAACGTGCTGTTCACCACGATGACGATGAACACCCAGTCGCTGCATTTGGACGCCCACTGGTCCGCCGAGCAGCCCTTCGGCCAGCCGCTGGTGAACTCCATGCTCACCCTGGCCACCCTGGTGGGGGCATCCGTGGCCCAGATCAGCCAAGGCACCATTGTGGCCAATCTGGGCTTCGAGTCCGTGAAGTTCCCGCACCCGCTCTACCACGGGGACACCCTCTACTCAGAGTCGGAGATTCTGGACAAGCGGCTCTCCTCCTCCCGGCCGGGGCAGGGGATCGTGACCATCCGGCACATCGGACGCAACCAGGAGGGCACGGTGGTGGCCGAATGCGTCCGCTCGGTGATGCTCTGGCTGAAGGACCACCACGCAGCGCAGATGGAGGCCCAGCGGTGAGCGACACCCCGCACACCGATCCCGGGCCGCACACCAACCCGACTTTCACCCTGGGCCCCGCCCTGCTGTTCTGCCCCGCCGACCGGCCTGACCGGTATCAGAAGGCGGCGGAGCGCTCCGATGCGGTGATCCTGGATCTGGAGGACGCGGTGGCGCCGGCGGATAAGCCCGAAGCCCGCGCGGCCGTGCGCGCCCACTGGCTTCAGGCCCCGGAGCAGCTGCGGGCGCGCACCGTGGTGCGGGTCAATGCAGCCGGAACGCAGGACTTCGAGGCAGATATGGCCGCTCTGGAGGACCTGGACCTGCGGTACGTAATGCTGGCTAAGACGGAGCGGCTGCAGGACGTGGAGGTCCTGCACAGTCGGATGCCCGCAGTGCAGGTGATCGCTCTGGTGGAGACCGCCGCCGGTGCGGCGGCTGCGCCGGACATCGCGGCACATCCGGCCACCGCCGCCATGATGTGGGGTGCTGAGGACCTGATCGCCTCCCTGGGAGGCACCTCCTCCCGCCGGCCCGACGGCGGCTACCGCGATATCGCCCGGTATGTGCGCAGCACAGTGCTGCTGCACTGCGCAGCCCATGGACGGGCCGCCATCGACTCGATCTACGCCGATATTGCCGACTCCGAGGGGCTTGCCGAGGAGGCCGCCGACGCGGTGGCCAGCGGTTTCGCGGCCAAGGCCTGCATCCACCCCGGGCAGGTGGCCACGATCCGCACCGCCTACCGGCCCACCGCCGAGCAGCTGGAGTATGCCGAAGCTCTGCTGGCCGAGGTGGAGCGCCACGGCGGGGCCTTCCAGTTCCGCGGAGCGATGGTGGATGCGCCGCTGATCCGCCACGCCGAACGCATTGTTCAGCGCGGCGGATCCGCAGACTAGGCCTGTGACCGGGCGGCGGCGTCGAACTGGGCCAGCAGCCGCTCCTTCTCCTCGCGGTAGCGCTGCACATTGGCCAGCTTGATCTCCTCATAGCCGCGCACCATATCCGGCAGGGAGAGCAGCGCGACGGCGTCGTCGAGGTTCGCGGCACTCAGCCGCTGCAGCACATGATCGATCAGATCGCGGTACTCGGTGATCAGCTCCCGCTCCACACGGCGGACCTCCGCGCGGCCGAAGGGATCCCACGCGGTGCCGCGCAGATGCTTCATCCGCTTCAGCGCGCTGAACCCGGGGCGGAACCACGGACCCAGGCGCAGCTTCCGGTTCAGCCCCACCGCACGCAGGGCCGGGGGGTGCAGGTGCCAGCTGGCGGTGGCGCCGACGCCGAACTCGGCCTCGAGCTGCTGCTCAGCGGTCGGGTCGGTGGCCAGGCGGGCGACCTCGTACTCGTCCTTATAGGCCATCAGCTTGTAGAGATAGCGCGCCGCGGCCTCGGCCAGGGCGGTGCTGCCCGGCACGGCCTGCTCCTCGGCGGCCTGCACACGCTCCACCACGCTGCGGTACTCGGCGGCGTAGTCGGCGTCCTGATAGTCCACCAGATCGGCTGAACGGGTGCGCACCAGCCGATGAAGCTCGGACTCCCCGGGCAGTCCGGCCCAGGGATCCTCCGGGGCTGGGGTGCCGCGGTGGGCGGCGGCCGCCTGGCGCACGGCTTCAGGATCAGCGATGTACTGCCGGCCGCGGCGGAAGGCCTGAATATTGGCCGCCACCGCGGCACCGTTGAGTTCGATCGCCTCCTCCACCGCGGCGGCCGGGATCGGCAGCGCTCCCGACTGGAAGGCCGCGCCGAGCAGGAAGATATTGGTGTACTGGTCGCTGCCGAAGAGCTGGAGCACCAGCTGCTGGGCGTCAAAGGCCGCCGAATCGTCGCGGGCCTGACCGATCACCGCGCCGCTGAGCTGGTCGACGTCGGGAAAGCTCACCGACGCGTCGGAGACCATAGCGCCGGTGGGCACCTTGGCGGTGTTGACCACCGCCGTGGTCCGGTCGGCGGAGAGCACATCGGCGTAGCTGGCCTCAGCGGCCACCAGGATGTCGCAGCCCAGGTACAGGTCGCATTCACCCTCGGCGAGCTTGTTCGACGTCGCCCGCGGACTGCGCGTGAACCGGACGTCGGAGACCACGGCGCCGCCCTTCTGAGCCAGACCGGTCTGGTCCAGGGAGCGGGTGTGCCAGCCGGCGATGAGCCCGGCGGTGGCCAGGATCTGGGACAGCGTCACCACACCGGTGCCGCCCACCCCAGTGATGCGGACTCCGAACTGCTCCTGCGCAGGCCGCTGCGCCGGGGCGGGCAGATCGTCCTGGTCCAGGTCCGGGGCACGGCCGGCCTGCTGGGTGCCGGGCTCCACGGACATGAACGCGGGGCAGTCGCCCTTGATGCAGCTGTAGTCCAGATTGCAGGAGGCCTGGTGGATCTGGGTCTTGCGGCCCAGGTCAGTCTCCACCGGATGCACGGAGAGGCAGTTGGACTTCACTCCGCAGTCCCCGCAGCCTTCGCAGATGCGCTCATTGATCGCGATCCGGGTGGTGGGGGTCTCGGCCAGTCCGCGCTTGCGCTTGCGGCGCAGCTCGGTGGCGCACTCCTGGTCGTGGATCAGCACAGTGACCCCGGGGACCTCCGCGAGGGTGCGCTGGGCCTTATCCATCTGGTCGCGGTGCCAGACCTGCACATCCCGGGGGAGGCTGCCGCGCCGGTAGCGAGAGGTGTCATCAGTGGTGACGATGATCCTGGCCACGCCCTCAGCCTTCAGCAGATCCACAATGCGGCGCACCGGCATGCTTCCCACCGGCTCCTGCCCGCCGGTCATGGCCACTGCGGAGTTGAAGAGGATCTTATAGGTGATGTTGGCCCCGGCGGCGACGGCGGCGCGGATCGCCAGGGAGCCGGAGTGGTGGAAGGTGCCGTCGCCGAGGTTCTGCACAAAGTGGTCCCGGTCGATGAACGGAGCCATGCCCAGCCACTGCAGGCCTTCGCCGCCCATCTGGCAGAGTCCGGCGATATTGCCCACCTGGGACTCGTCCATCAGCAGCACCATGGTGTGACAGCCGATGCCGGCGCCGACCAGGGAGTCCTCCCCGGCGGGGCTGGTGGAGGTGTTGTGCGGACAGCCGGAGCAGAAGTAGGGCGCGCGCTTGGCGCTGGGCACCACAGGAAGCAGCGTTCTGCCATTGGGGCTGCCGGGGGAGTCATCGCGCAGCCGGGAGGCCAGTCCGTGGGGCTGAAGGCGCCGGACCAGCAGACGGTGCAGCGTCGAGGAGTCCAGCTCCCCGTAGGCGGGGATCAGCTCTGCGCCGTCGTCGTCCTTCTTTCCGGTGATCCGCGGGGCGCCGGCCGTTCCGTAGAGCACATCGCGGATGGCCGCCTCGATGAAGGAGCGCTTCTCCTCCACCACCAGAATCTCATCCAGACCCTCGGCGAACTCCCGGACGATGCCGGACTCCAGGGGCCAGGGCATCCCGATCTTCAGCAGCCGCAGCCCGGTGGACTCGAGGTCCTCACGCTGCAGGCCGTGGCGCTCCAAGGCAGCGAGCAGCTCGTGCCAGGTGCGCCCGGCGGCCACAATGCCCAGGGTGTCGCCGGCAGAGGCGCCGACGATCCGGTTGAGCCCGTTGAGCGCGGCGTACTCTTCGGCGATCCGCCACCGGGTGGTGACCAGATCGCGCTCCAGCGGCCCGAGGGTGGGCTGCAGCAGTCTGCCGGTGGGCTCATGCTTCTTCGCGCCGTGCGGAAGCAGCGGAGGCGGGGTCTCGGCCACGGCCTGCAGGTCCACGGTGGAGGAGCCGTCTGCCACAGCTGTGACGATCTTCATGCCCACCCAGAGGCCGCTGGCGCGGGAGAGCTCGACGGCGTGCATGCCCAGTTCGAGGATCTCCTGGCTGTCCGCTGGGTAGATCACCGGCATGCCCATATCGGCCAGCGCCATCTCTGAGGCGCAGGGGACGGTGGAGGACTTGGCCGCGGGGTCGTCGCCGACCAGCACCAGC
The DNA here is from genome assembly GCF_029265375.1 of Nesterenkonia sp. Classification (GTDB taxonomy): domain Bacteria; phylum Actinomycetota; class Actinomycetes; order Actinomycetales; family Micrococcaceae; genus Nesterenkonia. Next base: position 13,879 of record NZ_JAJUJJ010000017.1, read on the forward strand.
GCTCCGCCGTTGGGGTGGGCGCCCATGAGGTTGCCGTGGCGCATCGCATCGGCGGCCCGGTCCAAGCCCGGGGCCTTGCCGTACCAGATGCCCAGCACGCCGTCGCGGGTGCTGCCCTGAAGCCCCTGCACCAGCTGGGTGCCCTGCAGGGAGGTGGCGGCGGCCTCCTCATTGAGGCCGGGGCGGAAATGGATGTCATTGGCGTCCAGCAGCTCCTGCCGGCGGGCGAGCTCCAGATCGTAGCCGGCCAGCGGGGAGCCCTCATAGCCGGAGATGAAGGTGGCCACATTCAAACCGGCCGCCACATCCCGGCGGTGCTGGTCCACCGGCAGACGGGTCAGCGCCTGGATTCCGGTGAGCTGCACGGTGCCGGCGTTCTGCGTGTAGCGGGCAGCCAGCGGGGTGGGCGCCGGAGCCGGATCCGCGGCCGGCGCCTGAGTGTTCTGCAGTTCCAGAGTCATGGTGAGCCTTCGGTCGCAGGTATGCCGTTGTGCTCTCCATCGTGCGGATAGGGGGCCATCTCTTCAATAAGATGCCCCGGATCCTGTGCCATTGGACTAGTTACTCTGCAGTTTCAACGGTTAGGCTGATCACTGTGATCTGTGACACATTCAAGGGCATATACAGGAGGCGACTGCATGCGGGCGATCGATGACTTGGACCTGCGGCTTCTGCTGCTGTGCATTGAGCAGCCCCGGGCGGGAGTGCGTGAGTATGCCCGGCAGCTGCAGGTGGCCCGCGGCACGGTGCATGCGCGGCTGGAGAACCTGCAGCGCCGCGGCGTGTTCGCCGGATGGCAGCCGGTGATCGACCCGGCTGCGCTGGGCTATGACTCCAAGGCGTTCATCCGGCTCAACCTGGCCCAGGGTGTGCTGGATGAGGTGACCGAGCATCTGGCGGGCATTCCGGAGGTGATGGAGGCCGACTCCACCACCGGAGACAGTGACATCACCTGCGTGGTGGTCACCCGCGGACCGCAGGACTTGGAGGAGGTGATCCAGCGGATCCTGGCGATTCCCGGAGTGCACCGCACCCGCACTGAGACGGTGCTGCGGCAGCGGATCCCCGCACGCACTCGCCCGCTGCTGCAGATGCTGCGCCGGAAGACGGCGTCCTAGTGACGGTGCATGGCAAACGCCCCGAACCTGGGTTCGGGGCGTTTCCACTGTATTGATACATAACAACGGGGTGAGCGACGGGGATTGAACCCGCGACCCTCGCGACCACAACGCGATGCTCTACCAGCTGAGCTACGCCCACCATGTGCTTTCGAGGATGCCTCGAAAAGCAACCAATACATCATACACCGTTCCTGCCGGCGGAAGCACATCGGGTGTGCTCGCCTCCGCGCGGCGGCCAGTCCCAGCCCTCGATGGGGCCGCCCGGCGTTGTCAGAGACCCGCTCTACACTCCATAATCGAATCTATGTTCGAATGATGGGAGGTTTGCCGATGACGGCTGATGCAGCGGTGCAGCAGGAGACGGCCACGGTATGGACCACTCCGCAGGGGGCGCCGGCACGTCTGCTCTGGGCGGGAAGGCGCTTCACCGTCATCGCCAAACCTATTGCCTGGATGGACCGCATCTCCTGGTGGGAGAGCTCTCTGCGGGTGCCGGCCGGCTCTGCTGCGGCGGTGGTGGAACGTCCCATGTGGCAGGTCCAGGCCCGGGCGGTGGAGGACGGGGAGATCCTGATCTTTGACCTTGCCGCCAGCGACGGCGCCCAGTGGCCGATCACCGCGATCTACGACTAGCAGGACCGCCGTATGCCTCAGTTCACCCATCTCCACGTGGCCAGCGCCTTCTCCGCCCACCACGGCACCGCCCGCCCCGAGACCCTGGTGGAGGCTGCCGCCGATGCCGGAGCCGGCGCGGCGGCCATCACCGACCGCGACGGCATCTACGGAGCCGTGCGCCATATCCGCGCCTGCCTCCAGGCGGGCCTGGCCCCTATTGTGGGGGCGAACCTGCGGGTCAAGGAGGACGACCAGTTCTCCGAGATCACGGTGCTGGCCCACGGGCACAACCACGGTGCCGGCTGGGCTGCTCTGGTGCGGCTGATCTCCTCAGCCCACTCCTCCCGCCGCAGAGCCGGCCACACCGCCCACGGCACCGCCCACCGGCGGGCCTGGCTCCGCCGCGGCAGCCCCGGAGTCTTCCTCGCCCAGGAGCAGGGCCCGGCCGGCACTGTGCTGCTGGGTCCGGACTCTGACGTCGGGCAGGCGGTGCTGGCAGGGCGCACCAGCCGCGCCCGGGACCTGCTGACTCAGTGGCAGCAGCAGCTGCCCGGGGCGGTGGCGCTGGAGATCGTCTGCCACCACACCAAACCCGGCAGCCGGGCCAGCCTCGCCCACGCCGCAGGGATGCTCCGGCTGGCCTCCGAAGCGGAGGCCCCGGCAGTTCTCACCAACGCAGTGCGCTACCTCCAGCCCGACGACGCCGTCACCGCCGATGTGCTCGACGCCGCGGCCCATCTGCTGCCGCTGGGGGACTTCCAGCCCCAGCCCAACGCCCAGGCCTGGCTGAAGCCTGCCGAGATGATGCACCAGCTGGCCTTCACCGTGGCCGAGTACGCCGGACTGCCGCGCCACGCCGCGGTGGATCTGCTCAGCACCACCGAGCGGCTGGCCGATCGCTGCCGGCTGGACCCGCAGACCGATATCGGCTGGCGGCGCCCGAAAGTGCCCGAGCTGGAGATCATCGGGGTGGAGGACGAACCCTCCTATGTGCTGCGTCAGCGCTGCGAACAGGCGGTGGCCGAACGCTATCCGCAGGCGGGGGCAGCCCAGTTGGAGCGCATCCACCACCGGTTGGAGGAGGAGCTGCGCACTATCGCCCACTTCGGATTCGACACCTATTTCCTGGCCGTGGCAGAGACAGTGGGTCTGATCCGCGGGATGAACGTCCGGGTCCAGGCCCGCGGCTCAGGGGCCGGAAGCCTGGTGAACTATCTGCTGCGGATCTCCAATGTGGATCCGCTGGAGCATGATCTGCTCTTCGAACGCTTCCTGGGAAGCAGCCGCAGCACGCTGCCGGATATTGATGTGGACATCGAATCGGCCCAGCGGCACCGGGTCTATGAGGCGATCTTCGAGCGCTACGGCCACCACCGGGTGACGCTGCTGTCCATGCAGAACACCTACCGGGCCCGCGGGGCGGCCCGCGACGCCGGCCTGGCCCTGGGCCTGGAGCCCGAGCAGGTGGACCGGATCGCTGAGAGCATCTGGCGGTTCAACGCCTCCGAGTTCCGTCAGGTGCTCAGCAGCCGGCCGGAACTGCGGGAGGTCGCCTCCCTGGTGGAGAACGAACCCCAGCTGGAGATGCTGGTGGACCTCACTGAGCGCCTGGACCGGCTGCCGCGGCATATTTCGATGCATCCCTGCGGGGTCATCCTCGGCGACAGCGACCTGCTCTCGGTCACGCCCACCCAGCCTTCGGGGATCGGGCTGCCCATGTCCCAGTTCGACAAGGACGATATTGACGATATGGGCCTGCTGAAGCTCGATGTGCTCGGAGTCCGGATGCAGTCCAGTCTGGCCTATGCGGTCGAAGAGATCGCCCGGGTCAATGGGGAGGCCGCCGCGGTGGAGGGCGGACTGCCGGTGGATGCCCCCTATGTCTCCGCTGACGGCCGGGTGGACCTGGATGCCCTTCCCCATGACGATGAGCCCACCTTCGAGATGATCCGCACCACCCACACACTGGGCTGCTTCCAGATTGAGTCTCCGGGGCAGCGCGAGCTGCTGGGCAAGCTGCAGCCGGACCGCTATGAGGACCTCATCGCCGATATCTCCCTGTTCCGGCCGGGGCCCATGAAGGGCAATATGGTCACCCCCTATATCAGCCGCAAGCATGGCTATGAGCGCATCGACTACCTCCACCCGCGGTTCCGCGAGTTCCTCCAGGACTCCTACGGGGTAGTGATCTACCACGAGCATGTGCTGCGGATCCTGCACGAGACCATGGGGGTCTCCCTGGCGGAGGCCGATGAGCTGCGCCGCCGCATGGAGCAGGACGTGGACCAGATCGAACACAGCTTCCGCACCCGCACTGCGCAGCAGTTCGACGACGACGGCGCCCGGATCTTCACCGATGAGGACATCGACCGGATCTGGGAGACCCTGCGCGGCTTCGGCAGCTTCGGGTTCTGCAAAGCCCACGGTGCGGCCTTCGCCCTGCCCACCTATCAGAGCGCCTGGCTGAAGACCCACTACCCGGTGGAGTTCCTCGCCGGTCTGCTTGAGCACGATCCCGGGATGTATCCGCGGCGGCTGATGGTCTCAGAGGCCCGCCGCATGGGGATCTCGCTGCTGCCCCTGGACGTCAACGTCTCCACCGAGCACTACCGGGTGGAACGGATCAGCGCCCAGGAGAAGGGGATCCGGCTCTCCCTGCGTGATGTTCGGGGCCTCAGTGAGGCAGAGATGTCCCGAATCGTGGAGCATCAGCCCTACGAGTCGGTCACCGACTTCTACCAGCGGGCCAGGCTCTCCCGCCCAGTGATGCTGCGCCTGGCCACACTCGGCGCGTTCGACAGTCTCTTCCCCGCTGAGGCCGAGGCCGCCGCCCGGGGCAGCATCATCAGCTATGTGCGTCAGCTCACCGCCTCGGACCGCCGGCCGGCGGCCGCTCAGCCGGATCCGCAGCAGCCGCTGCTGTTCAGCGATGCGGAGCTGCTGGACGCCTCGGTGCCCGACCCCACCCAGGCTGAGCGCACCGCCGCAGAGCTGGACGGGCTCTCCACCGAGGTGGGGGAACATGTAGTGGAGACCTACCGACCGCTTCTGGAGGAGCTCGGCGTCACCCCGGCAGCGGATCTGCTGCAGCTGCGCAGCAACGCAGAGGTGCTGGTGGCCGGTATTCGGGTGGCCACCCAGACTCCGCCGATGCGCTCAGGCCGGCGCACGGTGTTCATCAGCTTGGAGGACGGGACCGGATGCGCGGACACCGCCTTCTTCGAGGAAGCCCAGCAGCAGGCCGGGCCGCTGCTGTTCGGCACCCAGCTGATGGTGGTGCGCGGACGCACCCGGCGCACCGGCGAGCGCGGCGTCTCCATCCAGGCGGAGGAGGCCTGGGACCTGAAGCAGATGTGGAACGAGTGGGAGCGTGCGCTTAAGCGAAGAGATGCTGCCGGTAGTGCTTCAGCTCTGCAATGGAGTCCTTGATATCGCCCAGGGCCCGGTGGTTTCCGGTCTTCTTCGGCGCCGAAGCCAGCACCTCGGGGTACCAGCGGCGGGCCAGCTCCTTCAGAGTGGAGACATCGATGATCCGGTAGTGCAGATGCTCGGTCAGAGTGGGCATCCCCACCCGCAGGAACGCCCGGTCGGCATGCACTGAGTTGCCCGCCAGCGGGGCGACCCGAGCCTCCGGGACCCAGGCGGTGACATACTCCAGGACCTTCTTCTCTGCGGCTTCTAGGGCGATGCCGTCCTCCAGCTCCGCCAGCAGGCCGGAGTCAGTGTGCATCTGCCGCACCACCTTCTGCATTCCGGCCAGGGCCTCGGGCTCCGGGCGGATCACGACGTCGACCCCCTCGCCGAGCACGTTGAGGTCAGCGTCAGTGACCAGTGCGGCCACTTCGATGAGCACATCCTGCTCGGGGTTCAGGCCGGTCATCTCGCAATCGATCCAGACCATGCGGCCGGACCAGTCACCGGCTGAAGCCTGCCGGCGACCTGCAGTGGAATCGTTCTGCGTCTCAGTCACCCGAACACCTTACCCAGATAGACTCTGAACAATGATCACACAGCGCGCCCGGGCCCGGGGACCCCTCGTCGAAGGTCTCATCGGCTCGTTGATGGTCCTCATCGGGTCCCTCGGCGTGGGCTGGCTGGTCTCCATCTCACCGATCGCCCGCTGGGAGTGGGCTATCCGGCTGCGCACAGAGGCCGACGGCGTCATCTTCAGCACAGTCGTGCTCACAGCCGGCTGCTGGCTGATGTTCCGCGCCTGGCTGCGGCTGGGACGGGCTCTGCGCGGCCCGGACAACGACGGCGACTGGCCGCCCGGGAGCCTGCGCACAGTCAATATCGCCACCGCGCTGTGGGCGGCTCCGCAGCTGCTGGTGCTGCCGATCTTCTCCCGCGACGTCTTCGCCTATCTGAACCAGGGCAGGCTGGTGCTGGCCGGCGAAGACCCCTACACCACCGGGGTCTCCACGCTGGACAACTGGTTCCACCTGGGCACCGATATCACCTGGGCCCATGACGAGACGCCCTATGGGCCGCTGTTCCTGTGGCTGGAGGCTGCGGTGATGGCCGTCTCCGGGGAGAACCCGGATATGGCGATCATCCTGTTCCGCCTCGCCTGCGCAGCCGGGGTGGTGATGATCATGTACTGGGTGCCCAAACTGGCGGCTCTGCATGGGGTCGACGCCGCCCGGGCGCAGTGGATCACCGTGGCCAACCCTCTGCTGATCATCAGCTTCGTCTCCAGCGCCCATAATGATGCGCTGATGGTCGGCTTCGCTCTGGCCGGGATCTGGGCGGCCGCCCACGGCAGGGGAGTGCTGGCGACCCTGCTGGTGGTGGTGTCCATCGGCATCAAGCCCATCACCATGGTGCTGCTGCCGTTCATCGGACTGCTCTGGGCCGGTCCGGGCTCCTCCTGGGCCAGGAAGTTCCGCATCTGGTTCGCCACCGCCGGGATCGCCGGCGCAGTCCTGCTGGTGGTCGGTCTGGTGCAGGGCTACGGCTTCGGCTGGCTGACTGTTCTGGTCGGCACCGGCAGCGGGGCGACCTTCTGGTCGCCGATCGCCATCGCCCACGGATGGTTCACCGCGGTGCTCTCGGCCTTCGGCATCCCCACCTACTGGACGCTGGACACGCTGCGGCTGATCGGCCGGGTGCTCAGCGTTCTGGTGGTGCTCTACCTGATGTTCCGCGGATCCGAGGAGCATATCGTCCAGCGCATGACCTGGGCGTTCACTGCGATTGTGGTGCTGTCCCCGGTCATCCAGCCCTGGTACCTGCTGTGGCTGCTGCCGCTGTTCGCGGTGACCGGCATCCGCCGGGGCTGGGAGTTCAAATGGGTGGTCTTCACCGTGGCGTTCTTCCTGGCCTTCGGCGCAGCGGACCAGCTCTCCATCTATCAGTTCCTGGAGCTGGACCACCAGATGGCCGCCCTCTCCTTGGCGGTCTCCTGGATCTGCATCGCCCTGATGGCCACCGTTGACCCCGGCACCCGCTGGGTGGTGTGGCAGGGCTGGAACCTGCCGCGGCTGCGTCTGCGGATGCCTTGGCGGGCCGATGCGGCGCCGGAGGAGCCGCCGCAGAGCACCAGCGAGCTGCACGCAGTCCGCCCCGCACCGGAGTCGGCGGAGGAGGCCGACAGACGTGGCTGAGCGCAGCTGGGTTCTCCCTGACAACCCAGTGACCCGCCTCGCCGTGGCCCTGCGCGAGCGGCTGGGCAGCGCCCGGGCCACCTCCTGGCTGATCGGCGGACCGGAGGGTGAGGTCTCCCACACCCTGCGCCAGGGCCTGCTGGCTGCGCTGATGATCATGGTCGGCTCCTGGGGTGTGGGCTACCTGATCATGACCCCAGCCTCCTGGTTGGCGGTGCATCCGGCTCTGCTGCCGCTGCGGACCACCACAGCCGGTGTGATCTGCTGCGCGGTGCTGCTGGCCTTCGGAGCGCTGCTGCTGATGCGCTCCTGGCTGCGTTTGAGCCAGCGGGTGGAGACCTGGGATGAGGGCAGTGTCCAGGTGATGCGCCGAGCGCTGCTGATGTGGGCCGGCCCGCTGCTGCTGTGCTTCCCGGTGTTCTCCCAGGATGTCTTCTCCTACTGGGCGCAGGGCGGTGTGCTGCATGCCGGACTGAACCCCTATGAGACAGGCGTCTCCGAACTTCCGGGATGGTTCGCAGCCGGGGCTGACGACCTGTGGGCCGAATCCCCCTCGCCCTACGGCCCGCTGTTCCTGCTGGTGGCCCGCGGCGTATGGTTCGTCTCCGGGGGAGTCCCGGAGATCTCCATTCTGCTGTTCCGCCTGCTGGCGGTCTTCGGCGTCGTGCTGATGCTGCTGATCATCCCGCTGCTGGCCCGGGCCTTCGGCTCCCGGCCGGGGTGGGCGCTGTGGATCTGCCTGCTGAATCCGCTGAGCCTGATCGTCTTCATTCCGGCTGCCCATAATGACGCTCTGATGATCGGTCTGATGCTTGCCGGCGCATGGTACGCACTGCGCCGACGGCGCCTGCTGGCGGTCCTGCTGCTGGTGGCGGCAGTGGCGATCAAGCCGATCGCCATCGTGGTGCTGCCCTTCGCGGTGCTGCTGACGCTGCGCGAGACCTCCAGCTATCTCCTCCGCATCCGTGAATGGGCTTTCGCCGGGTCGCTGGCGGTGATTCTGCTCGGCGGCGGCGGCTGGCTGCTGGGCGTGGGGCTGGGCTGGTTCACCGCCGCGCTCGCCGCCGGATCCGCCGCCTTCCAGGCTGCTCCAGTGGGTCTGCTGGGGCTGGGGCTGGGTCATCTGGCCGCCCTGGTCACCGGAGTCGAGGCTGCGACCGTGGCCGCCTGGGCCTATGGAGCCGCCAGGCTGGTCTCGGCAGTGGTGCTGACAGTGATGCTGCTGCGACCGCGGCTGGGCAACCCGCTGCTGTGGGCGGGCTATGGCCTCAGCGCGGTGGTGCTGGCCTCATCGGTCATTCAGCCCTGGTACGTGCTGTGGATCCTGCCGCTGTTCGCGGTGGTCCACGTCTACCGGGGCCGGGCCCTGGTGCTGACGATCCTGCTGATCACTGTGATGACGCTGCTGCCGATGGTCGGCCAGCTTTCGGTGGCCCAGTGGCTGGACACCCTGCTGGTGCAGGGCATCGCTATCGGGGTCGCCGCCCTGTATCTGCTCTACATTGTGCTGTTCGACCCGAACACCACCAGCCTGTTCACCATGAGGCGCGACTCACAGCGCTGGAATGCCGCCGACGGCTGGCTGAGCCTGAGAGAATTGTCCACGCCCGATGTCTCCTGGGCCTCCGCTGATGTCTACCAGAAAGCCCGGTGAGAGTGAGCCTGTCTTCCCGACCCCGCCGGAGAGCACCGCTGCTGTGTGTGCTGCTGGCCGCCACTGCCATCGGAGCTGTGCTCTCCCTGTTGGCCGTGCAGTGGTGCCGGGTCAACGGATGGAGCGATCCGGACCAGCACATCCACATGTGCTATTCGGACTTCTCACTGCTGTTCACCGAACGGGGGCTGGCTGAGGGGCTGTTCCCCTTTGTCGATGATGTGCCGCGCAACCAGGTGATGGAGTATCCGGTGCTCCTCGCCGTGGTGGCCGGAGTGCTGGCGCAGCTGGTGCCCGGCGAAGGCTCCGGCGCGGAGCGGATCTTGGTCTTCTACGATCTGAACCACCTGGCCGTGGTCGCCTGTTGGGCGGCGGTGGTGCTGATCACGGCGGCCTCCACGGCACGCAGCCGCCGTCGCGATGCACTGATGGTGGCCCTAGCGCCGGGCATCATTCTCACGCTGTCCATCAATTGGGATATGTGGGCAGTCTTCCTGGGGTCCTTCGCCCTGCTGCTGTGGGGCAGGGGACGGCCGGTCTGGGCCGGAGTGCTGCTCGGGCTGGGCGCTGCGATGAAGCTGTATCCGCTGTTCTTCTTCGGCGCGGTGCTGGTGCTGTGCGTGCGCGCCGGGCGGCTGCGCTCGGCGGCCGCTGTGCTGGCGGCAGGTTCGGCGAGCTGGTTGGCGGTCAATCTCCCGTTCATGGTGACACAGTTCGATCAGTGGGCCACGTTCTACCGGTTCTCCTCCGAACGGGAGGTCAGCTTCTCCTCCATGTGGCTTGCCTTCACCTGGCTGCCGCTGGAGGGCTCAGGCTTCTCTCTGCTGTCCAACGGACTGTTTCTGATCTGCTGTCTGGGCATCGCCTATGTGGCCTGGGCGGCTCCGCAGCGGCCGCGCTTGGCCCAGCTGTGCCTGCTGATTGTGGCCAGCTTCATCCTGCTGGGAAAGGTCTACTCCCCGCAGTTTGTGATGTGGCTGATCCCATTGGCGGTGCTGGCCTACCCGCGGCTGCGGGTATTCGTGGTCTGGCAGGCCGCTGAGGTCTTCCACTGGGCGGCGGTGTGGATGATGAGCGCGAAGATCACCTCCGGAGGAGCCTTCGGCGGCGGTCACCTCCTGGTGGAAATGGCCTATGGGCTGGGGATCGCTGCGCATATGGGGGCGGTGATCTGGCTGATGGTGCTGGTGGTGCGCGATATCCTCCGCCCGGAGGCGGATGCAGTCCGCACAGCCCAGCTGGAAGCACACGACTCCACAGAGCCGGCATCGGAGAGTGACCCGCTGGCCGGCCCGGTGGCCGGACGCGAGGATGTCTTCACCCTGCCAGGGCTGGGCGAGCGACGTCGTCTAACGCTGCGCTGGTAGTGGGGAGGGAGCGCGATGGCTGAGATGCTTGCGGCGGTCGCCCCGCTGTTTCTGATCACCCTGCTGGGCTTCTGCGCCGGGTTCTCGGACCGGTTCCGTTCGGCCTCGCCCTATCTGAACGGATTCGTCTTCTACTTCGGACTGCCGACGTTCCTCTTCTCCACTATGACGCAGTCACCGCCCATCAGCTCGTTCCCATGGGCGATGCCGCTGATCGTGCTGACGGTGACCCCGGCGCTCTCCGTGGCGGTGTATCTGCTCAGCCGGGCGATGGGCCGCCCCGGCGATCAGGCGGCCCCGACCTCCCTGGCGGGGACCTTCGGCAATGTGGGCTATTTCGGGATACCGATCTCATTGGGTGTGCTCGGCCCGGAGGCCGGATTGGCGGCAGGACTCGTGCACATGATCCACAACGTCGTCTATATGAATGGATACCCGGTGGTGCGGACCCTGGCCCAGACCCAGGGTTCCCCTCCCGATCAGCTCTGGCGGACCAGGCTGTGGCCGGTGCTGCGCCGCGGGGTGCTGAAGAACCCCATGTTCTCTGCCATTGCGCTGGCGCTGCTGGTGGTCTTCGCGGAGCTGCCGCTGCCGGAGCTGATCTCCGAGCCGGTGGGCATGCTCGGCGGCACAGCAGTTCCGCTGGCGCTGTTCTGCGTGGGCCTGGCTCTGCACCCGGCTCTGCAGGGGGTGCGCAGCGGGGGAGTGCCGGTGCCCCCGGTGCTGCTGGGTGCGGCGGCGAAGCTGCTGGCGCTGCCGCTGCTGACCTGGCTGGCGGTGCTGCCTTTCTATGACCAGCTGGGACCGGTCTGGGCGGGCACGCTGATCATCCTGGCGGCGACTCCGTCGTCGACCACCGTCTTTCTCTTCAGCGAGGAGTACGACGGCGACGGCCGGCTCGCGGCGGCGGTTCTGGTGCTGAGCACGGGGCTGAGCCTGGTCACATTGCCGCTGCTGGCGGAAATCCTGCTCTGAGCGCCCAGTCTGCGAAGCGTTCGCCGATGAGCCGGTGCCCGGCAGTGTCAGGGTGCAGATCATCGGGGAAGGGATGCGTGGCGGCATCGGACTCGCCGTAGAGCTCGAGTCCGCTGAGGAAATGCAGGTGGGGGTCCTCCTCGCGGCGCAGGGCGATGATCCGTTCCAGCTCCTGACGCAGGATCCGAAGCGTGATGCGCCCGCGGGCGGTGTCTGCCGGATCTCCGAGCGCCCTGAAGATGGTCCCGCCGTGGGAGTCCCGGGCGGTGTAAGCCTCCACCGGCCCCGGGGTGTCCTCGTGGATCCCGCACCAGATGGGCGAGATCACCACCAGCGGAGTCTCGGCGTGCCTGCCCTCACGAATCGTGTCCAGGAAGCCGTGGACTGCCGGGGTGAAGCTGCGCAGTGTGTGGGAGTCTCCGTTGACTACGTTGATGCCGAGCTTCAGGGTGATCACATCAGCCGGGATCTCGCGCAGCGTGCGTGCTGTGAAGGGGTCCAGCTTGGCGTTGCCGGCGAACCCGAGGTTGGTCAGGTGCACCGGGGAGGAGGCTGCGCTCAGGGTGCGGGCGGCCACGGCGGGCCACGCGTGGGAGGCCCCCACTGTGACCGCACCGTGGCTGATCGAGCTGCCGTGGTGCACCCAGCGCAGGGCGCCCGGGCGAGGGCCGGCCGGCTCCACCGGGGCAGGGGAGCGGAACTCGACCAGAGTGGTCCACTCCTGATACGGCAGCCAGATCTCCAGCAGGGTGGGGCGAGCCGGGAGACCGCTGATGCGCAGCTGAGCCGGACGGGTCTCCTTCCGCGAGATCTCGGAGCCGGTGACCGGATCCAGCACCACCCAGGTGCCGCCCTCGGCTGTGAGCTGGGCGTGCAGCGTGTCCGCCTCGCCGTCGGGCGAGCTGCTGCGCCACACGTCGTACACCGGAGGCGGTCCGTCCGGCTGACCTTCGGTGATCCGCTTCTGCGGCCATGTCACCAGGGTCAGCTCCTCCGCGGCCGTGCGCAGCCGCAGGCGCACCCCGGACGGATCGGAGAAGACGGTGGGATCCACCGGCCCATTGACGTGCCGACGTGCGGCCGGAGTGAGTCGGTGCGGCATGAGCCCGCGTTCGGTGACTTCCAGATCCACGGCACCCTGCACAAACTCAGGGGTCACCGGGGTGATCAGCATCTCAGCACTCATGAAGGCTGAGTGTACTCAGGTACCCGTGCCCCTTCAGGCGATGGTGCCGCCGGCAGAGAAGCCACAGGTTGCCTGCACTCGTTCTGCCGCGCTCCTCCCACGGGACGCGATGGTCCACATCGCAGCGTTCGGCCGGCACCGTGCAGCCAGGTGCCTGGCAGACACCGTCACGGAAGCTGATGGCTTGCCGCAGTATCTGCGGTACGAACCGACCGGTGTAGTGGTGACTGAGCACATCCGGAGCCCGGGTTCGCAGGTGGTCTGCGTCTGGGGCAGCCGGTGGGGAATCCGATTCGGGCGGGGGATCTGGTTCGCGGGGCCGCACATGCAGCTGGTGCCAGCGCAGCTGTTCGGTGCTGGGTCCGCGGCGGGGTCCTGAGCGGGTGCCGGCTCCGGAGCGGCTGAGCGCGAGCTCCTGAGCCACTACACCGCGCAGAGCCGCCGCGCGCACCGCCTGGGAACGATCCCGCAGCACCGCGGGGTCCTCGGTGATGCCCACCAGTGCCTCAGCCGATATCAGCACACCGATGTGGGCGCTTGGGCGGATCATCAGATCAGGTTCGCCCTCTGCCGGATCGCCGTTGAGCAGCCACGCTGCGGCCAGGTCGGCCTCCCGCTGGCGGACGGTGCGGGGGTCGCCGTCGGCTCTCCTCCGCGGAGGTTCGAGCAGCTGAGCGGGATCCGGTGCCGCCGGGCGGGGTGCGTCATCTGATGCCCTGCGCTCGCGGGACCCGTGGGGGCCGAAGCTGAGCCACTCCGGGAGCCGGAATGTCTCCGGATCACCCTGGTCCAGACCCCGCGCAGGCCCCGCCTCCACGTGGGTGCCGGCTGCTTGGTGGAGTGCGAGCACACTGGGATCGTGGGGAACGGGCCGCTGCGGCGACCGGGCGGCCTCCTGGAGCCGCCGGGCGATGCTCTCCGCAGTCAGCGTCGGCAGCACCAGGCAGAGCAGGCTGACCCCGTCCTCCCCGTGGCGCACCCATACCTGACGGTCGGCGACTGTCCGCGCGGAACGCTCCCTATGGGCCTCCGGCTCCATCCGAGCCGCGGTGCGCCGCAGCCAGGCATTCAGCTGTGCGGGCCGATGGCTGGCCGCATACTCGGAAGCCAGCACATCCAGATGATCGCGATGCTCCGGCTGCCGCAGCTGCTCGGCCGCCCGGCAGATCCGGCCCACGGCGTAGGCACCGATTCGTCCGGCCCGGAAAGCACGCCAGCACTCCGGGAGGATGCTGCGAGCCGTGCGCGCCTCATCGTATATCCGATGCACCATGCCCTCACTGAGGTTCAGCGCCGAAGCCACCTCCATGACGGCAGCGTTGTGCACCACCGCGTGCCGCTGCCGGGCCTCGGCGGACGCCTCCGGGGCCTCGCCCTCGGGGCACTCTTGCTCGACGCGGGAGTCCACGGCGCGCAGTATCAGCCTGCTGCGGCGCGCTTCCAGTGCATACAGCTGCCGCTGAACCTCGGCGAGGGTGCCGAGGCTCTCCTCAGGGGTGTCCTGCCGCGTACCCATGATTCGATTATATGTTCGAATGTGACGAAAATCAAGTGATGTGGTGGATGATGGTGTCAGTAGGTGACGCACAGTGTGTTCCCATACTGAGCGCGGTCTGCGGAGTCCATTTCGATGCGAATGAGTTTCGGGTGAGCGTGCCCTCAGCAGCAGGTCGGGGCCGCCCACGTTCGACCGCATGCGGACACTGGTCGGGTCCGGCCCCCTATCGGTCCGGCGACCAGCCGTGGTCTGATGGGCACATGTCACCGACTGAACTGCCCTTCTTCGACGACAGCGACGTCCGACGAGTTCTGTGCGTGGTCGCGCACCCGGACGATATGGAGTACGGGGCCTCCGCCGCGGCAGCCCGGTGGACCTCCTTAGGCATCGAGGTCTCCTACCTGCTGCTTACAGCGGGCGAGGCCGGAATGCGCAGCCGGGACCCGGAGGAGGTCGCTGCGCTGCGCGCCGAGGAGCAGCGGGCAGCCTGCGCCGCCGTCGGCGTGGAGGACCTCACCATCCTGGACCTGCCAGACGGCATGCTCACCCATTCGCTGGAGACCCGGCGGCATATTGCCCGGCATATCCGACGGGTCCGGCCTGAGGTCGTGGTCACCCAGCCGTGGGCCCTGGAGGTCGAATGGGGACTCAATCACGCAGACCACCGGGCTGCCGGACTCTCCACTGTCGATGCCGTCCGGGACGCCGACAACCCCTGGGTCTTCCGCGAGCTGCTCGAGCAGGAGGGCCTTGAACCCTGGGGTGCGCGCTGGCTGCTGGTGCCCAACCCGGCGGTGCCGGACCACCTGATCGATGTCACCGGCACCAGCCTGGAGCGCGGTATCGCATCGCTTCAGGCCCACCGCGAGTACCTGCAGGCCCTCGGCGGGGACTTCGACGCCCGCGCCACGCTGCAGGAGATGACGGCGCAGGCGGCCCGCCGAGCTCCAGCGCCGGGGGTTTCCCATGCCCTGGCGGTGGCGGCCTACCGAATGCAGTGAGCCGGCCGAGGCAGCAGCCAGCGGTCTGGGCACGCCGCTGTGCACCCGAGACCTGGCCGCCCGGGGACACGCCGCTGTGCACCGGAGAGCGGACCGTGATCTCATAGATACTCGTGAGCGGACCCGCACCATCGCCAGCAGGCCACGAGCGTCCCGGCACCGTCTGGGAGGTCTTCTGGGTGTTCCTCCGCCTCGGTCTGACCAGCTTCGGCGGTCCCGTGGCGCATATCGCTTACTTCCGTGAGGCGCTGGTAGAACGACGCCGGTGGCTGACCGACAAGGCCTACGCCGATCTGATGGCCCTGTGCCAATTCCTGCCCGGGCCGGCCTCCTCCCAGGTGGGCATGGCCCTGGGCCTGCAGCGTGCCGGCTGGGGCGGTCTCTTCGCCGCCTGGTTCGCCTTCACCATGCCCTCGGTGCTGCTCATGGTGGCCTTCGCCTACGGCGTGGCCTGGGCTGGGGACCTCTCCGACGCCGGCTGGATCCACGGCCTGAAAGCCGCAGCAGTGGCAGTGGTGGCCCACGCTGTGATGGGCATGGCGCGCACTATGACCCCCGATGCTCCACGGGCCACCATCGCAGCCCTGGCGGCCATCATCGTGCTGCTGGTGCCCAGCCCCTTCGTGCTGGTGGCCGCCATCGCGGTCTCCGGTCTTATCGGACTGATCTGGCTGCGTCCGCCCCAGGAGCAGCCCTCCGAGGCAGATACCTTCCCGCTGCGCGTGCCCAAACGGGTCGCCATTCCCTGCCTGGTGGCGTTCTTCGCCCTGCTGGCAGGGCTGCCGGTGCTGGCCGCCGCCACCGGAAACGAGGCCGCGTCACTGGCGGACACCTTCTACCGGGCCGGAGCCCTGGTGTTCGGCGGAGGGCATGTGGTGCTCCCCCTGCTGGAGACCGAAACAGTGCAGACCGGGATGCTCGAACCCGATGTCTTCCTCGCCGGATACGGCGCCGCCCAAGCTGTGCCCGGGCCGCTGTTCACCTTCTCCGGCTTCCTGGGGGCCTCCGCAGCAGGCATCCCCGGTGCTGCGCTGGCAGTGCTGGCCATCTTCCTGCCCGGGGGACTGCTGGTGGTCGGCTGCGTGAGCTTCTGGGAGCGGCTGCGCAGCAACCAGACCGCGCGCAAGGCTCTGCTGGGGTTCAACGCCGGCGTGGTGGGCGTGCTGGCCGCGGCCTTCTACACCCCGGTGTTCACCGCCGGGATCATCGACGTCGGCATCGAAGCTCTCGCAGTCGCCATCGCTGCGTTCATCGCCCTGACCAGCTGGCGGGTCCCGGCCTGGGCGGTGGTGCTCGCCGCAGGAGTCCTCGGAGCGGTGGTGCTCTGATTCCCGCACCTCAGAGGCCCGAGGCAGCCGCTCCGATGCCGGGCACGCACGTGTCTGTCCAGCGAAACAGCAGGCGATATGGATAGTGTCTTCGGTTGATGGTCTCCACACAGCCCCGTGGGACGGCTCGGCTCTACGCGCTGGATGTCGCACGAGCCTTTGCCGTCTTCGGCATGGTCGTGGTCAATGTGGGTCCCTACACCACTGAAGGCATCTCCTCACTGATCATCCGCGCACTCAACGGCCGGGCCTCCATCCTGTTCGTGGTGCTGGCTGGGATCGGGGTGACCTTCCTGGCCCGCCGGGCGCTGAACAAAGGAATCACCCGGCGCTCGACCCTGCTGTGGCGGGGGCTGCTGCTGTTCCTGCTGGGCCTGGCGCTGCAGCTGCTGGACCATGACGTCAACGTCATCCTCACCACCTACGCCGCCCTGTTCTTCCTGGCCGCGTTTATGGTGCGCATGCCCATGCGGTGGCTGTTCTGGGCGGCCGTGGCCTCCACCTTCGGCGGACCGGTGATCTGGATTCTGGTGCGGCAGCTGACAAATTTCCAGATCGACCCCGCCCGGTTCGGCGACAGCCTCCCGGAGATCCTGGCCGCCATCGTCATCTCTGGGCCCTATCCGCTGGTGGTGTGGATCGCCCCGTTCTTCCTCGGCGTCTGGCTGGGCCGCCAGCCCCTGGGCAGTCCGGTGGTGCAGCGGCGCCTGATAATCGGCGGAGCGATCGCCGGCTTCGGAGCCTTCGGGCTGGCCCAGCTGCTGGTCCGCATCTTCGGCCACCCGGATCAGACCGTGGTGGGATGGGACCGGCTGGTCTCCGCCTTCGGGCATTCCCAGATGCCGCTGTGGGTGATCAGCGCCTCCGGCACGGCCGCGCTGACCATCGGCATCCTGCTGCGGCTGGTGCCGAGGGCCGGCAAGGGAATCCGCGCCCTGGTCGCCGTCGGGCAGATGCCGCTGACCGCCTACTGCGCCCATCTGGTGATCATTGCGCTGGTGGTGCCCAAACCGCCGGAGAACCCTGCGCAGGGCCTGTGGATCTCCCTGGCGATGATCGCCGCGCTGGTGGTCTTCGCCACCATCTGGATGGCCAACCTCCGCTATGGTCCGCTGGAGACGCTGCTGCGCCGGCCGCCGTCGTTCCTGCAGGTGACCTACCGCCCGCCCGAGCGGCACCGCCGCCGCGCCTACAACCGTCCCTATCCCCGTCACCCCAAGCGAGTGTGATCAGCTATGCGACTCATCCCCGCACCCCGGGCCGCTGCCCTGGCAGCGACGACGACAGCCGCGGCCGTGGCGCTGGCCTCCTGCGGCCTCTTTGAAGACCCCCCGCCGCAGGCAGAGCCGGCCGAGTCCGGCGAGGCAGCCCCGGGTCAGGCGAAGCCGGAGCCGCCGGAGCAGCTGCCCGAGCCGGTGGAGGAGACCCTGCAGCATCAGGGAGTCAGCGCCGGACACCCCCTGGCCGTCGACGCCGCCGAACAGATCCTGGCTGAGGGCGGCAATGCCGTCGACGCCGCAGTGGCCGCCGCCTTCGCGGTGTCCGTGGTGGAGCCGTTCGCATCAGGGATCGGCGGGGGCGGCTCGGCCATCGTGGCCGGAGCTGAGGGCGAGCCGCTGTTCTATGACTACCGCGAAGTGGTCAGCAACGACGGCGAGATTCCCGACTCCGGTGCCGGAATCCCCGGCTTCGTCGCGGGGATGGACAAGCTGCACGAGGACTACGGCACCCTGGAGTGGGAGCAGCTGCTGCAGCCGGCCTACGAGCTGGCCGCCGAAGGATTCGAGATCAGCGGCTTCCTGGCCCAGCGCATGGCCCAGCCGGACGGACTGAACGCGCTCACCGAGCTGGACCACTACGCCCCCGGCGGCGAGCCGCTGGGTGAGGGGGACCGGCTGGTGCAGGAGGAGCTGGCCGCCACCCTGGAGACTTTGGCCGACAACGGGGCGGAGGACTTCTACACCGGAGGCCTGGCCGAGAGCCTGGCCGGTGAGGCCGAGGGCATCGACGCGGAGTCCCTGGCCGACTACGAGGTGCTGATCACCGATCCGGTGCGCGGCGAGTTCGCCGGCCGCGAGGTCATCGCCCCGCCGCCGTCGCTGCCCGGGGCTCCGATGATCCAGATGCTGCAGATCGCTGAGGCCCAGGGCATCGCGGATATGGAGCCTGGGTCGGCCGAGTACGTGGACACCCTCTCCCAGGCCTGGCTGGTGGCCGAGGAGAGCGTGATGAATGACCTCGGCGACCCCAATTTCGTCCAGGTGCCGGTGGAGGAGATGATCGACCCCGAGGCCAACGCCAGCATCGATCTGAGCTCCTCGGGCGCCTCGCAGCCGCAGGCGGGCGGGGGCAAAGCCCCCAACACCACCCATATCAGCGTGGTCGACGACGACGGCCTCTCGGTCTCGATGACCAATACGATCATGTACTTCTGGGGCTCCGGGCAGATGGTGGACGGCTACTTCCTCAACAATCACCTCTCCCGGTTTGAGGCCATCGACTCCCCGGCCAACGAACCTGAGCCCGGGCGGCGGACTGTGACCTGGTCCAACCCGGTGATGGTCCTGGACTCCGAGGGCCGGCCCGAGCTGGTGCTGGGCAGCCCCGGGGGCCACCAGATTCTCAACATCCTGGGCACCGTGCTGATCCAGTGGGGGCTTCAGGACGCTGATCTGGCCGGTGCAGTGGAGTCTCCGCGGTTCCGCGCCGACGGGGACACCCTCTACCTGGAGGCCAGCCACACCGATTCGCAGATCCAGCAGCTGGAGGACGCCGGTTGGGAGACCGAGGTGTGGCCGGATGAGCAGGCCAGCTTCGGCTCGGTGCAGATCCTGGAGGTCGACTACGAATCCGGCGAGATCCGCGGGGCAGATGATCCGCGCCGCGACGGCGCCCACAGCATCCTGGAGTGAGCCTGCGGCGCTGGTGATGCAGTAACGTAGATCCACAGCACGGGGTGCCTGCCGCGCGGCGGCAGGCTGAGAACACACCCGTTGAACCTGTTGGCTAGCACCATCGAAGGGAATGCTCGTGGACTCCGCAGTGCAGACACCGCGCACCATCCCCAATGTTCTCTCCATCGCCGGAACCGACCCCACCGGCGGGGCAGGCATCCAGGCCGATCTGAAGTCCATCGCCGCCCACCGCGGATACGGAATGTGCGCGGTCACCGCCCTGGTGGCGCAGAACACCCAGGGCGTGCGCAGCATCCACGTGCCGCCCACCAGCTTTCTGCGCGAGCAGCTGGAGGCGGTCAGCGACGACGTCGCCGTCGATGCGGTCAAGATCGGCATGCTGGGCACCGCCGAGATCATCGCCGAGGTCGCCGCGTGGTGGGATGAGACCTACCGCGGCCCAGTCGCCGGCGGTGCTGGGGTGCATGCGGCGGCTCCGGTGCTGGTGGTGGACCCGGTGATGGTCGCCACCAGCGGGGACCGGCTTCTGGAGCCGGAGGCGGAGGAGTCGCTGATCGAATTCCTGCACCGGGCGGACCTGATCACCCCGAATGTGCCGGAGCTGGCCCTGCTGGCCGCCGGGGAGCCGGCCGGCAGCCCTGAAGAGCTGATCGGCCAGGCGGAGACTGTTGCCGATGCCCACGGCGCGGCAGTGCTGGCCAAGGGCGGCCACCTGGGCGGCGACCAGGTCATCGACACCCTGGTGTTCCCCGCCGCCGAGGGGAAGCGGCCTGCAGCCCACCAGGTCAGCGCGCCACGGGTGGAGACCACCAGCACCCATGGCACCGGCTGCTCAGTCTCTGCGGCGATGGCCACGCTGCGTGCCCGCGGGTGCAGCTGGGAGCAGGCCCTGGAGAACGTCAAGGAATGGATGACCCAGGCGCTGGGCGGGGCGGATGCGCTCGACGTCGGCCGCGGTCACGGCCCGGTTCATCACTTCGCCCAGCTCTACCGCTGAGGCGGCGGTTCAGTTCCGCGGGTCGCCGTCGTTGTTGACCTTGTTGACGATGTCCTCCCAGTTCCACACCGGCGGACGGTCGGAGGGAGTCGGCCCGGCGCCGCCGTGCGGCGGGGTCGGGGCCTGGTTCTGCAGCGCGGTGACCTTCTCTCGGATCTCAGCCATCTGGGCATCCAGGGCGGCAGCCTTGTCGGCGGCGTCGCGCAGCTCGTCCAGAATGTCCCGGGGCACCTCGCCCTCATAGGTGTAGTAGATCTTGTGCTCCAGGGAGGCCCAGAAGTCCATGGCGACGGTGCGGATCTGGACCTCCACGAACACGAACTCCGTGCGGTTGGACAGGAAGACCGGAACCTGCAGGATCACATGCAGGCTCTGGTAGCCGTTGGGCTTCGGGGTGCGGATGTAGTCCTTGACCTCCGCCACCTGGATATCCGGCTGGGAGCAGAGCATCTCCGCCACCCAGTAGGCATCGGAGACGAAGCTGGTGGTGATGCGGATGCCGGCGATGTCGCGGATCGACCGCCGGATGCCCTCCAGGGTCGGCTCGCAGCCGTAGCGCTGGACCTTGTCCAGGATCCGCTCCAGGGATTTCAGCCGGTAGTTGACATGCTCGATGGGGGAGTAGTCCCGGGTGTGCTCGAACTCCTCGCGCAGCACATTGATCTTGGTGAGGACCTCGTCCATGCCGAACTTGTAGTGCAGCTGAAACTCGGTGAGCTGCCGTCGCATATCCACCAGCCGGTCCATGGAGCTGGTGGAGCCGTTCTCATCGGCCCTGCTGTTCAGCTGGTCCAGCAGCTTCCGGTAGAGGTCCCCCTCGGCCTGTCTGACGAGTTCATTGGTCGGTATCTCCTCTGTTGGAGTCACACCAGAGGACATAGATGATTCTCCTGACGGTCATATGTCATCAGCGCGCCGACGGCCGGCCCACTGCGAACGGTGCAACGTTCACTGTCTCGATTCTCAACTCTAGAAGCGCAATCTGTGAAGACCCTGCAGGTCACGATTCGGTGATGGCGTAATGTGGAGGATGTGAAGCCGCAGCCGCTGAACACCCAGGCCCGCAGGGACGCGCTGAGCCGCCTGCGAGCCACCGCTGAGCCTGCCCAGAGCGCCGACGCCGAACTCGGGCGGCCGGAGACCGGGCCGCTGGATGTGCTGGTGGTCGGCGGGGGAGTCGTGGGGGCAGCCGCCGCCTTCGACGCCGCCGGCCGGGGCCTGCGCGTGGGGCTGGTGGAGGCCCAGGACTTCGGGCAGGGAACCTCCTCGCGGTCCTCCAAACTGGTGCACGGCGGGCTGCGGTACCTGCAGATGCTGGACTTCAAACTGGTGGCCGAGGCGCTGCGCGAACGCGATCTGCTGCTGCGCCGGCTCGCCCCGCATCTGGTCCGCCCGCTGCCGTTCATCTTCCCGTTCGAGAAGCATGTGGTGGAGCGGGCGTTCGTCGGCTCGGGCGTGACCCTCTACGACACGCTGGCCACCGGTTCCTCCCTGCTGCGCGGGGCGCGGTCCCGGGCCGTGCCCTACCACCGGCATTTGGGACGGGCCCGGCTGCGCGAACGCTTCCCCGCCCTGGACGCTGAGAAGTTCCACGGAGGACTGGAGTACTACGACGCCCAGGTCGACGACGCCCGGCTGGTGCTCACCCTGGCGCGCTCGGCACACAGCCTCGGAGCCGCCGTCGTCTCCCGCGCCCGAGCAGTGGACTATCTGCACGGCGACCCGGAGGATCCCCAGCGGATCACCGGAGCGCGGGTGCGCGATGCGCTCAGCGGGGAGGAGATCGACGTCCATGCCGCTGAGACGATTCTGGCCGCCGGCGTGTGGACCGGCCAGGCTCAGCGTCAGGCCCTGCAGCCGGATGCTTCCCCGGCAGATGCCGAGGCCAGCACCGGGCTGCGGGTGCTGGCCTCGAAAGGCATCCACATCACTGTGCCGCGGGAGCGGATCGCTGCGGAGGGCACGGTGGGTGTGATCACCCAGACCGAGAAGTCGGTGCTGTTCCTGATTCCGCTGCGCGATGTCTGGGCCATCGGCACCACGGATACGGCCTGGCACGAACCGGTGGACTCCCCGACGGCGACCAGCCAGGACATCGACTATGTGCTGGAGCACGCCAATGCGGTGCTGGGGGAGAACCTCACCCGCTCCGACGTGCTGGCCACCTGGGCCGGGCTGCGGCCGCTGCTGCAGCCGGTCACAGCCGATGACTCCGGTTCCGCGCGGGTCTCCCGGGAGCACGCGGTGATGCAGCTGGCCCCGGGCCTGACCGGTGTGGCCGGCGGGAAGCTGACCACCTACCGGGTCATGGCCGAGGACGCGGTGGACTTCGCCGCCGAAGGCACCTTCAAGGACCGGGCCAGCATCACCGCGGCCCTTCCCCTGGCCGGGGCCCAGGGATACGGAGAATGGGTGGACCGCAGCGAGGAGCTGATGCAGGACTACGGCTGGGACGCCCAGCGGGTGGACCGGCTGCTGAACCGATACGGCTCCCTGCTGCCCGAGCTGCTGGAGCTCATCGACGATGATCCGGACCTGGGCCGGCCGCTGCAGCACGCCCCGGGGTATCTGCGTGCCGAGATCGTCTACGCGGTCACTGCCGAAGGAGCGGTGCATCTGGACGATGTGATGGCCCGGCGCACCCGCCTGGTGCATGAGCGCGCTGACCGTGGACTGGCGGCCGTGGAGGAGATTCTCGAACTGATGGGCGGCGCCCTGGACTGGGACCGGCAGCGTCGCCGGGCTGAGCGCGAGGCCTACGAAGGTTTTGTGGAGGCCCAGCGCCAGGCCGAGCAGACCGGTTCGGATGATCAGGCCAGCGCGCTGGTCGCCGCACACTACCCAGCCCCGGAGCAGGCGGGCCGCCAGCAGGCCGCCGCTCCGGAGGAGGCTGCGGCAGGCAGAGACCGCCTGGGCTGAGAAAGTCGGGCGCCGGGGTCGGCGCGCCCCGCCCGTATGCTGATCAGCCCGACCGCGGGATGCGTCCGCAGCCGCCGCGACACGCCCGGGATGCCGCTGAATCGCCCCGATTTTCTGTCAGTCCGCGCTGTCCCCACCTGTGGAGATTCACCGGTCGTCGTCGCCGGTTCCCTGCCATGGAGCCGAACACGCCCTCCACAGCACTTGTACACAGGCCGTGGATAACTACACTGATGTGAGTACAGCATCTTGTGGTTAGTGACTTCGTCTGACCCAAGATGTAGTATCGGGAGTACCTCGAAAGCACACGACACTTCACTAGGGGATCAGCATGAGCGTCACCGTCTACACCAAGCCCGCATGCGTGCAGTGCAATGCCACCTACCGTGCTCTGGACAAGAATGGGGTCACCTACAAGACCGTGGACATCTCCCAGGATGCCGAGGCTCTGGAGCGAGTGCGGGCGCTGGGCTACATGCAGGCCCCCGTGGTGATCACCGAATCCGACCACTGGTCCGGGTTCCGTCCGGACAAGATCTCCGCCCTGGCGTCGGGTGAGGCCGCCCAGGCTGCCGCCTGAGCGCAGGCGCCCGGCCTTTCGGCGGCGGCACCTGTGCCGCCATCCTCCGCAAACCATCGTGCAACAGGAGGCACCACGTGCAGACGAGCAGCACGCAGATGACGTCAGCGTCGCTGATCTACTTCTCCTCGGTGTCCAACAACACGCACCGATTCGTGGAGAAGCTGCAGCTGCCTGAGGGGCAGGCTGCGCGTCTGCCCCTGCACACCGGCACGGAGACGCTGCTGGCCACCGAGCCGTTTGTGCTCATGCTGCCCACCTACGGGGCCGGCGGGGGCCGCGGCTCAGTGCCCAAGCAGGTGGTGAAGTTTCTCAACGTGGAGCAGAACCGCCGGCTGCTGCGCGGAGTGATCGGCGCCGGCAACACAAATTTTCACGACAGCTACTGCATCGCTGGGGACATAGTGGCCGCCAAATGCGGCGTCCCCCATCTGTACAGGTTCGAGCTGATGGGCACGAGTGAAGACGTGTCCAAGGTCCACAAGGGATTGGAAGAGTTTTGGAAACAGCAGTCAAGCCTCTCAGCCGCGTAGACGAGCCGGCACTGGCCAAGGAAGTCCCCCCGCAGTGGGAGGGGCTGAGCTACCACGAGCTCAACGCCATGCTGAATCTCTACGGCCCCAACGGCGAGATCCAGTTCGAGGCCGATCAGCTGGCTGCCCGCAAGTACTTCCTGGACCACGTCAACGTCAACACCGTCTTCTTCCACGACCTGGATGAGAAGCTGAAGTACCTGGTCGAGAACGACTACTACGAGCCGGAGACCCTGCAGCAGTACAGCCGGGAGTTCATCCACCGGCTGTGGGACTCGGCCTACGCGCACAAATTCCGCTTCCCGACCTTCCTCGGTGCATTCAAGTTCTACACCTCCTATGCGCTGAAGACCTTCGACGGCAAGCGGTACCTGGAGCGCTTCGAGGACCGGGTCTGCATGGTGGCCCTCCACCTGGCCCGCGGAAGCGAGCAGCTGGCTGAGCGGATTATGGAGGAGATCATCTCTGGCCGCTTCCAGCCGGCGACACCTACGTTCCTCAACGCCGGCAAGAAGCAGCGCGGCGAGCTGGTCTCCTGCTTCCTGCTGCGCATCGAGGACAATATGGAGTCCATCGCCCGGGGCATCAACTCCGCCCTGCAGCTGTCCAAGCGCGGCGGGGGAGTGGCGCTGTCGCTGACCAATATCCGTGAGCACGGCGCACCGATCAAGCAGATCGAGAACCAGTCCTCGGGCGTGATCCCGGTGATGAAGCTGCTGGAAGACTCCTTCAGCTACGCCAACCAGCTGGGAGCCCGGCAGGGCGCCGGGGCGGTCTACCTCAACGCCCACCACCCGGACATCCACCGGTTCCTGGACACCAAGCGGGAGAACGCGGATGAGAAGATCCGCATCAAGACCCTTTCGCTGGGCGTGGTGATCCCGGATATCACCTTCGAGCTGGCCAAGCGGAACGAGGATATGTACCTGTTCAGCCCGTACGACGTCGAACGCGTCTACGGCAAGCCGTTCAGCGAGATCTCGGTGACCGAGAAGTACTACGAGATGGTCGACGACGCCCGGATCCGCAAGACCAAGATCAATGCCCGGGAGTTCTTCACCACTCTGGCTGAGATCCAGTTCGAGTCCGGCTACCCCTACATCATGTTCGAGGACACGGTGAACCGGGCGAACCCGATTGCTGGGCGCATCACCATGTCCAACCTGTGCTCAGAGATCCTGCAGGTCTCCGAACCCAGCGAGTACACCCCCGATCTGGGGTATGCCCAGGTGGGTAAGGACATCTCCTGCAACCTCGGTTCGCTGAACATCGCCAAGACGATGGACTCCCCGGACTTCGGGCAGACCATCGAGACGGCGATCCGTACGCTGACCGCCGTCTCGGATATGTCCTATATCGAGTCGGTGCCCTCCATCGCGGAGGGGAATAGGCGCAGCCACGCCATCGGGCTGGGGCAGATGAACCTGCACGGCTACCTGGCGCGCGAGCGTATCCACTACGGCTCAGAAGAGGGCCTGGACTTCACCAATATCTACTTCTACACGGTGCTGTACCACTGCCTGCGGGCATCCAACAGGATCGCGAAGGAGACCGGCGAGACCTTCGACGGCTTCGAGAACTCGAAGTACGCCACCGGTGAGTTCTTCGACAAGTACACCGAACAGGTGTGGGAGCCGAAGACCGCCAGGGTCCGTGAGCTCTTCTCCGAGGTGCACATCCCCACCCAGGAGGACTGGCGCGCGCTGAAGTCCGAGGTGGCCGCCCATGGTCTCTACAACCAGAACCTGCAGGCTGTGCCGCCGACCGGGTCGATCAGCTACATCAACAACTCGACCTCCTCGATCCACCCGGTGGCCTCGCCGATTGAGATCCGCAAGGAGGGCAAGATCGGCCGGGTCTACTACCCGGCGCCGTACATGAGCAATGACAACCTGGAGTACTACCAGGATGCCTATGAGATCGGCTACGAGAAGATCATCGACACCTATGCGGCGGCCACCCAGCACGTCGACCAGGGGCTGAGCCTGACCCTGTTCTTCAAGGACACGGCCACCACGCGCGATATCAATAAGGCGCAGATCTACGCGTGGAAGAAGGGCATCAAGACCCTCTACTACATCCGGCTGCGCCAGCTGGCCCTTGAGGGTACCGAAGTGGAGGGCTGCGTCTCCTGCATGCTGTAGGGCGCCGTCATCCTCACCTCCCACCTGCACACGAAGAGAAGGACCCACGTCACGTGACCACCTCAGCTGCGACCGAAACCCAATCGACGTTGCTCGACCACGTCGAGGCGATCAACTGGAACCGCCTGCCCGATGAGAAGGACGGCGAGGTCTGGAACCGCCTGGTCAACAACTTCTGGCTGCCTGAGAAGGTGCCGGTCTCCAATGATGTGCAGTCCTGGGCCACGTTGACCGAGGAGGAGAAGACCCTTACTATGCGGGTCTTCACCGGCCTGACCCTGCTGGACACCATCCAGGGGACCGTGGGCGCAGTGGCGCTGATTCCGCATTCGCTGACTCAGCATGAGGAGGCGGTGCTGACCAATATCGCGTTCATGGAGAGCGTGCACGCGAAGTCATACTCGCAGATCTTCTCCACCCTGTGCTCCACCAAGGAGATCGACGACGCCTTCCGCTGGTCGCGGGAGAATGAGAATCTGCAGCACAAGGCGCAGATCGTCATGGACTACTACCACGGCGACGACGGGCTGAAGAAGCGGGTGGCCTCCACCATTCTGGAGTCCTTCCTCTTCTACTCCGGCTTCTACCTGCCCATGCACTGGTCCTCACGGGCAAAGCTGACCAACACTGCTGACATCATCCGGCTGATCATCCGCGACGAGGCCGTGCACGGCTACTACATCGGCTATAAGTATCAGCGCGCCCTGGAGGCTGAGACAGAGCAGCGCCGGCAGGAGCTGAAGGACTACACCTTCGATCTGCTGTTCGAGCTCTACGAGAATGAGGTGCAGTACACCCACGACCTCTACGACGGCGTCGGCCTGGCCGAGGATGTGAAGAAGTTCCTGCACTACAACGCCAACAAGGCGCTGATGAACCTGGGCTATGAGGCCATGTTCCCCTCGGACGTGACCGATGTGAACCCGGCGATCCTCTCCGCCCTCAGCCCCAATGCGGACGAGAACCATGACTTCTTCTCCGGTAGCGGATCCAGCTACGTCATCGGCAAGGCCGTGGAGACCGAAGACGAGGACTGGGACTTCTGAGACTTTCTCAAGACAGATGTCCTGAGTTGTCGCCGTAAGGCCTGGCAAGGAGCCCGGATCCGCAGGTTTCTGCAGGTCCGGGCCCTTTTTCGTGCCTCCTCATTGCAGGTGCTTGCCTGACCGTCCTTGGTGCGCCACTGATCGCCGGCGTCGCTCGCAGGAGCCTCAGTCTGGACCCGCCGTGATGCGCTGCTGGTGATGCGGCTCGGGACGAAACCGAGCACGCGGCGGCCGGTGGACGTAGGACGGGTGTGCCCTGAGAGGTGGCCCCATGGTTGCGGGCCCGCCTAGGGTGAGGACCAGGTGGCCGCCGGGTGCGGACCACCACGATGTCCTCACCCACTGACGGAAGGGGCTTCATGGGCGTAAATCTTGTGCTGGCGCTGTTCGCCGGAGCCGTCGTCGTCCTTTCGCTGTTCTCCACATTGTTTCAGCGGCTCAGCCTCCCAGGGCCGCTGCTCGCGCTGGCCTTCGGCGTCCTCATCGGCCCCCTACGCACTGGGGCTGATCCGCATGGAAGACTTCGGGGTCCCCACCAGCACGCTGCTGGAGCAGGGAGCACGACTCACTCTTGCCGTCGGACTGACCGGCGTCGCGCTGCGGCTGCCGCACGGATACTGGAAGCGCAACCTTCGCTGGCTGCTGGTCATCATCGGGATAGGTATGGCCGCCATGCTCGCAGTGGGCACCGGCGCCCTCTGGGCGGGGCTGACCGTTCCCTTCGTCATGGCACTGATGATCGGGGCGATCATCACCCCCACCCACCCAGTGGTGACCACCCCAATCGTCACCGGCTCGCTGGCAGAGGAGAAGGTCCCCGAGCGAGTCCGGTACAACCTCTCGGTGGAAAGCGGGATCAACGACGGTCTGGCCTATCTGTTCGTGATGCTGCCCATACTGCTGATGACCAGCCCCCCCCAGCTCCACTGGTGGGCTCCGATCATCGTCATCGCCGCGATTCTGGGACGCCGGCTCGTCACCATCTGGACCCTGCGCCCGCTGTTCCGGACTCTGCACAACCGCCCGCAGACCTTCTTCCTCAGCTGGTTCGCCCCTATCGGCGTCTCGGCGCTGTTCTACGCCACCCTGGCCGAGAAGCACACCGGCAACCCGGAGATCTTCACCTATGCGTCCCTAGCGATCACGGCATCAGTGCTGATCCACGGACTCTCCGCCGCGCCGATCAGCGCCTGGCTCAAGCGTCACCAGTCCCAGAGCAGCGACGAGGCCGAGGCGCCGAGCAGGACAGCGTGACCCCGCCCGGCTCAGCCAGGTGCCGTCCCAGACCTCAGGCAGATCTGCTCGGCAAGACCTTATGCGGGTTCATAATGCCGTGCGGGTCCAGAGCGGCTTTGATCGCCCGCATAGCCGGCAGGGCCGAAGCGTGTTCGGCAGCCAGCGAGGCGATCTTCCCTGCACCGATGCCGTGCTCCCCGGTGCAGGTGCCTCCGGCAGCCAGGGCACGGTCCACCAGGCGGCGGTTGAGTTCGGCGGCCCGCTCGGCAGCCTGCTCATCTCCTGGGGGCAGCAGGATGGCCACATGGAAATTGCCATCACCGACATGCCCCACAATCGGGGCGGTCAGTCCCAGCTCCTCCACATCGCGCCGAGCCTGGATGACGTTGGCCGGCAGCTGTGAGATGGGCACACATACATCAGTCGGCAGCGCCGAAGCCCCCGGCACCAGTGCCAGCGCGGCCGGCAGAGCATCATGACGCACCTGCCACAGACGGCCGACGTCGTCAGGATCCTCCGCCGCTGAATGCTCCGCTGCGCCCGCCTTCTCCGCCAGGGCGGTGAAACGCCGGTACAGTGCGGCAGCCTCCCCGGCGGCCCCGGCGAACTCGACCATCAGAGTCGGTGCCGGAGGAGCCGAGAACCCGCGATAGCCCCGCAGCGCCTCAACGGTGGTCGCATCCAGCAGCTCCACCCGCGAGAACCGCACCCCCGCGCGCAGACCGGTGACCACCAGTTCCGCCGCGGCCTGCAGGGACGGCATGGTCCAGATGCCCATAGCCACCTCCTCAGGCACCGGGTGCAGCCGCACGGTCACCTCGGTGATGATGCCCAGAGTTCCTTCGGAGCCCACCAGCAGACGCGTCAGGTCATAGCCTGCCGAGGTCTTCGGCGCCGCCGAACCGGTGGTGATGACAGACCCGTCGCCCAACACGGCAGTGAGTCGCAGGACATTGTCTGCAACCGTGCCGCAGCTGACCGCCATAGTCCCGCTGGCCGAGGTGGCGGCCATCCCTCCGATGCTCGCGTCCACCCCAGGCCCGGCGGGGAAGTGCAGGCCGTGCCCCGCCGCAGCGGCGTTCAGTGCGGACTTCATCACCCCTGCCTGCACACGGGCATACATATCGTCAGCAGCGACCTCCAGCACAGCGTCCATCCGAGAGAGATCAATGCAGACGCTCTCACCGGTGGTGTTCGCGCCGCCCTCCAACCCGGTGCCCGCACCGCGCGGGACCACCGGGACGCCAAAGTCAGCACAGACCCGCACCGCGGCCGCGACCTCGGCGGTGCTGCGCGGCCGCACCACTGCCTCGGGCGGCTCCCAGTGGTGAAAGGACCGGTCATGGGAGAACTCATGCAGTGCGAAGGGCTCAGCCAGCACCGCTGCCGGCGTCACGGCCTGCTCCAGAGCTTCGACCAGCTGGGGACCCACAGTCTGCGGCGTCGTCGTCATACTGCAGAGACTAGCGGCTGCGGCCGCTGAACTAGACTTGTGGTCCATGTCATCGGCGCAGCAGGTTTTGACCCTCTACCGCCCAGCGGCGAGTCTGGGGGCTGCAGAGGACCTGCAGGCGGCGCTGCAGCTGCTGGAAGGCACCCGCCGCTACGCGGTGGATCCGGCAGATCCGCTGGCCACCGGGCCGATGCTGCGGATCTACCGGCCGCAGCCGACAGTGGCCTTCGGGCAGCGGGACCGCAGGCTCTCCGGATTCGCCGCAGCCGAACAGGCATCCCGCAGGCTCGGATTCACCCCCGTGGTGCGCCGGGCTGGGGGCAGGGCAGCCGCCTATCACCGCGGTTCTCTGGTGATCGACCACATCGAACCGGATCCGGACCCCATCCGCGAGTCACAGGCCCGCTTCGCCGCCTTTGCCGAGCTCTACGCCGATGCGCTGCGCACAGTAGGGGTGGACGCAGCAGTGGGACCCATACCGGGGGAGTACTGCGCCGGAGACCATTCGGTGCACGCAGTGCTGCCCGGCCAGCCCGATGTGCGGATCAAGCTCGTGGGAACGGCCCAGCGGCAGATCGCCACCGGCTGGCTGTTCTCCTCCTCCATCGTGGTCGAGGACGGCCGGCCGATTCGCCGAGTGCTCTCCGAGGTCTACGAGGCCCTGCAGATGCCGTGGGACCCGCTGACCGCAGGGGCGGCCGAGGACCTGGCGCCGGGGGTCACAGCCGACGCCGTGGAGCAGGCGGTCATCGAGCAGTACAGCCGCTACTGGCAGCTGGAGGAGTTGGAGACCGCGGCCGAATGCCCCGGGCGTGGTGGCGCCCCGGTCTCGGCCGGGGATGGTGCCCAGGGGAGGTGCGGCCTCAGCCGGTGAACGCGTAGCTGAAGCGGACCAGTATGGAGGCGAACACCAGCAGGTAGAGCACAATCACTGCCACCCACCACCAGTCGGCAGCAACTCTGCGCACCGCCGCGGAGGCGGGAATGACCCCATGGACCAGATTGCGCGCGGTGGTTACAACGGCCAGCGGGATCACTGCAGCCCAGACCACCATGCAGTAGGGGCACAGCACCCCGATCACGTAGACCGCGTTCGCCCAGAGCCAGACGCAGAAGCCGAAGGCGAACACCACACCGGCCTGCAGCCCGGCGTAGTACCAGCGCGGCATGCGCCCGGCCGCGGCGGCCAGGCTGACCGCCACCGCCATCAGCACCGGGAAGCCCACCACGCCCAGGAAGATATTGGGGAATCCGAAGGTGGAGGCCTGCCAGGTGTTCATCACCGCGCCGCAGGAGACCCACGGGTTCACATCGCAGGCGGTGACATGGTCCGGGTTGCTCCACAGCAGCACCCGCTCATACAGCAGCAGGAAGCTGGCCGCCGCACCGACAGCGCCGGTGACCAGCAGCCACACCACGAACCCGACTGGGCGGGCGAAAGCGGGGACACGCCCGGAATCACCAGTCTGCGCGGCCGGCTCAGACGGGTCCCCAGCCCCGGCATCCGGGGCGGTGAGAGTCGTCGACATAGCCCCCATGGTACGCACCGAACCTGAGGCCCTGGCCATGGTGTGCGATACTGAACACATCGGAGCCGCAGACCACACCTGCACTTCGAGAAGGCTTTCACTGGCAGGAACAAGCACAACTGAACACAGCAGGCAGGCACCCGTCGTGGACGATGAAGGTCCGCACGGAGACACACGAGGACTTTGCAGAAGATGCCGCCTGATGCGTCAGCTCCCTGACTGTTCGACCCGCGAGTGACGGACGTCGCACACCGTGCAGAGCGCGCCGGCTCAACCAGAGTCCAGGCAGCGCCCGGTGGTGACGGCTGAACAAGAGAATTCCATGACGAGAGCCGCGTGGACCCGCTGAGTGTGGCGGCAGGCGCCCGCGGCGGAAGCAGACCTACCTTTCATGACCGACACAACCACCTCCGCGAACGAACCCGAAGAGATCTTCAACCCCTTCCGCCCGCCTCAGCTGGGGAGTGAGAAGTCCTCGGAGGCCACCGAGGCACCCGCCGCCGAGCCTGCTGCGGTGGAGGACCCCCTGGATGTGACATTCCAGGCACCGGATCTCTCCAGCATTCCCGCCCCCAGTCCCAAGGACTTGAACGGCCAGCAGCACGTGCCCTCCGGCGAGGACGACGCCGACGACGACGGCTCGGATGCTGAGAAGTCAGAGGGCAGCTCCAGCGGCCGCAAGAGCCGCCGCAAGCGTCGCCGCGGAGGCAGGAACAAGAACCGGTCCGAGAACCCTGAGCAGAGCGGCTCGGCGGAGCCCTCCGGGGAGGGGAACGACGGCGGCCGCAGCAGCAAGGACGCCGGAAACGGCTCGAACGGCGGGCAGGGATCCGGCGCATCCGAGGACTCCGGCTCGGAGAAGGGTTCCAACGCCGAGGCGAACAGCAGCGGCGGAGCTGAGGGCGAGACCGGGGACGACGGCCGGGTCATCCGCAAGAAGCGGCGCCGCCGCCGCGGCTCGGCTGATATGGAGATCGAAGAGTCCGACGACGACGGCCACACCGTCACCCGGATCCGCTCCGGCCGCGAGGCCGGGGAGAGCGCGCCGGACAAAGTCACCGGAGTGAAGGGATCCACCCGGCTGGAGGCCAAACGGCAGCGCCGCCGCGCCTCCCGCAGCGGAGGACGCCGCCGCGGCATCATCACCGAGGCCGAGTTCCTGGCCCGCCGCGAGTCAGTGGACCGCAAGATGGTGGTGCGCCAGCGCGGCGAGCGGATCCAGATCGGCGTCCTGGAGGATGGCGTGCTGGCCGAGCACTACGTCTCCCACACCACTGCCGACTCCCTGATCGGCAACGTGTACCTCGGCAAAGTCCAGAATGTGCTGCCCTCGATGGAGGCCGCCTTCGTGGATATCGGAAAGGGCCGCAACGCCGTGCTCTACGCCGGCGAAGTGGACTGGGACGCGGCCAATATCGGCAACGCCCCGCGCAAGATCGAAAACGCCCTGAAGTCAGGGGACTCGGTGCTGGTGCAGGTCACCAAGGACCCGGTGGGGCATAAGGGCGCCCGGCTGACCAGTCAGGTATCGCTGCCCGGCCGCTATCTGGTCTACGTGCCCGGCGGCTCCATGACCGGCATCTCCCGCAAGCTGCCGGACACTGAGCGGGCGCGGCTGAAGAAGATCCTCAAGGAGCAGATGCCCGCCGACGCCGGGGTGATCGTGCGCACCGCCGCCGAAGGCGCCTCTGAGGAAGAGCTGACCAATGACATCAACCGGCTGCGCGCCCTCTGGGAAGGCATCGAGTCCCAGGCCAAGGACAAGAAGGTCCTGGCCCCTGAGATGCTCTATGCCGAGCCGGACCTGACCATCAAGGTGGTCCGCGACGTCTTCAATGAGGACTTCTCCGCCATGGAGGTCCAGGGCGAAGAGACCTGGGACAATATTGAGGCCTACGTGACCTATGTGGCCCCCCACCTGCTGGACCGCTGCCGGCAGTGGCGGCCGGAGGACCACAAGGCTGATGACATCTTTGCCCACCACCGGATCGACGAGCAGCTGAACAAGGCCCTGCAGCGCACTGTGAACCTGCCCTCCGGAGGTTCGCTGGTCTTCGACCGCACCGAGGCGATGACCGTGGTGGACGTCAACACCGGCAAGTTCACCGGTTCCGGGGGCAACCTGGAGGAGACTGTCACCAAGAACAACCTGGAGGCCGCCGAGGAGATCGTCCGCCAGCTGCGGCTGCGGGACATCGGCGGCATCATCGTCATCGACTTCATCGATATGGTGCTGGAATCCAACCGCGACCTGGTGCTGCGCCGCCTGGTCGAATGCCTGGGACGGGACCGCACCAAGCACCAGGTGGCCGAAGTGACCTCCCTGGGACTGGTGCAGATGACCCGTAAGCGCATGGGCACCGGCCTGCTGGAGGTCTTCTCCACCGAATGCGAGCACTGCGCCGGCCGCGGGATCATCACCCACCCCGAGCCGGTGGAGCAGCGGCCCTCCTACACCTCCTCCGGTGAGGTGTCCTCCGGGAAGAACGCCAAGAAGCGGAAGAAGCGGAAGAAGAACGACGCCGACCGCGAACCGGATCCCAAAGAGCTGAAGAAGCTGGAGAAGGCCTCCCAGGGCATGGCCAAGGTGGCTGCAGCCACCAACGGCAAGTCCTCCGGTGAGGAGGGCGAGGACGCCGGGGGCTCCGGCGCATCTGAGGCCGGCCGGTCCGACGCGAGGAAGACCGAGTCCGAGAAGCCCGACGCCGGGGCTGACGGGCAGGACAAGACTGTGCTGACCATCGCAGGCGAAACGGTGAAGGTGCCCCGCGGCAGTGCCGAGCAGACCTCAGGGGACTCCGGCGGGCAGAAGCAGGTCTCCCTGGACAGCTTGGATGAGGCGGTGGCCTCGCGCAGCCGCTCTTCGCAGCGCAGCGGAAGCGGCCGTCCGCGCCGCCGTCGTGCCGCCGGCTCCGCCCAGGGCGCAGCAGGCGAGGTCACAGAAGTCACCACCGAGGCCTCCGGCACTCAGGTGACCGCCGAGCCGACGTCGTCGTCCGGGGAGAAGAAGCAGGCTGAGACCAGCTCCGCCGCGGAGCCGGTGATGCTGGGAGTCGGGGTCTCCGCTGAGGAGCTCGGCCGCAGCGGGCACACGCCTGAGCAGACATAGGGCCCCACTGCGGCAGTTTGCTCGGGCACCAGGTTTCGCGTAGGATAGGTCTCTGGTGTCAAGTGACGCCCACAGTCTTTTGTGCGCTGAGATCGCCGAGATCCACACAGCATCTCCTGGTCGGTGCCAGCGCCTCAGGATGCAGCCGGTCCACCGGATGCAACCATCAGTCCACAAGTAACAACGAGAGAAGTGAGTCCCAAGTGGTGTACGCGATTGTCCGCGCAGGCGGCCGCCAGGAGAAGGTTTCCGTCGGAGACCTCGTGACCCTTGACCGCGTCGACGCTGAGGCAGGCAGCACCATCGAGCTGCCGGCAGTGATGCTGGTGGACGGGGACAAGGTCACCACCTCTGCCGACGAGCTGGCCAACGTGAAGGTCACCGCCGAGGTTCAGGAGAGCTTCCGCGGCAAGAAGATCGTCATTCACAAGTTCAAGAACAAGACCGGCTACCACAAGCGTCAGGGTCACCGCTCCGAGCTGACCCGGGCGAAGATCACCTCGATCGCCTGAGCGCACGCGGTAAGCTAGCAGCAGTTCCAGATTCCTGAGAGGCAGGCAGACCTATGGCACAGAAGAAGGGTGCGAGCTCGACTCGCAACGGCCGCGACTCCAACGCGCAGCGCCTCGGCGTGAAGCGCTTCGGCGGCCAGACCGTCTCCGCCGGCGAGATCCTCATCCGCCAGCGCGGCACCAAGTTCCACCCCGGCACCAATGTGGGCCGCGGCGGCGATGACACGCTCTTCGCCCTGGCCGACGGCGCCGTGGAGTTCGGCAGCAAGCGCGGCCGCAAGGTCGTCAACATCGTCCCAGCGGCAGGCTGAGGCCGGCCGCAGCAGCATCCGCGGCAGCGGGGACACCCCGCAGCCCACAGATACCAAAGGGTCCGGCAGCGCAGAGCTGACCGGGCCCTTTGGCATTTCCCCAGCCTGAGACCCCCAGGCACCGCCGAAGAGCTCAAGGAGAACTCCCATGGCGCACTTTGTAGACCGAGTAGTGCTGCACGCCGCCGGCGGCAACGGCGGCCACGGCTGCGTCTCCGTGCACCGGGAGAAGTTCAAGCCCCTGGGCGGGCCCGACGGCGGCAACGGCGGCGACGGCGGCCACATCGAGCTGGTGGTGGACCCGCAGACCACCACTCTGCTGGACTACCACCACCGCCCCCACCGGCGGGCCGAGAACGGGGGAGTGGGCCAGGGCGGACTGCGCCACGGCCACAAAGGCCAGACCTTGGAGCTGCCGGTGCCCGACGGCACCGTGGTCAAAGACCGTGACGGCACGGTCCTGGCGGACCTGGTCGGTGCCGGAGCGCGGGCCCGCATCGCCGAAGGCGGTCAAGGCGGCCTGGGCAATGCGACTCTGGCCTCCAAGAAGCGCAAGGCCCCCGGATTCGCGCTGCTGGGCACCCCCGGTGAAGAGGTCGAGGTGGTGCTGGAGCTGAAGTCAGTGGCGGACATCGCGCTGGTCGGCTTCCCCTCGGCGGGCAAGTCCAGCCTGATCGCCGCGCTCTCGGCAGCGCGTCCCAAAGTCGCCGACTACCCCTTCACAACCCTGGTGCCCAATCTGGGCGTCGTCGAAGCCGGCGAGACCCGGTTCACCGTGGCCGATGTGCCCGGTCTCATCCCCGGTGCGGCCGAAGGTAAGGGGCTGGGCCATGAGTTCCTCCGGCATGTGGAGCGCTGCGCGGCGCTGGTGCATGTGCTGGACTGCGGCACATTGGAGACCGACCGTGACCCGGTCAGCGATTTGGACGCCGTGGAGGCGGAACTGGCCGCCTACGCCCCGGACGCCGTCAGCCCGGCGGCGGACACCGGCGCCGCATCAGCCGTTCCGCTGAACGAGCGGCCCCGGCTGGTGGCGCTGAACAAGACCGACCTCCCCGACGGTGAGGCGATGGCGGAGATGGTCCGCACCAC
Organism: Nesterenkonia sp.; assembly: GCF_029265375.1. Classification (GTDB taxonomy): domain Bacteria; phylum Actinomycetota; class Actinomycetes; order Actinomycetales; family Micrococcaceae; genus Nesterenkonia. The sequence continues at coordinate 50,606 of NZ_JAJUJJ010000017.1, forward strand.
GCTGCAGAACCGCGGCAACCGGGTCTTCGAAATCTCCGCCGTCTCCCGGAAGGGTCTGCGGGAGCTCAGCTTCGCTATGGCCGAGCTGGTCGAGGCATCACGTGCTGAGCGCACCGCTGAGGCCGCTCCGGTGCCGGTGACGGTGCGTCCCAAGCCGGTCAATGAGAAGGGCTTCACCATCACCCGGGAGGAGAAGGGCGGCGAACCGCTCTGGCGGGTGCGCGGGGCCAAGCCCGAGCGCTGGATCCAGCAGACCGACTTCAGCAATGACGAGGCCGTCGGCTACCTGGCGGACCGGCTGCTGGCAATCGGCATTGAGGACGAGCTCTTCCGGCTCGGAGCCGCACCCTCGGACTCCGTGGTCATCGGCAGCGAGTCCGACGGCGTGGTGTTCGACTGGGAACCCACCATGGCGGGCGGGGCTGAGCACCTGGCCGGACCCCGCGGCTCCGATGCGCGGTTTGAGGATCACCACAGGCCCACCCGCGCTGAGAAGAAGCAGGAGCAGGCCCAGCGCCGGGCCGCCAAGCAGGCTGTGCGGCAGGAGATGGAGGAGCTCTACTCTGTGGAGGACGAGGCTGAGGTGAAGGTCGTCTACCCCCAGGAGGACCAGCGGTGAGCTCCGCCAAGCTCCGCGTCTCCGGCGTTCGGTCAGCCGCTGATCTGCCGACGGCCAAGCGCGTGGTGGTCAAGATCGGATCCTCCTCGCTGACCACCCTGGCCGGGGGGATCAGTGTGCAGGCGCTGAACTCCTTGGTGGAGGCCTGCCAGCAGCTGCGGCGGGGCGGAACCGAAGTGGTGCTGGTCTCCTCGGGCGCTATCGCGGCAGGACTGAGTCCGCTGGGCCTGCCCGTGCGGCCCCAGGACCTGGCCACCCAGCAGGCTGCGGCCGCTGTGGGCCAGGGGCTGCTGCTGGCCCACTACACGCGCGCCTTCGCCTGCTACGGAGCCACCGTGGCCCAGGTGCTGCTCACTGCAGAGGACCTGATCCGGCGCTCCACCTACACCAATGCGCTGCGTGCCCTGGAGAAGTTGCTGGCCATGGGTACCGTACCGATCATCAATGAGAACGACGCCGTCGCCACTACGGAGATCCGGTTCGGCGACAATGACCGCTTGGCTGCGCTGACCACCAACCTGCTGCACGCCGACGCCCTGGTGCTTCTCTCCGACGTCGATGCTCTCTACGACGGCCCGCCCAGCTCCGGCGGGCAGCCGGTGGCCCGCATCCGCGGTGCGGAGGACCTGCGGGGGGTCACTCTGGGCCCGCGCGGGCGGGCCGGAGTCGGCACCGGGGGGATGGCCACCAAAGTGGAGGCCGCTCAGATCGTCACCGCCAACGGCACTCCAGCGATGCTGACCTCAGCCTCGCGGGCCGCCGAGCTGCTCTCCGGCCAAGAGGTCGGCACCTTCTTCGAAGCCCGCGGTCGACGTCGCGGCGCCAGGTCCGCCTGGCTGGCGCATCTGGCGCACACCAAGGGGGCGCTGATCATCGACGACGGCGCTGTGTCCGCCGTGGTGGACCGGCGCGGTTCCCTGCTGCCGGCCGGGATCACCGAGGTCCGAGGCAGCTTTGAAGCCGGAGACGTGGTGGAGGTCCGCAGCCTCGGCGATCAGGTGCGTGCCCGCGGGGTCACCGCATTCAGCTCAACGGAGCTTCCGCAGATGCTGGGACGAAGCACTGCCGAGCTGGGCCGGGACTTGGGGCCCGACTATGAACGTCCGGTCATCCATACTGATGACATGGTGAGAGTGGAGGTACAGTCATGAGCGCATCAGTGCAGCAGACCAGCCAGCGCGCCCGCGAGGCGTCCCGCGTACTGGGCCGGCTGGACCGGCGCCATAAGGACCGCGCCCTGGCCGCCGTGGCCGAGGGACTGCGCGAATCCTCCGCAGCGCTGAGCAGCGCGAACGAGGCAGACCTGGCTCGCGGCCGAGACAACGGCATGAGCCGGGCCCTGCTGGACAGGCTGCGGCTGACACCGCAGCGGGTCGAAGCGCTGGCCGCCGCCGTCGAAGAGATCATCGGTCTGGAGGACCCGGTCGGCCGCGTGGTGCAGGGACGCACCCTGCCCAATGGTCTGCGGCTGAGCCAGGTGACCGTGCCGCTGGGGGTGGTCGGCGCGATCTATGAGGCCCGGCCCAATGTCACGGTGGATATCGCAGCCCTGGCCCTGAAGTCCGGCAATGCTGCCATCCTTCGCGGCGGCTCGGCAGCCCAGAGCACCAATGAGACGCTGCTGTCCATCATCCGCCAAGCCCTGGCCACCACCTCGGTGCCGGTGGATGCTGTGCAGTCCATCGACGCTTTCGGCCGGGAGGGTGCCACAGAGCTGATGACCACCCGCGGCAGCGTAGACGTGCTCATCCCGCGCGGCGGCGGCGAGCTGATCCAGCACGTGGTGCAGAATGCCCGAGTCCCGGTCATCGAAACCGGGGAGGGCAACGTCCACATCTTCCTCGACGCCACCGCAGACCCTGAGCAGGCCCGGGAGATTGTGCTCAACGCCAAGATGTCCCGCCCCAGTGTCTGCAACGCCGCCGAGACGCTGCTGATCCACTCCCAGGCTGAGCAGTCCGGCCGCGAAGTGCTGCGGGCGCTGCATGCCGCAGGCGTGGTGCTGCACGTGGACCCCCGAGCCGATGCCTGGCTGCCGGCTGAGCGCAGCGCCAATGCCGAAGTCACAGAGGTGACCGCCGAGCACTTCGCCACCGAGTTCCTGGACCTGGAGCTGGCAGTCGGCGTGGTGGACAGCCTGGATGAGGCGATCGACCATATTCGCCGGCACACCACTGGGCATACCGAGGCCATCGTCACCGATTCGGTGGCTCACGCCGAGCGGTTCATCGCAGAGGTCGACGCCGCCGCCGTCGTAGTCAATGCTTCCACCCGCTTCACCGACGGCGGCCAGTTCGGGCTGGGCGCCGAGGTGGGCATCTCCACCCAGAAGATGCACGCCCGAGGACCCATGGGGCTGGGAGAGCTGACCACCACCAAATGGGTCGTGCGCGGTGAAGGCCAGATCCGCGACTGAGACGGCGCCTGCCCTGCACACAGAAGAGCCGTAACGTTCAGCCGAAGTCCAGCTGATTCCCACCAATCGGTAGACCTGTGTCAAGTGGTTCGGTAGCGTATGTGATGTCCGGCACGCCGATGTGTCAGCAGGCAACTGCATACGACCGAAGGAGCAACCATGAATCTCGGCGACTACGACTAGCTCGGCCTAGTCGAGAAAGTCGTGATAGCGCTCGTCATTCTGGTGATCACCTGGCTGGTTGCCGCGGCTGTGAAATGGGCCGTGGCCAAACTGGTCAAGAAGGTGCCGATCCTCCACCGCGGGGGCGACGGCGGAGAGTCACTGGGCGACGGACTCGGACAGATCGCATCACTGCTGATCTGGCTGTTCGGCCTGGTGACCATTCTGCAGGTCTTCGCCCTGGAGCAGGTTCTGCAGCCGGTGCAGCAGATGCTGCACATCTTCCTCGGCTTCCTGCCGAACATCATCGCTGCCGGTGTGATCTTCTTCATCGGCTTCGTGATCGCCCGGATCGTCAAGCAGCTGATCGAGGCCACCCTGGGGCGGGTCAACTTCCACGGACTGTTCAACAAGGCCCAGTCCGCGGCTCAGCGCACCCCGGCCGATGCGCCCGCTGAGGCTGGCGCCCCGCCGGCGCCGAGCGGCTACTCCGCCGAAGCCGCCGAGCTGAACCGGCGCATCACCTCCACGATCGCGAACCTCGTGTTCGCTGTGATCCTCATTGTGGTGGCCATCGCCGCCCTGCAGGTGCTGGGCATCTCGGCAATCTCCGAGCCGGCCACCGTCATGCTGAACATGATCCTCAACGCCATCCCGGCGATCATCGCCGCGGTGGTGATCCTGGGCATCGGCGTGCTGATCGCCAAGTTCGTCGGCGACCTGCTGGCCTCCACTCTGGCCAGTGTGGGCACCGACCGGCTGGCCGCCAACCTCGGTGTGGAGCCGCGGCAGTCCAGCGTCTCGGAGATCCTGGCGAAGGTCGGCCAGGTCGCCATCGTGCTGTTCTTCGCCATCATGGCCGCCCGGGCGCTGAACTTCCCGGAGATCACCGCGATCCTCAACGAGGTGCTCAGCCTCGGCGGACGGGTGCTCTTCGGCGCTGTCATCATCGGTGCCGGCTTCTTCATCGCCAACCTGCTCGCCCGTACCGTGGGCTCGGGTGCGGCCAGCACGATCATCCGCTACGGCACTTTGGCCCTGTTCGTGGCTATGGGTCTGCAGTACATGGGTATCGCGGACTCCATCATCAATCTCGCCTTCGGCGCGGTGGTGGTCGGCGGCGCCCTGGCCCGCAGCCCTTGCCTTCGGTCTGGGCGGGCGGGAGACGGCCGCCCGTCAGCTGCAGAAGCTGGAGCGGAAGGCCGAGAGCCCCACGCCCCCGTCCGGCGGCGGCCCCGCCTGAGGCTGATCGGGAAGGGACCCCGGAACGCTGGGCCGGCGCATCGGTGCTCTCCGGTGCGCCGGCAGGCGAGCGGGGTCCCTTTTCACGTAGACTTGACGTGTTCTGAACCGTTCGTCGAGGGAGAGGCATGAACCTGCCGTTCGCTGCACTGCTGCTGGCCGCTGAGGGCGGAGAAGAGCATGAGCTCTTCATGCCCGCAGAATGGTTCGGCATCGTGATGTTCATTCTGCTGATGCTGGCACTTCTGACTGCGCTCAGCTTCTCCAATAAGAGCAGGGAGCTGCCGGCCGACCCCCACTCGGACCACTGATCAGCAGATAGCAGGACAAGCTTGCCACCTTTCCCGCAGGCCTCTGAGACCCCGGGCGGCACAGGCCGCCGCAGGCTGGGCATCATGGGCGGCACTTTCGACCCGATCCACCACGGCCACCTGGTGGCCGCCAGCGAAGTCGCCGCCGAATTCAGCCTGGACGAAGTCGTCTTTGTTCCCACCGGCCAGCCGTGGCAGAAGGCGGACCGGCAGGTCACGCCCGCTGAGCACAGGTATCTGCTCACCGTGATCGCCACTGCCTCGAACCCGCGGTTCACCGTCTCCCGGGTGGACATCGACCGCGGAGGCAAGACCTACACCATCGACACGCTGCGGGACTTCCGCCGCATGTACCCCGATGCCGACCTGTTCTTCATCACCGGGGCCGACGCGATGGCCCAGATCATGTCCTGGAAGAACGTGGAGGAGCTCTGGGAGCTGGCGCACTTCGTCTCGGTCACCCGACCCGGCTACCGCAGTGAGGATTTCGGACTCACCGAGCAGATCTCCCTGATGGAGATTCCCGCCATGGCCATCAGCTCCACCGACCTCAGAGAGCGCGGCCGGGCCGGCAAACCGGTGTGGTACCTGGTGCCCGACGGTGTGGTGCAGTACATCACCAAACATCGGCTCTATCAGCCGGAGCCGGACACGCGCCCGGCAACTGACCGCATCCCAGTCTCCGACGGGCATACGATGGAGGACAACGATCAGGAGGCTTCGTAGATGAGCGCAGACACCACTGAGCAGAACTCGGGCGGGGGAGAGGACCTGCGCGCGCGGTATCTGCCGGTCTCCCGCAAGGAGCTGCGCCGCAGGAGGGAAGCAGAGCTGGCCGCACGCCGGGCGGCCCAGGAGGAGGCCGAGGCCACCTCGGACGCACTGGCCGCCGGAGACGCGCAGCCGGATGAGACCCAGGACGCGCAGCTGGATTCCTCTGCCTCCGACATCGAAGAAGAACCTGCGCTGGAAGAGTCCGAGCGGACGCTGACGGACACCGAGGCTGCCGAAGCCGCAGAGCTGCCCCGCCCGCCGCACCGAGGACCTGACCGGGGTGAGGACGACGTCGCTGCCGAACCCCCCGCACAGTGGGACCAGGCAGTACCGGATGAGTCCGAAGACGCCGGCGACGACGTCACCGAGATCATCAGCAGCCCGGTGGCTGAGGACGAGCCCGAGGTGGCCCAGGGGGCGGAGGATCGTGGCGAGGACGCCGAGGAGGCAGACCTCACCACAGACCCTGAGACCGACCAGGAGGCGGCCGGCCAGGCGGAGGCCGACAGCGAGAGCGCGCAGACGGCACAGGGCCACGTGCCCGATGAGGCTGTGCTCCCGGAGCCGGTCGAAGCAGAGGAGCCGGCCCGCCCAGAGGAGGACCTCGCCGATGCGGCTGAGGAGACAGCACCGGACGGTGAGATCTCGGAAACCCCCGACGTTGAGCTCTCCGAAGAGGACGCGGCGCTGCTTGCCGCCGCCACAGAGTCAGAAGACATCACCGATGAGGACGATGCCGACGACCAGGAGGAGCGGTCGGACTCCGGCACTGACGCAGAGGCCTCCGGCATGGAGTTCATCGACCACCAGAGCGCCCCGATCCCGGCCTCACGCCGTGCACGCCGACTGCTGCGGGAGACCGCATCGCTGCCGAAGCTGGACCCCGAACTCGCCCAGGAGCTGCAGAGCACCACGGCCGAGATCGCGCGCAATGACGATCCCTCGCGGGTGGATCCGGAGTTGCTGAAGAAGCAGCAGGCCCTGGCCGCCAAAGCCATGCAGGCCAACCAGGAGCGCCTGCGCAAACAGCAGATCGAAGCGGAGCGGGAAGCGCGGCGCCGTCGTCGTGAGCGGCCCGAGTCTGCGGTGATCACCGGGCGGGCAGTGCGCGAGTCTCTGGACCGCGATCCGGAGGAAGTCGAGTACTTCACTGGGCAGATCGAGCCGGTCAATGCCCAGGGTGCCCACGGGCTGGACCTGAACAAGATGGTGGATGCGACCTCACGCCAGGTGGACCGGCAGAGCGTGCTGACCTGGCTGGTGATTGTGCTGGCGGTGCTGCTCCTCATCGCCGTCGGCGTCGTGCTCTACTTTGTGCTGCTCTAGACTGGGGAGCAGTTATGACAGTTCCTGAGAATGTGCTCGCCGAGGTGCGGACTGCTGCCGCCGCGGCCGCCGATAAGCTGGCCACCCATATCGTTGCTCTGGACGTGGGGGAGCGGCTGGGCATCACTGACGCCTTCCTGATCTGCTCTGCGCCCTCGGACCGGCAGGTCAATGCGGTCTGCGATGAGATTGAGCACCAGTTGAAGGAGCAGCACAGCTCGGCGCCGATCCGCCGGGAGGGCCGCGACTCCGGAACCTGGGTGCTGCTGGACTACGGGCATATGGTCATCCATGTCCAGCACGAGCAGGAGCGGGCGCTCTATGGTTTGGATCGTCTCTACGCCGATGTGCCGCGGCTCGACGTCGGCGTGGAGGGCGGCTCCTGAAACGGGTCGTCGGGACGGTGGCCGATTTGGTCGATTTGCGCGGCCGGCTGATCCCGCTGTAATGTATAGGGGTTGCCAACGCGGGACAGCGGAGGCAGCGGCAACATGAATATGGGGGTATGGCGCAGCTGGTAGCGCGTCTGCATGGCATGCAGAAGGTCACGGGTTCGAGTCCCGTTACCTCCACGTAAGATGAGAAAATCGAAACTTGCCCCGCCTGATGGCGGGGCAGTTTTGTTTCTGCGGTGACGTGCGCCGGGGCATCGATGCTGGTGTGGGCGAGGATGCTGGCGGTGGTCTGCTCGGGTGTGTAGGTGGCGTTCTCTTCGTCGTCGATGGTGATGCGGGTGAACAGGGCGCGGTTGAGGATGCGTCGTTCGGCTGGTTCGCACTTGTTGTAGAGGTCGTCGAGGTCGACGAGGAGGTCGGTGAGCTGGTCCAAGCCTGTTCGGGCCTCGGCGTAGGTGTCGGTGAGGTTGTCGAGCCGTGTGCTGATCTGGTCGAGGTTGACGCGAATGCGGTCTTGCTCGCTTTTGAGGAGGTCGAGGGGGATCGCGTCGGCGTAGTGGGCCTGGACGAGTTTGAGGCGTTCGGCTTCGAGCTTGTCGCGCTGGGCAGTCAGGAGCTTGCGTTCGTCCTCGCTGGATCCTTCGAGCTGGTCGAATACGTCGTTGAGGACTTTCCGGACGTGCTCGGCCTGGGCTGGGTTCAGGGAGTTGCGCTGGTAGGTACGTTCAATCTCGGCTTCGGCGCGTTCGGCAAGGATCGCGGAGCGAGTGCAGTGGGTGGTCTTGCGTCGTCGTCCGGAGCAGGTGAAGTACTCGTAGCGGTCCCCGGTCTTGTCGCGGGGGCGTTCGATCATGAGCTTGGCCCCGCAGGCGCAGTACAGGGTGCCCTTGAGGTAGTGGTCGTACTTCTGTGGTCGTTCGCCACGGGCGTTGTTGGCGTCGAGGTTGGTTTGGACACGCAGCCACGTCTCCGCGTCGACGAGGGGCTCGTGGGTGCCGTCGTAGGTGACCCCGCGGAAGGTGACGGTGCCCTGGTAGTAGGGGTTGGTCAGGATCTTGTGCAGCCCGGTCGTGGTGACTGGCTTGGCCGGCTGCGAGGGGGTGGGCCGGGTGGTCAGGCCACGGGCTGTGAGTTCCTTGGCCAGGCGCGACAGGGACCAGTCCCCGGTGGCGTAGGCGGTGAACGCGAAACGGACGAGGTCGGCGCGTTCGGGGTCGACCTCAATCTCGCGGGACTCGCGTCCTCGGGCGTCGGTGGTGCGGACGTTGAGGTAGCCCAGAGGCGCTTTGGTGGGGGTGCCGCCGATAGCGGCTTTCTGGGTCATGCCTTTCAGGACTTCCTGGGCCAGGTTCAGCGAGTAGAACTCGGCCATGGAGGCCAGGATGCCGTGCATCAGCATCCCTGAGGGGGTCTCGTCGATGTTCTCGGTGACCGACACCAGGCTGATGTTCGCATCCCGCAGCGCGGCGTGGATCATGGCGTCATCGAGCCGGTTGCGTGCGAGGCGGTCGACCTTGTTGATGATGCAGTACCGCACCGGGTGCGTGGTGGCGTAGTCGAGCATCTCTTGGAGCGCGCGTCGCTGTGCGGTCTTGGCGGACTCGCCGGGCTCGATGAACTCCTTGATGATCACTGCGCCGAGCTGTTCGGCCTTGCGCTGCGCGGCTTCGCGCTGGGCCGGGATCGACAGGCCCTCTTCCAGCCCGTTGCGGGTGGCCTGATCCTTGGTCGAGACCCGCAGGTAGCTGATCGCCGCCACCTGCCCCTCAGCCCCGGGTGCTGCGGCGTCTGGGCGTGGTGTGGTGCGAGCGAGGCGTCGAAGGCCCGGGATGTCGAGGCCGGAGAGCTGATCGAGTGTCATGGTGACCGCCTTTCACAAGCCCCCACACAACTGGGGGCGGGTGGGGCGCCGGAGGCGGTCACGTCAGAGTCGAAAAGAACACCCCGCGAACGGGGCTTAGCAAGGCAGGTGCCAACAACGCCGAAACTTAGTGTGAGCCCAGTCTAGCGACCGGCTACGAGCAGGCGACGAAGATGGGCACCGGACCGCCCGACGGGCTGGTCGCCAGCGGTGCGCAGCGCGATCCGGATCAACACCTCCGCAACCTTCGCGACATCAATCTCCTCACGCGGCTCATACCGGACGCGCAGGGGCCGATCCGCCTCGACTCGGGCCGTGGCGCGGCGGTACCGGCGCACCATCCTCAGCCGCCTTCCGAGCCGAGAACGTCGTCACGAACCTCACCGGTCGCCGGGCCGATCCGGTCATCCAGACTCGCGTAAAAGGCGTCCTCAGCAGCCTGGCGTTCGTTGACTTGGTCAATGACGAACTGGACGAAGTCGGCATCCCGGTCAGTGATGACGGACTCGTCGTGGCTGGGTTGAGGTTCTTCACCGGGCCAGGTGGTTTGGCGGGTGGGTCGGTCTCGGTCCAGGCGGGTGCCGGAGGCCGTGACCCAGTCGCGCAGACGGTGGCGGGCGTCGGCGAAGTCGCGGTGCCAGCCCAGGGGCGCGGAACCGTTTTGTTCGGGGTCGTAGGCGCACAGCCAGTGCAGGTGCAGCGCGGACAGTTCCCAGACCAGTTCGAGATGGCGATGCCAGTACGGCGGGACGACCGAGGCAGGCAGTCCGTAGGTATGGCGGAGCCAGTCGACCCACCGGTTCAGTTCTAGCAGTTCTGCTTCCAGATCCTGCGCTGATAGCAGGTTCCAGTTGATCGGGTGCGGTGGCTCGGGCAGCGCGCTCGTGTCGGGGGTGTGGGGGTGGTCGTCGAAGATGCCGGGGTCCTCGTACTGGTCGTCGGGCTCGGGGCCGTGAGTGCTCATGATCGTTCCCCCGGGTCACATGCTGAGGCTGTCGGCAGCAGGTGCGGTTTGCTGCTGCTGGGGTGGTTCGAAGGCCTGCCCAGCCGCCTGGCGTTCGAGTGCCTGGCGGGGTGTGCGGTCGACGTCGTAGCGGGTGCGGGCAGTGTCGTGGCCGATCTTCTTGGCGACGAACTCCTCGCCCGCGATGGTCTGTCCGTCGCGCTCGTAGGTGTAGTCGTGGGCGTAGCCTTCGGCGACGAACTGGTCACCCTTGGTGAAGCGTTCGAAAGCCCGCTCAGCGGTGGCGCGGTAAAGCACCAGATTGCCGAAAGACGGCTCCAGCTTGGTGAAGGAGCCGTCCTCTTCTCGCTGGAAATTCTCCTGGCCGAAGCGGGCGTAGAAGCGGGCATCGCCTCGGTCGGTGTACGTCAGCTGCGGATCGGATGCGATGAACCCGGACAGGGATTCCTGGGTGCGGATGGCCATGACGCGATACCTCTCAACTCGTGGACTGCAGCCCGCTGGTGGTGTGGGCTGCTGGTACCGGTCAGGTGCGCCGACCGTCCCGGGCTACTCGTCCTGCGCTGCAGGTCCGGCCTGGAGGAGCTGTTCCAGTTCGCGGCGGTCGCGTTTGAGGGTGTCGGCGTCGGGTCGGGTGGGCCAGGCGGTCAGGTCGGTGATGATCGGCGGCGCGGAGCGGAGCAGGGTGACGCCGGTGCCGAAGGGAAGGGTGCGGATGCGGTCGGGTGGCAGGATCGGCACCCGGCGCACGGAGCGTTGATTCGACCTGCTGCCGTGGTCACCGAGGGTGACGGAGTCGGTGTATTCGTCGCGTTCGCCGATGAGGGTGGTGAGGTCTTGGAGGTCGCGGCTGTTGGAGGCGCCGCCGAGGATGAGTTTGACGATGGCGGCGTCCCAGATTGCTCCGGTTTGGTGTTCGGACCATTTGTCGCGTGCCTGGGCGAGTGATTGGAGGACGGGCAGGGTGGTGATGCCGGTGCCGCCGCCTTCGGCCATCAACGTCGGCAGGGACGGTAGGGGTGCGAGGTTGCCGATCTCATCCAGGGCGAGCAGCAGGGGTGGGTCGAGGCGTGCGCCGGGTGAGCGGGCGGCGAGGCGGCGGGCGGTTTCGATGAGGTCTTCGATGAACGCCGCCACCAGAGCGGCCGAAGCCCCGGCACCAGCACCTGTGGCGAGGAGGTACAGGGTCCCGGACTCGCGCAGGAAGGTCTCGGGATCGAATGGGGTCTCGTTGTCACGTGGTGTGACCGCGTCGAGGACGCGGGGGTCGGCGAGGGCGCCGAGGGCGAGGGCGACACCTTGCCAGATGGAGTCACGGGTCTTGGGGTCGGCGTCGATCATCGCACCGAGCGAGTCGGCCCACCCGGCGGCTGCATCGGGGTGGTTGATGAGGATCGCGACCGCTTCAGCAGCGGCGGCGGGGTCGAGGGTCCACCGGAACAAGTCCGCCGGTTTGCGCCCGTCCAATGCGGCGGCGTGGAGGAGGGCTTGGAGGGCGGTGCGGGTTTTGCCTTCCCAGAACCCACCCGATTCGACCCCTCCGGCTGACAACCCGGTGGCGGAGGCCAGCCCGGTAGCGCGAATCATCGCTGTCAACGGGTCTTCACAGCCGCGCACGGGTGACCAGCGCATCCCCGCCGGGAGCCCTTCGGCCAGGTGCTGGGGATCGAACACCGCCACCGGGCCGCGGCGCTGCCGGGCGCGGAGGGTGGCGGTCAGGTTGTCCGGCCGGGTCGAGGTGGTAACCACGGGGCCGGGTGCGTCGAGGATGGCGGGGATGACAATGTGCAGGCCCTTGCCGGAGCGGGGTGGGCCGATCAGCAGGATCGAGTCCTCCACACTCGCCCACACCCCATGTCCCTTCGACGACCCGAGCCGATACCCCACCTCACCTGGACCCGGGTCCTCCAACGAGGGCCGCAACGTGGACGCCCGTTTCAGAAGAGCTTTCTCTGAGGCGACCTGGGCGATCTCGTGCCGCATCGCGATCCCCGCCAACCGATGCGGATCCACCTCCTGAGCATGGGAACGGCGCCGCCACACGACCCATCCCCAACCCACGAATCCGACAAGACCGCCCAGAATCACAACGGTCGTGACCCAGTACGCGACCGGGCTGAGACCAGGCGCGCCGAGGGCCTCGGCGGGGACGCCGGGGTTGAACAACACCCCGGCACCTGCCGCCCAGCTCGCTGTGGGTTGCGGGATACCGGTGAGGAACGCGGTGACCGACCCGGTCGCTCGCAGGATGAGGGTGAGGAGGAACAGGCTGATGAGGCCGATGAGGGCGGCGTTGGTCAGTTCGTCGCCCATCGACCCACTCTGCCGCTGCGAGGCACTCACGACGCCCCCTGCACGATCAGGGTCCCGGAGGTCCGCCCAACCACCACCGCCGGACCCTTGCTTGTGTCGGGTGGGGTGATGGTGCCGTTTTCATCAGCCGCCACTTCCTCGCTGACTTGGGCGACGAGCACCGTTTCACCGGGCAAGAACCCCACCAACCGCTCCGATTCCACTGCCCGAGTCGCTTCCTCAGGTTCAAAGCCATCAGCGGCAGCTTCTGGACCAGTAGGGGCCGCGTCGTCCGGTTCGGGTTCGGGGGTGCGGCGTGGTCGGTGGGCGTGGATGATGTCGGTGAAGTGACTGCCGTCGGACTCATAGACATCCACACGCACGGGAACGCGGCGCTGCTCGGTGAGGTCATCAAGGATGGTCGCGAAGTCACCCCGACCCCACACCTCACCCGCCGGCGGAAGGTATGGCTGTTGGTCGGCGGTCACGGACATGGTGCCGGTGATGTCGACGGTGATGACCACGTGCCGCAGCACCACCGGCATCGTCACGCTCGTGTCGTTGCGGCGGTGTCTCAGGGTGGGAAGTTTGGGCATTAGTTGACTCCTGCGGTGAGGCGGCGGCTGGTGTCGAACAGCTTCAGCTCGCCGGGGTGGAGCTGGTGCTGGATCACGAAGGAGCGGTTCTTGATCCGCCACAGCCCCTGACCCACCCCAAGGTTCGGCAGCAAGGCTTGTTCGGTTCCGGTCAGCCCGAGCGCGGTGGCGGTGGGGCCGAGCTGATCGGACTCTTGGCGGTAGACGATCCGCGTCTCCGCATTCGCCAACAGCGAGTTGGCCAGGGAACGCATGGCGGAGCCTTCGTCGCCGACGTTGTCGAGGTCGGAGAGTTTGTGGAAGATCAGCATGTTCGCGATCCCGTAATGCCGGGCCAGACGCCAATGCGCATCCATCCGCTTCAACAACGCCGGATGGGACATCAGCCGCCAGGCCTCGTCATAGATCACCCACCGCTGCCCACCATTGGGGTCCAGCAGCGCCGATTCCATCCACGCCGAGCTACAGGTCATCAACACGCTGATGAGGGTGGAGTTCTCGGTCACCCGGGACAGGTCGAGGCTGATCATCGGCAGATCCGGATCGAACGCCACGGTTGAGGGGCCGTCGAACAAGCCGGCGA
>NZ_JAJUJJ010000025.1 GCF_029265375.1 Nesterenkonia sp.
CCGAGCACCGCCTCCAGATAGGGGGTGCGCTCATACATGTCCTGAGCCGCGGCCCGCGAATAGTCCATCAGCGGCCCGGCCAGCACGGTGAACGCCAGGCTCATGGCCACCAGCGCCGCAGTGGGCACCACCATCGTTGCCGGAAGCAGCCGCTTATTGGCGGCCCGGGCATGCGCCAGGGACTTCTGCACCAGAATCCGTTCGGGGTTCTCCACATCCTCCGTGCGGCGCCAGAATCCCTTGGTCCAGATCCGGGCCACCGCCAGCAGCGTCAGCAGCGAGGTGACCACTGAGGCGACCACCAGAACCCAGGTGATCCACGTGTTCTCCGCAATACCGCCGGCCATCATGCCCAGTTTGCCCACAAAGCCGCTGAACGGTGGGATTCCGGCCAGGTTCAGTGCCGGGATGAAGAACAGCACTGCCAGCACCGGGGAGATCTTCGCCAGCCCGCCGAGGCGCTCCACGTTCGCAGTCCCGGCGCGCCGCTCGATCAGCCCGGTCACCAGGAACAGGGTGGTCTGGATGGTGATGTGGTGAGCCACGTAGAAGACCGTGGCGGCCATACCGATGATGCTGGTCAGTGCCAAGCCGAACACCAGATAGCCGATGTGGCTGATCAGGGTGAAGGACAGCATTCGTTTGATGTCCGACTGGGCCAGCGCGCCCAGGATGCCCACAATCATGGTCAGTGCGGCCACGATCATCAGCGCAGTGTTGATCCGCTCCCCCGGGAACAGCAGGGTCTCGGTGCGGATCATCGCGTAGATGCCGACTTTGGTCAGCAGTCCGGCGAACACCGCTGTCACCGGGGCGGGGGCAGTCGGGTAGGAGTCCGGCAGCCAGAACGCCAGGGGGAAGACGGCGGCCTTGATGCCGAAGGCCACCAGCAGCATCACGTGCAGCATCAGCTGGGTGCCGTGCTCCAGCTCTGCGACCTTCAGGGCGATATCAGCCAGGTTGACCGTGCCGGTGGCCGCATAGATCAGGCCGATGGTGATCAGAAACAGCATGGAGGACAGGATGGAAACCACCACATAGGTGACTCCGGCGCGGATCCGCGCTTCGCCCCCGCCCAGGGTGAGCAGCACGTACGACGCCGTCAGGAAGATTTCGAAGCCCACGTAGAGGTTGAACAGGTCGCCGGCCAGGAATGCGTTGGAGACTCCGGCCACCAGAATCAGGTAGGTGGGGAAGAAGATGCTCACCGGGCCGGAGTCGTTGCGCTCCTCGGCGGCACCCTGGCCCACTGCGTAGAGCAGCACCGCCAGGGTGATCACCGAGGAGACCACCAACATCAGTGCGGAGAACCGGTCGATCACCATGGAGATCCCGAACGGCGCGGGCCAGCCGGCCAGGTGTACCGCGTGGGCCCCGGTCTGCCACACCTGGGTCAGCAGCACCACCTCCAGCAGCACGGTGAGCATCAGAGTGCCGATGGTGATGGACTTCTGCGTGGCCTGGTTGCGGTAGAACGCGAAGGCGAAGGCTGCCCCGAAGAACGGCAGCAGCACCGCCAAGGGGACGAAGTCGATCAGGTGGGTCTCCATCAGCGGTCCCCCGCCTCGGAGGTTGTGGATGAGTCGGACTGCGGGCTCACCGTGCGCAGCGCACCGGTCACCGGATCCATAGTGTCGATGAATTCGCTGGTCTCGGTGCTGACCTCGGCGTCCTCCTCAGGATCGTAGGCGCCCACCGACTCAGCCAGGCGGCGGTCCTCTTCGTCGTCGGCGACCTCCTCCTGGCGGGCCAGCACCCAGGAGCGGTAGATCAGGGCGAGCATGAACGCCACCAGCGCGAAGGCGATGACGATCGCGGTCAGCAGCAGGGCCTGCGGCAGCGGGTCCAGGTAGTCTCCGGCCTCGAGACCCTCGCGCACGATGGGGGACTCCCCGGCCCGGCCAGCGGTCTGCAGCAGCAGCAGGTTCACCCCGTTGGAGAGCAGGATGATGCCCAGCAGCACCCGGGTCAGGGACCTCTCCAGCATCAGGTAGATCCCGATGGCGAACATTGCGCCCATCACCACCAGCAGGGTCACGTTGATGGTCATCGGGCCACCCCCATGCTGGTCTGGGCGTGGATTCCGTGGCCGACCGGGGAGGACTGGCGATGCTCCTGCTCACTGCGCACATCGATCTCCGATCCCAGGCTGCGCAGCACATCCACGATCAGGCCCACCACCACCAGGTAGACGCCGACGTCGAACAGCACCGAGGAGACCAGGTGGTGCTCGCCGAAGACCGGCAGGTGCAGGTCGACGACGAAGCTCTGGAAGGCCGCACCTCCGGCGAAGAGCGGCAGCAGCCCGGTGAAGCAGGCCACCGCCAGGCCCCACCCCATCAGCGCGCCGGCGGAGAACGGGATCGCGGCCTCCAGCTCGTACCGTCCGCCGGCCAGGTAGCGCAGCAGGAATGCCAGGCCGGCCAACAGCCCGCCGGCGAAGCCGCCGCCGGGTGAGTTGTGCCCGGCCAGCAGCAGGTAGATCGACAGCAGGATGGTGGCGTGGAATATCAGCCGGGTGACCACTTCGAAGATGATGGAGCGGTGCTCCGGGGCCAGCGTGCGTCCGGCCACCAGCCAGGCCTCCCGCGCCACGGTGGCGAAGCTGCGGGCCACCTGGATCTCCCGGATCTGGCGCGGGGACAGCGCCTTGTCGGAGAGCACCCGGCCCACCGACCCGGTGGGCACCTCGTGCAGCTGGCGGCGCTGGACGTCACGGCGCTTGACGAAGATCAGGCTGGCGACTCCGGTGGCGGCGGCGGCCAGCACGGTGATCTCTCCGAAGGTGTCCCAGGCGCGGATGTCCACCAGGGTGACGTTGACGATATTGGCGCCGTGGCCGATCTCATAGGCCATCCACGGGTATTCCACTGAGACCGGCTCCTGGGAGCGGGAGTCCATCGCGATGGCGGCTGCGACCATCATCACCGCGCCGAAGGATATGCCCAGCACTGCGCGGCCGAGCCGGCGGCGAGTGGGGTTCTGGGTCCAGATCCCGGCCGGAAGGGTGCGCAGCGCTAGGACGAAGACCACCAGCACGATCGATTCGACCAGCAGCAGGGTCAGCGCCAGATCGGGGGCGCCCTGCAGCGCGAAGATCCCGGCGATCCCCCAGCCGCACAGCGAGACCATCAGCACCGCCATGAATCGTTTGGGCGCCCAGACGGCCCCCAGTCCCCCGGCGATGATCACTGCCCCCAGCACCATCTGCATCGGCTGCTCAGCCAGGATGATGTGCCCGGGAACGGTGTGGCCGGTGAGCGCCACCACGCCGGCGGGCACCGCAGTTGCCACCGCCAGAATGATGAACAGGTACCAGCCCAGCGAGCCGCGCTGGGTGGTGGCGGTCAGCCAGGCGGCGACGTCGTCCAGTTCACGGATGCTGCGCCGGTAGATCCGTTCGGCGTCCAGCACCGCCGGCACCACCGGCCGGGACTCCCCGGCGCGGCCGACCAGCCGGAAGACTCCCAGGCCCAGCACCCAGGTCAGCGCTGAGAGCCCCAGCACCGGGGTCAGCCCGTGCCACAGCGCCAGGTAGGTGGGTTCGACGTCGGGCGCGGCGGGTTCGAACAGACCGGAGAAAGGCTCGATGAGTCCCTGCAGCGCCGCCGGAGCCAGCGCGAAGAGCACAGTCAGGCATGCCAGCAGCACCGGGGCGGCGAGGAAGACGGCGTCCGGCCGGCTGCTCAGCTCGGTGGGCTCCGCACCAGGCTTGGAGGCGAAGGCGCCCCACACAAAGCGGGCTGAGTAGGCCACGGTGAGCGCGGAGGCGGCGACCACTCCGGCGACCACCAGCCAGCCGGCGGCCCCGTGGATCTCGGCGTAGCCGTAGAAGGATTCGAAGACCACCTCTTTGGCCACAAACCCGAACAGCGGCGGCAGTCCGGCCATTGAGGCGGCCGCCACCACAGAGGCGGTCAGCAGCACCGGCTGCGCCCTTCCGATCCCGGAGAGCTTTTGCAGATCCCGCGTTCCGGTCTTGTGGTCGATGATCCCGACCACCATGAACAGGGCGGCCTTGAAGAGCCCGTGGGCCAGCAGCATCGCCAGGCCGGCCAGCGCCGCATCCTGGTTGCCCAGCCCGTTGACCATGGTCAGAAAGCCCAGCTGGGAGACGGTTCCGTAGGCGAGGAGAAGCTTGATATCGGTCTGGCGCAGGGCGCGGTAGGCGCCCACCAGCATGGTGGCCAGTCCTAGGGTCAGCACCACAGGCAGCCAGAGGGTGGTCTCAGCGAAACCCGGCGCGAAGCGGGCCACCAGGTAGACCCCGGCTTTGACCATGGCTGCGGCGTGCAGATAGGCCGAGACCGGGGTGGGCGCGGCCATGGCCGCCGGGAGCCAGAAATGGAAGGGCACCAGCGCGGATTTGGAGACCGCGCCGATGAGAATGAGCACCACGGCGGTGTCCACCGCGGGCCCGGTCAGTCCACCGGCCTGCGCCAGGATGTCGGAGAGCCGGTAGGTTCCGGCCAGCTGACCCAGCCACAGCAGCCCGACCAGCATGGCCAGTCCGCCGAAGGTGGTGACGATCAGTGCCTGGATGGCCGAGCGCCTGGCGAAGATCCGGTGGGCCGAGTATCCGATCAGCAGGAAGGACAGCACGGTGGTGGCTTCCCAGAAGATGAACAGGATCACCAAGTCATCGGCGAGCACCAGGCCCAGCATGGCTGCGGCGAAGGCGAACAGCTGGGCGGCGAAGGGCCCGGCGCCGCGTTCGGTCGCGGCGAAGTAGCGGGCGCAGTAGAGCATCACCAGTGCGCCGACGCCGGTGATCAGCAGCGAGAGGACCAGCCCAAGCGCGTCAAGCCGGAACGCCAGATCGATCCCCAGCTGAGGAATCCACGGGATCACCTCGGCCGGGGGCCCGCCAGGCTCACCTGCGGGCGCAGCCTGGTCGGCCTGCAGCACGGCGGGGGCCTGCCAGATCAGCCAGGCGAAGCTGAGGCCCAGCACGGCGGCCAGGACGTGAAAGCTGCGGCGCCCCCACCAGCTGTGCAGCACCGGTGCGATCATGCTCACTGCGAAGAGCGCAGTAAGCATGATGATCATAGAGAGACCCTTCTCTACCGGAGCGCAGACCGTCCAAGACCCACCCACCAGGATCCGGCGGGCGCGGAGTGCATAACCTATGCCGCCAGCCTGGGAGTTCCCTCTATGTTAACAGGGATGAGTTACCATCCGCTCATCGGATCCGGGATCGGAGGGCACCTATGACCACGCCGTCAGGGCAATCGGCACCAGCCACGCCCGCAGGGGAGGTGCAGCGCGGCTCGCGGGCCCCCCGCTCGCCTGAGGAGCCGCTGAACAAGGCGGTGATTCTGCGCTGGAGCCTGTGGAGCTGGGGCAATGCCACGGTCAGCGCGCTGATGGTCACCTTCGTCTTCGGCACCTACATCGCCGACGCCGTGGGGCCCGGCGGCCAGGGGTCTCAGTACCTGACCACTGCGAATCTGGTGGCTGGGCTGATCATTGCCCTCACCGCTCCGGTGATCGGCCAGCGGGCGGATAAAGCCGGGCGGCGCCAGCTGTGGCTGACCATCAACACTGTGCTGGTGGTGCTGCTGTGTGCGGCCTGCTTCTTCGTCAAGCCTGACACGGGGTTCCTGCTGCTGGGCGTGACTCTGATGGCAGCGATGACGCTGTTCGACGAGTTTGCCAATCTGAACTACAACGCGATGATCACCGACATCTCCGACCATTCCCGGATGGGTCGGGTCTCCGGCATCGGCTGGGGGTCGGGCTACCTGGGCGGGATCGTGATTCTGGCGATCGCCTATTTCGGGCTGGTCGCCGACGGCGGACTGCTGGGAGTCAGCACCGATGAGGCGTTCAATATCCGGTTAGTCGCCGTCGTCGGTGCCGTGTGGTTCCTGATCTGGGCGCTGCCGCTGCTGTTCACCCGGATGACCACTGCCGATGAGATGGCCGCCGCCGAACGGATTCCGGTCAGCGAGTCCTACCGCCGGCTGGTGCGTGTGGTGGTGGGGCTCTGGCGCGAGGACCGCAACACGTTCTGGTTCCTGGTGGCCTCGGCGGTGTACCGGGACGGGCTGTCAGCGATCTTCACCTACGGGGCGATTCTGGGGGTGACGATCTACGGCTTCACCTCCGGGGACATCCTGCTGTTTGGGATCGCCGGCAATGTGGTGGCCGCACTGGGGGCCATCAGCGGAGGGTTCTTCGACGACCGGATCGGGCCGCGGCGGGTGATCGTCTTCAGCGTGGCCGCTCTGATGCTGATCGCGGCGGTGATGTATTTCTTCGACGTCGAACGTGAGGTTCTGGGCCTCACGGTGACTCCGACGGCGGCTTTCTGGGTGCTGGGTCTGACCCTGTGCCTGTTCGTTGGCCCCGCGCAGGCCTCCTCCCGCGCCTTTGTGGGCAGGCTGGCTCCGCCGGAGCGCGCTGCTGAGCTGTTCGGGCTCTACGCCACTGCCGGGCGGTCGATCGGCTTTTTGACCTCGGGGGTCAGTGCGCTGCTGCTGACCATCACACTGGGGGCCGAGGCGGATATTGAGGACGCCGAGAAGGCTCTGATCATCGGCATCCTGGTGGTGCTGGCCTGCGGCTTGGCGCTGCTGCTGAAGGTGAAGGATCCCACCGGCCCGGCGAAGATGGCCGAGCACTGAGCATTCAGGCCATCAGCAGCGCGACCGCCACCATGGAGGGGATGCCCAGCACCGTGGTGATCAGCACGGTGTCGCGGGCGATGATTTCGCCGGCCTCGTAGCGCACCGCAGTGACCAGCACGTTCTGGGCGGTGGGCAGGGAGGCCATCACCACTGCGGTGAAGAGCATGGCGCCCTCCAGGCCGAAGAGGAAGGCGGCCGCCAGGTATGCCAGCACCGGGTGGATGATCAGCTTGGTCCCGGCGGCAAGCAGCACATCACGACGGCGCCCGGCGGCTTTGTCCAGCGGGTGGCTCCCCACCAGAGAGAGCCCGAAGGACAGCAGCAGCAGCGGGATCGCGGCTCCAGCCAGCAGCTCGATGGATTCATGCACCGGCCCGGGAAAGCGCCACTGCTGCCAGGAGAACAGCAGCCCCAGCATCGCCCCGATGATCACCGGATTGGCCACCGTCTGCAGCACCCTACGCAGCACCGCCAGGCGAGTCGTGGGCCGAACCGAGGCAGCTCCGGTCTCCCGGTGGCGGGCCTGATCCAGGGTGGCGACCACCAGCGGCATGTAGATCGCCAGCTGGAACATCACCACCGGCGCGGCCAGGGCGATGTCCCCCAGCACGTAGGCAGCGATGGGGAAGCCCAGGTTCGCGCCGTTGACCTGGGATGCGCTCTGGGCTGCGATCATATGTTCGGAGAACCGTCGGCCGGGCAGCAGAACCCTGCCGACCAGCAGGAACAGGAACAGCGCGGCGAAGGCGCTGACGGCCGCGACACCGAACTGCGGGCCGATGACCTCTCCGATGGGTGAGCCGGAGATCGTCAGGAACAGCAGGCACGGGGAGGCGACGAAGAACGCTGTGCGGCTCATCACGATCCGCGCATCAGAGCCCAGAATTCTGAACCGGCCCAGGGCGAATCCGACGGCGATGATCAGCCACACCACCAGGAACCCGGCCAGCACATCCCACATACGCCCTCCCAGGTCAGATTCGCCGCGGGCCTGCGCCCCCGGCTCCGCGTCCCCACAATACTCCCGGAGATCTCTTGGTAGTTTGGTCCTCGTGCTGCTTTCAGATACCGACATCCGCGCCGAGCTGGACTCCGGCCGCATCCAGCTGGATCCGTTCGACGAGTCGATGATCCAGCCCTCCAGCGTGGATGTGCGTCTGGAGCGGATGTTCCGGCTCTTCGACAACCACAAGTACGCCCATATCGACCCGTCGGTGGACCAGCCGGATCTGACCCGCCTGGTGGAGGTGGACCCCGAAGAGCCCTTCGTGCTGCACCCTGGCGACTTCGTGCTGGGTGCCACCTATGAGGCGGTCACCCTGCCCGATGATGTGGCCGCTCGGCTGGAGGGCAAGTCCTCCCTGGGCCGGCTGGGTCTGCTGACCCACTCCACGGCCGGGTTCATCGACCCGGGGTTCACCGGCCAGGTGACCCTGGAGCTGTCGAATATGGCGACCCTGCCGATCAAGCTGTGGCCCGGATCCAAGATCGGCCAGCTGTGCTTCTTCCGGCTCTCCTCCCCCGCCCAGCACGGCTACGGCACCAAGGTCCACCAGTCCCGCTACCAGGGCCAGCGCGGCCCCACCGCCTCCCGCAGCCACGAAAACTTCCACCGGACCATCATCAGCACATGAGCGTCTTCCCCGACTCCCCCCGCCCCCAGCCGCACAGCACCCCCGACTCCGGCCGCCCGGCAGCCGAGCAGCCCCAGCCGTCCGGCCCGCTGGGCCCCTACACCGCAGTGATCGGCTGGGCGGCGGCCCTGGTGCTGGTCGCCGTCGCCGCCGTCGTCGCCGTCTGGCAGGTCAATGAGCAGATCTACACCCCGCAGGCCGCGGCCGAGCAGTACTGGGAGGACGTCTCCTCCGGCAGCGGAGGGGCCGCCATGGGCCAGCTGAGCAGCACACCGGAGTTCCTCTCCGAGGAGGGGATCGATCATCTGCTGCTCGACGGCGAGCCGCTGAGCCGCTCCGCGCAGCTGCTCTCCGGGGCGCAGCTCACCGGGGAGAACGACGACGCCGAAATCTCCTTCACCGTGGAGGATGAGTCGCTGAGCACCCCCATCCCGGTCGAGCGGATGGGCACCACCTGGGGGTTCTTCGACGACTGGCAGGTCTCCCCGCAGGCGCTGAGCTGGTTCGAGGTGGAGGTCCCCGGCGCCCCGCAGGGCGGCATCGGGCAGGTGCAGGTCAACGGCCAGCCGGTGAACCTGAATGAGGAGACCGCCCGGCTCTCGGCATTCGTCCCCACGGCCGCGGAGATCAGCGTGGACTCCGAGTGGCTGGTGGGCGGAACGACCCACGTGGTCACCGCCGCCCAGGGCGAGCAGAGCAGCGCCGAGCGGGTCACCCTGGACCTGGAGGCCTCCGACGCCGCAGTGGAGCTGCTGCACACCGAGGTGGAGGAGTTCTTCAACCACTGCAGCGACCAGCAGGTCCTGATGCCGGCCGGCTGCCCGGTGGGGGTCACCACCGCGCACCGGGTCGACGCCGAATCCATCGAGTGGAGCTTCCCGGACCCGGAGAGCTTCAGCCTGCGGTTCGACGCCGACGGCTGGCAGATCGACCACGACCCGCTGGTGGCCGAGGTCAGCTTCGATGCCACCCACCACCACACCGGTGAAGCGATCACCGAGTCCAAGCAGGTGCCTTTCGAACTCGACGTGCAGGTCGGGGCCAGCGGGGAGGATCTGATTGTGGCGGTCTCCGGTCCATGAGCGACCGCCTGCCCCGACCGCCGGCGCAGCAGATGCTGACTCATCGGTAGACTTTCGGCGTGCCTGCAGAGAAGACTGACGTCCGCGATCCGGCGGATCTGAGGTCCAAGCCCGATCCCGGCGTGCTTGAGGAGCGGGGCCTGAACTCGGTGCAGGTCTCTGAGCGGCTGCGCCTGCAGCTGGGCAATGTGCAGCCGCACACCACCTCGCGCTCCATCGCCGAGATTCTGCGCACCCACCTGATGACGCTGTTCAACCTGATCATCGGTGTCTGCGCGCTGATCATCATTCTGCTGGGCCGCTGGCTGGACCTGCTGTTCGCCGTTGCCGCGGTCTGCAATGTCATCATCGGGCTGATCCAGGAGTACAGCGCCAAGCGGAAGCTGGACGCCATTGCGCTGCTGCACCAGGACCATATCCGGGTGCTGCGCGATGGGGTGATCATCCAGATCCACCGCGAGCAGGTGGTGCTCGATGACGTGGTGGAGCTGCGCCGCGGAGACCAGGTGCCCGCCGACGGGGTGATGATCTCCTCCCAGGCGCTGGACATCGACGAATCCATGCTCACCGGGGAGGCGGTTCCGGTGCCGAAGCACCGCGGCGACCCGGTGCTCTCCGGAACGGCTGTGCTGGCCGGCAGCGGCCGGTTCGTGGTGACTGCGGTGGGTGAGCGGGCCCATGCGATCAAACTGGCCGCCGAGGCCAAGAAGTTCCAGAAGATCAATTCGGAGATCCGCCGGGCGCTGGAGAAGATCGCGTTCTGGCTCTCCATTGTGCTGCTGCCGATCACTGCAGTGGTGTTCAACGGGCAGATGCAGGCCCACGGCGGGTGGTCGGCCGCCTGGTCCTCCGGAGCCTGGCAGGAGGCCATGGTGACTGCGGTCTCCTCGGTGACTGCGATGATCCCCCAGGGGCTGGCGCTGATGACCACGATCGCCTTCGCAGTGGCCGCGGTGAAGCTGGCCCGCCATGAGGTGCTGATCCAGGAGCAGCCCGCAGTGGAGATACTGGCCCGGGTCGACGTCGTCTGCTTCGATAAGACCGGGACGCTGACCGACGGGACCATCGCTTTCCACGGAGCCTCCGCACTGGACGCCTCCGGCCAGCCCACCGGCTGGCGGCGCGACCCGGGGTCCACCGCCCTGGAGGGCACGGAGCCGTGGCAGCAGGTGCTGGCCCATTTCGGCGCCGATGAGCAGGCCAACCCGACGGCAGCGGCCCTGACGGTGCCGTTTACGGCGCTGCCGCGCCACCGTCCGGCCTTTCAGGTGCAGTTCTCCTCAATGCGGCGCTGGTCATCGGTGACCTTCGCCCCGGATGCGGGGCCGCTGGCCGGCCACTGGGTGCTCAGCGCCCCGGAGGTGCTGCGCTCAGAACAGGTGGCCGAGGGGGTCGCAGTGCCGCAGCTGCTGGCCCATACCGATGCCATCGCCGCCCAGGGCCTGCGCACCATGCTGCTGTCGCGGGCTCCGGTGCAGCAGCCGCTGGACGCGGCGGAGACTCTGCCGCTGCGCCGCGGAGAGCAGCTTCCGGCGGGTCTGCAGCCGATGGCGCTGATCACGTTCAAGGAGAACGTGCGCCGGGACGCGGCGGCCACTCTGGAGTATTTCCGGGAGCAGGATGTCAGCCTGAAGGTCATCTCCGGGGACAACCCCAAGACGGTGTCCGCGGTGGCCCGGGAGGTCGGTATGGACTTCGAGGGCGACGGCGTGGACGCCTCCCAGCTGCCGGAGGACCCGGATGCGCTGCGGTCGGCGTTGGCCACTCATCAGGTCTTCGGCAGGGTCACCCCGGAGCAGAAGTCGCATATGGTGCAGGCGCTGCAGGCCAACGGGCATGTGGTCGCGATGACCGGAGACGGGATCAATGATGCCCTGGCGGTGAAGAAGGCGGACCTGGGCATCGCCATGGGCTCCGGAGCCCCGGCCACCAAGGCGGTGAGCCGGATGGTGCTGCTGGACGGCAAATTCTCGCGGCTTCCCAATGTGCTCACCGAGGGGCGGAAGGTCATCGCGAACACGGAGCGGCTGGCGCATCTGTTCCTGACCAAGACCGCCTATGCGATCCTGCTCGGCCTGGTCTTCGCGCTGCTGTTCTGGCCCTTCCCCTTCCTGCCGCGGCAGTTCTCCACGGTGGACTTCCTGATGATCGGGTTCCCTGCCTTCTTCCTGGCGCTGATGCCCAACGCTCAGCGCTACCGACCGGGCTTCCTGCGACGATCCGCCCTGTTCTCGCTGCCTCCGATGGTCGCCATCTGCGGCAGCCTGGTCGCCGTCAGCGCACTGGGCCGCCACTTCGGCGACGACGCGTCGGCGGTGCAGACTGCCAGCTTCATCTGTCTGGCCCTGGTGGGCCTGTGGGTGCTCAACGCGGCGCTGCGGCCGCTGAATCTGCCGCGGACTCTGCTGGTGACCTCCATGTATCTGCTGCTGGGCGCAGTGCTGCTGGTGCCGCTGTCCCAGCAGTACCACCTGTTCGCCATGCCCAGCGCCGAGCTGCTGGCCGCAGCGTTTGTGGCCGCTCTGGCCGGCTGCGGCATGGTGGAGTTGGGTCACCGGGCCTATGTGGAGCTGGTGGAGAAGCGCCGGTCATTCTGAGCCGACAGTCAGGCTGCTCCCAGAGACCTCTCATCCGGGATGTGTCAGGGTGGGATCAGGGATGAATCCGGGCGTCCCCCTGGTGACAGGGATACTGCGCCCTCCGTAGGTTGAGGCTGTAGGAAGAAGCGACGACCGACAGGAGCGAACATGGGACTGCTTTCACTGGGTGCCGGGGTGGCCATCGGCTATGTGATCGGCACCAAGACTGGGCGCGACAAGCTGGACACCGGCCTGTCCACAGTGAAGAAGAACGCCGAAGAGACGTGGAACCGTCCTGATGTGCAGGACTTCGTCCACCGTGCTTCGGACACCGCCACCAAGGTCGCCCATGAGGCAGCCGAGGGTGCGAAGAAGGCTGCTGCGGCCGCATCGGAGGCGGTGAAGAAGGCAGCGGAGAAGACTGAGGAGGCCGAGGTGGCCGTCTCGGAGATCGTCGACGAGGCTGAGGAGAAGGTGGAGGAGACTGCCGAGGAGTTCACCGGTCCGGAGACCCACAGCACCTATCGCGGTGACTTCGTCTCCGACCCGGCGCAGTCGACCGAACGCAGGGGCAGCGACTGGGCCAATGAGGGCGGCGCCAAGTCCTGAGGCCGCATTCGGCATATCCTTGAGGGGCTATGCAGACTTTCAGCCCCGAGTCCACCGAGCCCGCTGGTGATACCGACGGCGACCCGGTGGCTCAGTTCCTCCGCGACGTCGCAGCACCGCTGCGTGCCCGTGGGCGCCCGCAGCGCCCAGACCCTCTTCCCAAGGCCTCCCAGCTGCTGGCCGAGGCGCTGCGCGCCCGCCGGATCCGGGTGAAGAAGGTGGTCGAGGGTCGGTGGGTCTTCGAATTCGCCGGCACGGTGATCGGCGGCTACTCACTCACCGGCCCTCCGGGGGATGCCCGCCCGCGCAGCGGCGGCGGGGTCACCACCCTGGTCTCCTCGCACGCCCGCCGCGTCCTGCGGGACGCCGAGCGGGTGCGGATGCACTTCGATCTGATGGAGATCCCCCATCCGGCGCCGCTGCCTGAGAGCGCCGCCGATGAGATCACTCCCCCGCTGTTCGACATCGAGCTGCTGGCTCCTGGTGCCAACAGCTCCACCCTGCCGCTGCGAGCCTACGCGGTGGGCCGCGAGACCATCAGCCTGCTGGCGGTGGTTCCGGATGAGGACGGCGGCATACTGACGGTGGATGTCACCGACCGTGCCGCCGAGGAGATCCGCTCTCTGGCAGTCGATGCGATGCGCGCGATCCCTGGTCTGTTCGCCGCCGCGGTGGCGCTGGAGGTCGAATCCCTGGACCGAGCCGAGGGGGCGCAGGTGGTCGGCATTGATGAGACCGCCAGCATCGTCCCGCATCACTTTCCCGGGCTGGGCACCGGCCGTCCGGTGGCGGATGCGATCGCCGAGCAGATGCTCTTCACCGCGGCCCTCTAGCCGCGGCGGCCCCCGGCACGCTTGTTAAAGTCAACGACGGTCCGCGCCGCTGCTAAATTTAACAACGCTCTGCATCCCCGAGCGCCGGCCATGGGGTCACCCCGCAGGCGGAAGCTTGAGCTCGCCGTGGCATGATCCCGCGGCTCCTATATCCTAAACTGCATGGCCGAGACCTACTTCCCCGCCGGAGGCTCGCGCAGCCGGCAGGCAGACACCTCCGGGCAGGATGTTCCCCCTCCCCCACCGCCTCCGGCGTCGTCGCGTCCCACCGCGCAGCTGGAGGAGGACGCATCGGCCACCGAACGCTTCATTGTGGACCACGTGGAGCCGCAGTATTCGGCGCTGCGGCTGTGGAGCTCCACCATGCCCCACGATCAGCTGCTGCAGCGCGCCGCCCGGCGCAAGCGCATGACCATCAAGAAGATCACCGAGTCCAATCAGCTGTTCTTCCTCTCCGGTGTGGTGGTCGGAGGGATGGACGGGGTGATCACCTCCCTGGTCTCCCACCAGGCCCGGCGGGTGACCCGTTCGAAGGCGATGACCAAGCGCTACCTCAATGCCGCCGATGTGCCCACTCCGAAGGGGCGGGCGATCAACCCCACGGAGTTCTCCCGGGCGGTGAAGTATATGAAGGCCCTCGGCAAGCAGGTCACCGTCAAGCCCTCCTCCGGACGCGCGTCGAAAGGCATCACCGTCAATGTCACCGGGGAGGGCGAGCTCCGCGCCGCGTGGCAGGAGGCCATGGCAGCCCGGTCGGCCACCTCCGACTCCCGGTACCTGATTGTGCTGGAAGAGTACACCCCCGGCCTGGACGTACGCGCCTATGTGGTCGGCGGGCAGGTGGTCGGGGCGGTGGCCAGACTGCCGCTGTATGTGATCGGAGACGGCGTCTCCTCCGTGGGCAAGCTCGCCGACGAGGAGCTCGCCCGCCGGCGGGCCAACGAGTACCTCAAGCCCCGCCTGCCGGAAGTCACCGACGCCTTCCTTGCCCCGGTGGGCCTGACCCGCGACTCGGTGCTTCCGGCCGGGAAGCTGCAGCTGCTGACCAGCATCGCCGACACCACCCGCGGCGGCGGGATCGCAGTGGATGTGCTGGACCTGCTGGCCGAGGAGGTCAATGACCTGGCAGTCGACGGGCTGTGGGCGATGCCCGGACTGGGCGCGGCCGCAGTCGATCTGCTGGTGCCGGATCTGTCCAGCGCCGACGGCGCGGTGGTGCTGGAGGTCAACCCGTATGCCAACATCATGCAGTTCCATTACCCCAGCTACGGCCAGCCGCGGAAGGTCAATGACGCGGTGATGGAGGAGATCCTCAACCGAGCCTCCCGCTGATCATCCGGCAGCAGTCCGGGCCGGTGTGCGGCGGCGCAGCTGGAACTGCGCACCGTGGTGGGCCTCGGGCAGGTGATCGCCGCGTCCGAACAGCTTCTGCCGCAGGGTTCCCGGAGCGTAGGCAGTCTTATATCGGCCCAGCCGCTGCAGCTCGGGCACCACATGCTCCACAATGTCCTCAAAGGTCCCCGGGGTGATGTGGTAGGCCAGGTTGAATCCATCGACGTCGGTGGCCTCCTGCCAGTCGATGAGCTGCTGGGCGGCCGAGGCGCCGCCGCCGACGATCACCGGACCGAAGCCGCCCACCCCGACCCATTCGGCAAGCTGGCGCACAGTCCAGGCCTCATCCTCACGTCCAGAGGCCTTCTGAAAGGTCTCCACGGTGGACTGGATGGCGTTGGACTTCACATCCCCGATGGGCTGGTCCAGGTCGAACTGGGACAGGTCAATGCCCATCCACCCGGACATCAGCACCAGTCCGCCCTCCGGGTCCACGTACTGGCTGAGCTCGCGGTACTTGGTCTCCGCAGCGGCGTCGTCGGCGCCGGTCACGATGGTCTGCATGGCAAAGATCCGCACATCGTAAGGGTCGCGGCCGGCGTCGGCGGCGGCCTGGCGGATCTTCTGCACGGAGGCCTTGGCCAGCTCCTGGGTGGGCGGATTGATGAAGACCGCCTCAGCGTGCTTGCCGGCGAAGGCCCGCCCCCGGGTGGAGGCTCCTGCCTGGTAGATCACCGGGGTGCGCTGCGGGGAGGGCTCCACTACGCCGATCCCCGGGGTCTTGAAGTACTCGCCGTGGTGCTCAATCCGGTGCACTTTGGCCGGATCGGTGAAGACTCCGGTCTGTTTGTCGGCGACGACGGCGTCGTCCTCCCAGGAGCCTTCCAGCAGCTTATAGACCACATCCATGTACTCATCGGCGTGGTTGTAGCGGGCGTCATGCTCCATCTGGTCGTCCTGGCCCATATTCTGCGCGGCCGAAGGCAGGTAGCCGGTGACCACGTTCCAGCCGACCCGCCCGCCGGTGAGGTGGTCCAGGGTCCCCAGCCGGCGTGCGAAGGGATAGGGATGCTCATAGGCGGTGCCGGCGGTGATTCCGAACCCGAGGTTCTCGGTGACCGCGGCCATGGCGCTGACCAGCAGGAACGGATCCTGCAGGGGGATCTGCGCCCCGGAGCGCAGGGCAGCCTCGGGGCTGGCGCCGAAGACGTCGTAGGGTCCCAGCACATCAGCGATGAACAGCCCGTCGAACAGCCCCTTCTCCAGGGTCTGGGCGATATGGGTCCAGTAGCCGATGGTGTTGTAGTCGCGGGCGCGGTCTTCCGGGTGGCGCCACAGCCCCGGGGACTGGTGGACCACGCAGTTCATATCGAAGGCGTTGAACAGAATTTCGCGCTCGCCGGCATCGGTGGTGGGGTAGGGCATTGCGGCTCCTTCGGTTCGGATGGTGAGGTTTGGTTGAGCAGTGCTGCGGCGCAGGGAGCTGCCTGGCCTGCGCCACGGGCCGTCCTGACCTGCCCGCGGAACGGGCGCTGCGCTCAGGCCCAGGTCTTCAGGGCCTTGCGCTCCACCACGCCCAACAGGGCGTCGGTGAGCTTGCCCAGGATCGCCAGAATCACAATCGCCAGCAGCAGCCGGTCGGTGCGGCCGTTGTTCTGCGATTCGGTCAGCAGGAATCCGAGTCCTTCGGCAGCTCCCAGCAGCTCTGAGGCCACCAGGAACAGCCAGGCCTGCGCCAGGGCCAGCCGGAGACCGGAGAACACCGGGGGCACCACAGCGGGCAGCTGGACGGTGCCCAGCAGCCGGATTCCGTGGAATCCGAAGGCCCGCCCGGCCTCCACCAGCTGGGGGTCCACGTGTCGCAGGGCCGAGTGCACGGAGGTGAAGACCGGGAAGAACGCGCCGATGGAGATCAGCAGGACTTTGCCGTCCTCCCCCAGGCCGACCCACAGCAGGATCAGCGGCACCCAGGCCAGGGAGGGCACGGCGCGGAAAGCGCCGACGGTGGGGTGCAGCAGACGGTCGGCGATGCGGGAGAGACCGAGCAGCGAACCCAGCAGCAGGCCTGCTGCGGCGCCGGCGGCGAAGCCCAGCAGCACCCGTTGAACGGAGATCCCGATGTGTCCGGCCAGCGCCCCGGATTCGGCCAGGCCCACCCCGGCGTCGAAGACCCGCTGCGGGGCCGGCAGCTGGACCGGCGAGAAGATCTCCAGCACATCGGTGACCAGCCACCACAGGCCCAGCAGTGCGGACGGCACCGCTAGGCCGAGCAGGATGGTGCTGCCCGCGCGAGCCGTGGACGCAGATGCCGGCACGGAATGCTCGGGGCTGCTCCGCCGCGCGGCGGGGTTCAGGAACGCCGGAATGACGCTCATGATTCGTCGTCCTCGGTGATCGTGGCGTCCTCGGCGGCGCCGTCAGTGCCCTCAGCGCTGGTGGCCTCACGGTTCTCCGCGAATTCTGGGCGCAGCAGGTTCTCCAGCGCGTCGTCGACCTGGTCCTGGGAGTCGACGTCGCCGTTCTCCACGAACAGCGGCCCGGAGGCTTCCATAGCTGCGCGCAGATCGTCTCCCGGGACGGGGTCGACGTCGAAGGCGACCCGCTCCTGGAGCACACGTTCGGCGACCTCCAGCTCAACACCGGCGTATTCGGCCAGAATCTCGGCAGTCTCCTCCGGGTTCTCCTGGGCCCACTGACGGGCCTGCTCATAGACATTGACCACGGTCTGGACCACATCAGGGTGGTCGTCCAGGAAGTCCGCCGGTGCTGAGAGCACGCTGTAGGTGTTGAAGTCCACATTGCGGTAAAGCAGCTCTGCGCCGTCGAACTCTGCCCCGGCCATGATCGGGTCCAGCCCGGCCCAGGCATCCACTTCCCCGTTGGCCAAGGCCTGCCACCCATCGGCGTGCTGCAGAGCCTGGACCTCCACATCGTCCAGGCTCAGGCCGTGGGCCTCCAGGGTGCGGGCCAGAAAGAAGAACGGGTCGGTGGCCGGGGTGGCAGCGATGGAGGCACCCTCCAGCTCCTCCACCGACTCGAATTCGGAGTCGGGGCCGACGACCAGGGCGGACCATTCGGGCTGGGATTCGATGAGGAACGTCTGGGTGTCTGCACCCACGGCTCGGTTGAGCAGGGCGGCAGACCCGGCGGTGGAGCCGATGTGAATATTGCCGGCGCGCAAGTTCTCGTTCGCCCGGTTGGAGCCGTGGGACTGGGTCCATTCCACGGAGATGCCGTCATCGGCCAGCTCCTCCTCCAGCCAGCCATGCTCCAGGATGACCAGTGAGAGCGGGTTGTAGGTAGCGAAGTCGATATTGAGGGTCTCCAGCTCCTCCTCGCCTCCGCAGGCAGTGCTGGCCAGCAGAGCTGCGCCGGCGGCGAGCGCCGCAGCGGCTCGGAAAGGCCTTTGGGCAGCGCGGCGGCCGGCGGCTCTCCCGGAGGTGATCCGGGCGGTCGCAGTGCCGGTGGCGGCGAGCGCCGCGGCCGCCGGGCTCTGGGCGAACGCGTGCTGGAGGCTGGTGTGTGGGGGCATTCGGAGGGGGCCTTTCGGGTGTGGAACATCAGATGTGCGAGCGGGCGAATTCAGACTGACCGGCCGGGGCGGGCAGAGGTGTGCACGTCGGCGCCCTGCCGCTGCCGGGAGCAGGTCAGTGGGAGTCGACGCCGAGTCCGGCGTAGAGGGAGCCGCGCAGCTGCGCGAGTTCGGCTGAGGCGCGGTCGCGGGGGCGACTGCCGGGCACGCTCAGCAGCTGCTGGACGGTGGCGCCAGCCTCAGGGTGGCCGGCGTCTGCCCCGAGCAGCAGGATCCGGTCGGCCAGCTGAAGTGCCTCGTCCACGTCGTGGGTGACCAGCAGCACGGTGGTGCCGGTCTGGGCGTGGACGTCCAGCAGCAGGTCCTGCATCTTCAGCCGGGTGAGCGCGTCCAGTGCGCCGAAGGGCTCATCGAGCAGCAGCACGCCGGGGCGGCGGGCCAGCGCTCGCGCCAGTGAGGCACGCTGGGCCATGCCTCCGGAGATCTCACGGGGGCGCAGGTGAGCCCGGTCGGCCAGGCCCACCAGCTCCAGCAGTTCGTCGACCCGCGCGGCACCCTCAGCACGGCTGAGTCCGCGGGGCAGCCCGAGTTGAACATTTTTGCGCACCGACCGCCAGGGCAGCAGCCGGGGTTCCTGGAATCCGACGGCGGTGCGGGGATCATAGGGGCCTACCGGGGTGTTGCCGATGATGATCTCACCGGTGCATCCGGCGTCCAGACCGGCGGCGGCGCGCAGCAGGGTGGACTTTCCGCAGCCGGAGGCGCCGAGCACGGCGACCACTTCGCCGGGGTCTGCGCGCAGGCTGATGCCGCGCAGCACAGTGCGGGATCCGAAGGCCCGGCCGACATCGCGGAACTCCACGGCCAGAGAGTCGCCGGTGCTGACAGGGCCGGAGGCGGGTGCGCTCACCGGCGCGGGGGCTTCAACGGCCTCGAGTGCAGGCGCAGAGGGCATAGTGCAGATTCACTCCCATCGGTTCTGGCATTAGCACCTTGCCCCGCGGGGCCGGTTGCTGCGACGTCATCGGGCCAGATCCCTCAGTCGCTCTGGATGGTTCATGCAGTTACGGCAGGTTCAGACTAAATGTTCACAGCCTTCCGGCTCAAATGATCAGACCACAGTGTGGACATACTTCGCCATCTGGGCTCGGCTCCCGGGGTGGTCCTCGGCCAGGTGCGGTCCTGCGCCGAGCAGCGTCTCCCGCAGCGTGCGGGGAGTGTCCGGGCGCTCGGCCAGCAGTCCGCGGCGCTGCAGCTCGGGGGTGATGTAGTGGACGAAGCGTTCGAAGTCTGCCGGCCGCACGGCTGCTGAAATGTTGAAGCCGTCGATCCCGGTGACCCTGCGGTAGTGCAGCAGCTGATCGACCACCTGCTGGGGGTCTCCCACGATGGTGGGGCCGCGCCCGCCGATGGAGACGAACTCTGCGATGTCGCGCACTGTCCAGCGGCGTCGGGGGTCTTTGGTGAAGAATGCCAGTGCCGATTGGTTGGCGTCAGTGGTCACGTCCTCCACATACGCCTCCTCATCCAGTCCGGAGAGGTCCACTCCGGTCCATCCGCCGAACAGAGCCAGCGCGGCTTCGGTGTCCACGTACTCCCGGTACTGTTCAAGCCGCTGCTGGGCCTCGGCCTCAGTTTCGGCGACGATGACGGTGGCCATGGCGAAGAACTTCACCGACTCCGGGGCCCGTCCCGCCTCAGCGAGCTTCCGGCGGGTGTCCACCACCTGGGCCGCCAGGGACTTGGTGTTGGCGTTGACCACGAAGATCGCTTCCCCGTGGTCGACGGCGAACTGCTGGCCGCGGGCCGAGGACCCGGCCTGGAACAGCAGCGGGGTGCGCTGCGGCCCGGGGTGGGTGAGCATGGGCCCGGGCACCTGGTACCAGCGGGAGGAGTGTCCGATCTGGTGGACCTTCTGCGGGTCCACGAAGACGCCGTCCTGGCGGTTGATGGTCACCGCGTCGTCGTCGAAGGAGGTCTCGAAGAGCTTGTACATCACCTCCATGAACTCATCGGCGCGGTCGTACCGCTCGTCATGCGGAATCTGGCCGCTCAGCCCCAGGTTCCGAGCGGCGGACTCCTGGTAGCTGGTCACGATGTTCCAGG
The DNA here is from genome assembly GCF_029265375.1 of Nesterenkonia sp. Taxonomy (GTDB): domain Bacteria; phylum Actinomycetota; class Actinomycetes; order Actinomycetales; family Micrococcaceae; genus Nesterenkonia. The sequence goes on from NZ_JAJUJJ010000025.1 coordinate 20,340, forward strand.
CGATCCGGCCGCCGGTGAGGTGGTCCAGGGTGGCGAATCTGCGGGCCAGCAGGTACGGGTGCTCGTAGGTTGCCGAGGCGGTGATGCCGAAGCCCAGATGCTCGGTGGCCTGAGCCAGGGCGGGAATGATCACCTGCAGGTCCAGCAGCGGGAACTGGACTCCCCCGCGGGCGGACGCCTGGTGGTCTCCGCCGTAGACGTCGTAGACGCCGGGCACATCGGCTAGGAAGAGGCAGCTGAATCCTGCCTGCTCCAGGGTCTGGGAGAGCCCGGTCCAGTAGCTGAGCTGGTCGAACTGGTCGATCTGGGACTCTGGGTGCCGCCAGAGTCCGGGTGACTGGTGGACCGGCACCAGCATGTCGAAGGCGTTGAAGTGCAGGGGCGCCTCATCGCTCACGGGCTGCGTCATAGGGTGCTCCGTCCTGGTGCGGTGCTGGTGGCATCGCCGATGGCGTTGAGGCCCTCCGGCAGGGTGCCGTTGATGGTGTGGTCTCCGATGGCTCGGGCCCGGAAGACGATCGGGTTGTGGGTGGCGATGGTCTGGGCGTTGCGCCAGTGCCGGTCCAGCGCTTTGGTGCGCGCTGTGGCGGAGGCTCCCACGGTCTGGAACAGCTCGGCGGTGACCTCCAGCACCAGGCCGGGCACGGTGATCTGGGCTTTCTCGACGGCGATTTCGGAGTCGCAGATGGATTCGGGAGGGGCGGCGGTGAAGGAGGGGTCGCCGGTGCCGGCGTCGAGTCCGTCCTGCAGGGCCCGGTCGTGTATGCGGGCGGCCTCTGTGACAGCGGCTTCGGCCACGAAGGTCTTGGAGGACATCTGGCCCACCACCTGTTGGATCAGCGGATCCTGCTTGAACGCCGCACCCGATGCGGACGTGTTGAACGTGCGGGTGCGGGTGGCCAGCGTCGCGGCGGCGTCGCGCACTGCCGCCCGCGCGATGCCGACCTGCACGGCTAACAGGTAGAGCTGGAAGAACGCGGCCTCATGCACCGCCTCGTGAGATCCCGGTGTCCTGTCCAGCACCGCGATCTGCGGGACCTGCACCTGGTGGAATTCGGTGGTGCCGGTGCCGGTGAGCTTCTGCCCGAATCCGTCCCAGTCGTCGTGGACGGTGACTCCTTCGGCGTCGATGGGAACCACCGCGAACTGTCGCCCTTCGCGGCCGGCTATGGCGGCTGAGACTCGGGTGTAGTCGGAGAAGATGGTGCCGGTTGAGTAGAACTTCTCCCCGGTGAGGCTCCAGCTGCCGTCGCGCTGCGGGGTCAGCAGGGTGTTCAGGGTCCCTAGTGCGTTGCCGCCCTTCTCTGTGGAGGCGTTGCCCACAGTGCGTCCGGCGAGCACTTCGGCGTACCAGTGCCGGGCCTGCTCGGCGGGTTTGAAGCGCAGGGACTCCACGAATCCGAAGTGCCCGCGGTAGAGGTGGGCGATATTGGAGTCGGCCTCGGCCAGGCGGATGACCTGGCCGATCAGCTGCTCGATGCTCGCCCCGGGACCGCCGTGGCTCTGCGGCACCCGCAGCGCGCCGAAGCGCGCCTCGTCCAGCCAGGCGACCTGCTCGTAGGGCAGCCTGCGGTGCAGCTCACGGTCCACCGCAGCCTCGGCGATCGCCTCCAGCAGCTGCTGCGGCAGCTGAAAGTCTGCGGCCTCTGCCGGCTGGGTCTGTGCCGGCGGGAGCCCTTCGGTGATAGCGGTGGTGCTCATTGGCTGGTGGCCTCCTGCCATGCGGCGTCGATGTCACGTTCGAAGGCGGGGGTCAGCAGGCCGTCCAGGTACTGGCCGTACCACTGGCGGACCTCTTCGGAGTGGTAGGCCTCCTTCAGCGCCTGGTACTTCTCCGGCTCGTTCTCGCGGAACTCCGGCTGGGCGGCGATCGTCATCGCAAACGGCAGTGCTTCCTCGTCGGTCTCAATGATCAGGGCTTCCTCAGGCATGACGTCGACCTCCGCCATCAGCCGGGCGAACCCGAAGACGGCGTCGACGTCGTCGTAGACCGTCCCCACCGACTGCTGGTCCACCTCGATGAACTCGAGATTTCGCGGATTGGAGGTGATGTCGTCGACACTGAGCTCCACCACGTCTTTGGACTCGTCGATCTCGATCAGCCCGGCCCGGGCCAGCAGCCGGATGCCGCGGCCGTTGTTGGCGGTGTCCACCGGCAGTGCGACGGACGCACCATCGGGGAGCTCGTCCAGTGATTCGTATTCACGCGAATAGATGCCGGGGGGCTGTTCGAACATGAAGAAGATCGGCTCCAGCTCCAGGCCGTGATCAATATTGAACTGGCGCAGGTAGGTGAGGTTCTGGAAGAAATTGACGTCGTACTCTCCATTGCTGACCGCATAGTTGGGCTGGATGATGTCGGTGACATAGGTGGGTTCCAGCTCCCATCCCTCCTCTTCCAGGTGCTCCTGGGCGATCTCGGTGGGCTCCTGGAAGGGGGCATTTTCGGTGACGATGATGCTGATGCTGCGGTCCTGCCCGATCGCGCCCACCAGGCCGCATCCGGTCAGTGCAGCCGCGGCAGCGGCGGCCGCAGAAGCAGCCAGCAGGCGCCGTCGGGTCAGCGCAGCGGCCACGGCGGTGGGGGCGAACGGGCGATGCGGGGCGCTCATGCGTCTCCTTCGGTGAACTCGGTCCACTGCTGTTCGGCGTTGTCGAGGGTGAGGACGTCGGAGTATTCAAGGACTCCGCCTTGGTAGTCCTCGAACCACTGTTCGATCTCCTCAGACTGGAATGCGTCCTGCAGCGCCTGGGCCTGCTCGTCGGTGACCCCGTCGGGCCCGACGGCGACGACACAGGTGAACGGGGTGCTGATCTCCTCGCGCCCGTCTTCGATTGCCAGCTGGGTCTCCTCTAAGTCGTATCCGGCCTCCGCCACCAGGCGCACAAAGCTGAATCCGGCGTCGACGTCGGGCAGCACCTGCGCGGCCGACTGCTGATCGGTCTCCACGAACTGGAGCTGGCGAGGATTGGCGGTGATATCGTCCTGGGTCAGTTCGATCACCGGCACGGACTCGTCGATCTCGATCAGACCCTCATCGGCCAGCAGCTGCAGGGCCCTGCCGTTATTGGACGGGTCCACCGGAAGGTTGATCTCCGCACCCTCGGGCAGCGCCTCCAGAGAGTCGTGCTGCAGCGAGTACAGACCTGCTGGGGCGTAGTAGACCGAGAACAGCGGCTCCACCTCGGTGTCATTGGCGGAGTTGAAGTGATGCAGATAGGCCAGGTGCTGGAAGTAGTTGGCGTCGTACTCCCCCCGGTCGACCACTTGGTTGGGCTGGACGATGTCGGTGACATAGGTGATGTCCAGCTCGTACCCCTGCTCCTGCAGCCGGTCGGCGGCCATCTCGACCGGCTCCTGAAAAGGGGCGGACTCGGTGACCATGATGCTGATGGTCTGCTCGTCCTCGATCAGTCCGCAGCCGGTGCCGGCTGCCGCTGCTGCCAGAGCGACGACGACGGCGGCTGACCGCCTTCTGGGCGTACCGGTGATATGGGCATGGGTGTGCGTCATTAGCGTCTCTCTTCTGGGGTGACGAGGGATTCTCAGGCGGTGACGCGCTTGTCGGTCCAGCGCGCGATGCGGGTTCCGCTCCACTGAGCGAAGGTGACCAGAGCGACCATGAGCACGCAGGCGAAGATCATGGTCTCGGTCTCATAGCGGTAGTAGCCGTAGCGGATGGCGAGGTCTCCGATCCCTCCGCCGCCGACCAGACCGACCATCGCCGAGTAGGAGATGAAGCTGACGGTGGTGATGGTGATCGAGCCGATGATCGCCGGCTTGGCGTCCACCAGCAGCACATTGCGGATGATCTGACCGCGGGTGGCCCCCATCGCGCGGGACGCCTCCACTGCTCCAGGCCCAAGCTGGGTGATGTTCTGCTCCACCAGGCGTGCGAAGTAGGGGATCGCGTTGATGGTCAGCGGAACGATCGCCGCCGCAGTACCCACCGAGGTGCCCACCAGCAGCCGAGTGAAGGGGATGATGGCGATCAGCAGGATCAGAAACGGGAAGGAGCGGACCATATTGACCACCCCGGAGACGATGGCGTGGCTCTTCGGCGTCGGGGAGATCCCGCCGGGGGCGTGGTTGTAGAGCCAGATTCCCAGCGGGGTGCCGAACAGCACGGCCAGCGGGATGGCCACTCCGATCATGGCGAAGGTCTCCAGCATCGCCACCTGGATCTCCGGCAGGCGTTGGATGATGGTCTCCCAGCTCACAGCCGGCCACCTCCCTGGACCGTGGTGAGGATCCGGTCCGGGGTCTCATGCGCGGACTCGCCCGGGCCGCCGGTCGCCGCCGTGGCCTCGGCCCGCTCCGCGGGGCTTTGGGTCTGCTCCGCGGCGCTGACGGTCTGCCTCGCAGGGCCGGACCGGTCCACTGTGATGCCTTCGGAGACCAGGTACCGGCCGATGGAGGTGGCCGGGGTGAACCCGGTGTCGCGCAGCCGATGCGCGGCGAACCGCTCCACCAACCGGCCATTCTCCATCACCGCCACGTCATCGGCGAGCGCCTTGATGACCTCCATCTCATGGGTGACCACCACCACCGTGATGCCGAACTCCCGGTTGACATCGGCCAGGTACTGCAGCACTCCGGCGGTGGTGAAAGGGTCCAGCGCGGAGGTGGGCTCATCGCAGAGCAGCACCTCCGGCTTGGTGGCCAGCGCCCGGGCGATGGCCACCCGCTGCTTCTGGCCTCCGGAGAGCTGGGCGGGGTAGCCGGAGGCTTTCTCGGAGATGTCCACGATCTCCAGGGCCTCGGCGGCACGGCGGCGTCGTGCCGCAGCGTCCCGGACGCCGGCGAACTTCAGGGAGAGTTCCACGTTCTGGGCCACGGTGAGGTTGTTGACCAGGTTGAAGCCCTGGAAGATCATTCCGATCTGGTGTCGGGCCTGCCGCAGCTGCTCACTGCTGAGGCTGGTCAGTTCGGTCTCACCGACCCACACCTGGCCCGAGGTGGGGCGCTGCAGCAGGTTGATATTGCGCAGCAGGGTGGACTTTCCTGCCCCGGAGAATCCGATGATGCCTTGGATGGATCCGCGGGGGATCTCCAGGGATACGTCGTCGACGGCGGTCACCGGCTCCTTGCCGCGGGCGGCGAAGGTGGTGGACACATGGCGCAGTGAAATCATGAGGCGTTCTCCATCGTTTCTGGCGTTAGCACCTTGCCAAGCGGCTGGTTGCTGCGACGTCATCGGGCCAGATCCCTCAGTCGCTCTGGATGGGTGATTGCTAGTGTTGCCCCTTCACCGTAAATGTTCAAGCCAGTGTGTTCAAAATGATCACGTCTGCGCGGACACACTTCGCAACTTTTGCCCCGCTGGGGCGGCCGGGCTTACCGTGGAGGGGTCCATCCCGAGCGGCCGAGAGACCTGGCTCTTCGACGCCGCAGCAACCCGGAGACTGCCGGGTGCTACCGCCAGGATCGATGGGAGTGTGTAACTGATGAGCGTATCCACCGCCGCGCCGCCGCAGCTGAGCTCTTTGGACCTGCGCGCCGCCTTCGCCCACGTCCCGCAGAGCGTGGTGCTGATCGGCGCCGAGATCGCCGGGGCCCCGGCCGGTCTGCTGGCCTCCACCTTCACCGTGGGTGTTTCGCTGGATCCGCCGCTTGCCACCGTGGCTGTCCAGCACAGCTCCCGCACCTGGCCGCAGCTGCGCGAGCATCCCGGGCATCTGGGTGTCTCTGTGCTCGGCGGGCACCAGGAGCATCTGCCCCGGCAGCTGGCCACCAAGGACTCTGTGGAGCGCTTCGCCGGGGTGGAGTATGAGACCAACGACGACGGCGCCCTGCTGCTTCCGGATTCGCCGCTGCGGCTGAGCACCCGGATCTATGACCAGTTTCCCGCCGGCGACCATGACGTGGTGGTCCTGGAGATCCTGGGCCTGAGCACCGACTCATCGCAGCCGGGGCTGGTCTTCCACCGCAGCGGGTTCACCCCGCTGGCTTCCCCTGAGGCGCAGACCACCGCTGAGCGTCCCTCCCAGGGCACGGCCGGCAGCGCCGCAGGTGCTTCCGGCGAGCTTCAGGCTCACCGCGCCGGCCGGAAGGCCTGAGCCACGGTGAGAAGCTCTGTCCTCACCTCGCAAACCCCTGCTGCCCAGCAGGAAACCCACCCGCTGCAGGCCGATGTGCACCGCTGGCCGGAGCCGATTCCGGGTGATGAGCCGGCGCGCCTAGCGTTCTGGGAGCGGGCCTCGCAGCTGCTGGACTGGGAGACCGCCAGCCATACGGTGCATGCCTGGACTCCTGCGGACCCGCAGGCGCGCCGCGGCCCGGAGATCCGCTGGTTCCTGGGCGGGCGGCTCAATGCCGCGGTCAACTGTGTGGACCGGCATGTGGCCGCCGGCCGCGGGGATGTGCCCGCCCTGCTCTTCGAAGGAGAGCCCGGAGACCGGCTGACGGTCAGCTACGCGGATCTGCAGCGCCGGGTCAGCCAGGCCGCCAATGCGCTGACGACCCTGGGGGTCGGCCCCGGAGACCGCGTGGTGATCTACCTGCCGGTGCTGGTGGAGACCATTGTGATCACCCTGGCCTGCGCTCGCATCGGCGCGGTCCACCAGCTGGTCTTCGGCGGGTTCTCCGCCGAGGCGCTGCGGTTCCGCATCGAAGACACCGGTGCGAAGCTGCTGGTCACCACCGACGGCCAGTTCCGCCGCGGCCAAGCAGTTGCAGTCAAAGCCGCCGCCGACGCCGCAGTCCAGGGGCTGACCACCGATGCCGGAGGCAGCCTGGAGCACGTGCTGGTCATCCGCCGCACCGGCTCGGCGATCAGCTGGAATGACCATGACCTCTGCGGCGATGGCCTGGGCCGGGATCTGTGGTGGCATGAGGTCGTGGACACCGCCTCCGCGCAGCACATCCCGGAGTTCTTCGACGCCGAGCACCCGCTGTTCATCATGTACACCTCCGGCACCACGGGCAAGCCCAAAGGCCTGGTGCACACCACCGGCGGATACCTCACCGGCGCGGTGTACAGCTATCTGCGGCTGTTCGCGCATCCGGATCCGGCCCAGCGCGACCAGGACGTCCACTGGTGCACCGCAGACTTGGCCTGGGTCACCGCCCAAACCTATGAGATCTACGGGCCGCTGGCGGCCGGGGCCACTCAGGTGATCTATGAGGGGGTGCCGAATGTGCCGCATCCGGGCCGGCACTTTGAGATCATCGCCCGCCACCGGGTCACCAGCTACTACACCGCCCCCACGCTGGTGCGCTCCCTGATGGGCTGGTTCCCCCAAGGGGTGCCGCAGGACTATGACCTCTCCAGCATCCGGCTGGCCGGCACCGTGGGTGAGGCGGTCAACCCGGAGGCCGCCGCATGGCTGCGCAGCCAGATCGGCCGGGACACCCGTGACAGCCGGGGCGCGCCGTCGCTGCCGCTGGTGGACACCTGGTGGCAGTCCGAATCCGGCTCCACGGTGCTCTCCCCGCGTCCGGAGGAGCAGTCCGTCCCGGGCAGTGTGGCCGGGCCGATGCCCGGCTGGGAGGTGGAGGTGGTCGACGACGCCGGCTGGCCGGTGCCTGCCGGGGTGCAGGGCAATGTGGTGATCACCGCCGTCGGGCCGTCGATGGCCCGCACCGTCTGGGGCGACCCGGAGCGGTTCTTCACCAGCTACTGGCAGAAATATGTCGCCCAGGGCTGGTTCTTAGCCGGGGACGCGGCCGTGCGTGACGCGCAGGGCAATATCTGGATCCGGGGACGGATTGATGAGGCCATCAATGTCTCCGGGCATCTGCTCTCCACCATTGAGATCGAATCCGCCCTGGTCAGTCACCCAGATGTGGTGGAGGCCGGGGTGGCCGCCGTCGCCGATGCCACCACCGGTCATGCCGCAGTCGCCTTCGTGGTGCTCAGCAGTGCCGCGGCCGAGCGGATTTCCGGCGATCCTGCGGCCGAGCGTGCCCTGGCCGGGGAGCTGCGCGCCCATGTGGGGCAGGTGATCGGCCCGGTGGCCAAGCCGCGGGAGGTCATCCCGGTCCCGGAGGTGCCCAAGACCCGGTCCGGGAAGATCATGCGCCGGCTGCTCAGCCAGCTGCACAGCGGTGAGCCGCTGGGCGATACCACCAGCCTGCAGAACGAACCCTGTGTGCCGCAGATCCGCCGGATCTGTGAAGCGCGCGGAACGATGAGAGAGGTGCCCACCCCGTGACCGCAGATCACCAGCCCACAGACCACCTGCCCGCCGGCTCAGCCACCGGCAATGGCCGCAGCCTGAAGGAGCGGACCCAGTTCGGCTTCCGCACCCGCGCACTGCACGCCGGCGCGGTGCCGGACACCGTCAACGGCACCCGGGCGGTGCCGATCCACCAGTCCACCTCCTTCGTGTTCAAGGACACCGCCGATGCGGCCAACCTGTTCGCGCTGCAGAAGTACGGCAATATCTACTCCCGGATCGGCAACCCGACCGTCGCCGCCCTGGAGGAGCGCCTGGCCTCCCTGGAGGGCGGCATCGGCGCGGTGGCCACCGCCTCCGGGATGAGCGCGGAGTTCTTAGTCTTCGCCGCCCTCTGCGAGCAGGGCGACCATATTGTGGCCAGTTCCAAGCTCTACGGCGGTACGGTCACCCAGCTGGACGTCTCGCTGCGTCGGTTCGGGATCGAGACCACCTTCGTCGACTCCGATGAGGCCGCCGACTTCGAGGCTGCACTGCAGGAGAACACCAAGCTGATCTTCACCGAGGCGGTGACCAACCCCAGCTCCGACGTCGTGGATCTGCCCGGCCTGGGTGAGGTGGCCCGCAGTCACGGAATCCCGCTGGTGGTGGACTCCACCCTGACCACGCCGTTCCTGTTCCGGCCGCTGGAGCACGGAGCGGATATCGTCACCCATTCGGTGACCAAGTTCCTCGGCGGCCACGGCACCACCCTGGGCGGGGTGATTGTGGAGTCCGGACGGTTCCCGTGGGACAACGGGAAGTTCCCGCAGATGACCGAGCCGGTGGCCTCCTACGGCGGGCTGTCCTGGTGGGGGAACTTCGGCGAGTACGGCTTCCTGACCAAGATCCGGGCTGAGCAGCTGCGCGATTTCGGCCCGTCGCTGACTCCGCAGGCCGCTTTCCAGCTGATCCAGGGTGTGGAGACTCTGCCGCAGCGGATGGTCGAGCATACGGCCAATGCCCAGAAGGTGGCCGAATGGCTGGAGGCCGATCCCCGAGTGGAGTATGTGAACTTCGCCGGCCTGCCCAGTCACCGCCATCACGCCCGGGCTCAGCAGCTGCTGCCCGAGGGCGTCAGCCCGGTGTTCAGCTTCGGGGTCGCCGGCGGCCGGGAGACCGGTGCGCGGTTCATCGAGTCGCTGCAGCTGGCCAGTCACCTGGCCAATGTGGGAGATGCACGGACCCTGATCCTGCATCCAGCCTCCACCACGCACCAGCAGCTCTCGGCCGAGCAGCTGGCCGCCGGAGGCATCGGCGAGGATCTGGTGCGGATTTCCGTGGGCCTGGAGGACGTTGAGGACATTATCTGGGACCTGGACCAGGCCCTGGAGGCGGCCACCGGAGCGCACCGGTGAGCCGGCGGGGATCCCAGGCAGCGCAGAAGCAGGCGGCAGGAAGCGAGCAGAGGATGAGCACCCAGACACAGGCAGAGGCCACCGAAGCCCACCCCCACGGGATCTGGGCCGAGCCCAGTCCGGCGCAGCGGTTGCAGCTGCTGCGCAGCGCAGAGTCGGTGGCGATCATCGGGATGAGCGATAACCCCTCCCGGTCCAGCTACTTTGTGGCGACCTATCTGAAGGCGGACTCCACCTACCGGCTCTACTGGGTCAATCCGCGCCTGGTCGGCAAGACCGTGCTCGGCGAGCCCGGATACGCCTCGCTGCAGGACCTTCCGGAAGCCCCGGACATTGTGGTGGCCTTCCGGCGGCCGGAGGATCTTCCCGGACTGGCGGAGGAGGCTGCGGCTGCGGGTGCGAAGACGCTGTGGGCGCAGCTGGGCATCGAGTCGCCCGAGGCGATGCAGAAGGCCACCGACTTGGGGCTGAACGCGGTGCACAACCGGTGCATCAAGATCGAGCATGGCCGGTTCCACGGGAACCTGCACCTGGGTGGGTTCGACACTGGGGTGATCTCGGCCAAGCGTCAGCTGCGCGACGCCTGAACCGCCCGGCCTGCTACCAGGTTGGTATCATGGTGGTATGGCTATGACTTTGCGTCTGCCCGAGGAGCTGGATCGGCGGCTCGATGAACTTGCTGCTCAGCGGCATACCTCGAAGCACTCTCTGGTCCTGCAGGCTGTTGAGGAGCTTGTCCGCGCCCAGGACGCCCAGGAGAAGATCGACCGGGCGGTGGACTATACGTTTGAACGCTACGGCGACGTGGTGGACCGACTCGCTGACGCCTGATGCAGCGCATCACGCTGGCTCAAGCACTCGGCGTCATCGACAGGCTGGGCTTCTATGTGCGCGACGAGGGACTTCTGGAGTCCGCGTTGGCTCGTCCGGCCGCCTCAGTCTTCGGCCGCCCCGCATACGCCTCACTCCCCTTAGCCGCCGCCGCTCAGACTGAGTCGCTGGCCCGGAACCACCCGCTGCTCGACGGCAACAAGCGGACCGCCTTCTTTCTGCTGAACGTCTTTCTGTCGCTCAACGATGCCCGGCTGGAGGCCAGCGACGACGAGTTGTTCACCTATATCGTCGACGTCGCCCGAGGGACGTTGGACTTAGACGGCTCGGCTGAGTTCCTCCGCGGCCACCTCACTGCCTGGTAGACCTACCGACGCCGACGAGGAGTGCCCCGCTCGGTGCCTCCGGCTTCGGCCACCCGCAACGCCCACGCGCGCCGACCCGCACACCTGCAAGCTGGAAACCAGCTGAAAAACCTTGCAGAAACCTGAATGCCCCAGATATTCTGAACTGTGGCGAGTGCCATTCTCAGCTCGGGGAGGCATTCCCGGTACTACGCGTCCGCCGGGCGCCGCGGCAGCGCACCCAGCTGGCCGCCTCCTCATGCAGATCACGGCTGACTTCCAGCCACTCTCGAAAGAAGCATCTATGACTCAGCACCCCGCTCCCGCTGCATCCTCCACCGACCGCCGCCGCAAAGTTCAGGCCGTTCTGGCCGGCGGTGTGGTCCTCGGCATCGGCGCTGCCGTGACCCTGGCTGCGTGGAATGACTCCGAATTCGCCTTCGGCACCTTCGGATCGGCCTCATTCAATCTGGAGGGCTCCACCGACGGCACAACCTATGCGGACAACGACTCCGAAGGTGCCGCCGCCGAACTGGAGTTTTCAGCAGAGAACGTGATCCCCGGCGAGACCCTCTACGCCCCCTTCTGGGTTCGTCTGGACGAGGCGACCACGGTGGACGGCACGATCGAGGCCGAGGACGGTATTGAGATCGTCGCTTCCGAGGGCGCCAACGTGGATTTTCTGTCCTACTCCGTCTACGCCGACCCGGCCAGCTGCGATGCTGAAGGCGTCGCCGACGGCACCCCGGTAGCCTCGGGCGCCGATCTCTCCGCGGGCGTGGGCTCCGAGCAGACCCTGAACCTCACTGCAGGCGACGGCGCCGCCGGCACCCCCATTCAGCTGTGCTTCGTGGTGCAGGCTAATGAGACAGAGCTGCAGCAGGGAGAGCCGGCCAGCGCCACGTGGCAGGTCCTCGCCACTTCGCTTGAGGGCTGATGACACGGCACCCGAACCGTCCATCACCACCGTCCAGCACTCGCTCGTCCCTGTGGCTGCGCAGGGTCCGCGCACTGCTGGCCGCGGGGGTGGTGCTGGGCGTGGGCGCCACAGTGACGATGGCGGCATGGAATGACTCCGAGTACGCCACCGGCACCGTCACCGCGGGGACCTTCGCGCTGGAGGGCTCAGTCGACGGCGCCACGTTCACAGCCACTGACGCCTCCAACCCCCATTCCTTGGGCTTCTCGCCTGGCGCTGACCTGATTCCTGGCTCCACCAGTTACGCGCTGTTCAGCGTGCGCACCCAGGAAGGTTCCACCGGCGGCAGCGTCCAGGTGCTGGCCGATGACGGCAATACTGGCGGGCTGAACCAGCACCTGACCTATGGTCTGCGCACCATCGGGGGCACCACCTGCAACGCCACCACCTTTGAGGCGGGCACTGCGGTGGTGCAGCGCGGCTCGGCAATGACCGCTGACGCCCCATCCAGCCAGCCGGTAGCGGCCGACCAGGGATCCACTGTGAACTACTGCCTGGAGCTCACCCTGAACAGTGACGCCCCCAATGACGCCCAGGGAGCCACGGCCTCCCCGGGCTGGCAGTTCCTAGGCACCAGCTCAAGCGAGTGAGTTCTGTGACTGCCCGTATCCGGCACTGGATCACAGAGGTGCTGCTGTGGATCCTCGCAGTCAGCGGGCTTGCCGCCATCGTGATGGTCATCTGCGCCTACGTGTTCAATGTGTCCATCATCCTGTTCCGCACCGGATCCATGGAGCCGACTATCCCGGCCGGCTCGGCCGCGCTGGTCCAGGAGATCCCGGCCTCCGAAGTGGAGGTGGGCGATGTCCTCACTGTGGACCGGCCGGGTCAGCTGCCGGTGACCCACCGCGTCACCTCCGTCGAACCGGGCGACGGGCCGCAGGAGCGCATCATTACGATGCAGGGCGACGCCAACGACTCGGAGGACCCGTATCCCTACACGATCACGGAGGGGCGCGTGCTGCTGGCCTCCGTTCCGGGGCTGGCCCAGCCGCTGCACCAGATGAACAACCCCTACGTCCTCGGCGGGCTGACCCTGGGCGCTTCGCTGCTGGTGGGCTGGGCATTCTGGCCCCGCAGCCGGGACACCGACGACGACGCCGCAGCCGACTCTCAGGAACCCACGGCAACGGAATCTACCCTAACCGATGAGCACAGGCCTCGCCACGGTACACGGCGAGCCGCCGGTGTCTCGCTGATCGCTGTGCCGGTCGTCTCGGCACTGGTTGTTGCCGCACCGGCAGAGCCCGCGCAGGCGGCGCCGGACCAGGAGCTGGTGCAGGAGACCCGCAGCTCGCAGCACATCACGCTGACCTCGGTGTATGACCCGGGCTCTCGGCAGAACCTGGCACCGGGGGCTGTGTCGGTGTGGGATATCGGGGTCGCTTTCGACACACCTACGCGCGGTGATGCCCGGGTGGGTCTGAGCTCTGCCGGGCATCTGCCTCTGCAGGTGACGGTCCGCCGCTGCGCTGTCGAGTGGAGCACTCCCCCAGGGTCAACTTCCACAGAACCGACTGACTGCCCCGGGGGTGCTGCCGCTGCGGTGGCAGACTATGTGGTCTCTCCGGAGGAGGAGATCGCATGGATCGATGAGTTCTCCACCGACGTCGAACCGTGGCTGCGCCTGGATATCCAGCTCCCCGATGACGACCAAGCGCTCCAGGACAGTGAAGCGCAGCTGAGTATCCACGTCGGGGCCCGGGAGGACGAGGCCTCAATCGGAGCAGACGTCCCGGGGGCCGATGCGTCTCAGGAGGACGACGGCCCCTCCGCCGGCGAGACCTCTCCGACCGGAGAAGCCGCGAGCGCCGATTCCTCAGCCGTCGCTGGTTCCGGGACTGCTGAGCGGGAGGAGCAGGCACTGGCCCGCACCGGCGTCTCGGTGCTGGCGCTGCTAGTGGCCGCCCTGGCCTCCATGCTGCTGGGCCGCTGGATGATGAAGAGGGCGGGGTGAGACCCCATGGTGCACATCCGCCGAGCTGACCGGCGACGCCGTGCTTCAAGGCGACGCGCCATTGCAGGCGCCGCCGTAGTGATGGCAGCTCTGACGGTGAGCGCCTCACCTGGAGCAGACGAGATAGTGGATACCACCGAGGCCGCATGGCAGGTTCAGCAACCTGCCGCCGGATCGGTCACCGCGGCTACGATCCCCTCTCCTGTTCTGACCAGCCAATGCCGGTACAGGTCGGGCCTCCTCGGCCTGGGGGCGCGTGTGGAGATCTACTGGGCCGCCCCGGAGGGCTACACGGTGGAAGACGCTGAAGTCTTCGCTTCCACTGAGGGTCTCGGATCGGTTCTCGCGCCGCTGACGGGATTCAATGTCGAGGATGAGACCACTGGCAGTCCAACCAACTACACCACGCAGATAAAGTCCAATCTGCTGGGGGGCTTGTTAGGACTGGGCTCTGAACTAGAAGTGGCCATTGTCATGTCCCGCCACGGGTGGACCTCGGAACCTGCCTCCATCGCCAGCAATGCTGGGCTCATTGTTGGCATTGGTGGGAATTGCCGCAACCTCTCGTGAGACGGCGTCGCGCGTCTCACCGCCAACTTCGTCGGGCGAGGTGGACCATGCGTTCGAGTCGTCGGTAGCTGCGGTCGCGGATGAAGATCGCGTCCACCGCAATCATCGTCAGGGAGAACCACGGCAGGCCCATCAGCAGGCCGATCGCGCAGTGGAAGGACAGGATCCCCAGCAGCGCGATGATCCGCGTCGCCCGGTTGAACAGCAGGAACGGGAAGGCGATCTGGAACAGCAGGGATCCCCAGGTCAGCGCCACCACCAGCGGGCCCCAGGCAGTCAGCAGGTCGGAGAGCACCGGCCAGGTGCCGAAGTGGGCGGTCTGCAGCGGGTTGTAGATGGCGAAGCCGTACTTCCACGCGTCGCCCCCTGCCTTGTACAGGCCGCCGGAGACGTAGATCGCGCAGACTTGGAACGCCAGCACCACCAGCGCCAGGTTGTGCGCGGTGATCAGGACCCACGGCGCTCGCTTCTCCAGCCATGAGGGCTTATTGCCGCGCTTTTCACGTCGTCGTGCGTCCAGGGACCATCGCATGGAGCTGTTGGTGAACAGCATGGCCAGCAGGAACATGCGGTAGGCGTTGTCGCCTTGGTCGCCGACAGCGTCGTTGGTTTCGATGAAGCTGACCCACAGCACCAGGTAGATCGGCAGCACAATGCGGGTGCGCCAGCCCAGCAGCACCAGGACCGCGATGATTCCCAGCAGGATATAGGCAGTGGTGAACAGCCCTGGGTGCGGGAGGAGTCGGTGGAACAGGGAGAACAGCCAGATCTGTGGGAAGTCGCTGACCGGTTCTGCCAGCTCGCCGCGCCAGGCTCCTCCGACGCCGAATACGTAGTGGCGTGCGCGGAAGTTCGTCAGCAGCAGGCCGATACCGGTGATGGCCAGCACGATGCGGGTCACCGCGATGCCGTAGGTGGCTTTGTAGCTGCCGGTCAGCTGCTCTTCGAAGCGTCCGAAGAGGTCGTTGAGCCGGGCTGCCTGCCGTTTGGCGCCGGCCACCACCACGGGGACCAGCGCTTCTTCAGCGGCTGGCTTAGTGGGGACTTCGGTGTCTTCGGCGATGTCCTTCTCCGGCGCGGACGTCCGCTTGGCGGTCTTCTTACTCATCGGTCTGGCACACCTCCAGCGGAGCCGAGCAGAAGTAGGAGGCGAATTCCTCCTGGGACTGCATGTTTTCGACGACGAGGCCTCGCCATCCCAGCGGCACCGGCTGGATGGCGGGCCGTTCCGCGTTGCGGTTGTTCCGCTGGTGGAACGGCACCACGTTTTGGCGGGCAACCTGATATTGGACCCGGACGACGTCGTCTCCCCAGATTGCGAGGGCCACTTGGGTTGCATAGGCGGTAGCTCGCTGTTCTGCCTCCAGATACTCCAGCAGCTGCTCTTCGTTCTCGGTGACCTCCAGCAGCGTCTCGGTCATGCGCTCGTCCCAGTCCTCTTTGAAGTAGTTCAGCCCCACAATCTCCTGCTCTGCTTCGCTGAGGCTCTCCCATTCGCCTTTCAGCGTGGAGGCTTGGGAGTTGGCCAGCTTGGCCGCCCGTGGCGGGAAGGGCCTGTATGTGGCCAGGGATTGCTCCACGTCTGTGGCCCGAATCCACTCGGTCACTTCGACCTCGCCGTCGGTTTCGACGACGGCACGGACGTCGAAGTAGTAGTCACCGTTGATCGGTTCTGGCGCGAAGACGCTCCATGACTGTCCGAACATCGGGATCATGTACTCCTGCAGCGCGTCGCCGGGGACCACCTCCCGCAGTGCGGAAGGTGGAGCTATCCAGAGGAAGGAGGCGAAGAGGTGCCAGATGGTCACCAGGGCGGCTGCGCTGATGGCCAGCCGTTTGATGACTTGCCTCTTGCCGGTGGGCCGGTCCTTGGTCATGATGCAGTTCCTCAGTAAGGGTGGGGTGGAAGCGCGGAAGGGGTCCGGGCGCGGTGCGCCCGGACCCCTATCACATAGTCGAGCTCACGCCCGAACTATGCACCGCTCATCAATCAGCTGCCCACTTAGTGGGTGCTGGCTGCACGGCGCCGCTTGGCATACACCAGCGCACCCGAGCCCAGCAGCAACAGCAGCAGGCCCAGCACAGTCAATGCCACGATGTTACCGGCACCAGTAGTAGCCAGATCATCATCGTCAGCATCGCCTGCAGCACCAGCACCGGCCACGACCTCAAATCCAATGGACTGATCATCGTAGCCCTCAGCGGTCAGCGAGAACGTATGGTCATCAATCAGAGCCTCATCCGGGATCTCCCATGTGAAGACCACAGTGCCGTTCTCATCAGCAACCTGGACACCCAGATCAATCGTCGGCTCACTGTTCATGAACCCACGCACCTCAGTGCCCGGCTCATAACCATAGCCATACCCGATCTGAGTCTCACCACGGCGGATGACCTCGTGCTCAATATCGATGTCGATCTCACCAGCCTCCACATCCGGGGCCGGATCCACCACCACCAGTGACGCCGAAGCAGACACCTCCGGATCCTCATCATCGGTGGCAGTGACAGTCAGGCTGCCAGGCTCAGTACCCTCAGGCACAGTCCACTCCACCTCGAAAGAACCATCCTGGTCCACCTCGACACCCTCAATGGTGTCGATGACGTTGCCATCCTCATCCGTGATCTCCACAGTGACCGTCGAATCAGGGGTGAAGCCCTCACCACTAACAGTCACCTCATCACCAGGAGTCGCCTGATCCGGCTCCACCGACAACGACGGCTCGCTTACACCATCGTCATCGCCAGTGCCATCAGCAGCACCATCAGACTCCGCAGCAGCAGCCGCTGCGGCATCCGCTTCTTCGTTGCCATCCGCGTCAGCGGCGGCAGTCGCCGAGGCAGAAGCCGAGGCATTAGAGGTGGCCGCGGCAGAACCGGCAGCTGCTGCGTTGCCCTCAGCCGCTGCGCTGGCCTCTGCGTTGGTGTCATCCGAGGCGTCAGCCTGAGCGGCAGCCTGGGCAGCCGCAGTCGCCGAAGCGTTGGCGTCCTCACTCACATCGGCCGAAGCGTCAGCAGAGGCTTCCTCGTTAGCGGCAGCTTCAGCAGCGGCCGTCGCGTCAGCATCGGCAGCAGCGGAAGCGGCATCGGTGGCATCAGCCTGAGCCGCAGCAACTGCGGCAGCGGTAGCCGCCGGGTCACCATCAGCCGCAGCATCCGCCGACGCCGCAGCCGAAGCAGCAGCGTTCGCGTTCTCATCCGCTTCCGCCTCGTCGGTGCCGGTCTCGTCACCCTCGGGGTCAGCAGCGGCCTCGTCGGTGCCGGTCTCATCGCCTTCGGGGTCGGCAGTGGCTGTGCCGGTATCATCGCCGTCTGCCTCAGCAGCGGCGTCAGCCGAAGCCGCAGCGGAGGAGTCAGCAGTGGCGGCGGCCGAGGCGGCAGCTGCCGCATTCGCATCCGCCGCAGCGGTAGCGTCTGCGTTGGTTTCATCGGAGGCGTCAGCCTGTGCGGCGGCCTCAGCAGCTGTCGTGGCAGCAGCGTTGGCGTCCTCGCTCACATCAGCCGAAGCCTCGGAGGAGGCTTCCTCGTTAGCGGCAGCCTCAGCAGCGGCCGTAGCGTCAGCTTCCGCAGCAGCGGAAGCGGCATCAGTGGCATCAGCCTGGGCCGCAGCTTCCGCAGCAGCCTCAGCCGCCGGGTTACCGTCAGCATCAGCATCAGCCGACGCAGCAGCGGAGGCCGCCGCATTCGCGTTCTCGTCCGCGTCCGGGTCAGCAGCGTCATCCGCGTCTGCGTCAGTCTCCTCGGTCGCATCAGCATCAGCCTCAGCATCCGGGTCCGCCGCAGCATCCGCGTCAGCGTCAGTCTCCTCGGTCGCATCAGCATCAGCCTCAGCATCCGGGTCCACCGCAGCATCCGCGTCAGCGTCAGTCTCCTCGGTCGCATCAGCATCAGCCTCAGCATCCGGGTCCACCGC
>NZ_JAJUJJ010000041.1 GCF_029265375.1 Nesterenkonia sp.
AGCACCGGCTCAGCCGAGAGGGCCAGCCCACCCGAGCGGGCCAGCCCACCAGCAGCCGCACCGCTGCCGGTCAACCCCACCATCGACCTCCACCAAGCCCACCACTACATCCTCACCGCCTGAGCACGCCCCCGCCGGCGGTGGGGCAGGTGGTGCGTGTCCGCATACTGCGCTTAGGGGTCAAGGAGTCCGGCAGCGGAGAATGCGCGCTGATAGATCTGGCGAATCACGTCCTGCTTGCGCTGGTTGTATTCCTCGACTGACTCCCGGCCGCTGTTGGAGGCCTCTGCCGCGGCACGCTTTGCGTCGCGGTAGAGGTCCCTGTCCGCAGGACTGTGACGCAGCCAGTCCCGGAACAGCCGGTGGCGGTATGCCTCAGGGCAGCCGGGCGACCACACATGCAGGTTGCAGCGCGGCTGCGACAACCTCAGGCAGTGGTGCTTGTACCACCAGGGTTCGCTGACGGTGTGCGTGAAACCGGCCTGCTGAAGCTGCGGAAGCCAGGCACTCGTCTTCGATGAGTCCGCCACAATCAGGTCAATGTCGATCACCGGCTTGGCCGGGAGTCCCGGGACAGCGGTCGAACCGACATGCTCGATGCTCAGAGCCCGCATCCCAAGCGCACTGCGGATGCGATCCGCGATCTGCTGGAACCATTCCGGCCAGCGCGGGTCCGGAGCCACTACAGCAATCTCCTCCCGCGGCGGTTCGGAGCCATTCACCCACGGGGATTCCCCCGGCGGCGGGGGAACATCCCTGAACGTGACAATCTCGGACGCCTCCAGCACGCTGTCCCTCCTTATCCGCAGTGCCGCGCTATAGGCCCTGCCACTCAGGTTTGCATGCGTAAGTCTGGCGGTAGTAGTCAGCAAGTTCCAGGCGTGAGGCTGCAGCGTCATCCACCAACACGGTGACATGGGGATGGAACTGCATCACGGTGGCCGGCCAGCGGGCTGAGACCGGGCCCTCCACCAGCTGGTGAACGGCCTCGGCCTTCTCCTCCCCGAAGGCGAGCAGGATCAGGTGCCGCGCTTCGCTGATGGTCCCCAGCCCTTGGGTCAGGCAGTGTACGGGGACCCGGCTGATCTCGCCGTCGAAGAACCGCGCATTGTCCCGCCGGGTCTGCCGAGTCAGAGATTTGATGCGTGTCCGTGAGGCCAGTGATGAGCCTGGCTCGTTGAACGCAATGTGTCCGTCAGTGCCGATGCCCAGCAGCTGGATGTCCACTCCGCCTGCCGCCTTGATCTCCTGCTCATAGGCGGCACAGGCGGCGGTCAGGTCCGCAGCCGACCCGTCGGGACCCTGCACCTGTTCCGCCGGCCAGTCCAGATGGTCCACGAACTCCTCCGCGATCACATTGCGGTACCGCTGCGGATGGTCGGCAGGCAGCCCGACATACTCGTCAAGGGTGAAGCCCCGCGCCCGGGCGAAGGAGAGCCCGGATTCCTGGTGCCGGCGAATCAGCTCCTGGTAGACCCTCAGGGGGCTGGATCCGGTGGCCAGCCCGAGGACCGAGTTCGGAGCCTTCCGCAGCTGGGCCTCAATGACATCGGCAGCCAGCACCGCCAGCTCATCGGCGGGTCGGATGACAACCTCCACGCTCACCACGTCCTTTCTGAGTCACGGTCCGGGTGCCCTAGCCACAGCACACCCTCCTGAGGCAGCAGGCGCCCGGCAGCGACGAGCCGAGCCAGCCTCACCGCCCCGTCCAGCGGATCGCCAGCCGCTTGATGCTCGACCACGGCTGGGCTTCGGCTTGTGAGCCGCGCCGAGAACGCCGTGCGCACCGCGTGGGAGCCGCTGAGGCCCCCGGTGAGCACCACCTGAGCCGGATGGTCCTCCTCCAGGGCAGCCAGAGCACTATCAGCAGCTTCGGCGCCGGCGCGGGCGACCAGTTCAGCCGAGGCCGCGTCCCCCGCATGCGCCAGCTCCACCACGTCGCGGGCGAACTCGGCAAGCACGCCGGCGCGGTCCTGACGGGTGTAGAGCTGCGCCGGCCAGTCACCGGGCGGGCCGAAGCGGCGCACCGCGGCGTCCAGGAGCTGCTCTCCGTCTGAGGCTCCGCCGCCGGGTGGAACGCCGTCTACGCAGCGAATCGCCAGTTCCAGTCCCTGCCGCCCCAGCCAGGCCCCGCCGCCTCGATCGCCCAGCAGGTGACCCCAGCCGTCCACGCGCCGCCACCGAGGAGGGAAGCTGCCTGCCGGATCAGGTCCGGGGTGCCCGACGGCAATGGCCCCGGTCCCAAGCGCCGCCACAGCGCCGCCTTGGCCGCCCAGGGCGCCGAGATGGGCGGTCACCGCGTCGGTCGCCACAGCGACGGCGACGCCGGCGAGGGCGGCGAGTTCTCTGGTGAGTCCACCGGGGTCAGCGACCAATGAGGTGACTCCGGTGGCTCCGATGCCGATGCCGCGAACAGCGGCCATCTGCTCCGGCCAGTTCCGGCAGGCGGTGTCCACCAGCTCGGCGGCGAGCTGAGGAGCGGAGCTTCCCTCGGCACTGACCTCAGCCCGCGGACCCACCACGTCTTCTCTGCCCTCCGGGGAGGTCAGGGTCATCCGGCTCCCGGTTCCGCCGATGTCGATGCCCAGCACGGGGCCATCGGGTGTGGTCACGAGCCCGGCTCCCTGCGGTGCGGCCTACTCTCCGGCGCGGCGGCCCGGATGGCATCACGAACTGAGCCGGCGTGCTGCTCAAGCAGGGCAGATGCCTCGGCAGATGAGACACCCGCCAGCGAGGTGACAATAGCGGCCTTCAGGTCGCC
Source organism: Nesterenkonia sp. (assembly GCF_029265375.1). Classification (GTDB taxonomy): domain Bacteria; phylum Actinomycetota; class Actinomycetes; order Actinomycetales; family Micrococcaceae; genus Nesterenkonia. Next base: position 2,762 of record NZ_JAJUJJ010000041.1, read on the forward strand.
GCGGGTGCGCTCCAGCAGCTCCCGCGCCGCGGCGTCGTCGACTCCCACGGTTTCGCAGAGGATGCGTACTGTCCGCTCCCTCAGCTTGGCGTTGGTCGCCACCACGGAGACCATCAGATTCTCCCAAGTGCGCCCCAGAGCGACCATCAGCGCAGTGGAGAACCCGTTGAGCACCAGCTTCTGCGCCGTGCCGGCTTTCAGCCGAGTGGAACCGGTCACCACCTCGGGCCCAGTATCCAGCGCCAGGTGAGTATCCGCCCAGCGGGACAGCGGCGCCTGCGGATTGCTCGAGACCAGCACGGTATAGGCCCCGGCATCCTGCGCTGCCTTCAGCGCCCCGCCCACATACGGCGTGGATCCGCTGGCCGCCAAGCCGATGGCGACGTCGTCAGGGCCCAGACCAGCGGCTGCCCGGCGGCCGTCGGCCACCGAATCCTCAGCGTTCTCCACCGCGTCCTGCAGGGCTTCCGGCCCTCCGGCGATATGCCCCACCACCCTGCCGGGCTCCAGGTTGAAGGTGGGGCCGAGCTCGCTGGCGTCCAGCACGCCGAGCCGCCCGGAGGTCCCGGCCCCGAAGTAGTGGACGGTGCCGCCCCGGCGCATCCGCTCGGCTGCCAGGTCCACGACGTCGGCCAGCTGCGGCAGCACCGCGTCCACGGCGGCGACGGCGGCCCCATTCTCCGCGTTGAGCAGCTGAAGCACGCCCAGGCTGCTGAGTTCGTCGAGGTTGCGGCTGCGCGGATTGCGCTGCTCAGTGGGAGGAAGAGCGCCGGGCTGCTCTGACGGCGGCAGCGCGCCGGGCTGCTCAGAGCCGGTGTCCTGTCTCATTCGGCAGATCCCGTCATGCCCTGCGGGTTCGGCTGCTCCCGCGAGGGCGCGGCCGGGGCAGGGGAGGAGTGGCGCAGCGACAACAGGCCGCCGACGGCGAAGGTCACCAGGATGCCCAGCAGCGGGTACCACTGCCAGGCCACCCACACCTCGCCGGTGACGTACTTCTCCATGACGAAGAAGAATGCGTTGACCCCGACGGCGACGACGAAAGCGATATTGGCATCCAGCGCCCGCGCCCGCTTGTTAAGAATCCCGAAGATGAAGGCGCCCAACAGTCCACCGTAGGTGATCCCGGCGACGCCGAGGGCCAGCACCACGATATTGCCCTCATCGGTCTGGAAGACCGTGGCCGGCGCGATGAATGCCAGCCCCCAGCCGATAGTCGCCCACCGGCCTATGCGCAGCCCCTGCCGGTCGGTCAGCGGGGCCTTGGCGAACCGGGCGTAGACGTCGTTGACGGTGGAGGAGGACAGTGCGGACAGCGACGAGGACAGAGTCGACATCGCTGCGGCCAGAATGCCCGCTAGCAGCAGCCCGGAGATGCCCTGCGGAAGTGCCTCGATGATGAACAGCGGGAAGATCTCGTCGTCGCGGGTCAGTCCGAGGGCATCCGGGGAAGCCTGCTCGTAGTAGCTCCACAGCGCCAGTCCGACCAGCAGGAACAGGGCGAACTGGACGAAGACCACCACCCCGGAGACGATGATCGCCTTCTGGGCCTCGGCCTTTGTGCGGCAGGCCAGCAGACGTTGGACCACCAGCTGGTCCGAGCCGTGTGAGGCCATGGCGAAGACGGCGCCGCCGAGCAGTGAGGCGATGAAGGAAGCATCCGCAGAGATCGGGTTGCCTTCGAAGACGAACATGGAGAACTTGCCGGCGTCTGCGGCTTCGCTGAACCATCCAGCACCGGTGGAGGCGGTGACCACAATGATCGCCAGTACACCGCCGGCCACGTAGAGGAACATCTGTGCGACATCGACCCACACCACGGCTTTGATCCCGCCGATGAAGGTGTAGACGATGGTCACCACAGCCAGCACCACGATGATGGTGAAGTAGTTGGCGTGGATGCCCATCCCGTCCAGGATGATCTTGACGGGGATCGCCGCGGCCAGCACCCGGATGCCGTCGGCCAGCAGGCGGGTGAACAGGAAGGTGACGCCCGCAGTGGTCTGGGTGGTCTGCCCGAAGCGTTTGCCCAGATAGGCGTAGGCGGTGATCATCTCGCCGTCGTAGTAGCGCGGAAGCATGAAGAATGCCACCACGATCCGGCCCAGGATGTAGCCCAGGCCCAGCTGCAGATAGTTGATATCGCCCAGGTAGCTCATCACCGGGATACCGATGACGGTGAGCGCGCTGGTCTCAGTAGCGACGACGGACAGGCAGACTGCCCACCAGGGCAGGTTCCGTCCGCCCACGAAGTAGTCCCTGAGCCCGGACTGGCGTCCGCTGAGTTTCAGTCCGAGCCAGGCGGTGGCGGCCAGATAGGCCACGATCACCAGGAGGTCGATGGTCCGCATTGCAGTCCCCTTTCAAGGTCGGCCGAGCACGCGCAGGTGTGACGGCAGCCGGTCGAGTGGAGCGGGTAGACGTAGTGGTTGGTGTCCTGGGGTGAGGCGTCCGGCGACAGTACCGCGGGCGGCCCCGGTGACGCTGGGGAGAGTGGCCGGAAGCCCATGCCAGCTCAGCCAGCCGATGAGAGCCATCAGGCAGGCCTCTTTGGCGCCCTCCGGCAGCCCGAAGGACTCATCGGTGGTGCTCAGCCTGACTCCGCTGCCCAGTTCCTCCCGCAGGCGAGTCATCAGTGTGCGGTTGCGTGTGCCGCCGCCGGAGGCCACGACCTCCTCAACGCGGTGCGCTTGGCATGCCTGGGCCGCTGTGCGGGCGGTCAGGACTGTCAGCGTAGCGATGGCGTCGACTTCGCTCAGCCCCGGGTGGGCGTGAAGATGCCGTTGGAGGTATGCCGAGCTGAAGAGCTCCTTGCCGGTGGACTTCGGCGCGGGCAGAGCGTAGTAGGGATCAGACAGCAGATCCTCCAAGAACGCCTGATCAACCAGGCCCTGGGCGGCGAGGGCGCCGTCGTAGTCAATGCTGCGAGCCTCACCGGTGATGCGCCGGGCCATCAGATCGATCAATGCGTTGGCCGGCCCGGTGTCGAAAGCGATGGTCTCCTGCCCCGGGGACACCACGGTGATATTGGCGATGCCGCCGAGGTTGAGCATTGCTGTCGGTGTCCCGCTGCCGGAGAGCAGAAGGTGGTCCATGATGCTGACCAAGGGGGCGCCCTGCCCTCCGGCGGCCACATCCCGGGACCGGACATCGGAGAGCACCGGAGCGCCGGTGGCCTCGGCGATCCACGCAGGCTGGCCCAGCTGAAGGGTGGAGGTGACCTGCCCCGCGGCGACGTCGTGGCGGACTGTCTGTCCGTGGGAGACCACCAGTTCGCAGGTGAGTCCCGTCTCGGCGCAGAGGTCGACCACTGCCTCCGCACAGGCTTGGCCCAGCCGGGCGTCGACGCTGCTGACCACCTGAAGCTCCACCTCACGCGGCTCCAGCAGCCGCAGGATGTCCATAGCAAGATCGGTTTCGAAGGGGACTTCCCGGGCTGCCAGCAGGCGCATGGTCAGCTCACGCTCTCCGGTTCCGGACGGCTCGGAGCCGAACTCGACCAGCGCGACGTCGAGCGCGTCGGCAGAGGTGCCTGCCATCAGTCCGGCGATGATCATGGCTTCTGCCGCGCCTTTCCGGAGACCGGCTGCGGAGTGTGCGGAGCGGGCATGGTGAGTTCGGTGCGGATCTTGTAGCGGTCGCCGCGGTAGACCGAGCGGACAAACTCAATCGGCGTTCCCTGTGCACTGCGGGAGGTGCGTTCGAACAGCAGGGCAGGGGTGTGGACCGGCACACCGAGATGCCGGGCCCCCTCCGCCTCGACCACAGTCGGCTCAATGGTCTGGACGCTGCTGCTGATCTCGATGCCGTGCTGGTGGAGGAGTTCGTAGAAGGACTGGTTCTCCAGATCATCGGCCCTCAGACTCGGCAGGAGGCGGCGCGGGACGTGCAGCTCCTCCAGGGCGATGGGTTCGTCGTCGGCCAGGCGCAGACGCCGGACGGCCACGATCTCCTCGCCCTCGCTCAGCTGCAGCTGCCGCTGCACCCGAGTGCCGGCCGGGGAGACCTCGAACTCGAGTGTGTGAGCCCCTGGCTTGAGACCGCGGGCACGCATGTCCTCGGTGAAGGAGCTGGCGGCCAGTGCCTGATCCAGTTTGGGACCCGTCGCGAAGACCCCCGAGCCGTGGCGTCGGCGCACCGCGCCCTGGGCGACGAGTTCGTCGATGGCGCGGCGCAGCGTCATCCGGGAAACGCCGATCTCCTGGGCCAGGTCCCTCTCCGGTGGGAACTGATCGCCGGGCGTCATCGTTTCGAGACGATCCAGGAGCAGATCACGCACTGCGTGGTACTTCGTCACCAGACCATTGAGGCACACACCACTTCCGAAATCAAGACCACTGGACTAACTTTGGAGTCGGACGCAGTGACAGCACAGGCAGGATCAGCCTGCACGAATACCTGGATGCGAGCACACCGGTGAATCAGATCATCTCCGCAGCCTCGGCGCTGACCCCGGACGGGGGACTGGCCCCCTATTGGATCCGGACCGGCGGAGGGCGGGTGGTCGACGCTGGGTATGGCGCGCCGCCGGAGGCTGTTGATCTGCACCTGGAGCAGGGGACGCTGTCGCCGGGATTCGTCGATGTGCATGCCCACGGCGGGGGCGGGGCATCCTTCACCGAGGGCACCGCGCAGGCCAGAGACGCGCTGGAAGCGCACCGCAGCCGCGGCACCACCACCATGGTCGCCTCCTTGGTGAGTGCGCCCGTGGAGCTGATGCTGCAGCAGACCGAGCAGCTGCGTCCGCTGGTGGCCGCCGGAGAGCTGGCCGCCGTCCACTGGGAGGGGCCCTGGCTCAGCGATGGGCACCGGGGCGCTCACGATGCCACGGCGCTGAGCGCACCCTCGGCTGACGCCGTCTCAGCGCTGTTAGGCCATCCGGCAGCGGAATTGGTCCGCTGCATCACCCTGGCGCCCGAGCTGCCGGGCGGTCTGGAGGCGATCCGCCGGCTGCGTGGGGCCGGAATGGTCATCGGGGTCGGCCACACCGGGGCGGACTGTGCTGCCACACGGCAGGCGCTTCTGGCAGGGGCGACGGCGGCGACCCACCTCTTCAACGCGATGACCGGCCTCCACCACCGGGAGCCCGGCGCAGCATTGGCGCTGCTGGAATCCCCGGACGCTTTTCTGGAGCTGATCTGCGACGGCGTGCACCTCCATCCTGAGATGATCCGCTACGCCTGGCGCACCGCTGAGCGGAACGGCGGATCCCAGCGCATAGTGCTGGTCTCTGACGCGATGGCGGCCGCTGCCGCCCGGGACGGGGACTACACTCTGGGCCGCCTCGCAGTGCAGGTGCAGGACGGCGTGGCCCGAGTGCTCACCGCCGACGGACGTCCCGGTGCTATTGCGGGCTCCACCCTGACCCTGGCCGAGGCCGTGCGCTGCAGCATCGCGGCGGCCGGAATCGCTCCTGCGGACGCCCTGGCCGCGGCCACCGTGAATCCGGCGCGGATGGCGGGGCTCGACGACGTCGGCCAGCTGGCCCCGGGCAGACGGGCCGACCTCGTGGTGCTGAACGACCAGTGGGAGGTTCAGCATGTGATGCGCCGAGGAGAATGGCTCAGCTGAAGCGCCGACAGCTGAAGCGTGCACCCGCGCCGCCGTCGTCCTGGAAAGAAAAATCCCCGCCTGACTGAGCAGAGCTCCTTGTCAGACGGGGCAGATGCGGAGGCGGAGGTGTCTGGTTTCAGGACATCGTTCCGGGGTGTGGCAAGACATAGTTCCGTTTGATGTGTCAGTAGATCGTTCCGCGGCTGTGTCAGGACATCGTTCCTGGTATGAGTGCCTCGAAGAACCGCGCGATCGTCCTAGCCGTCACCGAAGCCAAGCTGCCGATTCCCGATGCTGCCCAGCGATTCGAGGTCTCCACCAGGTGGATCCGCACGCTGCTGGCCCGCTACAAAGAAGGCGGCCTTGATGCTGTGCAGCCGCGTTCACGCAGGCCTCACACCAGCCCGAAGGCCACACCTGAAACCGTGGTCACCAAGATCCTGGCCCTGCGGTCCCAGCTGCACCAGTCAGGCCTGGATGCCGGGGCCGAATCGATCTATGCCCGGCTGCCATCTGATCAGCGCGTTTCGGTGTCTACGATCTGGCGGATTCTCAAACGTCACCAACAAGTCGATCCCCAGCCGCAGAAGCGGCCCCGATCTTCCTGGCGTCGGTTCGAAGCAGAATCTCCCAACGAGATGTGGCAATCAGATTTCACACACTGCCGCCTGGCCGATCACACCGATCTGGAAGTCATCTCCTGGCTCGATGACCACTCCCGGTACCTGCTGCACATCAGCGCCCACACCCGGGTCACCGGACCCATCGTGATCGACACCTTCACAGCAACCGCAGATCACTACGGGCTACCAGCCTCAACACTGACCGATAACGGGATGGTCTACACCACTCGACTCGCCGGCATGGGGGCAGGCCGGAACACACAGCCCAACGGATTCGAACAACTCTAGGCAGACCTGAACATCACTCAGAAGAACGGCGCCCCTGGTCACCCCACCACTCAGGGAAAGATCGAACGATTCCACCAAACCCTGAAACGCTGGCTGCGCACCGCCGGAGCACCAGAAGACCTCACCGGACTGCAGCAGCAGCTGGACACCTTCCAAGACCTCTACAACCATCAGCGACCGCACCGGGCGCTGAACCGCAGAACACCAGCCACCGTTTACGCCGCCCGTCCCAAAGCCGGCCCACGGGTACAACTGAACAACCGCAGCTGGCGAATCCGATACGACAAGGTCTGCCCCCAAGGACGAATCACCCTGCGCTACGCGGGCAAACTGGCTCTTCGGATTTCAGGTGGGGATGTAGCCATCGAGGCCTCCGCCGATCAGCAGCATGCGTAGCCGGTAGTTGTGACGGTTGCGGAAACCGCGGGCGATGCGCCGGGCGAGCTCGATGAGCCCGTTGACGGCCTCGGTGCCGCCGTTGTTGGCCCGCCCAGTAGTGAAGTAGGCCAGGAACTCTGTGCGCCACCTCCTGAGGGTCCGCCCGAGTCTGGCGATCTCCGGTACCGGGCAGGACCGGAAAGACTCCAGCACCTTGATAGCGATCCGCCGGCCTGCCCTGAGGTCTTTGTGCTGGTAAGCAGCCCGGAGCTCTTGAGCGCATTGGAAGGCCAGGAAGACCTCCTCATGACGGGGGTCAGCGGTGATGACCTCCTCGATCTTCCGGGCCTGGGCTTCGGTGAGGTTCTCAATCCCTGTCTGCAGCAGCCGGCGGATCCGGTAGAGCGGGTCCCCCTTACGTCCACGGTGGCCCAGGGTCTCTTGCTGGACTCTGCGCCGGACCTCATCCACAGCCTGGGTGCCGAGTTTGACCACATGAAAAGCATCCAGGACGGCGGTGGCCTCATCGAGCTCGGAGTCGATAGCGTTCTTATACCCGGCGAAGGGGTCCAGCGGGGCGATCTGGATACCGTTGCGGAAGTCTTCACCGCGGGCAGCAAGCCAGTCGGCGTAGACAGTACCGGTGCGCCCAGGCACCAGATCCAGTAACCGGGCGGCTACCTTGCCGTCTGCGTCTCTGGTGAGGTCGACCATCCCGGTCAGCGCCTTCGGGCCTCGCCGAGCAGGGTTCACGTGATGCCATATATGCTCATCGACCCCGAGGGTGGCCACGTTGTGGAACCGTCGCTCATCAGCAGCAGCAGCTTCCAGCAGCGGGCGGATCGCGTTCCACGCGGTGTGCCAGTCCACCCCGAGCTGGCGGGCCAGGCCCTGGACCGAGAGGTTCTCCCTGCGCATCATCATGACCCCGTAGGCCATACACCGGCGGGTCAGCAGAGCCCGTGGGGCGGCCACTTTCGGGTTCTGCTCGGTGAACACACCCCGGGAGCAGGCTGGTTCTTGGCACCGCCACCGGCGCTTGACCCACACCAGCCGGGCCGGACTGCCGTAGACCGGGGCATCGATCAGTTCCACAGTCTTCCGGCCAGCGCTATGAGCGATGATCCCGCAGTCCGGGCACCCCACCCGGGCAGGAGTTGATTCCACCACCACCTTCAGCAGAGAAGTCATCGAGGGCCGTTGAACGGCGATGACGTGCAAGCCATCGAGGCCGGCGAAGAGGTCACAGTTATGGCAGTAGGAGTACTGGCCTGCTGGGCAGACAGAATCAGGGCGCGTATTCTCGAACATCGGGGTCGGGGACTTCCTGGATGTGCGGTTTGGTCGCTACACATCTTCAGAGCCCCGACCCCTCCTTCACCGCGTACTCAGCTCACCGGCGCGTCGTCTGCCCCCACCTCAGATCCGGAGAGCCGGCAAACTCCGCCACCTCAACATCGGACGAGCACACCGTGGCCAACGCGTCCTCGCACTGGTCCATGACCGCGAAACCATGGTCATCGACCTGACCACCGGAGCCATCCTCGCCGAACACCTCATCGACCCCAACAGGGACTACCAGCCCAAGAAAAAGTGAACGATGTCCCGACACACCCCCACGCCAAAAA
>NZ_JAJUJJ010000053.1 GCF_029265375.1 Nesterenkonia sp.
CCCAGGCCCGCACAGGGGTCGCCTATTGGATCGAGAAGGTCTACAACCGCCGCAGGCTGCATTCGGCGATCGGGATGCTCCCACCGGTGGAATACGAAGAATCCCTCCGCAGAGACCGGCGGCCGGGTAAATCAGAACAGCTTCCGGCAGCCGCCTGAGGAACTAAGACCGTGTCCACAACTTGCGGGCAAGGCCACCATCGGCTTCCCCACTCCCATCGGGCACGTCCAACCGGCTCTGCAAAGTCCGTGGCTGGCCATCCACGTGAGCCTGGCCGCGTCGGCAATCGGGCTGTTCGTGCTGACCTTCGCCATGAACGTGCTGCAGCTAGTCCAGGCTAGGCGCGAAAAGGCGCTGGCGCAGGGGCCATCGGGGTGGTTCGAACGGACAGTCTCCCGTTGGCAGTTCATGCACCTGGTGCCCAAGGCCTTCTCGTTGGAGTCCTGGGCCTACCGCCTCAACGCCGTGGGCTTCGTCTTCTGGACCCTTGGGCCCATGATCACCGGCGCGATCTGGGCCCAGCAGTCCTGGGGCCGCTACTGGGGCTGGGACCCCAAAGAGGTCTGGACCTTCGTGATCTGGGTGGTCTACGCCGGCTACCTCCACGCGCGTGCGACCCGAGGCTGGACTGGCAACCGTGCCGCCTGGCTATCGATCATCGGCTTCATCTGCATTATCATCAACTACGCCGTCGTCAACGTCTACTTCCCCGGCCTCCACTCCTACGCAGGGCTTCCAGAATGATCCACGACGAGGACGACCACCGGGGTCTGCCGATACACTCTCCGCGTGCGCTGCAGCTGCTGGACGCCTGTGAGCCCACCGGCCGCACGGTCTACGGGGGAGTGGTCGGCTACTTCGACCTCTCCGGGCAGATGGACGCGGCGATCGCGACCCGTACCGCGGTACTCCCCGGTGGCATGGCGTATGTGCAGTCCGGCGGGGGCGTCGCCGTCGATTCCGACGCCGAACGGCAGGAGAGCGTGAACAAGGCACCAGCGGCAGCTCCGGCGCTGTCGAGGCTCGGGGTGGAAGGTCAGGACTACACCACCGGATTCGGCCTCTGGGCCGGACTGGCCGGCAGCCTGACGCTGATCGCCGGCGCCCTGGGCACACTGCTCTTCTCGCCCAGCTGGGAGGACGAAGCCGAAGGAGGCGCATCCCGATGACCAGCCGCAGCACAGTGACCAGCCGCAGCACAGCGCTGACCAGCCGCCGCACCGTGGTGCTCACCGCCCTCTTGGGCGCGGCACTGCTGATGATCTCCACCACCATGACCTGGATCGCTGCCACCGGCCTGGGCGAAACCTCTTCGGTGGCGGAGGTGGAGGTTCCCGGCTCCCAGGCTGCCGACACCGTAGCCGCCATGGGACTGGTGGGACTCGCCGGAGCAGTGGCGGTGACCATCGCCGGCCGCGCCGGGCGCTGGATCATCGCGGCTCTGCTGCTGATCGCCTCACTCATGTCGCTCTACGCCTCCTTAGGCGTGCTGATCGACCCGGCAGGTGCGGCTGAACCGGCGGTGGGGGAAGTCACCGGAACCACGACGACGGCGCAGGACTATCAGCTGGGCTTCGGGGCCTGGACCGCCACGCTGGGGGCAGCGCTTATGCTGGCCGCCTCGCTGGTCCTCGGCGCAGTCTCGCATCGGTGGACCGACCGGAAGGCCTCCAAGAAGTACAGCCGCACAGCAGCCGACGAGGCCGCCGAACCCGACGAATACGATCTGTGGGACGGCCTCAGCGAGGGCGACGACCCCACCGAAGCCCGATGAGGACTGTGATGATGATTTTGGCTCTTGTGACGGTGTGGGGCGGCAATGCCACCGCCATCATCCACCTTTCCCGGAACCCCGAAGAATCCTAAGCAAGGAGACGCACCCGATATGTTTGCCGCCATGGTTTCTGCCGGATTCCCCTCCCCGCCGATGAACCACATCGACCTACCCGGCCCCTTCTCCATCGCCTTCTATTCCCTGGCAATCCTGCTGGGCATCGCCCTGGCAGTGGTGGTCGCCACCCGGCTGTGGAAGTCCCGCGGAGGCGACGGCGACGACATTCTCTCCGCCGCACTCTGGGCAGTGGTCTTCGGTATCATTGGCGCCCGGATCTACCACGTCATCAGCTCTCCCGACGCCTACTTCGGCGAAGGCGGAGACCTGCTCCTGACTCGTGCCATTGTTAGTGCTTGATTCCAGATGCGGCGTCGGCGATGCGTTGGGCTTCTTCACTCAGCTGGGCGGGGATGTGGTGCCGGGTGCCGTTGATCTGCAGTGTCGCGTCCCGCAGGGGATAGAAGATCTTCAGGATCTTTTTGATGCTGACCCCGGTGACCTGCTGTAAGTGCCGGGTGATGGCCAGGGCGGCGAAGACGATGCTGAGGTGGGCTTCGATGGAATCCCGGGTGTGATGGAACATCGGCCGGGCCTGTAAGTCGGATTTGGCCATCCGGAAGGATCGCTCCACCTCAAACAGCGAGTGATACGCATCGATGACCTCAGCCCCGGTCATCACCGCGGGACTGGCTGGGGTGACATAGCCCTTCAGCCCGAAGTAGAACTCCTCAGCCCTGGCCTTCTCATAATCAACCTGTTGGGCCCGCTGCCCGGACCCGCCGGTGAGGTACTTGGCCTGAATCGGCCTGGGAATGATGGAGGGCTGGGTTAGGCCGCAGCGGGTTCGCTGAGCCCTCGGGTTCGATCGTAGTAGATCTGCTCGAACTCCTCTGGTGGGAGGTCTCCGATTGAGGAGTGCAGCCGCTGGTTGTTGTACCAGTAGACCCACTCGGCGGCGGCGGCCTCAACCTGCCGCCAACTACTCCATGAAGGCCTTTCGTGGTCGATCACCTCGGTCTTATACAGGCCGACTGTCGACTCCATCAGCGCATTATCGAGGGCATCGCCGACGCTGCCGATCGAGCCAGTGATCCCCGCATCTGCCAATGCTTCAGTGAAGGCCAGCGAGGTGTATTCGCCGTATTCAACCGGTGCTCGCAACAGTTGACTGTTGGGCTGAGCGTAGCTGATCTTCGAAGGCTTCGGCAGGTGTCCTCCATCCGAGGATCCCGCGAGGCCGATTGTTCATCGCGGTGGCTATCGCAGCGATCTCCGCA
>NZ_JAJUJJ010000004.1 GCF_029265375.1 Nesterenkonia sp.
CAACCCCGCTCCTGCAGGCGCATGAACTGTTCTCTCTTGGCCGAGAGCGGCCGACGCCCCGGGCCTTTCTTCACTCGACGCGATGACATCACGGTCTCAATTCTGCTGGACGGTGTTGCGACCATTGATGGAAACCACCCCGTCGCCAAGTGCTCAAAATTCCCCCGTCGTTGACACCGTTGTGGCAGGCGCGGGCCTGACCGGTCTGACCACTGCCGTGCTGCTGGCCCGCTCAGGCCAGCGGACAGCTGTGCTGGAGGCCCGGCATATCGGCGCTGCGGCCACCGGCAACACCACTGCCAAGGTCTCCCTGCTGCAGGGCACCAAGTTCTCGGCCATCGCGGCGAAGCAGTCCCGCGAGGTGCTGCAGGCCTATGTCTCCGGCAACCGCGAGGGGCAGCAGTGGCTGCTGCGCTATCTGGAGGACAACGGCCTGGACTATCAGGTCCGCACCGCCTACAGCTATGCCCACTCCCATCCCGGCCTGGAGCCGCTCCAGCAGGAGCTGGAGGCGTGCCTGTCCGCCGGCGTACCGGCCCGCTGGACTGAGTCCACCGAGCTGCCGTTTCCCACCGCCGGCGTTCTCGCCTTGGACGATCAGGCCCAGATCCATCCCACCCTGCTGCTGCAGGCGCTGCTGGATGAGCTGATGGAACGCGGCGGTGCGGTGCACACCGGCGTGCGCGTGGTGGACGCCTCCGGCTCGGCGCCGCTGACGGTGCAGACCACAGCCGGGACGGTGCAGGCCGACCACCTCGTGCTGGCCACCGGCGTGCCGGTGCTCGACCGCGGGGGCTATTTCGCCAAACTCACCGGCGAACGCTCCTATGCCTCGGCCTACCGGCTGCCTGCCGGCAGAGCTCCCCCGCAGGGGATGTACCTCAGCGTGGACTCCCCCGGCCGCAGCACCCGCACCGCTGAGGTCAACGGCGAGGAGCTGCTGCTGGTCGGCGGCAACGGCCATATGGTCGGCCGTGCTGAGTCGCACCGCGGCGCGGTGGAGGACCTGCACACCTGGACCGTGCAGCACTTCCCCGGGGCTCAGCTGACCCACCGCTGGTCGGCCCAGGACTATCAGCCCGCCGACAGCGTCCCATTCGTCGGCCCCCTTCCGCGCCGCGGCGGCAGAATCCATGTGGCCACCGGCTACAGCAAGTGGGGCATGACCAATGCGGTGGCTGCCGCTTTGGCGCTCTCATCGCAGATCCTCGGCGGATCGATGCCCTGGGCCGAAACGCTCAGCAGCCGCCGTCCGACTGTCTCCGCGGTGCTGAGCGGCGTGCAGAAGAACGTCTCCATCGGCGCCAGGATGGGTACCGACTGGGCCTCCGCGGAGCTGCAGTCCCTGCCTGAGCAGGTACCGCCTGAAGGCTCCGGCGTCGTCGGGCGCTCCGGCGGCCGTCCCGTGGGCATATCGACTCTCGGCGGCGCCGTCCGGCAGGTCTCGGCGATATGCCCGCATATGGGCGGAGTGCTGAACTGGAACGACGCCGAATGCACCTGGGACTGCCCGCTGCACGCCTCCCGCTTCACCGCCGACGGGACTCTGCTGGAAGGCCCGGCGGTGAATAATCTGACCAGACTCGACGACGACGGGCCCGGGTCGTCGAATTCTGCGCCCAGCGGGTAGACTGGTGCACTGTTGCGGTCCGCCCTGCGGACCCATGCGTCGTCAGAACGCCTTCTCAGCAGGTGCCTCTGCGCACCGGTGATGCTGTCAGCAGTGACTTTCTCGCGGCGACCGAGTGCACCGTCCGGTGCTTTCGCCCCTGCCAGACCCCCTGAACCGGACCGTTCTGGCGACCTATGAAAGGCCATCCCATTTCTGAATCCCCTATGACCTTCGCCGCCCTGGGCGTCCCCGCACCCCTGGTGGATGTCCTGCAGGCCGAAGGCAAGACCACCGCGTTCGATATTCAGCGCCACACCCTGCCGGACACTCTGTCCGGACGCGATGTGCTCGGACGCGGCAAGACCGGCTCGGGCAAGACCCTGGCGTTCTCCCTGCCCCTGGTGGCGCGGCTGGCCGCAGCCGGAGGCTCCCGAGCCTCGCGGCGTCCCCGCGGGCTGGTGCTGGCCCCCACCCGCGAGCTGGCCACGCAGATCCATGGCGTCATTGAGCCGTTGGCGGCGGCGAGCGGACTGCGCACCACCACGATCTTCGGCGGAGTCAGCCAGGCTCGTCAGGTCTCGGCGCTGCGCGACGGCGTCGATATTGTCATCGCCTGCCCGGGCCGGCTGCAGGACCTGCTCCACCAAGGTGCCCTGACTCTGGACGGAGTGGAGATCACCGTTCTGGACGAGGCCGATCATATGGCCGACCTGGGCTTCCTGCCGGTGGTCACCCGTCTGCTGACCGCCACCCCCGCCGGAGGGCAGCGGATGTTCTTCTCCGCCACCTTGGACAACGGCGTCGATGTGCTGGTCAGACGGTTCCTGCGCAATGAGCTGCTGCACTCGGTGGATGAGGCCACCTCTCCGGTGGCGGATATGACCCACCATGTCTTCGAGGTCGCCGCGGAGGAGAAAAAGCCGCTGGTCAAGGCCCTGGCCTCGGGCACCGGACGGCGGATCCTGTTCACCCGCACCAAGCACCAGGCCAAGAAGCTGGCCAAGCAGCTCACCGCCCAGGGGGTGCCGGCGGTGGATCTGCACGGCAACCTCTCGCAGAACCAGCGCGACAGAAACCTCGCGTCCTTCGGATCCGGGGATGTGCGGGTGCTGGTGGCCACCGACGTCGCCGCCCGCGGAGTCCACGTGGACTCGGTGGAACTGGTGGTGCATGTGGATCCGCCCGCTGAGCATAAGGCCTATCTGCACCGCTCGGGACGCACCGCACGGGCCGGCAGCTCCGGAGACGTGGTCACGGTCATGCTCCCCGAGCAGCGCCGCGACACCCTCGCCCTGCTGCGCCGCGCGGCCATCGACGCCGCCCCGGCCGCGGTGTCCAGCACCTCGCAGCAGGTCAGCCAGCTGGTCGGCGAGCCGGCCCCCTATGTGGCGCCTCCGGCCGCACCGGCAGCCGGCAGCACCCAGCGCGCCAACACCCCCGGGCGCCGCAGCGGCCGCGGCCGCAGCGGACGGAATCGCAGCTCCTCCGCAGGTGAGCGGTCAGGTCGCCGTCGGTCGGGGCGCCGCACACCAGTGGCGGGCTAGCCGCTGTCGGGGTCCACCAGCGACTAGGATGTTCTGCGGCCGGCCGGAAGCCGGCTTCAGAACACCGCCGCCGCTGATCAGGAGCCTGGATGACGGCTTGGAATCTGATCACTGACCTGGGATTCATCTGCCTGCTGCTGCTGGCCGGTGCCCTGCTGCGCGCTAAGGTCCGCGTCATCCAGGCGCTGTTCCTGCCGGCCAGTCTGATCGCCGGGATCCTGGGCCTGGCCCTGGGCCCCAACGGCCTGGGGGTGATTCCCTTCTCCGAGGCCCTGGGCGACTATGCGGGCATCCTCATCGCCGTGGTCTTCGCCGCCCTCCCGTTCACCTCCCAGCTGACCTCCTTCGCCCAGGCCGCCAAGAACGTGGTGACCACCTGGGCGGTGTCTCAGTCCGTGGTGGCGCTGCAGTGGGGTCTGGTCCTGCTGTTCTCGCTGGCGGTGATCGCGCTGATCTTCTCCGACATCCCCGACGGCTTCGGCCTGATGATGGCGGCCGGATTCATGGGCGGACACGGCACGGCGGCCGCCATCACCGAGGTCTACGGCGATCAGTGGGCAGAGGCGCAGAGCCTGGGAATGACTGCCGCCACCGTGGGGATCATCGTCTCCGTGCTCGGCGGGATTCTGCTGATCAAGCTCGAGTCCCAGCGGGGCGGCACCGCCTATCTGCGCAGCTTTGCGGATCTGCCACCCCAGCTGCGGACCGGAATTGTCGAGCCGAACCAGCGCACTGCAGTGGGCGAAGGTCCGGTGTCCACTATGTCCATCGATCCGCTGATCTACCACGCCGGCCTGGTTCTGGGGGTGGCCGGAGTCTCGGTGCTGGCAGCCGATGCGCTCAGCGGGCTGGGACCCGGCATCAGCGTGCCGACCTTCTCTGTGGCGTTTCTGGCTGGCTTCGCGGTGCTGGGGCTGCTGCGGTCCACCGGCGCGATGCGGCACTTCGATCGGCGGCTCTTCGAGCGGACCTCCAGCTCCTCAACGGACCTGCTGGTAGCGTTCGGCATCGCCTCCATCAACCCGGCCGTAGTGGTGGCCTACGCCGCTCCCCTGGCACTGCTGCTGGCGTTCGGAGTGGCGTTCATCCTCTGCTTCTACGCCCTGATCGCCAAGCGGCTGTTCACCGACCACCCTGTGGAGCAGTCGCTGTTCCTGTGGGGCTGGAACACCGGCACCGTGGCGATGGGCATCGCACTGCTGCGCGTGGTGGATCCGGATATGCGCTCGAAGACCCTGGACTACTACGGGATCGCGTATGTGCCCATCGGGTTTGTCGACATCGCCATCATTGCCCTGCTGCCCATGCTGGTCATGGCGGGAATGGCATGGCCGGCCGCTCTGGTGCTCACCGCCGCTGGAGCCGCACTGCTGGTGGGAGCCCGCCTGACGGTGGCCCGACCACGCACCGCCGCTCCCATAACGTAAAGGGTTATATTTTTCAGATATAACCGTTATGCTCATGTCATGAGCTCTGAGCACGTAGCCGTCATCGCCGATGTGATCGACTCCCGGTCCTATCCGGACCGTTCGGCAGTCCAGCAGCAGGTGGAGCAGCTGCTCCAGCGGATCAGCGACGCCTATCCGCCGCTGCGGGCGTTCACCCCCACGGTAGGCGACGAGCTGCAGGCCGTCTACAGTTCCCGCGCCGAGGCGCTGGCCGCCACCCTCTACGCGGGCCTGCTCCACGAATCCGGGCCGCAGCTGCGGTTCGGACTGGGCCAGGGCGAAGTGTTCGCGGTGACCAGCAGCGGCTCGGAGAGCATCGAGGACGGACCCGGATGGTGGCGGGCCCGGGAGGCCGTGGAGTCCGCCCACCGGCTGCAGCGCCGGCACCGGTATCTGCGCAGCCGGTTCGTCGGCCCCGAGCCCGAGCTCCAGAGGCTGACCAATGCCTATCTGCTGCTGCGTGATCAGACAGTGGAGGCAATGAGTCTCAGTGCCCGCCGGTACGCTCGGGGTATGGCTGAGGGCAGGAGTCAGGAGAGCGTGGCTGAACAGCTGGGCGTCTCCCAGCCGGCGGTATCGAAGTCCCTGCGCAGCTCCGGGGCCGCCGCGGTGTTGCAGGGACTGCGCGAGCTCACCGACGCCGCCGATGCGCCGACGCAGGAGGCGCAGTGACGCTGCTGGGCCTGATTCTGCTGAGCATCGGAGGCGGCGATCTGCTGCGGGTGCTGCTTCCGCGCAGAGCCGGCAGCCTGCTGCGGATCGTCCTGCTGGCCGGGTTCTCTCTGGTGGTGCTGGTGGCCGGAGGGATCCGCTGCTCAGTGCCTGCCTGGGGGATTCTGCTGGGGCTGGTGGCAGCCGCCTTCTGGTTCTGCACCGTGCGCATCGGGCCGCCGCTTCCTCCGCACCGGCTTATCCGCACCCCGCGGGTCCAAGCCGTGCTGGTCATCGGTTTCCTGCTGATCACCGCCGCGGCGGTGCTGCTGGCCCAGCTGAGCGGCAGCGCGGCGGCTGCGGCGGCCCATCACACCCTGGGCGGCCTGCCGCTGCAGACTGCGGTGCTGGGGGCCGGCGTGGCCGCGTTCCTGGGGGTGAGCTCCAATGGCCTGGTGCGGGCAGCGCTGCGGCAGGACGGCTCCCATCCGTGGGAGCAGGCGGCCTCCAATGCCCATCAGCTCAAGGGCGGGCGTTGGATCGGGCCGCTGGAGCGGATCACGCTGACCGGTCTGCTGGTGGCCGGTGCCTACCCGGTGGCGGCAGGACTGATCGCGGCCAAAGGCATCGTGCGCTTCCCGGAGATCCAGGCGGACCAGGCCAACGGCAATAAGGCGGAGTATTTCCTGGTGGGCAGCTTCGTCAGTTGGACCCTGGCCATCCTGGCTGCGGGTCTGCTGATGGCTGCGCAGTGATGCGGCAACCCCGCAGCGCTCAGGGAGCGAACTGCAGCAGCTGCGAGCGCACCTCCGGGCTCAGCCGCCGCGGGGATCCGGTCTCCCGGTCCACCATCACCAGTGTGGAGCGGGCGGTGACCTGCGGGGCGGGCAGCTCCGGGTCCGAGCGCAGGGCATAGTCGATGACGAAGCTGGCTCCGCCCACCGAGGGCACTGTCATCTCCACGGTGACCGGGTCCCGCTGGTAGGGCAGCTGGCCGCGGTACTTCAGCTGAAAATCGGCCACCAGGGCCCACAGCTCCTGGTCAGGCGCCAGCGGCGGGAAGATTCCCTGCTGATCGGGGTCGCTGCCGCTGCGCCAGAAGGCCCGTGCCCGGGCTTCCTCCAGCAGACGCAGAATGGCCACATTGTTCACATGTCCGTAGGGGTCCTGGTCGCCCCACCGAAGCTGCAGGGATACCGCAATGGCTGTCATGGCTCCCAGCGTAAGTCATGGCCTGCGGGTCACTGCGCATCGGCTCCCGGGCCGAACCGCCGGCTGAAGGCCTGTGTGGCCGTCGCGTTGAAGGTGACGAACCTGATCTCCTCGAAGTGCTCTCTCAGCGCCGGGTCCTGCTGCAGCGCCGCAGCGGCGGCCTCAGCCACCTGATGCGGGTCCCATCCGTAGACTCCGGCGCCGATGGCCGGGAATGCGATGGTCTTCGCCCCGGCGTCCCGTGCCTGCTGGAGGCTGGTGGCAAAGCAGCTGCGCAGCACACCGGCGTCGTGCTCGCCGGCGCGGCGATTGGGAGCCACAGTGTGGATGACCCAGCGCGCCGGCAGTCTGCCGGCTCCGGTGCGGACGGCCCTCCCGGCAGGCAGCCCATCTGGCAGCTGGGTGCGGCGGAGGCGGCGGCATTCCTCCAGCAGCTCGGGCCCGGCCGCCCGGTGGATGGCGCCGTCGACCCCTCCCCCGCCCAGCAGCGAGGAGTTGGCCGCATTGACCACCGCATCCACCTGCTGCGCGGTGATATCCCCCTGCACCACGGTGATCCGGGTCATCAGCTCCGCCCTTCCGCGGCCAGGATCCGACGCACCGCTGGGGCCACCTGCTCGGTCAGCAGTGGGGCGAGATCATCACTGGGGCGCAGCTGATCCAGCGGTATCCAGCGCAGCTCCTCGATCTCGGCGGCCGGCTGCAGCTGAGCGAGGATCTCTTCGCCGAGCGAGGGTTCGGCAGGCAGCTGAGCCATATCCACCAGATAGTTCTCGCAGACGACGTCGTATCCGGACTCGTTGGCTGCGGCGGCGCGGAAGCGTCCCATCGGCTGCAGCTGCGCCGGCTGCAGGTGAAGCCCGATCTCCTCCGCTATCTCGCGGAGCGCGGTCCGACGCGGGCCCTCGTCCGGTTCCGGCTTGCCGCCGGGCTGCATGAAGCGCTCGGTGCCGCGCTTGCGGACGGTGAGCACGCGGCGGCGGCTGTCCAGCAGCACGACGGCGGCAACGTGGATGCTCTTCTGGCTCACCCGCCCGAGTGTAGCGGCACCGGTGTGCAAGCATGTCAGCTATGAACGATCTATTTGTCGGCTCAGAGGTGAGCCAGCTGCAGCAGGTCATAGTGCACCGGCCCGGAACCGAGCTGCTGCGGCTGACCCCGGAGACCAAGGATGAGCTGCTCTTCGACGATCTGCTGTGGGTCCGCCGCGCGCAGGAGGAGCACGACCAGTTCACCCACGCGCTGCAGCAGGCCGGTGCTGAGGTGCTGCACCTTGACGCTCTGCTGACGCAGACCCTCCAGGTTCCTGAGGCCAAGCAATTCGTGATCGACCACACCGTCGACGAGCGCCTGCACGGTCCGGCTGCTGCCCCGGTGCTGCGTCAGGTGGCCGAGTCAATGGGACCTGCGGAGCTGGCCGAGCTGGTCATCGGCGGGATGACCAAGCGGGAGCTTCTGAGCCGCATTGATGAGCCGCGCTCGGTGGTGCTGCACTCCATGGGACCTGATGATCTGGTGATCCCACCGCTGCCCAACCACCTGTTCACCCGGGACGCCTCCTGCTGGGTCTATGACGGGGTGGCAGTGAATTCGATGCAGAAGCCGGCTCGGATGCGGGAAGCTGTGACCTATGAGGCCATCTACCGCTGGCACCCGCAGTTCGCCGAGGCGGCCTTTCACCGCTGGTCGGACGGTCTGCGAGACGGGCAGGCCACTGTGGAGGGCGGAGATGTGCTGGTGCTGGGCGGGGGCGCCGTGCTGGTGGGCATGAGTGAGCGCACCACTGCCCAGGGCGTGGAGCGGCTGGCCAAGCGGCTCTTCGCCGGCGGCTCCGCGGACCGGGTGGTCGCACTCAGCCTGCCCCGCGCACGGTCGTTCATGCACCTGGACACGGTGATGACCATGGTCGATGAGCGATCCTTCATCGAGTATGCGGGGCTGGGCGAGCTTCCCTCCTATACGATCACTCCGCGCGAGCGCGCAGGCACGCCCGCGGAGGTGGAGCTGACCATCGCCGATCACCCTCCCGGGCAGGCGCACCGAGCGATTGCCGAAGCCATGGGGCTGCACGGGCTGCGCATTCTCACTGCGGAGCAGGATGTGCACTCCGCGGCGCGTGAGCAGTGGGACGACGGCTGCAATGCGCTGGCAGTGGCTCCAGGGGTCGTCATCACCTATGACCGGACCCCGACGTCGAACTCGTTTCTGCGTGAGTCCGGCATCGAGGTCATCGAAGTCCCCGGCGGCGAACTCGGCCGCGGGCGGGGCGGTCCCCGCTGTATGAGCTGCCCGACACGTCGGGCTCGGGCGGGCGAATAGTCCGGGAGATCAGCGTCAGCGCGTTCGCGCAGGCCACCAGGACCACTCCGGCGAACCCGACCAGCGGCAGGTCCTCCTGAAGGAAGATGACGCCGATGAGCGCGGCGAACACAGGGTGCAGGGACATCCCCAGCCCGAAGACCACCGGAGAGATGTGCCGCAGCACAATCAGGTCCAAGGTGTAGGGCACTGCGGAGGAGAGCAGTCCGGCGATGATCGCGAAGCCCACCGCTGCCAGCGGCGGCTGCGTGCCTGCCACAATGACCAGGGCCACCGGCAGCATGCCGGCCGCAGAGATCATAGTAGCCACTGCTGTTCCTTCCACCCCCGGCACCCGGCGTCCCACTACCCGGTTGGTGAGGATGTAGCCGGCCCAACAGGCGGCCGCCAGCACCGCGAAGGCCAGTCCCAGCACGTCACTGGTGGGGCCGGGGCGGGTCAGCAGCAGCACTCCGCCCAGCGCCAGGGCGGCGCAGAGCAGGCTTCGCAGGCGCGCACCCGGAGCACGTGAGAACAGCAGCGCCACGGCCAGCGGCCCCAGGAATTCGATGGTGACCGCCATACCCAGGCCGATCCGCTCCAGCGCCGCGTAGAGGAAGGAGTTCATCCCGGCGAAGAAGGCGGCCAGCCCCAGGATGGGCAGCCACTGGCCGCGGGTGTAGCGCCAGAACCTGGGCCTGGCCACCGCGAGCATCACCAGCGCAGCCACCAGCTGCCGCCCGGCCACCACCCCTATCGGCGTCAGAGCAGCGAAGGCCTGGGCGCCCACTGCGGCACCGGCCTGTGTGCTCGCCGCGCTGCTGGCGATCACCGCCAGTCCGCGGCCCGGCCGGCCGCTGAGTCGAGAGGTCACAGACCTATTCTGCCTCTCCCCAGATCAGAGACTCACATAAAACTCACAGAAACTTTGATAACAGGACGATAACGACCCGAGATCCGCATGATTCCGGGGTTTTTACGCTGGTGGACGCCTGTCCGGCGCGGTTGACGCGGCGGAGCGGAGTCTTTTTACTTGAGTGCGGACATCTTCTTGTGATGTTGGCGTGACCTTCCCATCGCGTCATGCACAGCATCGCGAGAGAATCGAGACCAGTGAGGAATCACGACTTTATGAAGACACCAAAGACCATCAAGAAGGTTGTCGGCGGCTCCATGGCCGCTGCCACCCTGGCCGGCGGCGCCATGCTGGCCCAGGCCCCTGCAGCATCCGCCACCGGCGTCTGGGACCGCCTGGCCGAGTGCGAGTCCGGCGGCAACTGGTCCATCAACACCGGAAACGGCTTCTACGGCGGACTGCAGTTCACCCCCCAGTCCTGGCAGGCTGTGGGCGGATCCGGCCTGCCGCATGAAGCCTCCCGCGAAGAGCAGATCAACCGCGCCCAGAAGCTGCAGGCCATCCAGGGCTGGGGCGCCTGGCCCGCCTGCTCCGCCAAGCTGGGCCTCTACGGGGAGGACCCGGGCACCTCCAGCCCGGAGCCGGTCCAGCAGCAGGAGCAGGCCGAGCCCGCTCCCCAGCCGCAGCAGCAGGAGCAGGCCGAGCCCGCTCCCCAGCCGCAGCAGCAGACCCAGCCGGCCCCGCAGGCTCAGCCTGAGGTGCAGGAGGCTCCGCAGCAGAGCTACTCCGCTGCCGGTGAGTTCACCGCAGAGCCGAACGCTGACGTGGAGGTCGGTGAGGAGACCTACACCGTGGCTGCCGGAGACTCGCTGTCCTCCATCGCCGCGGAGCTCGACATCGACTGGAAGGACCTCTGGGGCGCCAACATGGACCTGATCGAGGATCCGAACCTGATCTACGTCGGCGACGAGCTGAAGCTGCCGGTCACCAACTGATCCTCTCCACACGTTCAGCCTGCAGCCGGCCCGGCTGCAGGCTGAACGTGACGGTGCCGTGCTGATCAGTGCGGTACACCGCCGATCCCTGCCGCTGAAGGGCTTCCAGGATCACCGGATCCGGGTGCCCGTAGGTGTTCTCCGCCCCGACCCCGATCAGGGCCGCATCAGGCTGCAGGGACTCCAGGACAGCGGTGCCCGAATTGGCGGCACCGTGATGGGCAACTTTCAGCACGTCGACATGCTCCGGCAGCGAGCCGGCGTGCAGCATCATCGAGGCGACCTCTTCTTCGAGATCTCCAAAACCCAGCAGGCGCAGCGGATTGTTCGCGGATCCGACTGCGCCTGCTGGCGTCTGGGGAGTCGAGAGTTCGAAGAGGGTCACCAGGGAGTTGTCGTTGGCCCCGGGGTAGTGGCTCGGTGCCGACCAGACGCTCCAGCGCACTGTCCAGGCGTTGCCGTGAGTTCCCTGATCGCCCGGCTGAGCGCGACGCACCGGAACGTCTTCCAGAGGCACTGTCAGTTCTTCGAGCGCCTGGGCGGCGTCGAAATCCGCAGATCCGGAGTAGAGCACCTGATGCACTGCCGCGGCCTCGAAGATACCGCCGGCTCCTCCGTAGTGGTCCAGGTGCTCGTGGGTGATCATCAGCACTTCCACCGTCTCCACATTCAGCACTGACAGGCACCGCTGTGCCAGTTCGGGGTGCTCGCCGGCATCGACGACCACTGCGGCGGTCTCTGCGGTGCGGACCACCAGCATGTCTCCCTGGTCCACGTCGCACAGCGCAAACCGCCAGTCCTGGTCGACGCTGGCAGGGCGCAGCGCTGAGGCCGGCAGCACCACCGCAGTCAGCATCCCCGCAGCGGCCACCAGGACGCTGAGCTGCCGGGGCCCGGGTGGACGCCCCAGCACCAGCAGGCGGCAGCCCAGCAGTGCGGCGCCGGTGTAGCAGGCAGCCAGCGTCAGTCCGAGCCATCCTTCGGGCCACGGGGCCAGGGCTTGGGGCAGGGAGCTGGCAGCACTGCCGATCGCGGCTATGCCGGCGGCAGGAAAGCCTGCCAGCCAGAGCAGTGCGGTGCTGATCGCTGGGGCGGCCGTTGAGAGCACCGCCGCCACAGTCCCCGGCACGGTGGCCAGCGGCAGCAGCGGGGCGGCCAGAATATTCGCCGGGACGCTGTAGAGGGTGACTCCTTCGGCGATGGGCAGCAGCACCGGGGTGACCAGCAGCTGTGCGGAGACTGCCAGAGCCAGGGGGCCGGACACTGCCCGGGGCAGCCGGGAGCTGAACACCTCCTGGAGCCGCTGACCGGCGCACACAATGCCGGCGGTGGCAGCCACAGAAAGTTGAAACGCAGGCTCAGCGGCGTACCACGGGTCCCAGATCAGCAGCAGCACCACGGTGGCGCACAGCAGCGCCGAGGATGCCCGGCCCCGTCCGGCGAAGACGGCCACCGCCCCGATGCTGCCCATCACCGCGGCCCGCATCACACTGGGGGCCGGCTGGACCAGGAGTACGAACAGCGCCAGGCCCAGCAGCAGCGCCGGCGGCACTGTCCAGCGCGGTGCCCGAAGCAGGCGCAGCATACCCAGCAGCGCCCCCATCACCAGGGCGCAGTGGGTGCCGGAGACCACGGTCATATGGCTCAGCCCGGCCACCCGCATCGACTCAGTCAGTTCCTGGCTCTGTCTGCTGCGGTCTCCCAGGATCACCCCGGGCAGCAGTTGGTCTGCAGGTTCAACGGCCACCTGAGCGGCCTCGGCGGTCCCGGTCCGCAGTCGGCTGAAGGCAGCTGTGAGTCTGGAGCAGCGGTCCTCCGGCAGCCGGGTGAACGCCTCATCCCCGAACGGCGCTGCCACCGCCGTGGCACGGTCAGCGCCCTCAGTCTCCCCCAGGGTGACCAGTCCGCTGTACCGCTGGCCGGCCTGCAGATCGCCCGCCTGGCCTGAGCGGTCAATGAGGACCACCGGTGCCTCGATCTGCTGAGCCGCCGGCGAACCGGGCAGCTCGGCCTGCAGCACCTCAGCGGCGGCTCGGTGGCCGGCAGTCTCGGAACCCCAGTCCAGCTCCGAATCAGCAGGAGCCAACGGCGCGGGGTCCGCGGTGACCCGCAGCTGCACCTGGATGGGAACCCCGCTATCCACCGCTTGGTTCCAGCCGGTCTCCTCCCAGCGGCGCTGATCCCCGGCGGCTGAGAGTGCGACGGCGCAGCAGACGGCAGTGCACAGCAGGGCCTGCAGGGCCACCGGCCACATCCGGGAGGCTGCGGCTTGCGGCAGCAGCCACAGTGCAAGACCCAGCGCGCAGGCCACCAGCGCCAGTGTGAGACCCAGGCCGAGGCTGACCGAGGCGCTGCTGCTGATCGCCGCGAAGGCCGCAGCCCAGCTCAGGCATGCAGCCGGCAGCAGACGCAGGTCCAGCGGCTGCCGGTCCTCCACGCTGCGCGTCATCACCAGGTGACGTCGTCGGCGATGTTCTCAATAATGGCCGGTCCGATCCCGCTGACCGCGGCCAGCTCCTCCACCGAGCCGAAGCTCCCGTGAGTCTCCCGGTGGGTGATGATTCGCTCGGCCAATGCTGGGCCGATCCCGGAGAGCTCCTCCAGCTCCTCGGCCGTGGCGGTGTTGAGGTTGATCTTCTCGGGTCCGGTCTCCACCCCGCCGGGGGCCGGCGGAGGAGAGCTGTGCTCGAACTCTTCGACAGTAGGAACCCAGAGCAGGGTGCCGTCCTGCGCCTCGGCGGCCAGGTTCACTCCCGCCGGGGCCGCATCAGCGGTGAGGCCGCCGGCGGCTTCCACGGCGTCAGCCACGCGGGATCCCGGCTCCAGCTCCACCAGCTGGGGCTCGGCGACCGCCCCAGCGACGTGGACCAGGATTGACTCCTGCGGTGAGGCTTCCTGCTCCGCTGCAGGGTTCTGGGGTGGGCTCTCACGGGGCCGGTCCGTGCCGGCCGCCGTCAGTTCGGCCGGTTCCGGAAGCCCCTGGGAGGATGAGGATGAGCTGAGCAGCCAGGAGACCGCCAGCCAGCTCAGCAGCCCGGCGGCGATCACCAGCACCGCACCCAGGCGCAGCCGGATACGCACCGGGGACGCGTGGGCCTGACGGCGCTTCAGCCGCAGGTGTTCTCGCCGGGTGAGCTGCTCGACCTCGTCCTGGTGGGCGTGCTCCATATCCGTTGAGGCTAGAGCCCCGCCTGGGCGGGCGATTCAGCGCCGAACTCAGCTGTGGAGGACTGTGCGTGGCGCCTGCCTTGCGGATGGCTGGGGAAAATGCGGCCCGGCTGCGTTATGGGCCCTGACGGCTCATTCGTGGTGGTCTGCGCCGGTGGAGGGCTCCTTGGCCGGCTCCACCACGGTCACCGCCAGTGCACCCAGTCCCAGATGTGCGCCCAGGGCCGGGGGCAGCTCCACCACCGGCACCGGAGCCGCCGACGCCTGCTGCAGCGACTGTGCCAGCCCCACCCCTTCGGCGCGATTGCCGAAGCAGTGCACACCCACTCGAGCGGCAGGGTGGTCGGCGGCCTGCTCCAAGGCAAGGTGCAGCAGACGGTCCACGGCGCGGGAGAAGCTGCGCGGCCGCTCGATCAGTGCCACTTCGCCTGCGCGGATGCCCAGCAGCGGTTTGACGCCCATCACAGAGCCCAACAGGGAGGAGAGCCGGTTGATGCGTCCGCCGCGGCGCAGCTGCTCCAGGCTGGGCACCACAAAGGTCGCCTCCGCCGAAGCGGCAGTCTCCCGGGCGGCGGCGGCAGTGGTGCGCAGGTCCGCACCCAGCCGGGCGGCCAGCGCCGCCTGGATCACTGCTTCGCCCAGAGCCAGACCCGCCTGCTGGGAGTCCACCACGGTGACCGGGACATCCACCTGCTGGGCAGCCAGGCGCGCGGCCTCCACCGTTCCGGAGAGCTTGGCTGACAGATGCACCGAGACGATACCGGCGAAACCTGCTCGCTGCAGATCGCGATAGACCTCGGCCAGCCGGCCTGGAGCGGGACGGGAGGTGCGGACGCTGACCCCCTGGGCCACCGCCAGCGGAAGGTCCCGCTCCAGCTCCTCGGAGACCTCGGAGTAGATCTGGGCCTGGTGGGGGAAGTCGATCATCACCGGGATGGGCACGATGGTGATGTGCTCGCCCACGGTTCCCACCGCGGCGGTGGAGTCACCGGGTTTCATCGGCAGGCCGCTGGCCGAATCCGTGACCACTGCGATGCGCCCGCGGACCCGCCGCAGGCTGACCCGGCGCCGCTGAGAGCGGCGGCGAGCCAGCAGCTCGGCCTCCAGCGCTGAGACCCAGGCTGCGGTCTGCTCAGCGGGTGAGGGCGACATCAGCCGGTGACGACATTGACCAGCTTGGGCGCGCGCACAATCACCTTGCGCACTCCGCCGTCCTCGGCGATGTAGCGCTGAATCTTAGGCAGCGCCAGAGCGGCAGCCTCCAACTCGTCCTCGCTGATGTCGGGGGCGACTTCCAGCTTGTCGCGCAGTTTGCCCTTGACCTGCACTACCGCGGTGACGGTGTCCTGAACCAGCAGGGACTCGTCGACCTGCGGCCAGGTGGAGTTGGCCACCGAGGGCTCGTGGCCCAGCATCGCCCACATGTCCTCAGCGGTGTAGGGCGCCACCAGCGACAGCAGCTGGGCGGTGACCTCAGCAGCCTCGCGCACTGCCGGGTCTGCCGGACCGGCGCCGGAGTCGATCTCCTTGCGTGCGGCGTTGACCAGCTCCATCAGCCGGGCGACGACGACGTTGAACTTCTGGTCTGCGATCAGCTGCTCGGCATCAGCAACGGTGCGGTGAGCGGCTGCCCGCAGCCCGGCTGCCCCGGAGGCCGGATCTGTTCCGGGGCTGCTGGTGACGTCCTGAGCCACGCGCCAGGCCCGGGCGAGGAACTTGGCCGAACCGGCGGGGCTCATATCCTGCCAGTCGATGTCATCCTCCGGGGGGCCGGCGAAGACCATAGCCACCCGCACGGCGTCGACCCCGTGGGCGTCCAGCTGCTCCGCCAGGTCCACGCCGTTGCCCAGGGACTTGGACATGGCCTTGCCGCCGTTGAGCACCTGCCCCTGGTTCAGCAGCGCTTTGAACGGTTCGGTGAAGTTCACCAGCCCGATGTCGTACAGCACTTTGGTGAAGAACCGGGAGTAGAGCAGGTGCAGGATCGCGTGCTCCACGCCGCCGACGTACTGGTCCACCGGCATCCACCGGTTGGCCGCCTCTGTGGGGAACGCCTGGTCGGCGCTGGTCGGGTCCAGATACCGCAGGTAGTACCAGGAGGAGTCCACGAAGGTGTCCATGGTGTCGGTGTCCCGGGTGGCAGCACCCCCGCAGGCCGGGCAGTCCGCAGTAACCCACTCGGACATTCCTCCCAGCGGGGATGTGCCCTTCGGGGCCAAGTCCTCTCCCTTGGCCTCAGTGGGCAGAGCCACCGGCAGCTGGTCCTCCGGCACCGGCACCTCCCCACAGTCGGGGCAGTGGATGATCGGGATCGGTGCGCCCCAGAAGCGCTGGCGGGAGACCAGCCAGTCGCGCAGCCGGTAATTCACTGTGGCCTCACCGGCACCGGATTCCTCCAGCACCTGCACCGCCCGGGCGATCGCCTCCTGCTTGGGCAGGCCCTCCCATTTCGGGGAGTTCACCGCAGTGCCCTCCCCCGCGGTGGCCGTGCCGGAGACCGCAGGGTGCTCCTCGCCGGTGTCCACCACCACATTGACCGGCAGTCCCATGGTCAGTGCGAAGTCCAGGTCTCGCTGGTCGTGGGCCGGAACACCCATCACCGCGCCGGTGCCGTAGTCGGCCAGCACGTAGTCGGAGGCCCAGATCGGAATGGACTCCCCGGTCAGCGGATGCACGGCGTGCCGGCCCAGCAGCACGCCGGTCTTCTCCCGGTCGGCGGACTGGCGCTCGATCTCGGAGACGGACTTCAGCCGCTCCCGGTAGGCCTCCAGCTCTTCGCGCTGCGCCTCGGTGACCAGCTCCATGGCCAGCGGCGCATCGGCGGCGACCACCATGAACGTCACCCCGTAGAGGGTGTCCGGGCGCGTGGTGAACACCTCGATGGGCTCGGCGTCCTCAACCTGGAACCGGACCGAGGCGCCGGTGGAGCGACCGATCCAGTTGCGCTGCATGGCCAGCACACGCTCGGGCCAGGCGCCCTCCAGCTGGTCCATATCGTCCAGCAGGCG
Source organism: Nesterenkonia sp. (assembly GCF_029265375.1). Classification (GTDB taxonomy): domain Bacteria; phylum Actinomycetota; class Actinomycetes; order Actinomycetales; family Micrococcaceae; genus Nesterenkonia. The sequence continues at coordinate 16,793 of NZ_JAJUJJ010000004.1, forward strand.
GTCGGCGTAGTCGGTGATCTTGAAGTACCACTGGTTCAGCGACTTCTTGGTCACCGCGGTGCCGCAGCGGTCGCAGCCGCCGTCGACGACCTGCTCATTGGCCAGCACCGTTTGGCAGCTGGGGCACCAGTTGACCGGTGCGTCCTTCCGGTACGCCAGCCCGCGGCGGTGCAGCTGCAGGAACAGCCACTGTGTCCACCGGTAATACTCGGGGTCTGAGGTGTGCAGCCGACGGGTCCAGTCCATGGAGAGCCCGTAGCGTTTGAAGCTGGCCGCCTGGGTCTCAATATTGCGGTAGGTCCACTCCGCGGGGTGCGCGTTGTTCTTGATCGCAGCGTTCTCAGCCGGCAGTCCGAAGGAGTCCCAGCCGATGGGGTGGAGCACATTGTTCCCGCGCATCCGCTCATAGCGGGCGATCACGTCCCCCATGGCGAAAGCCTCTGCATGCCCCATGTGCAGGTCCCCAGAGGGGTAGGGGAACATGTCCAGCACGTACTTCTTCGGCCGGGGGTCGTCCTCGTCGACCACGAACGTCCCGGCCTTCTCCCAATAGGGCAGCCAGCGGGCTTCGATCTCGGCGAAATCGTAGCTCTGCTTCTCGGCGGATGGCTGGTTATCGCTCAACGGTGGGCACCTCGGGGTTATCGGCGCGGGAGGAGCCTCCCGCGGCGGGTACAGGCATTGCAATGCCCTCCAGTCTATGCCCTACCGCACCGCTAGGCTTGCTGGTGTGAACGCGACGACGAGCGGCCCGCAGCTGCCCTGGACCGAGGATCCACACCGGACCGGCGAGCCTATGCAGGTGCAGCTGCCGCTGCCGGGTGCCAGCTGCCGGGCGGCAGTATGGCGCTACCGGCCCACCCGAAGCCCCGGCGCTGCTGCCCATTCCGGCCGGCGGCTGCCGCGGCTGCTGATGATCCACGGATTCCGCGGCGATCATCACGGCATGCAGCTGGTGGTCGATGCGCTGGCGGAGTTCGAGGTCTTCGTCCCCGATCTGCCCGGCTTCGGCGCCACGCCCGCTGTGGTGGATGCCGCCGGGCGGCCGGTGGAGCATTCGGTGCAGCTCTACGCCCAGGTGGTCGCTGCCTTGGCCGATGCCTTGGAGCTGGGGGAAGAGGATGTGCTCACCGGCCACTCCTTCGGCACTATCATCACCTCCGCCCACGCCGCCCAGTCCCCGAGCCGGTGGGCGGGGCTGGTGCTCAGCGCCCCGATCAGCAACTCGGTGTTCTCCGGCACCCAGCTGCCCGGAGCCGCCGTCGTGGAACTGTACTACCAGCTCAGCCGGCTGCTGCCGGCCCGAGCCGCCGATGCGCTGCTGCGCTCCCAAACCGTGATGGAGGTGACCAATCTCACCATGGGTGTGGAGTGGGATGCGCCGCTGGCGGCCTTCGTGCGCGATCAGCACCGGCGCTACTTCGGCGGCTATGCCGACCGCGCCACGCTGCTGCAGGCCTATCGCGCCTCCAGCAGGCACACTGTGGCTGACTACGCCGAGGGGCTGCAGCTGCCGGTGCTGCTGCTGCCCGGAGCCAAGGATCAGCTGAGCAGCCCGCAGGGACGACGTCGGCTCCTGGCTCGTCTGCCGCAGGGCCGGATGGAGACGCTGCGCGGCACCGGACACTTGGTGCACTATGAGAAGCCTGCGCAGCTGGCGCGGGCCGTCCGGCGCTTCATCGCGCAGCTGGGGTGAGTCCGGTTCAGAACTGCAGGCTGGCGACGTCGTCTACGGCGATGCGCAGCCCCCGCTCCCCCGGGTTCGGCGCTGCGCTGGCGGTGCGCCGGGCGCGGCGGATCTCTGCCAGCACATCTGCGGCCTGGGCGTAGCTGAAGAACAGCAGCCAGCGATGTGTGCCCTCCTCGGCGGGGGCGGGGCCGACCCAGCGCAGACCCTCTGGCAGCTGCACGCGGCCGATCAGTTCTTCGGCGTCGGCGCGGGAGCCGGTGATGCTGAGCATGCGTGAGGCCGGGGGCAGTCCCAGCTCCAGGCGCCGGTACAGCTCGGTGCGGGCGTAGCCCACCGGATCCCAGCGCACCAGGGCGCCGGTGAGCTCCTCATTCTCCGCGGTGACCACCACCGTTCCGGAGCGGGCCGGATCCTCACTGTGGGGGCGCACCAGGGAGGCGGCGCGGAACCAGCGGGCCAGCACCCGCCGCGGCACGTCCAGTCCTTCGCGGGCCAGCTGCGCGTCCCCGTCGAGCAGCAGCGCGGCGGCATAGCCCTCAGCCGGTATGGGCTCCACCCCGGGGGTGCTGACCACCAGTGCGGGTGCGGCGCCCACTGAGGCCACCGGCTGGTCCCCGGTGGAGGAGATCACCGGCGTGTTGGGGAAGGCTCGACCCAGCTCCTGGGCGGTGCGGTCAGCCCCGCGGGCGGCGGCCCGGAAGCTGGTGGCTGAGCATTCCGGGCAGCGATGCCGCCGGTGGTGCAGTCCGCACCAGCGGCACTGCAGGGCGTGGGACTGGGTGTAGTGCGGCGGCAGCATCAGCGGCCCGTGGCAGTCCGGACAGCGCTGCTTGGCCCGGCATGCCTCGCAGACCACCGCCGGGACGAACCCGGTGCGGCCGACCTGCACCAGCACCGGCCCGTGCTCCAGGGCCTCCCGCGCGGCCCGGTAGGCGGTGTGGGGCATCCGCGCCCGGTGTGCGGTGGGGTCCCGCTCCTGGGTGTAGGAATCAGCGGTGGCGCGCACCAGCGGTGCTGCGGCTCGGCGCTGCCGGGGAGCCGGAGTCTCATCGGTGAGCCATCCGCGCTCCACCAGCCGTTGGACCTCCAGGCTGCGGGAGGTGGAGACGAACAGGATCCCGGCCCCGGTCTGCACGGCGCGCAGCAGTGCGACTTCGCGGGCGTGGTGATACGGCGCCCGGGGCTCGGCAAGGCTGGGGTCGTCGTCGTCGAGCATGACGATCAGATGCGGTGCCGGAACCGGCGCGAAGACCGCCGACCGGGTGCCCACGGCAACGCGGGCGTGGCCGTAGCGCAGCCGCAGGTAGGACCGGTAGCGGGGCGTGGGCCCCATCTCCGCGCTCAGCCGCGCCACAGTCTCGGCCGGGAGCTGCTCCTCCAGGGCTGCGGCCACCTGGTCCACATCCCGCTGGTTGGGGACCACCACCACGGCGTCTCCGCCGTGGTGAAGGCACTGCTTCACAGCGCCGCGTATGATCTCCGCCGCGCTGGAATCACCGTATCCGCGCAGGGCCAGCTGGGTGCGCCGCGGCCCGGGCTGCTCGACCCTGCGGGCCGGCGGCGGATTCAGCTCGGCGAACTCCTTCTCCACACGGGCGGCCCGGGCGGGCACCGCGGCGCGCAGCACATCAGCGGTGACCCCGGCGTAGCGCTGCGCCACCTGTTCGGCCAGCTGCAAGATCTCCTGGCTGACCACCGGCAGCGGGGAGATCACCTTGGAGATCAGGCTCAGCCGCGCCGGGGTGGAGGACTGCTGGGCCCGGGAGACCACGATCCCGGCCAGCTCACGGCCGGAGAAGCGCACCTTCACCCGGCAGCCGGGCTGAACCGCCTGGTGCATCTCCTCCGGGACCGCATAGTCGAAGGGCCGGTCCAGATGCGGCACGGCGGTCTCCAGGAGCACCTGGGCTACCGGAGATTCGGCGGCGGCTCCTGCCGGCATCGCCGGCGGCGGGGCCGGAGCCAGGGAATCCAGCAGCGCAGGCTGCTGCTCCTGGGCACGCTCCGGCGGTTTATCGGTCATAGTCCCGATGCTACGCGGCCCCCCGGACGACTGGCAGAATTGCTTCCGGCGTTCGCCCCGGAGAGTACCCCCAGCGCACAGGAGGCAGACTGCATGAGCATCGATATCGGCGTCGTGGTCACTGACACCTACCGTCCCGGCGACGGCGATCGCGACACCGCGCCGCTGATCGCCGCTCTCCGAGCCCGCGGGATCACCGCTGAACCGGTGGTCTGGCATGCCTGGGACCCGCGGCGCGACGGCGGCTTCCGCATGCTGGTGCTGCGCACCCCGTGGGACTACTCGGAGCGGGAGGAGGAGTTCCGGGCCTGGCTTCAGCAGGCTGGGCAGGTCTGCGACGTGCAGAACCCGCCGCAGCTGGTGCGCTGGAATCTGGACAAGGTCTACTTGAAGCAGCTGCAGCAGGCCGGGGTGGCCACTGTGCCCACGGACTGGGCGGCCGATCAGTCGCAGCTGACCGAGGCTCTGGTCGGTCACGGCCAGCAGTGGGTGGTGGTCAAGCCCACGATCTCAGCCGGTGCGCTGAACACCGGACTGCTGCGGGCTGATTCCGCCGAGGCGCGGGATCTGGGCCGCCGCATCCTGGACCGGGGCCGCACGGTGATGGTGCAGCCGGAGGTGCCCGAGCTCTCGGCCGGGAGGGAGAAGGCGCTGTACTTCATCGACGGGGTCTTCACCCATGCGATCGCCAAAGGAGCCCTGCTGGCCCGCGGGGGCGGCTTCCGCGGCGGCAGCTACCAGGAGGATCCGCAGCCGGTGGAGGCCTCGCCGGCCGAGCAGGCCTTCGGCGTCCAGGTGCTGAATGCCTGTGCCGCGGCCGCCGGCACACCGGTGCCGCTCTACGGGCGGATCGATGTGGTCTCCACTGCCGAATGGGGCACCGTGCTGCTGGAGGCAGAGCTGTTCGAGCCAGCGCTGAACCTGCACCGGGCGCCGCATGCCGCCGTCGCACTGGCTGAGGCAGTCAGCAGGCGGTTGGAACAGTCGGCAGCGCAGCCGGTGGGCTGAGCCGGGCTGCTGCTGCACCGCTGGGCAGCGGCCGCGGGTCGCAGCGGAGTTCTGCGGCGGTGCCATGATTCTGGCTGCCTCGGGTCGCTGATGCCGCTGAGGTGATTGGGGTGGAGCCGGATGAGCGCCTGCTGCGGGCCGCTCGAGCGCGTCCCGGCGCAGCGCGCGTGCTGCACGGATCCGCAGAGCATATTCCGCTGCCTGATGCCAGTGTGGATGTGGTGCATGCGCGCTTCGCCTACTTCTTTCCCAGTGAGGGGTTCAGCCCCCAGCCCGGTCTTGATGAAGTGGCCCGGGTGCTGCGGCCGGGAGGCCGGCTGGTGGTGATCGACAATGACCATGAGGTCGGAGAGTTCGCCCAGCTGCTGGCGGCCAGCGCCCCGGCGGCAGCTCAGGGCCGCGGCAGCTCTCCCACCCGCTGGTGGGCTGAGCGCGGTGCGCAGACCGTGAGCGTGCTCAGCGGCTGGCAGTTTCAGTCCCGCCGGGATTCGAGCGGGTGCTGCACCTGGAGTTCCCCGCGCAGCTGGCACAGAGGTGGCTGGATGAGCATCCGCGGCGGCTGGGCCTGAGCTACGGGTATCTGCTGCACATCTGGACCGCACCCGGCGGTGAGAGTGCAGTGCGCAGCGGGTAGGCGGCTTAAGCGCCGAAGAAGTCTTTGAGCTGCTGCACGCGGTTGAGCTGCTCCCAAGGGAACTGCGTATGGCCGAAATGACCGTTGGTGGCCGTCTGGCTGTAGATGGGGCGTTTCAGGTCCAGCTCCTCGATGATGCCCAGGGGCCTGAGGTCGAAGACCTCGCGGATCGCTGAGGAGATCTGGACCGGGTCCACCGTCTCCGTTCCGAAGGTCTCCACATAGATGCCGACAGGCTGGGCCCGTCCGATGGCGTAGGCGATCTGGATCTCGGCGCGGTCGGCCAGCCCGGCGGCCACCACATTCTTGGCCACCCACCGCATGGCATAGGCGGCCGAGCGGTCCACCTTGGAGGGGTCCTTGCCGGAGAACGCTCCGCCTCCGTGCCGGGCGAATCCGCCGTAGGTGTCCACGATGATCTTCCGGCCGGTCAGCCCGGCGTCGCCCACCGGACCGCCGATCACGAACGGCCCAGACGGATTGATGATCTCCTGGACCGCTCCCAGCTCCAGCCCCGAGGCGGCCACCACCGGTTTGATGACTGCTTCGGAGATATCGGCCTGCAGCTGGGCCTGCGAGGTCTCGGCAGTGTGTTGGCTGGAGACCACCACGGTGTCCAGGGTCACCGGCGCGTCGCCGTCGTAGCCGACGGTGACCTGGGTCTTGCCGTCGGGCCGCAGATACTCCAGCTCACCGGACTGCCGAACCTCTGTGAGCCGGGCGGAGAGCCGGTGGGCCAGCGCGATGGGGGTGGGCATATAGGTGTCGGTCTCGTTGGTGGCATAGCCGAACATGATGCCCTGGTCACCGGCTCCCTGGGCGTCGCGCGGATCGGTGGCGCCGTCGCGCGCCTCCAGGGAGTGGAAGACGCCGCCGGCGATGTCGGAGGACTGCTGACCGATGCTGATGGAGACGCCGCAGCGAGCGCCGTCGAAACCGTTGGCCGAGGAGTCGTAGCCGATGCCCAGCAGGGTCTGCCGCACAATCTGGGGGATCTCCACATAGCCGTCAGTGGTGACCTCACCGGCCACGTGCATCAGGCCGGTGGTGGTCAGCGCCTCCACTGCTACCCGGGAGTCAGGGTCCACGCGCAGCAGGGCGTCGAGGATGCTGTCGGAGACCTGGTCACAGATCTTGTCCGGGTGTCCGATGGTCACCGACTCCGAGGAGAACAGTCGCAGCGAGTCTGAAGTGGTCACCGGCTCATCCTATCCCCGCCGGCCACCGCCGCAGCAGCCGTGGTGTCACAGAGCGTAGCCGGCAGGCTGCACGCATCGGCAGCTCTGTGAAGTGGACAGCGGGCAGTTCTCCTGGTTCTGTGGACGGCGATGAAATACGTCAGTGGCTGCGCGAGCGCAGCGGCCACACGGCACAGGAGGCAAGCCCGATGAGCTACACCCCGCCGGAGGTCGCATTCTGCACGCCCATTCCGATCCGCTGGTCGGATCAAGACTTGAACGGGCATGTCAATAACGCCCGCGCCCTGACGCTGGTGGAGGAGGCCAGGATCAGCGCCTCGGCACACTGGGCAGGCGGCACCTCGGCTCACCGGCATCTGCCCCGCGTGGTGCGCACAATGACTATGGACTTCCAGCGGCCCATTCACTATCCGGACGCACTGGAGGCCTATGTGTGGGTCACCAGGATCGGCAGCACCTCCTACACCGTCCACCACGATCTGGTCCAGAATGAGCAGCTGTGCCTGAGCTGCGACGCCGTGATCGTCCTGCTGGATCCGGACACGCAGCAACCCACCCAGATACCCGAGGGGCTGCGCACCATCCTGGCTGCCGCCCTCTCCCACGATGCGAGAGGCCGACGATGACATCCGTTATGGAGCACCCGGACTATTTCCTGCTCGACGAAGGACTCACGGCGCAGGAGACCCAGCTGCGGGACGCTGTGCGCAGCTTCGGCAATGAGCATGTGCTCCCGGTGATCAACGAGTACTGGGAGCGGGCCGAGTTCCCGGAGCCGATCCTTGGCCCGCTGGCCGAGCTCGGCATCATCGGGGGCTTCATCCCGGGCTACGGCTGTCCCGGTCTGTCCCGACGCGCGGCTGGGGTGGTCGCCCGGGAGATGGGGCGGATCGACGGTTCGGTCAACACCTTTCTGGGGGTGCATTCCAATCTCTGCATGGGCACGATCTACATGCTCGGCAATGAGGAGCAGCGCAGCCGGTGGCTGCCGGAGATGGCGCAGCTGAAGCGCACCGGTGCCTTCGCCCTGACCGAACCCACGCACGGCTCTGACTCGGTCTCCCTGGAGACCTCGGCCCGCAAGGAAGGCGATGCCTGGGTGCTCAATGGGCACAAACGCTGGATCGGCAACGGCCATGCCGCCGACGTGGTGACCATCTTCGCCCGCGACGAGGCCGATTCCCAGGTCAAGGCCTTCGTGCTGGAGCGCCAGGCGGACGGCTCCTATCCCGAAGGCTATCGGCCCGAAGTCATCACTGGGAAAGTGGGCAAGCGGTCCATCAACCAGGCCGATATCGTCATCGAGAACCTCAGGATCCCGTCCGAAAACCGGCTGGCCGACTGCAGCAGCTTCAAGGACGTCAACAGGCTCCTGCGCGCCACCCGCGGCGGGGCTTCCTCGGAGGCCGTCGGCCACGGGATGGCGGCTTTCGAGATCGCTGCGGAGTATGCGCTCAACCGTGAGCAGTTCGGCGCTCCGATCGGCAGCTATCAGCTGATCCAGGAGAAGCTGGCCACTATGCTCTCCGATCTGACGTCCATGCAGCTGATGTGCACCCGGATGGCCGTGCTGGCCGAGGACGGCCGGCTCACCGACGGGATGGCCTCTTTGGTGAAGATGACCACCTCGCGCAAGGCGCTGTCGATGTGCCGGCAGAGCCGGGACATCCTGGCCGGCAATGGTCTGCTGCTGGAGAACCACATCGCCCGGCACCTGACCGATATGGAGGTGGTCTCCACCTACGAGGGCACCGATTCCATGCAGGCGCTGATTGTGGGCCGGGACATCACAGGCACGTCTGCCTTCACCCGGACCGCGCGCCGCTGACGGGCGGTCCGCGCTCAGCTGCCCAGCAGCCGGCTCAGAGTGCTGATGACGGCTGCTGCGGCCTGCTGCTTCGTTCCAGCAACGTGTTCGGCATGCTGCCCGGCCAGCCGGTCTTTGACGGAGTCGGCGGCCAGAATGTGAATCTCTGTGGAGTCCTGGCCGAATACCAGGTTCTCCCCCACCCTGTTGAGCACCAGCAGATCGCAGCCTTTGCGCTGCAGCTTCTGCTGGGCCAGCTGCAGCGGGTCGGTGGTCTCATCGCCGGTCTCAGCGGCGAAGCCGACGATCACTGCCGGCCCGCCGGTCTGGGAGCGCCGGGAGACGACGTCGGCCAGGATGTCCGGGTTCCGGGTCAGTGTGATGGTCGGGCTGGCGCCGTCGTCGGTCTTCTTGATCTTCGCCGCCGCGTAGTCAGCGGGGCGGAAATCGGCGACGGCGGCGGCCATGATCAGTGCATCAGCTCGCTCAGTCTCCACCCGCACCGCCTGGTGCAGCTGCTCCGCGGTCTCGATGCGCACCACCTCGGCGCCCTGCAGCTCCGGGCCCAGCGGTGCGTCCATGGATCCGGCGATCAGGGTCACCTCGGCCCCAGCCTGCAGCGCCGCCTGGGCCAGCGCCATCCCCTGCTTTCCGGAGGACCGGTTGCCCAGGTAGCGGACCGGGTCAAGAGGCTCGCGGGTGCCGCCGGCAGTGACCACTACGCGGCGTCCTGTCAGCTCGCCGGTTTCGCCCGCCGCACTGAGCAGCTGGTCGATGCGGGCCTTGATCTGTTCCGGCTCGGGGAGTCTGCCGGGGCCCGAATCCGCGCCGGTGAGCCGGCCGACCGCCGGGTCCATCACCTCCAGGCCGCGGGCGCGCAGCTGCCTCACGTTCTCCGCAGTGGCCGGGTTCTGCCACATTTCGGTGTGCATGGCCGGGGCCAGCAGCACCGGCGCCTGGGTGGCCAGCAGCGTGGAGGTCAGCAGGTCATCAGCCATGCCGGCGCGGGCCTTGGCCAGCAGGTCGGCGGTGGCCGGGGCGACAACCACCAGGTCGGCCTCCTGCCCCAGGCGGACGTGGCGCACTTCGTCCACGCCGGAGAACACGCTGGTGGTCACTGGGCGCCCGCTGATCGCCTCCCAGGTGGCGCGTCCCACGAACTGCAGGGAGGCTTCTGTGGGAATGACGTCCAGCTGGTGGCCGTCCTCTGTCAGCAGCCGTGCCAGATGCACGGCTTTATAGGCGGCGATGCCGGCGGAGACACCTAGGACGATGCGCATTCGGTCCATCCTCTCGCCGGGCCGCCGGAGCGGGCAGGCTCAGGCAGCCTCGTCGGCGGCCGGCTGCTTCTGAACCAGCAGGTCCTCGTTGATCTCACGCAGCGCGATGGACAGCGGCTTCTCATTGAGCTTGGTCTCCACCAGGGGACCGATGTGCTCGAAGAGCCCCTCGTGCAGCTGCGCATAGTAGTTGTTGATCTGGCGCGCCCGCTTCGCGGCGAAGAGCACCAGCGCGTACTTGGAGTCGGCCTTCTTCACCAGGTCGTCGATCGGCGGGTCGATGATGCCTTCGAGCTGCTCAGTCACAAATGTCCTTATGCGTTGGGGGTCGGTTCGAAGCCCATCTGGGCTACAAGTTCCTCGGCGGCGCGGTCGACGTCGTCGTTGATGATGGTCACGTCGAATTCCTCTTCTGCCGCGAGTTCTATTCTAGCGGTTTCCAACCTGCGCTGCTGCTCCTGGGCAGATTCCGTGCCGCGGCCGATGAGACGGGCGACCAGATCCTCCCAGGTCGGGGGCGCTAGGAAGACGAACTGTGCCTCCGGCATAGTCCGCCGCACCTGCCGTGCGCCCTGCAGATCGATCTCCAGCAGCACCCGGCGTCCCGCGGCCAGGGCCTGCTCCACTGTGGAACGCAGCGTGCCGTAGCGGTGGCGCCCGTGCACGGTGGCCCACTCCAGGAATGCGCCCTCGTCCACCAGCCGGTCGAACTCCTCGGGCTCGATGAAGTAGTAGTCCTCCCCGTGCACCTCACCCGGCCGCGGCGGACGGGTGGTGGCGGAGACGGAGAAGTGCACCTGCGGATAGTGGGTGCGGATGTGCCGGCTCAGCGTGGACTTGCCCACTGAGGTGGGACCGGCCAGGACGGTGACGGCTGGGGCGCGGCTGGACTGGGGCATCAGCCCAATTGTGCCAGATGCTCGGTGAGCGCCTGGCGCTGCTTGACCCCCAGTCCGCCGAGACGGCGGTTGATGGAGATGCCCAGGTCCTCCAGGATGCGGGTGGCGGTGACCCGTCCGACCCCGGGAAGGGCTTCCAGCAGCTCGATGGTCTTCAGTCGGGCCACCGCCTCCGAGGTGTCGGCGGCAGTGAGAACCTGAGGGAAGCTGAGCGCTCCGGTTCCGAATTCCCGTTTCACCTCGGCGCGCTCTGCACGGGCGGCCAGTGCCTTCTGGCGAGCCGTATCGCGCTCCTGCTGGGTGAGTTCTCGCAATGCCACAGTGATACTCCTCACATCGTGGGCCCAGGCGGACAGTGTGATGTGCCAGAATCTAACGGCAATCTGCGTCCAGGGCAATAGCTCGTGACACAGCAGAGTGTCTGATGGCCGATATCAGCCCAGGTCGGCGCGCGAAGACTCGATGGCGGCACGCAGATCGGCCACCTCAGGGCCGGCGGTGAGGATGCCGCGGGAGGAGTTGACGACCACCTGGTCCCAGACGCGGCCGAAGCTTCTGCGCAGCTGCTGGGCGTCAGCGCCCTGGGCCCCGTATCCCGGCGCCAGCAGAGGTGGAGAGCCGGCGGTCAGATCGATCTGGTGCTGGACGGCCAGGTGTGCGGTGGTTGCCCCGACGACCAGCCCTATGTGTCCCAGCGGCGCGGCAGAGGCCGCCGTATTGCGCCGGGCGGCTTCGGCTGCCACCTGGCCGGCGACGGTGCGGTGGGCCCGGGCCACCTGTGCCACATGATGCTGGAGCCGGGCCAGCTGCACATCCTGCCCCTCCGGGTTGGAGGTCAGGGTCAGCACAAAGAGTCCGGCCTGGTGGCGTTCTGCGGCCTCCACGGCCGGCTGCAGGGAGCCGAAGCCCAGATAGGGGCTGACGGTCAGGGCGTCGGCGGCGAAGTCCCGCTCCGGGTTGAGCCAGGCCTCGGCGTAGGCCGTCATCGTGGAGCCGATGTCCCCGCGTTTGGCGTCGGCGATCACCAGCAGACCGGCGTGCCGGGCATACGAGATCGTCTCGGTCAGGGCCTGCATGCCGGCTGGCCCGTGGGCCTCGTAGAAGGCGACCTGCGGCTTGATGACGCCCACCCGGCCGGAGGCAGCCTCGATCACGCGCTGGCCGAACTCCCTCAGCCCGGCGGCGTCGGGGCTGAGCCCCCAGTCGCTGAGGATCTCCGGATGGGGATCCAGTCCCACGCAGAGCGGGCCCTTCTCCCCCAGCGCGGCTGCCAGCCGCGTGCCGAAGGACTGCCGGGTCATCCGGCGACCTCCAGGCCTGCCTCATGCAGCCGGGCTGCGTGCTCCTGCAGGGAGCTCACCGACCAGGTGAAGGTGCGCTGGGCCTCAATGGCCTGCACGGCGGCTCCCAGCTCGGCCACGGTGGTGATCACCGGCACGCCGAGGCTGGTGGCTGCTGCGCGGATCTCGTAGCCGTCGCTGCGGGCGTCACCGCCGGAGGGAGTGTTGATGATCAGGCTGATCGTCCCGGACTCCACCAGCTCCAGGATGGTGCCGCCCTCTTCCGGGGTCTCGGCGATCTTCTGCACCACTTCGCAGGCGATGCCGTTGCGGCGCAGCACATCTGCGGTGCCCCCGGTGGAGACGATCTCGAATCCCAGGTCGGTGAGCCGTTTGACCGGCATCACCACTCCGCGCTTGTCCCGGTTGGCCACTGAGACGAAGGCCTTGCCGGAGGTGGGCAGCGGGTTGTTGGCAGCCAGCTGGGACTTGGCGAAGGCGGTGTCGAAGTGCTTGTCGATCCCCATGACCTCGCCGGTGGAGCGCATCTCCGGTCCCAGCAGGGAGTCCACCACCCGGCCGGCGGGTGTGCGGAACCGGGCGAAGGGCAGCACCGCCTCCTTGACCGCCACGGGGGCGGCAGGCGGGAGCTGGGAGCCGTCTCCGGCGGCCGGAAGCACCCCGGCGGCGTGGTGGCCGGACCCGGCGCGCAGCTCGGCGATGCTGACTCCGGTGCCGATCAGCGCGGCGGCCTTGGCCAGCTGCACTCCGGTGGCCTTGGAGACGAGCGGCACCGTCCGGGAGGCCCGGGGATTGGCTTCGATGACGTAGAGCACATCGGAGGCCACAGCGAACTGGATGTTGATCAGTCCGCGCACCCCCACACCTTGGGCAATTGCTGCGGTGGCCTGGCGCACCCGGGCCAGCACATGGGGGCCGAGGGTGATCGGCGGCAGCACGCAGGCCGAGTCCCCGGAGTGGATCCCGGCTTCCTCAATGTGCTCCATGATCCCGCCCAGATACAGGTCCTGTCCGTCGTAGAGCGCGTCGACGTCGACCTCTATGGCGTCCTCCAGGAAGCGGTCCACCAGAACCGGGTGCTCCGGGGTGACCTCTGTGGCGTGGGTGATGTAGCGGCGCAGTCCGGCCTCGTCGTAGACGATCTCCATTCCGCGTCCGCCCAGCACGTAGCTGGGACGCACCAGGACGGGGTAGCCGATGCTGTCGGCGACCCGTTTGGCGTCCTCGAAGCTGACTGCGGTGCCGTTCTTCGGAGCGGTCAGTCCTGCTGCGTTGAGCACCTGGTCGAAGGCCCCGCGGTGCTCCGCCAGGTCAATGGCCTCCGGGGAGGTGCCCAGGATGGGCACCCCTGCCTGGGCCAGCTGTCCGGCCAGCTTCAGGGGCGTCTGCCCGCCCAGCTGCACGAAGACGCCGGCCACTCCCCCGGTTCGCTCCTCCGCGGCGATGACCTCCAGGACGTCCTCCAGGGTCAGCGGTTCGAAGTAGAGCCGGGTGGAGACGTCGTAGTCGGTGGAGACGGTCTCCGGGTTGCAGTTGACCATGACCACGTCGTAGCCGTCGTCGTCGCCGCTGTAGTCGGTCAGCGCCATCGTGGCGTGGACGCAGGAGTAGTCGAACTCGATGCCCTGCCCGATTCGGTTTGGACCGGAGCCGAGAATGATCACCGATGGTCGTGAATGCTCGGCGATCTCGTCCTCCAGGTCGTAGCTGGAGTAGTGGTAGGGCGTGAAGGCCGGGAACTCTGCGGCACAGGTGTCCACGGTCTTGTAGACCGGCCGCACGCCCAGGGCGTGGCGGACTCCGCGCACCACGGCGGGGTCCATGGACCGCAGAGCCCCGATCTGCTCGTCGGAGAAGCCGTGCCGCTTGGCGGTGCGCAGGGCGGCGGCGTCGAGCTCACCGGCGCTGCGCAGGTCTTCGGCGATCTCGTTGATCAGCTGGATCTGGTCCAGGTACCACGGATCGATGCCGGTGATGCGGTGGACCTCCTCCAGATCCGCCCCCGCCAGCAGGGCGCGCTGCACCTGGTGCAGACGCTCGGTGGTGGGAGTGGCCATCCGCTGGAGCAGATCGCTGAGCTCCTCCTGGTCATCGTCGGTGAACCGGAATTCGCTGCCGCGCTGCTCCAGGGAGCGCAGCGCCTTCTGCAGCGCCTCGGTGAAGTTGCGTCCGATCGCCATCGCCTCACCCACCGACTTCATGGTGGTGGTCAGCGTGGGGTCGGCGGCCGGGAACTTCTCGAAGGCGAAGCGCGGCACCTTGACCACCACGTAGTCCAGCGTGGGCTCGAAGCTGGCCGGGGTCTTCTGGGTGATGTCATTGGGGATCTCATCCAGGGTGTAGCCGACTGCCAGCTTGGTGGCGACCTTGGCGATGGCGAACCCGGTGGCCTTCGACGCCAGCGCTGAGGAGCGGGAGACCCGCGGGTTCATCTCGATGACGACCACCCGCCCGGTCTTCGGGTCCACGGCGAACTGGATATTGCATCCGCCGGTGTCCACGCCGACCTCGCGGATGACGTTGATGGCGATGTCCCGAAGCTTCTGGTACTCCCGGTCGGTGAGCGTCATCGCCGGGGCCACGGTGATGGAGTCCCCGGTGTGCACGCCGACGGGGTCGAGGTTTTCGATGGAGCAGACGACGACGACGTTGTCATTGGCGTCGCGCATCATCTCCAGCTCGTACTCCTTCCACCCGAGGATGGACTCCTCCAGGAGCACCTCCGTGGTGGGTGAGTACTGCAGTCCCGCTCCGGCGATGCGGTGCAGGTCCTCCTCGTTGTAGGCCATGCCGGAGCCCAGCCCGCCCATGGTGAAGGAGGGCCGGACCACCATGGGGTAGCCCAGCTCCTCGGCGGCGGCGAGCGCCTCGTCCATGGAGTGCACGATCCGGGATTTGGCCGATTCGGCGCCGGAGCGTTCGACCACGCCTTTGAACTTCTCCCGGTCCTCGCCCAGCTCGATGGCCTCGATATTGGCGCCGATGAGCTCCACGCCGTATTCGGCCAGCACCCCCTGCTTGTCCAGGGCGATGGCGGTGTTCAGCGCGGTCTGGCCGCCCAGGGTGGGCAGCAGCGCGTCGGGCCGCTCCTTGGCGATGATCTTGGCGACCACTTCGGGGCTGATCGGCTCCACATAGGTGGCGTCGGCGAACTCCGGGTCGGTCATGATGGTGGCCGGGTTGGAGTTGACCAGGATGACCCGGATTCCCTCCTCCTTCAGCACGCGCAGCGCCTGGGTGCCGGAGTAGTCGAATTCTGCGGCCTGGCCGATCACGATCGGCCCGGAGCCGATGACCAGCACGGAGTTGAGGTCGGCGCGCTTAGGCATTCTTCTCGGGTCCTCCTGTGGCTGAGCGGGTGGAGTCGGTGGCTGAGGGGGCGGTGTCCTCAGCCGAGGGGCGGCGGTCTGCCGGGGGCAGCGTCTGCGCGCCGGTGGCCTCCCGCCCGGCGCGGTGGGCCTGGATGAGTTCCACGAATCGGTCGAAGAGGTAGGCGGAGTCGTGCGGGCCCGCGGCGGCTTCGGGGTGGTACTGGACGCTGAAGGCGGGAATGTCCAGGCAGCGCAGCCCCTCCACGACGCCGTCGTTGAGGCTTGAGTGGCTGACCTGGACCCGGCCGTAGCGGGATTCGGGGGCGCTGAGCGTCTCCCCGACTGGGGCGTCGACGGCGAATCCGTGGTTCTGGCTGGTGATCTCCACCTTGCCGGTGGCGTGGTCCATCACCGGCTGGTTGATGCCGCGGTGCCCGAAGGGCAGCTTATAGGTGGAGAAGCCCAGGGCGCGGCCGAGGATCTGGTTGCCGAAGCAGATCCCGAAGAACGGTGTCCGGGAGTCCAGGACCTGGCGCAGCATGCCGATCTGTGTGCTGGCGGTGGCCGGGTCTCCCGGCCCGTTGGAGAGGAAGACGCCGTCGGGGTTGAGCTCTTCGATCTCGGCAAAGGTGGTCTGGGCAGGCAGCACGTGCACGCGCAGGCCGCGTTCGGCCATCCGCACCGGGGTCATGGACTTCAGCCCCAGGTCCAGGGCGGCGACAGTGCCGACCGGCTTGCCCTCCCAGCCGTGGTCGGCCGGCTCCACCGTGTAGGGCGTCTCGGTGGTGACCTCTTCGGCCAGCCGGGCTCCGAGCATATCGGGCTGGCTGCGCACCGCCTCAAGCAGCTGGCTGTGCGGCGCTTCGGCGTCGTCGCCGGAGAAGATTCCGGCCTTCATGGACCCGTGGTCGCGCAGCCGGCGGGTGATCGCGCGGGTGTCGACGTCCTGGATGCCGACCACGCCCTGGGCGGCCAGCTCCTCATCGAGGCTGCGCACCGAGCGCCAGTTGGAGGGCCGGCGCGCAGCGTCGCGGACCACGTAGCCGGCCACCCAGATGCGCCGGGACTCCGGGTCCTCGTCATTGACGCCGGTGTTGCCGATGTGCGGGGCGGTCTGCACCACAATCTGGCGGGCGTAGGAGGGGTCAGTGAGGGTCTCTTGGTAGCCGGTCATACCGGTGGCGAAGACGGCCTCGCCCAGTGTGGTGCCTTCGGCTCCGTAGCTGGCGCCCTGGTAGACGGTGCCGTCCTCGAAGACCAGCAGCGCGGGTGTTCTGGTGTTGCTCATAGCTGGTGTGCGTCTCCTCAGACGTCGGGGCTGTGGGTTGTGCCGTGGGCGGGTGTGATGGTCTCCAGCGCCTGGCGCAGGGTGCGGCCCTCCTCGGCGCGGCGGGGGCGGAAGCCGGTCTCCACGGCGGTCTCCCCCAGCCGCCATCCGATGATCAGGGCGCCGTCGCGTTCGACGAACTTGCCCACCACGCCGCGGTCGGTGCGCACATACTGCAGGTCACCGGCGGGGATGAACCAGTTCCGGGCGCCGGCCCGGAAGATCGCAGCGCCGCTGCTGTGGGCCTCGATGCGTCCGGTGGTGCGCAGGCCCAGTTCGTGGACGGCCACGCGGTCCAGGTAGTCGGCTGCGGAGACAGTGCCGATGACCATCCCCTCGGCCCCGGCCTGCGGCTCGGCCTCGATCAGCTCCTCGGGGATCTGCGGCGGGGCAGGCAGTGCGGACTGGCGCCGCTTGCGGCCGCGCCAGCCCAGCCAGATCAGCAGGCAGATCCCGGCGATCACGGCCAGGGAGATCCACAGGTACATCAGGTAGGTGCCGGTCATATCCGGGGCTGCGGCGGCCAGTGTCATGCCGTCCTCCCGGTGCGCGAGCCGGCCAGTTCGCCGTCGAGCACCGTAGCGTGCCCGCCCAGGAAGGCGTGGCGGACCTGGCCGGGCAGCTCCAGGCCGCGGAACGGGGAGTTCCGGCCTTTGGTGGCGTGGTTCTCCGGGGTGATGGTGGTGGTGGCGCTGGGGTCCACCAGGATCAGGTTCGCCGGCTCCCCGGCTGCCAGGGGGCGGCCCTGGTGGGTGTGTCCGCAGATCTCGGCCGGGCGGACCGAGGTGATCTCGGCGAAGCGTCGCCAACCGATCAGTCCGGTCTCCACCATGGCGTGCTGCACTGCGCTCAGGGCCGTCTCCAGCCCGGTCATCCCCATGGCGGCCTGGGCCCATTCGCATTCCTTGGCCTGGTCCGGATGGGGCGCGTGGTCGGTGGCGACGACGTCGATGATTCCTTCGGCCAGAGCGTCGCGCAGGGCATGGGTGTCGGCCTCGGTGCGCAGCGGCGGGTTGACCTTGTAGACCGGGTTGTAGGAGCGGACCAGCTCATCGGTGAGCATCAGGTGGTGCGGGGTGACCTCTGCGGTGACCTGGATGCCGCGCTGCTTGGCCCAGCGGATGATCTCCACCGACCCGGCGGTGGAGACGTGGCAGACGTGCAGCCGGGCCCCCACGTAGTCGGCCAGCAGCACGTCCCGGGCGATGATGGCCTCCTCGGCCACTGCGGGCCAGCCGGGAAGACCCAGGGCGGCGGAGACGCTGCCCTCGTTCATCTGCGCGGGGTGCTCGGTGTCCCAGGAGGTGAGATCGGCGTCCTGGGCGTGCTGGGCGATGAATCCGCCGATGGTGGTGGCGTATTCCAGGGCTCGGCGCATCAGCTGGGCATTGTTCACGCAGTGGCCGTCGTCGGAGAACATCCGCACCTGGGCTGAGGATTCGGCCATCGCGCCCAGTTCGGCCAGCACCGTCCCGGCCAGCCCTTTGGTGACCGCGCCGACCGGGTAGACCTCCGTCCAGCCGGAGTCGGCGCCCAGCCGCTGGACCTGTTCGACGACGCCGGCAGTGTCGGCCACGGGGGTGGAATTGGCCATGGCGTGCACGGCGGTGAACCCGCCTTTGGCCGCGGCCCGGCTGCCGGTCTCCACAGTTTCGGCGTCCTCGCGGCCGGGTTCGCGCAGATGGGTATGCATATCGACCATCCCGGGCAGGGCGATCAGGCCGGTGGCGTCGATGGTCTCCAGGGACACGTCCTCGCGGGGCGCTGCAGTGTCGGCGCCGAGGCTGGCGATCTTCCCGTCCCGCAGCACCAGGTCGGCAGTGCTCTCCCCCAGGACCTTCGCGCCGAGGATCAGGTAGTCGGTCATGCGGTACTCCCGTCGTCGTGATTCTGTGACAGCAGCAGGTGCAGCACTGCCATGCGGACGGCCACACCGTGAGCCACCTGATCGAGGATCTTGGCCTGCGGAGAGTCCGCGGCGGCGGCGGAGATCTCCACACCGCGGTTCATCGGTCCCGGGTGCAGCAGCAGCGCCGGCTCTGAGGTGCCGCCCATCTGCAGCTGCTGCAGCACCGTCAGCCGTTCGTCGGTCAGCCCCCAGCGGCGGGTGTATTCGGCGGCATGGGGGAAGTACGCTCCGCCCATGCGCTCGGCCTGGATGCGCAGCATCATCACTGCGTCGGGGTCAGCGGCCAGCGCCGCATCGAGGCTGTGGTGCACGGTGACCGGCCAGTCGGAGATGCCCTTCGGAAGCAGGGTCGCCGGCGCGGCGAGGCTGACCTCCGCGCCCAGGGTGGTCAGCAGCCACACATTGGACCGGGCCACCCGGGAGTGCAGGATGTCGCCGACGATCAGCACCTTCATACCGGCCAGGTCGCCTCCGCGCGGGGGGCGGCCGTGGGCGGGGCACCAGCCGCGCCGCAGGGTCAGTGCGTCCAGCAGCGCCTGGGTGGGGTGCTCGTGGGTGCCGTCGCCGGCATTGATCACCGCCGCCTCCGTCCAGTCGCTGGCGGCCAGCTGGGCCGCCGCCCCGGAGGCGCCGTGGCGGATGACGATGGCGTCTGCGCCCATGGCTTCCAAGGTCTGGACGGTGTCCTTCAGAGACTCGCCCTTGGAGACGGAGGAGCCCTTCGCGGAGAAGTTGACGACGTCGGCCGAGAGCCGCTTGGCCGCGGTCTCGAAGGAGACGCGGGTACGGGTGGAGTCCTCGTAGAAGAGGTTGACCACTGTGCGTCCGCGCAGAGTGGGCAGCTTCTTCACCTCCCGGGAGGAGACGGCGGCCATCTCCTCCGCAGTGTCCAGGATGGCCAGGGCGTCCTGGCGGCTCAGTGAGGAGGTGTCCAGCAGGTGGCGCAGGCTCATGCGCGACCTCCCCGGGTGATCAGGACTGACTCATCGGCCGGGTCGACGTCGTCGACTTCGGCGAGCTGGACGAAGACGCGTTCCTCGCGGGATGTGGGGAGGTTCTTGCCCACATGGTCGGCACGGATAGGCAGCTGCCGGTGGCCGCGGTCCACCAGTACGGCCAGCCGCACGGCGGCGGGCCGCCCCAGGTCGGAGAGCGCATCCAGCGCCGCCCGGACGGTGCGGCCGGAGTAGAGGACGTCGTCGACCAGCACCACTGTGGCGCCGTCGATCCCGCCGGGGGGCACGTCGGTGGGCTCCGGGGTGCGGGCTCCGCCGCTGCGCAGGTCGTCACGGTACATGGTGATGTCCAGCGACCCGACGGCGTCGCGGCTGAACCGCTCATCGATGCGCTGCAGCTTCTCCCCCAGGCGGTGGGCCAGGGGGGCGCCGCGGCGTGGGATGCCAAGGATGACGAGGCCGTCGATGCCGCGCTGGGCTTCGACGATCTCATGGGCAATGCGGGTCAGGGCGCGCTCAATGTCGCCTGCGCTCATGACCTGCGCAGTCTCAGGCGGGGTCTCCACCATGTCGACTCCTTCCTCGCCTCACGGGACGATCATTAAAGGAGCGGTGTGCTTCGACTCAGCCTACCCCATCGTCGTCGGGGTCGGTGAGGGTGTCTTTGAGCTGCTGGATGCGTCCGAGCACGCCGTTGACGAAGCGCGGGGACTCCTCGGTGGAGAGCTGCCGGGCCAGTGTGACGGCCTCGGACACGGCCACGCCGTCGGGGATCTCCGGATTGTGCAGCAACTCCCAGGTGCCGATGCGCAGCGCCATCAGGTCCACCCGGGGCATGCGCTCCAGGCTCCATCCGCGGGCGTAGGTGGCCAGCAGCTCATCGATCTCCTCGCGCCGGGCGGTGACGCCTTCGATGAGGGTGCGCACGTAGTCGTTGACGACCATGTCAGCCCGCTCCACGCGGGTGGTGAGCACCTGGTGGGGGTCTATGCCGCGCTGCTCGGCCTCGAAGAGGACCTCCAGTGCCCGCAGCCGGGCTTTGCTTCGTTTGGCCACGGCGGGGGGTCAGTCGTTGACGCGGCCGAGGTATTCGGAGGTGCGGGTGTCCACCTTGACCCGAGTGCCCTGGTCCACGAACAGCGGCACCTGGATCTCGTGTCCGGTCTCCAGGGTGGCGGACTTGGTGCCGGCGTTGGAGCGGTCGCCCTGCAGGCCCGGCTCGGTGTAGGTGATCTCCAGCACCACCGAGGGGGGCATATCCAGGTACAGCGGAGTGCCCTCGTGCATGGCGATGGTCACCTCCTGGGACTCCAGCAGGAAGTTCGCCGCATCGCCGACAACCTCCGAGGGGACGGTGATCTGGTCATAGTCACGCAGATCCATGAAGACGAAGTCTTCGCCGTTCTGATAGAGGTACTGGTAGTCGGAGCGGTCCACGGTGGCGAACTCCACCTTCGCACCGGCGTTGAAGGTCTTGTCCACGACCTTCCCAGAGGTGATGTTCTTCAGCTTGGTGCGGATGAACGCCCCACCCTTGCCGGGCTTGACGTGCTGGAACTCCAGGGTGTTCCACAGCTGGCCCTCCAGCTTGAGCACCGAGCCGTTCTTAATGTCATTGGAAGTTGCCACAGGTTCAGGAGCTTTCTTGTCGGACGTCAGAGATTCACCAGCAGACCATCCTACCTCCTCCCCGCCGGCGACCTGCAGTCCGATCACCTCAGGGCGGATGCGCTCAGCGTCCGTGGCTACAGGGAAACGGTGGTATCTGAGACCGGTTCCGCGATCTCCTGGTAGGTCGCATACAGGATGGAGGGGTCGGGGATCTCCACAGTAGCCGGCTGTCCCACGCCGCTGAGCAGCACGAACCGCAGTGTCTCCCCCCGGTTCTTCTTGTCCCGGCGGATGCCCTCCAGCAGCTGGTTCCACCGATCGTCCCGGTAGCTGACCGGCAGCCCGAGGCTGGTGAGGATCTCCCGGTGGCGGTCGGCGGTGGCGTCGTCGAGCCGGCCGAGGCTGCGCGCCAGCTCGGCGGCGAAGACCAGGCCCACCGAGACGGCGGCACCGTGACGCCACTGGTAGCGCTCGGCCAGCTCGATGGCATGGGCCAGGGTGTGGCCGTAGTTCAGATGCTCGCGGCGCCCGGTCTCCCGGGCGTCCTCGCCCACGATCTCGGCTTTGACGCGGATGGAGCGCTCAATGAGTTCGCGCAGCTGCTTGGAGTGCGGGTTCTGCGCCTGGTCCGGGGCGGATTCAATGATCTGCAGAATCTGCTCATCGGCGATGAACCCGCACTTGACCACTTCGGCCAGGCCGGCGACCAGTTCGTTGCGCGGCAGGGTCAGCAGCGTGTCCAGGTCCACCAGCACCCCGGCGGGCTGGTGGAAGGAGCCCACCAGGTTCTTCCCCTCGGCTGTGTTGATACCGGTCTTGCCGCCCACAGCCGCGTCCACCATGCCCAGCAGCGTGGTGGGCATATGCACCACGCGTACCCCGCGCAGCCAGGTGGCGGCCACGAATCCGGCCAGGTCGGTGACAGCGCCGCCTCCCACGGAGACCACGGCGTCGGAGCGGGTGAAGTCGTTCTGGCCCAGCACCTGCCAGCAGAAGGCGGCCACCTGGATGTGCTTGCCCTCTTCGGCGTCGGGGATCTCCGCAGTCACCGCCTGGTACCCGGCCTTCTCCAGGTCTTCGCGCACCACATCGCCGGTGGCGCGCAGGGCCCGCGGATGAATCACCAGCACCCGCTCGGCAGAGGGGCCGATCATCTCCGGCAGTCTGGCCAGCAGACCGTTTCCGATGACGACGTCGTAGCCCAGTTGGTTGCCCCCTGCGCCGTTTCCTTCACCGACGGTGACCACAGTGGGCTCTGCCGCCGGGGTCTGCGGGGGTCCGGCCTGGCTCTCTGCGGCCGGGCTGGGTTCGGGGTTCTCAGTCTGGGGTGTCATGAGCGTGAGGAGATCGGTCCTTCGGTTCTGCCAGCGGTGGGTTGGTCGCGGTGTCGGTGCCGGCGGGCATTGACCGCCTGCACGATGGTATCGACTCGAGCGCCGATCGTCTCCTCGGCGGCGCTGACCACCAGGTCTGCGCACTCCAGGTAGAGCGGCCGCCGCGATGCGTAGATGCGGGCCCACTTGTCGATCGGCGGCTCCTCGCCCCCGGCGGTCAGCACCGGCCGGGTGGCGGCATCGCCGATGCGGGCCCGCGCCTGCTCCCGGGTGACCTCCAGCATCACCACGAAGCTGGGGCGGAGCAGCCGACGCGTGTTCTCCGAGAGGACGGCGCCCCCGCCGAGGCTGACCACGGAGGGCCGGGGCGCATCCAGCAGCTCGGCGATGATGCGCTCCTCGGCGCGGCGGAACGCCTGCTCGCCATGGGTGCTGAAGTACTCGGGGATCGACCCGTGGCGGGCGGCGAAGAACTGGTCGGAGTCCACATGCGGCCGGCTCAGCCGCCGCGCCAGCGCCGCCCCGACGGTCGACTTGCCGGAGGCCATAGGGCCGATGAGCACGATGTTTGCGTTCACGACAGACTCACTGCAGATGTGCCGGCGCCTGCACCGGGTCGCCGTCGTGGCCGGCGGCCTGCGGGTCTGCGCCCAGGGCGGGCAGGTTCTGCAGGTATCCGGTGAGGTTCCGGCGGACCTCCTCGACGCTGTCGCCGCCGAACTTCTCCAGCACGGCCTGCGCGATGACCAGTGAGACCATGGCTTCGGCGACCACTCCGGCGGCCGGTACTGCGCAGACGTCGCTGCGCTGGTGGTGGGCGGTGGTCTGCTCACCAGTGGCGGTGTCCACAGTGCGCAGCGCACGGGGAACAGTGGCGATGGGCTTCATAGCGGCGCGGACCCGCAGTGTCCCGCCGATGCTCATACCGCCTTCGATCCCGCCTGCCCGGTCCGTGGCGCGCACAATCCGGCCTTCGGCGTCGAGCTGGATCTCATCATGGGCCTGCGAGCCGCGGCGGGCCGCTGTGCGGAACCCGTCTCCGACCTCGACTCCTTTGATCGCTTGGATTCCCATCAGGACCCCTGCCAGCCGCGCGTCGAGCCGGCGGTCCCAGTGCACGTAGCTTCCCAGGCCCGGGGGCAGGCCGTCGACGACGACTTCGACCACCCCGCCCAGCGTCTCCCCTGCCTTATGGGCGGCGTCGACCTCAGCGACCATGGCCTGGGAGGTCTGTGCGTCGAAGCAGCGCAGCGGGTCGGCGTCGAGATCCTCGACATCAGTTGCACCGGGAAGAGCCGCCTCCTCCGGGACACTGACACTCCCCACCGCCACGGTGTGAGAGACGGTGGTGATCTCCAGCGCATTGAGCAGCTGCTGGGCTGCGGTCCCCAGTGCCACCCGGGTGGCGGTCTCCCGTGCGGAGGCCCGCTCCAGCACGGGCCGGGCCTCGGTGAAACCGTACTTCTGCATGCCGGTGTAGTCGGCGTGGCCGGGCCGCGGGCGGGTCAGCGGAGCGTTGCGGGCCAGGCCCTCCACCTCGCCGGGCTCCACGGGATCGGCGGACATGACCTTCTCCCATTTGGGCCACTCGGTGTTGGCGATCTCCACCGCCACCGGGGCCCCGAGCGTGCGTCCGTGGCGCACTCCGCCGAGCAGCTGGACGTGGTCCTGTTCGAACTTCATGCGCGCTCCGCGTCCGTAGCCCAGGCGACGCCGGGCCAGGGCCCGCCGGATATGGCCGGTGGTCAGCTCCACTCCGGCCGGCAGGCCCTCCAGGATCCCGACCAGGGACTTGCCGTGTGATTCTCCGGAGGTGAGCCAGCGCAACATGACATCCATCCTAGTCCTCGCCGCTGAGGGCAGACCGCATCAGGTTCACCATGTGAGCATGCTCGGCGGGACTGAGCCGGGCTGCATCGGCCTCGGTGCCGGCGGTGAACAGCTCCACCTGCTTGACCGCCTGGTGCAGCAGCATCTCCAGGCCGCTGGTCACAGGCCACCCGCGGCGCTGCCAGGCCTGCGCCAGTGCCGAGGGCCAGGGGTCATAGGCGGCGTCGAGCAGCAGCGGGCCTCCAGCCGGGTTCTGTGCCGTGGTCTCACCGATGCGGCCGGCCACCTCATCTGCGGCGCGGGGAGGCAGCGTGGAGACCACCGCGCAGGGCTGTTCGGTCTGCAGATCGGCGGGCAGCGTCTCCAGGGGACGGATCTCTGCGGCCAACCCCAGCAGGGGTGCGAGCGCCGCCACCGATGCCGCGCGCTGCGGGGATCTGACGTAGAGCACCGCGTCGGCACAGCCCAGCTCCGCGGCTGCGCCCAGAGCCGCCGCGGCGGTCCCGCCGGCTCCGATGATGGCCATACGGCCCGAACCCCCGTAAGCCATGGAGTCGGCTGCGGCCTCTTGCCGCAGAGCGGCGACGATTCCGTCGACGTCGGTGTTCTCCCCGTGGAGCCTGCGGCCGCCCGCGGCCGAGGAGATCACCACGGTGTTGAGCACTCCCAGGGTCTGCACGCGCGGGGAGAGCGTGGTCATATGCTCCACCATGGCGGACTTCAGCGGCATCGTCACCGACCAGCCGATCCATGACGGGTCGGCCCCAGGGCCGTCGATGAAGGTCTGCAGCTGCTCCTGGCTGACGTCTGCGCGGCTGTAGCCGATGTGCGCGCCCAGAAAGCCGTAGGCCGCGGCGTGCAGGGCCGGGGACTTCGAGTGGCTGATCGGCGAGCCGAGGACTGCAGCCCGGTGCTGGACCGGTGCCGCATGAGAGCCCCCTGCAGGGCTCATTCCTCCAGCTCCTCCTCGGCGGATTCCACGTCTTCGGGGCTGCAGACCCCGGGATTGTTATTGCAGAAGTCGTTGAATTCCTGCACGTCCTCCATATGGTCGGAGTACCACTCGTTGAATCGCGTTTCGCCGGTCTGGGGGTTCACCGTCACCCAGAAGTAGGCGTCGGTATCCGCCGGGTCGGCGGCTGCGGCGATGGTGTCCTCCACGGGAGTCGCGATCGGCCCCGGCGGCAGGCCTGCGTGCACAAACGTGTTGTACTCATTGGACTCATCGTGCCGCTCTTCGTCGGAGAAGTGCAGATCTCCGCTGCGTCCGAGTCCGTAGTTCACGGTCGCATCGATCTGCAGACGGCCTTCGGTGCCCTCGTGGTCGGGGTTCTCGATGCGGTTCTCGATGGCGCCGGCCATGATCCGGTAGTCCTCGAACCGCTCCTCGCTGGGACGCTCATCGCTGATGGTGTTATTGGCCTCAGCGGTGAGCAGCGAGGCGACGATGATCGTCTCCCACTGCTCCTCCGGATCGGTGACGCCGGCGTCCTCGAGTCGCTCGAAGGTGCGGTCGACCATGTCCTGCAGAACCTCTTCGGGAGTCATCTCGAAGGAGTCTTCATATTCGTACTCGTACTCCCCTTCGGCGATGAAGCCCTCCAGGGTCTCCGCCTCCTCGGGCAGGCCGTACTGACTGGGGTCGGACGCGGCCTCGCGGATCTCTTCCAGGGAGAAGGGGGTCGCACTGGCGATCCCCTCCAGGATCCGATCAATGCGGGTTCCGGCGTCGACGGCCACGTAGACTCGGTTCTGCTGGCCGAGCAGCACGTCCACGGCATCCTGGGCGGGCATCTGTTCGCGCATCGTCACCGGACCCGGCTGCAGCACCGGCTCCTCATCCAGGTCGTTCAGCGCATCCCAGAAGGCGTCACGGCTGGCGATGATGCCCTCATCCACCAGACGGTTGGCCACCGTTTCGAGCCCATCGCCCTGGTTGACCTCGAAGGTGATGGAGTCCCCGGACTGCGCCTCATAATCGTATTCGCCGCCGCCTCCGAGGATGGAGTTGACGATCATCACGAACCCGATGACCAGCACGGCGAATCCGCCCAGCGCCACCCCGAGGGTGATGTTGCGGCGCCGTCGCTTGGCCCGGCGCCGCTGCAGCACGCTGCGGCTCACGCCTCCTTGGGCCGGAGCCACGGTCTGGTATCCGCGTCCGAAGCCGGAGGCGCCCACCAGTACAGGCGTGCCGTCCTCGTCATGCTCGATCTGCCCGTCATAGTCCTCCTCCCATTCATGGCCGAACACCCCGGCGCCATGCAGGTCCTCGGCGTAGAACTCCTCCTCATAGAACTGCTCCTCCGAGTCCGCGGTCTCGGCCGGGTCCGGGGAGTAGGGAGAATGCGGAGCGACGACCTGTTCGAAAGGCGTTGACGGAGAGGCAGCCGCCGGCGCGGGGACCGCGCACGCAGCGGCGGGAGAGGACGACGACGACGGCGGAGTGGACTGCGCGGCAGGGTCGGCGGCGGGGGTGGGTGCAGCCGGCTCGCCCGCGGGGCTGCCCGGTGCCTGCTGAGGGCCCGGTGCCTGCTGAGGGCCCGGTGCCTGCTGAGGACCGCCCCCGCCTGCCGGGGATCCGCCGGACGCCTCAGCCGTGCCGGCCTCCGCCCCGGGCACCGGCTGGACGGGATTCTGCCGCGTCTGCAGCCGGCGACGTTCCCTGCGCGAGAGGAACCCGCCGCTGGTCCGGGTCTCACCGGGGCCGGTTTCACCGTTGCGGTCCTCACCAGTTCGGGGTCCGGCGGACCGTAAGCCGCCGGCGCCGGGCTGGGCAGTGCCGCTCTGGTCACTGGCCGACGGTGATGCTGAGGCTTGGCCGCCGCCTGCTGCCGCGCTCCGGGGCTTTCGACGGCGGCCCCGTTCGTCCTTAGGGGTCTCTTTCTCCTGGTCGAACAGCGCAGGACGCTCTGCGGAGTCGTCAGCCGTGGAGCTGGTGCTCATGCGGCGCACGGCGGATTCGCGTTCACGCTGAGCGGCTCGTGCCCGCTCTCGCGCCTCACGGATCTCGCGCCTGCGACGCCGGGAGCCCACCCCGGGGGGCTTTTCATCGCTCACGCAGTTCCTCGCTGGGCAGATCGACGGCAGATACAGGTCAGGGCTAGACGAATGTCTATTGCCGAGACCTCACGATTGTAATCTATCTGTTATTTCACGCCGACTTCAGCATCTCCAACCAGCTCCGGCGCGCCGCCAGGGCCTCCTCGGCCTCCTTCTGGCGTGCAGCGTCCCCGGAGGCCTGCGCAGCGGCCAGGTCCTGCTCCAGCTGCTCAATGGTCTCCTCCAGCTGGGTGAGCATTTCGTTCTGGCGGTCGCTGCGTGCCGCCTCCCGCGGGCTGCGGCCGGCACCGGTGGCCTCCCGGTAGGCCTCCTGCACCTCGGCGATGGCCCGCTCCATACGTTTGACGTCTCCGCGCGGCACTTTGCCGGCGGCATCCCACTGCTCAATCAGCTTCAGGTAGCGGTCCCGCACAGCCTCGGGCTTGGTGAAGGGCATCAGCTCGCGCAGCTTCTCCAGAATCTCCTCTTTGCGCTTGAGATTCTCGGCGTATTCGGCGTCGATCTTCGCATTGGCCTGCTCGCGGGCTGAGAAGAACACGTCCTGGGCGGCCCGGAAGCGAGCCCATTGGGCGTCCTCAGTTTTGCGGGGGCCGCGCCCCAGAGCCTTCCAGCGGTCCATCAGCCGGTGATAGGCCTTGGTCGTCGCACCCCATTCGGTGGAGCTCTGCAGCGCCTCAGCTTCTGCGATCAGCTCCTCCTTGGCCCGCTTGATCTCCGCGGCTTCCTTGTCGCGGCGGACGAAGAATGCCTTGCGGCTGCGCTCAAAGCGGCTGCGGGCGTCGCGGAACCGCCGCCACAGCGGATCCTCCTGCGCCTTGGTGAGCCGGGGCGGAGTGCGCTGCTCAGCCTTCCACGCCTCAAACAGCTCAGCCATCCGCGCCTGGGCGGTCTTCCAGTGCTGAGAATCGGGGTCGGCGTCGGCCAGCGCCTCCGCCTCAGCGACGATCTCCTCGCGGACCGCGACCTTAGCCGCCAGCGCCTGCTCATTCTGCTTGGCCTCCTCCGCGGCGATGGCCTCGATTCCGGCCTGCACCTCACTCAGCAGGCTGCGCAGCTCCTCGACGTCGCCCAACCAGGTGCCCTCTTCCAGCTCGGAGACCAGCTGTTCACGGCTGGCGCGCAGGTGGGCTGCGGAATCGGCCTGGGTGGCCACCCGGGCGGCCAGCAGCAGAGCCCGGTTGTAGAGATCATCGAACTTCCGGGTGAAGTACTGCAGCGCCTCGTCCTCGCCTCCGGCGGAGTACTGGCCCACATACTTCTCCTCGCCTCCGGGTTCGCTCGGCAGGGCGTAGACGTGGCCTTCGGCATCGACGCGGGCCCGGTCGCGGATCTCGTCGAGGGAGGTCTGGTGATACGTAGGCTTGACTGCAGGGCTCATGGCATCAAGGGTACCGGCAATGGATATGATGGTCAGGTTTGGCACCTGCGGCATTGAAGGAGACTGAGGAGCATATGGCACGCACCGCTTCCCTGTCCGGCTACCTGGAGCTGCTGCCCGAGGAGCGCCTGGTGGAGCTGCATATGCTCGACACCCTCCGCCGCGTCTTTGAGGCCCACGGGTTCTCCTCCATCGAGTCCCGCGCCGTTGAGCCGCTCGAGGTGCTGCTCGGCAAAGGCGAGATCGACAAAGAGGTCTACGCGGTCTCCCGCATCCACGACGACGACGGCGCCGCCGCCGCGGCCAAGCATGCCCTGCACTTCGATCTCACGGTCCCCTTCGCCCGCTATGTGGTGGAGAATGCCGGGCACCTGGCGTTCCCGTTCCGCCGCTACCAGATCCAGAAGGTCTGGCGGGGCGAACGCCCCCAGGCTGGACGCTTCCGGGAATTCACCCAGGCCGATATCGACATCGTCGGCGACGGGGAGCTGCCCTTCCGCTGCGATGTGGAGATCGCTCTGGTGATGGCCCGTGCCCTGGAGGCGCTGCGCATCGGGGAATTCACCCTGCGGGTCAACAGCCGCAAGCTCTCCGAAGGGTTCTACCGCTCCATCGGCCTGGAGGATACGGCTGCGGTGCTGCGCGCGGTGGACAAGTTGGAGAAGATCGGCGCCGAGCGGGTGGCCGCCGAGCTTGTTGAGACTGCCGGCGCATCCGAGACCCAGGCGGAGCAGGCTCTGGCACTGGCCCGGATCAGGACCTCTGAGCCCGACGTCGCCCCCCGGGTATTGGATCTGCTCGGCGATGCCGCACCGGACGACCTGCTGCGGCAGGGGTTGGAGGAGCTCACCACGGTGATGGCTGAGCTGACCTCCCGGGTTCCGGGCCGGGCAGAGGCGGATCTGTCGATCGCCCGCGGGCTGGACTACTACACCGGCACCGTCATCGAGACCGTGCTGCACGGTCACGAGGAGCTGGGCTCGGTCTGCTCCGGAGGCCGGTACGAGTCGCTGGCCACCAAGGGCCGGCGCAGCTTCCCCGGAGTGGGGCTGTCCATCGGGCTGACCCGGCTGCTCTCCGCGCTGCTGGATTCCGGGGAGGTCTCCGCCTCCCGGAAAGTGCCCACCGCGGTGTATGTCACCCTGCGCGAGGACCAGGACTGGCCGGCCGCCCAAGACGTGGCCGACCAGCTGCGCGAGCGGGGCATCAGCGCCGAGGTGGCGCTGAGCGCAGAGAAGTTCGGCAAGCAGATCAAGTATGCCGATCGGCGGGGCATCCCCTACGTCTGGTTCACTGACGAGCAGGGACGTCACGAGGTCAAGGACATCCGCAGCGGCCAGCAGACCGAGGCCGACCCGGCCAGCTGGTCTCCGGCGGCCGTGGACCTCACCCCTCAGATACGATTCAACGACCGCTGAGCATCGCGGACCCGGATTCGACACCCTAGGAAGGACACAGTGCTCCGCACCCACACCACCGGCGAGATCAACGCCGGACTCATTGGCCAGACCGTCACCCTCACCGGCTGGGTGGCCCGCCGCCGCGACCACGGCGGGGTCGCCTTCCTGGATCTGCGTGATGCTGCGGGCATCGCCCAGGTGGTCGTCCGCGACGAGGCCGATTTCGATCCGCTGCGCAATGAGTTCGTCCTGAGGGTCACCGGCACAGTGGAGCGCCGTCCGGCCGGCAATGAGAACCCGAACCTGCCTTCGGGCGAGGTGGAGATCATCGTCGAGGAGCTGGAGGTGCTCAACACCGCCGCTCCGCTGCCCTTCCAGATCGATGAGCATGTTGAAGTCGGCGAGGAGGCCCGGCTGCGCCACCGCTATCTAGACCTGCGCCGCGAGGGGCCGGGACAGGCGATCCGGCTGCGTTCGGAGGCCAACCGGGTGGCCCGCGAGGTCCTGCATGCCGAAGGCTTCACTGAGGTGGAGACCCCCACCCTGACCCGCTCCACCCCGGAGGGAGCGCGTGACTTCCTGGTGCCTGCCCGCCTGGCCCCTGGCTCGTGGTACGCCCTGCCGCAGTCGCCCCAGCTGTTCAAGCAGCTGCTGCAGGTCGGCGGAGTGGAGAAGTACTACCAGATCGCCCGCTGCTACCGCGACGAGGACTTCCGCGCTGACCGGCAGCCAGAGTTCACCCAGCTGGACATTGAAGCCAGCTTCGTGGAGCAGCAGGACGTCATCGAGCTGGCTGAGCAGATCATCCGCCGGCTGTGGTCCCTGATCGGCGTCGAGATCCCACAGACCATCCCGCACATCACCTACCGGGAGGCGATGGCGAAGTACGGCTCCGATAAGCCGGACCTGCGCTTCGGCCTGGAGCTGACCGAGCTGACCGAATACTTCAAGGACACCCCTTTCCGGGTGTTCCAGGCCCCCTATGTGGGCGCGGTGGTCATGCCCGGCGGCGCGTCCCAGCCGCGGCGCACCTTGGACGCCTGGCAGGAGTGGGCCAAGCAGCGCGGCGCCAAAGGCCTGGCCTATGTGCTGGTCGGCGAGGACGGTGAGCTCGGCGGCCCGGTGGCCAAGAACCTCTCTGAGGCCGAGAAGGCCGGCCTGGCTGAAGCCGTGGGTGCCTCCCCCGGCGACTGCATCTTCTTCGCCGCCGGGGAGACCAAGGCCTCCCGGGCGCTGCTGGGTGCAGCCCGCAATGAGATCGCCGAGCGGGTGGGGCTGATCGAACCCGGCTCCTGGTCCTTCGTGTGGGTGGTGGATGCTCCCATGTTCGAGCCTGCCGCCGAAGCCAAGGCCTCCGGAGATGTGGCCGTGGGCGAGGGCGCCTGGACCGCGGTGCATCATGCCTTCACCGCGCCGAAGCCCGAGTTCGCCGAGACCTTCGACGCTGAGCCGGGCGAAGCTCTGGCCAATGCCTATGACCTGGTGTGCAACGGCAATGAGATCGCCGGCGGCTCACTGCGTGTCTACCGCCGGGACGTACAGGAGCGGATCTTCAAGGTCATGGGCATCTCCGAAGAGGAGGCCCAGGAGAAGTTCGGCTTCCTGCTGGATGCCTTCAAGTACGGCGCTCCCCCGCACGGCGGCATCGCCTTCGGCTGGGACCGCGTGATCGCACTGCTGGCCGGGGAGGAGTCGATCCGTGAGGTCATCGCGTTCCCGAAGACCGGCGGCGGCTTCGACCCGCTGACTGCCGCTCCGGCCCCGATCACTGCCGCCCAGCGCAAGGAAGCCGGCGTGGATGCCAAGCCTGAGCCGAAGCCGGGCGAGGCTAGGCAGGGCGCAGTGAAGCAGCCGGTCGACGAGTCCTGAGCCGGGCAGCGGGCGCGGCCCCGTCTTCGGCGGCGAGGAGCAGTCCGCGGCCGCGGATCGCCAGCAGAAGCACTGCCGCGCTCACCAAGGTCAGTCCGAGCATCGGGTAGATCATCGGCCCTGCTCCGCCCAGGCCGGGCAGCATGTGCGCCAGCATGCCCACGGTGAGCAGCGTGGCAGCTGCCGAGGCACCGACGGGGTTCCAGCCTGTGAATACCCTCACACCGAGCCTGACTCCCGCCGCGGGCGCTGCAGATCCTCGGTGTCGACGACCAGCGTGACTGGTCCGTCGTTGACCAGCTCGACCTCCATGTCCGCACCGAATCGGCCGGTGTGCACCCGGGCCCCGAGGCGGCGCAGCGCGGACACGAAGGATTCGTAGAGGGGTTCGCTCACCGGTCCCGGGGCCGCGCGGCTCCATGACGGACGGCGTCCGCGGCGGACGTCGGCATGCAGGGTGAACTGGCTGACCACCAGCAGCGGCGCCCCGGCCTGGGCGCATGACCGCTCCCCCGCCAGGATCCGCAGCCCAAAGATCTTGTCAGCCAGCAGCTCGGCCTCGGCGGTGGTGTCCTCATGGGTCACGCCGAGCAGCACGACCAGCCCCTCGCCGTCGAACCCGGTGCTCGTCGCGCTCGGGTCGTCGTCGCCGGTCAGCCGGACATGAGCACGCGAGACGCGTTGGATCACTGCACGCATGCTCCACATTCTGGCACGCGCCCGCGCGGCTGCCGACGGTGCCGACCCGGACGCCGTCGGTGCGCGGCACGCGATAGAGTCGAGGCCGACCGTTCGACGACATCTGTGAGGAGGCCGCGGTGACCGATCCGCTCGGCGGAGACCTGTTCTCCAGCGCGAAGTTCGAAGACCCCCAGGCCTCCGCACCGGGGCAGCGACGGCGGCACACTCCGCTTGCTGTGCGGATGCGGCCGCAGCGGCTGGATGAGATCGTCGGGCAGAAGCACCTGCTCAAGGACGGCTCGCCGCTGCGGGTGCTGGCCGAGGGCTCACGCGGCCCGGCCGGACCCTCCTCGGTGATCCTCTACGGTCCGCCCGGCACCGGGAAGACCACGATCGCACACGTCATCGCCCGCGGCGGCCAGCGAAAGTTTGTGGAGCTCTCCGCCATTCGTGCCGGCGTCAAGGATGTCCGTCAGGTGATGGACGCAGCGCTGAACGACCGTGACCTCCACGGGGTCACCACGGTGCTGTTCCTCGATGAGATCCACCGGTTCAACAAGGCCCAGCAGGACGCGCTGCTGCCCGGGGTGGAGAACGGCTGGGTGATTCTGGTGGCCGCCACCACGGAGAACCCCTCCTTCAGCGTGGTGGCTCCGCTGCTCTCCCGTTCGCTGCTGCTGACTCTGCACCCGCTGACCCGCGAGGATCTGGACGCTCTGGTTGACCGGGCGCTGCAGGAGCCCCGGGGCCTGAACGGACAGTACAGCCTGGATCAGAAGGCCCGCGACCATATTCTGCGGGTCTCCGGCGGCGATGCGCGCCGGGTTCTGACCACCTTGGAGGCTGCTGCCGCTGTGGCTGCCGGCCGGGAGGCCGCGGAGATTACCGCAGAGGACGCCGAGCAGGCGGCCGATTTCGCGGTGCAGCGCTATGACAAGGACGGCGACCAGCACTACGACATCATCTCCGCGTTCATCAAGTCGCTGCGCGGCTCGGATGTGGACGCTGCGCTGCACTATTTGGCGCGGATGATCGTGGCCGGCGAGGATCCCCGGTTCATCGCCCGCCGTCTGGTCATCGCCGCCGGTGAAGAGGTGGCCATGGCTGATCCCTCAGCCCTGCAGACGGCGATCGCCGCAGCCGATGCGGTCCAGCTGATCGGGATGCCGGAGGCCAGGATCCTGCTGGCCCAGGCCACCGTGCATATCGCCACCGCCCCGAAGTCCAACGCCTCCTACAAGGCGCTGGATGCTGCGATCGCGGACGTGCGGGCCGGCAAGGGTGGGCCCGTTCCGCCGCATCTGCGGGACGCGCATTACGCCGGCGCCCACCGATTGGGCCACGGGAAGGGCTACATCTACGCCCACGACGCCGCCAACCACGTCGCCGCGCAGCAGTACGCCCCTGACGACCTGGTGGGAACCGACTACTACTCCCCCACCACCAACGGGTATGAGCGCAGCGTCGCCGAGCGGGTGGAGCGGCTGCGCGCCATCATCCGCGGCCACTAGGCCCCGGCCCCGCCGCAGGGGCATCACGTGTCAGAAGGGCCCAAACTCCCGGCTCTGAAGGCGAGGTTTGGGCCCTTCCGGCACGTAACGTGCGGGGACGGCGGATCAGTGCCGGCCGGAGTGGCCTGCGGTGATCTGCTCCTGCGACTGGGCTGCCTCCAGCCCGGTGGCGCCGTCGTGGTGCCCGTTGTGCTCCAGGGCCTCCAGATACTCCTGGCGGGACACCGGCTCCACACGGTCCTCGAAGAACATGCGGTTCAGCGCGGCACGGAACTTCTCCACCCGTGTGACCTTGCCCTTGGCGTTGGGCCGCGGACCGGACGGTGCCGGAGCCTCGTAGGAGACCAGGGTCCACAGTTCGTACTCGCTGGGCAGCTTGTGCCGCTCGTGGAATCCGCCGTCGGGGCTGACCTCGATGATGCCGGCTTCGTGGCCGTGCAGGGCGATCTCCCGGTCCTTGCGCTGCAGGGCCAGGCAGATCCGCTTGGTCAGGATGTAGGCGATCACCGGGCCGACGAAGATCAGCACGCGCGACCAGTAGGTGATGTCGTTCAGCGACAGCTGGAAGTGCGTGGCGATCAGGTCATTGGAGCCCATGCCCCACATGATGCAGTAGAAGGTCACCGTGGCCGCGCCGACGGCAGTGCGGGTGGGCGCGTTGCGCGGGCGGTCCAGCAGATGGTGCTCCTTCTTGTCGCCGGTGATCCAGGCCTCGATCCAGGGCCAGATGAACATGCCCAGGAACATCACCGCGATCGGGATCATCGGCACCAGCACGGGGGTGGCCACTGAGTTGCCGCCCCACGGGGTGGGGATGACGAACTCCAGCGGGATCGGTCCCAGCCAGCCGGGCATCAGGCGCAGCACGCCTTCGAAGGGCCCGATGTACCAGTCCGGCTGGGCCCCGGCCTGCACAGGCGACGGGTCGTAGGGGCCGTAGTTCCACAGCGCGTTGATCTGGAAGGTGCCCGAGATCAGGCACAGGATGCCCAGCACGATGAAGAAGAAGCCGCCGGCCTTGGCCGCATACACCGGACCCACCGGGTAGCCGACCACATTGCGCTCAGTCCGGCCCGGACCGGGGTACTGAGTGTGCTTGTGCACGACCACCATGAACAGGTGGATCGCGATGAGGATGAGGATCATCCCCGGGATGATGAAGATGTGCAGGGTGTAGAGGCGCGGAATCACCTCATCACCGGGGAACTCACCGCCGAAGAGGAAGAAGGAGAGGTAGGTGCCCACCACCGGGATGGCCTTCATCATGCCGTCGATGATGCGCAGGCCGTTGCCGGAGAGCACCTCATCCGGCAGCGAGTAGCCGGTGAAGCCGGCACCCAGGCCCAGGATCAGCAGTGCGCAGCCGACCACCCAGTTCAGCTCACGCGGCTTGCGGAAGGCGCCGGTGAAGAACACACGGAGCATGTGCACGCTCATCGCCAGGATGAACAGCAGCGCGCCCCAGTGGTGCAGCTGGCGCATGAACAGTCCGCCGCGCACATCGAAGCTCAGCTCCAGGGCGGTGGCGTAGGCGGTGGACATGTCCACCCCCTGCAGCGGGGCGTAGGACCCGGAGTAGCGGGTGGTGGCCATCGAGGGGTCGAACCAGAACGTCAGGAACGCGCCGGAGAGCACCACGATGATGAAGCTGTAGAGCGCCACCTCGCCGAACATGAACGACCAGTGATCCGGGAAGACCTTCCGGCCGAACTCCCGGACGATACCGGTGCCGCCGACCCGCTGGTCCACGTAGTTGGCGATGCGTCCGGTGCGCGTCCTGGGCTGGTACTGATCGGCCTCGAGGTACTGAGCCTCGGTGTAGTTCTTATCAGCGGCGCTCATGCGTTGCCACGCTCCCAGTAAGTCGGGCCGACAGGTTCAGTGAAGTCGCTGCGTGCCACGAGGAAGCCCTCGTCGTCGACGGTGATCGGCAGCTGCGGCAGCGGCCGGCCGGCGGGTCCGAAGACCACCTTGAACTCCTGTGCGGCGTCGAAGGTGGACTGGTGGCACGGGCAGAGCAGGTGGTGGGTGTGCCGCTCATAGAGAGCCACCGGGCATCCCACGTGGGTGCACACCTTGGAGCAGGCGATGATGCCTTGATAGGTCCAGTCCTCACGGCCCGGGCTGGTGTGCTCAAAGTCTTCGGGATTCATCCGCATCAGCAGCACCACGGCCTTGGCCTTCTCAGAGAGCCGCTCACCGTGGCTGGAGATCTCCCGCAGGTTCTCCGGGATCACGTGCATGGCTGAACCCACCGTCAGGTCCGAGGCCCGGATCGGGGTGCCTGTGGGGTCGCGGACCAGCCGCACGCCCTCATCCCAGATGGTGTGGCGCATCCGCTCGGGGCTGAACTCCTCGCCGTAAGCACGGTCCAGGTCGCGGAACATCACCACGGCCGGCAGCGGAGCCAGCAGAGCCGCTGCGATGAGCGTATTGCGCAGCAGCGGACGGCGCTTGATCTGGGTCTCTTCCACGATCTCGCCCATCATCTGAGCCGCCTCAGCACGCTCAGCCTCGGCGCGCAGCGGCTTGCGGGGCTCGACGATTTCGTGGTCGGGCATGAGCGTCTTCGCCCAATGCACCACACCCAGGCCGATGCCGAGCATGGCAAAGGCCGAGCCGACGCCCAGCAGAGTGTTCTGGATGCGCAGCCACTGCATGTGGTCGAAGTACTCGCCGAACTCTTCGCTGGTGCGGCCGATCGCGAAGTACCCGACCATGAAGACGATGGTGCCGATGATCGAGATGATGAACAGCGTGGCGACCTGCCGCTCGCTGCGCTTGGCGGCCTTCTCGTCCACATCCGACAGCCGCGGGCGGTGCGGCGGCAGCCCAGGGCTGTCGATGGCGTAGGTGCCTGACTCCCCCTCGCCGGCTGTGACGACGGCGCCCGATTCGCCGTTACCGTGCTCGGCCATATGGTTTCTGTCCTTTGCTGTGTCTGAAGTGCGGTATGGGTGCGTGTGTGGGGTGCGGAGCTAGGAGGACCGGGAGGTCAGCCAGACCATCGACCCGATGAGCAGGGCCAGTCCCAGCGTCCAGATGAGCAGCCCCTCAGAGACTGGTCCCAGGAATCCCAGTGAGAAGCCGCCGGGAGTGCCCTGGTTCTCGTAGGTCTTCAGGAAGGCGATGATGTCGCGCTTATCCTCCGGAGGAATGTTGGCGTCATTGAACACCGGCATGTTCTGCGGTCCGGTGGTCATCGCCTCATAGATGTGGCGCTCCTCCACCCCGTGCAGCGAAGGTGCGAACTTTCCCTCAGTCAGGGCGCCGCCCGCGCCGGCAGCGTTGTGGCACATGGCGCAGTTGATGCGGAACAGCTCGCCGCCGCGGGAGGGGTCGCCCTGGTCGACGTCGAGGTACTCATCCTCCGGAACGGCGGGGCCGGTGCCGAGGGAGGCCACATAGGCGGCCAGCTGGGCGGTCTGCTCCTCGTTGAACTGCGGCGGCTTCTGCTGGGCCTGCGGTCCCTGCATCTGCATAGGCATCCGGCCGGTGCCGACCTGGAAGTCCACCGAGGCTGCGCCGACGCCCACCAGAGACGGTCCGGCGTCGGTGCCCTCAGCGTTCATGCCGTGGCAGGTGGCGCAGTTGGCTACGAACAGTCGCTCGCCCTCCTCCACCTGCTCAGAGGTGTAGCCTTCCGGCAGGTTGGAGGCTTGAGCCTCATTGACCGTGGTCGCAGCGGCGTAGAGCCCGCCGGTGAGCAGCAGCCCCAGAAGGAGCAGCGCCACAAAGGCGAACGGATGGCGGCGCTTCTGCGTCAGTGCCTTCACTTAGCCGGTGTCCTTTTCTTCTCAGATGCGGTTCTTAAGCGTGTGGGGTGCTTCTTCGTCATACGAACTGCGGCAGCAGGTACACCACCGCGAACAGGGCGATCCACACTACGTCGACGAAGTGCCAGTAGTAGGAGATCACCACGGCGGCGTGGGCCTCCTTGGCGGTGAACTTCACGCTGAAGTAGGCACGGACGATGACGTAGAGGAAGGCGAAGAGGCCGCCGATGACGTGGAGGCCGTGGAAGCCGGTGGTGATGTAGAACGCCGAGCCGAAGGCGTTGGTCTGGATGGAGACCCCGTGGGAGACCAGCTCAGCGAACTCGAAGGACTGTCCCGCGATGAAGATGGCACCCATCAGGTAGGAGAGGATGTACCACTCCACCATGCCCCAGTTCTTCACCTGCAGCAGGCCCCCGGTGCGCCGAGGCTGGTGGCGCTCCGCGGCGAAGACGCCGAATTGCGCGGTCACCGAGCTGGCCACCAGGATCACCGTGATGATTCCTGCCAGGACCAGGTCCAGACGGGCGCTGTACTCGGCCCACATCTCAGCCTGCGTGGAGCGCAGCGTGAAGAACATGGCGAACAGGCCGGCGAAGAACATCAGCTCGCTGGTGAGCCACACCATGGTGCCCACGGACACCATATTCGGGCGGTTCGGCAGCGCGCGCGCCGGAACGTTGGGAGCTTGGGTTGCAGACGTCACAGAGACATTATGTCCTGAAAATGATCCGCTTTGCCATCGGCCAGCCGGGTGTGGCGAGGGCCTGCATCCTTGTGATGGCGCTGTTTTCCGCGTCATCTCTGGGATCGGCTCACGGTGGGCGTGACGAAAGTTGCATGAATATTTCTACACATCGTCGAAAAACGTCCTCTCAGGTGCTCCCCGCGCCCTGGTGGCTCTCAGGCACCGACTCCGACGGCGCGGGGGTTGGCGTCTACAGTGGAGCCATGAGCGCAGCAGAGCACAGCACCGAGATGTCATGGCCTGATCTCCTGGAACGGCTGCTCAGCGGGGAGTCGATCTCCGCCGGTGCGGCCTCGTGGGCCATGTCGCAGCTGATGAGCGGTGAGCTCTCCGACGCTCAGGTGGCCGGGTTCCTGGTGGCCCTGCGCGCCAAGGGAGAGACAGCCCAGGAGCTGCTGGGGCTCTCCGAGGCGATGATGGCAAAGGCCGAGCCGATCACCATAACCGGCCCTGCGGTGGACATTGTGGGCACCGGCGGCGACCGGCTGGGCACGGTCAATATCTCGACTATGAGTTCGCTGGTGGCCGTGGGAGCCGGAGCCAGGGTGGTCAAGCACGGCAATCGCGGCGCCTCCACCACTGCCGGGGCCGCCGATGTGATCGAGGCCCTGGGCGTGGACCTCCGGCTCACCCCCGAGCGTGTCGCCGCGGCAGCGCAGCAGGTGGGTATCACCTTTCTGTTTGCCCAGCAGTTTCATCCGGCGATGCGTCACGTCATGCCGGCCCGGCGCCAGCTGGCGGTGCGGACCGTGTTCAATTTCCTGGGTCCGCTGTCCAATCCGTCGCGTCCTGAGGCGCAGGCGATCGGCTGCGCCTCTGCGGAATTGGCTCCGCGCATCGCGGAGACGCTGGCGGCCCGGGGCACCCGCGGGCTGGTCTTCCGCGGACAGGACGGCCGTGACAAGATCACCACCTCATCGGCGACCGACCTCTGGGAGGTGCGCGACGGGGACGTGACGCACTGCAAGCTCACCCCGGAGGATCTGGGGGTGCGCCGCTGCCGGGTGGAGGACCTCCGCGGCGGCTCCGCGCAGCACAACGCCGGAGTGGTCCGGGCTCTGCTTGCCGGTGAGGAGGGCCCGGTGCGCGAGGCGGTGGTGGTCAATGCCGCTGCAGGACTGACGGCCTTGGATCCTCAGGCCCCCGGTGATGTGCTGTCTCGGCTCAGGGCCAATATGGAGCGCGCTGCTGAGTCCATCGACTCCGGGGCCGCTGCTGAGGTGCTCCGCCGCTGGGTGGAGTTCAGCACGGCGGGCTGAGGTGACCTGCGGGGCGGCTCAGTCCGCGTCGTCCTCATGGCCGAAGGGGTCGGGGTCCACCCCGGGCAGCCAGCTGTGTCCGGGCTCGTTCCAGCCTTCGCGCTTGACGATCTTCTTCCAGCGCTTGGCGTACCGGTCTGCCAGGCGGTTGACGTAGAGATAGCCGTCCAGGTGGTCGTATTCGTGCTGCATGATGCGCGCAAACCAGCCGCGGGCTTCGAACTGAACCGGTTCGCCATCGGCGTTGAGACCAGTGATCTCGATGTGGTCGCTGCGTTTGAGGGGGAAGCTGTAGCCGGGAGCTGAGAGGCAGCCCTCCACCTCCTGCTCCGGGTCAGGAAGCTCCTGGGAGACTCTGCCGATCAGCCGCAGCCGCGGGTTGATGATGACTCCCCGATTCGGCACGGCCCCGGTATCACCCGAGTACTTCCAGGTGAAGATCCGCAGGCCCACGCCGATCTGCGGGGCCGCCAGCCCGACGCCGTTGGACGCTTCGAGCGTCTCCTCCATATCCACCAGCAGCTCGCGGATGGATTCGTCGATGCTCTCCACCTCGGCGGCGCGGCGGTGCAGAACCGGCTCGCCATGGATGACGATGGGACGTACGGCCATTCAGGTGATCCTCTCTGGACACGGCAATGCCCGCCGCAGAACCTGCTGCGACGGGCCGCCGTCTATGACACTGTGCGGCAGCAGTCAGTGGGCGTAGGTCTTGCGGTTGCCCTCCAAGGCCCATCCGCTGATGAAGAAGACGACGGGGATCAGGGCGATGAACACCACCCACCAGTCGATGGCCAGACCGAAGACCGCGAAGGCAAGTGAGAAGCCCAGGCCCAGCGGCCACCAGCTCCAGGGGTAGAACTCGCCGTAGTTGCCGGTCATGTCTGAGATATCGCCCTCGGGGTTGTCCCCGTCCATGGCCTCTTTGGCGTTCTTATCGGTGGCTCGGAGGTAGAACCACAGCATGAAGCCCAGTCCTGCGGCCAGCAGCAGCAGGGGGAAACCCGCCAGTTCGTCGAATCCGGTGACGAAACCGTAGATGAAGGCAACGACCAGGAAGAAGACGCCGATGACGCCGAAGATTCCAACATTGGTTTTCATAGCGCTCCCTAGATTCCTGCCTTGTCCTTCTGGTCTGCCGGCCCGAACACCTTCCCTGCAGGGGTGTGCAGGCTGTGGCGCTCAGAGAGCTCCGGATGGTGCAGATCCAGGGCCGGACGCTCGGAACGGATTCGCGGCAGCGAATGGAAGTTGTGCCGCGGGGGCGGGCAGCTGGTGGCCCACTCCAAGGATCCGCCGAAGCCCCACGGGTCGTCGACGAGGACCTTCTTGCCCTTGCGGTGGGTGACCCACACGTTCCAGAAGAACGGGATGAGCGAGGCGCCGAGCACCATGGAGAACACGGTGGAGAACTGGTTCATCCCGGTGAAGCCGTCCTCGACCAGGTAGTCGGCATAGCGCCGCGGCATGCCCATCACTCCGAGCCAGTGCTGGACCATGAACGTGCCGTGGAAGCCGATGAACAGCATCCAGAAGTTGATCTTTCCCAGCCGCTCGTTCAGCATCTTCCCGGTCCACTTCGGCCACCAGAAGTAGAAGCCTGCGAACATGGCGAACACCACGGTGCCGAAGACCACGTAGTGGAAGTGGGCGACGACGAAGTAGGTGTCTGAGACGTGGAAGTCCAGCGGCGGAGAGGCCAGGATGATGCCGGTCAGACCGCCGAACAGGAAGGTCACCAAGAAGCCCAGGCTCCACAGCATAGGGGTCTCGAAGGTGATCGATCCGCGCCACATGGTGCCGATCCAGTTGAAGAACTTCACGCCGGTGGGAACGGCGATCAGCATGGTCATCAGCGCGAAGAACGGCAGCATCACCGCTCCGGTGACGTACATGTGGTGGGCCCAGACGGTCACCGACAGGGCCGCGATGGCAATGGTCGCGTAAACCAGTCCCTTGTACCCGAAGATCGGTTTGCGGCTGAACACCGGGATGATCTCGGAGACGATGCCGAAGAACGGCAGGGCGATGATGTAGACCTCCGGGTGGCCGAAGAACCAGAAGAGGTGCTGCCAGAGGATCGCTCCGCCGGACTCCGGGTCGAAGATATGTCCGCCGAGCCGGCGATCCATGGCCAGGCCGAACAGAGCCGCGGCCAGCGGCGGGAAGGCCATCAGCACCAGAATCGAGGTCACCAGGGTGTTCCAGGTGAAGATCGGCATCCGCCACATAGTCATGCCCGGGGCGCGCATGCAGATGATGGTGGTGATGAAGTTCACGCCGCCGAAGATTGTGCCGAAGCCGGTCAGCGCCAGTCCCAGCACCCACAGGTCCCCACCGACGCCCGGGGTATAGGTGGTGTCGGACAGCGGCGCATAGGCGAACCACCCGAAGGAGGCCGCGCCCTGCGGGGTGAGGAAGCCGGCCATAGCCACCAGCGAGCCGAAGAGGAACAGCCAGAACGCCAGCGCGTTCAGACGCGGGAACGCCACATCGGGAGCGCCGATCTGCAGCGGCATGATCACATTGGCGAAGCCGGCGAACAGCGGGGTGGCGAACATCAGCAGCATCACCGTTCCGTGCATGGTGAACAGCTGGTTGTACTGCTCCTTGGTCTGCAGGAACTGCATTCCGGGCTCGAAGAGCTCGGCACGGATGATCAGTGCCATCACACCGCCGAGGCAGAAGAACAGGAAGGAGGTGATCAGGTACATGTACCCGATCGTCTTGTGGTCAGTGGTGCTGAGCCAGTTGACCACGATCCGTCCCTTGGAGACCGGGACGCTGCGGCTGGCCTCGCGTGAGGAGTCGGAGGAGTATTCCATCGTGGACATGGTCAGCTATCCCCTCTGGTCAGGGTCTGTTGGTCTTGCAGGTTGGGATTGCGATTGTACTCATCGCCCAGGTGTCCCTCATCGAGGGTCTCCAGATAGTCGACGAACTCGTCGGCCTCGACCACTTCGACGTTGAACAGCATCTCTGAGTGGTACTCACCGCAGAGCTCGGCGCACTTGCCGTCGAAGCTGCCGGTCTCCTGGGGGTTGAGGTAGATGTAGTTGGTCCGGCCGGGAACCAAATCCCGCTTCTGCAGGAAGGCCGGCACCCAGAAGGAGTGGATGACGTCGCGGGACTTCAGCTCGAAGGTGATGTCGTGATCCACGGGCAGGTAGATGGTCGGCAGAGTGTCACGCACGCCCTCCTCGCCGGTGAGGTGGCCCTGAGTGCTGGTGTCGTGCACCTCGTATTCGGTGCCGTCCTCCGCCGTGTAGGTGTAGTTCCAGTCCCAGGCCCACTGCTTGCCGTAGACCTCGATGGTCATATCGGGCTCTTCGTACGGCTCGTCGACGGAGCGCTGCACCTGGTCGGTGTAGAAGAAGAGCACTGCCACCATCACCAGCGGAACAATGGTGTACATGATCTCCAGCGGCACGTTATAGGCCAGCTGACGGGGATAGCCGGTCTCCCCCTTGCGCCGGCGGTAGGCGACCATGCACCAGAGCATCAGGCCCCAGGTGATGAGTCCGACGACCAGCGCTGCGATCCAGGAGTTGACCCACAGGTCGGTCAGCTCCGCAGTGTTGGTGGTCGTGTCCCGCTCGCCGGGAAGCCAGCCCCGCCGCGCGGGGTGGTCTTCTGCACAGGCAGTGAGCACCATCAGCGCCACGCCGGCCAGGGCAAAGGACTTCGCCGTTCGGCTGAAGCTGCCGGTTCGCTCCTGCGAAGAACTCACAGACGGCCCTTCCTCTTCACTTGGTGTGCGAGTGACTCGCGCACATTCTCTTGGGTCTTGATCGACGCCTGCGGGCAGCCGCGCCTTCAGGCAGATCAGCGACATCTTTACGCTGGGAACAAGACTACTACGACTCGTAGAGAAAGCGCTCGAGGCACAGGGGTGTCCGAGCCACCACCGACGTCTGCCGGCAGGGCCGTGGAGGGTTGATTCTGCGGCTCGCTGCGCAAGCTCTCAGCGGCGGATCAACGCACAGAGGCCCGCCCCCAGCTGCAGGGTGCGGGCCTCTCTATTACTTCTACATTAAGTAGAAGTGTGGTGCGTCAGTTGCGGATCTCAGTGGAACGAGTCCCCGCAGGCGCAGGATCCGCCGGCATTGGGGTTGTCGATGGTGAAGCCCTGCTTGGAGATGGAGTCTTCGAAGTCGATGGTGGCCCCCTCCAGATACGGGACGCTCATCTTGTCCACGATGACCTCCACCCCGTCGAATTCGCGCAGGGTGTCGCCGTCGAGCACCCGCTCGTCGAAGTAGAGCTGATAGATCAGGCCGCTGCAGCCGCCGGGCTGGACCGCCACGCGCAGCCGGAGGTCCTGGCGCCCCTCCTGCTCCAGCAGCGAGGCGACCTTCTGTGCGGCTGCCTCGGAGAGCTCGACCTTGTGGGTCTTGTACCCCTCGACCTCGTTGCCTCGGATCTCGGTGGTCTCTTGGGTCGGAGTGCTCATCGCGTTCTCCCTCTCCTCACATGGGACGGTGTGCTCCTATTGAGGGTACCAACGACGGCGGCTGCGGCATCATTCCCGCCGCGCCAGTAGACTGGGGCGGTGCTTGGACGTAGGAAGAAGACCCAGAATGAGCTCCTGGAGGCTGAGGCTGCCCAGGCTGCTGAGGCGCAGCAGCAGCAGCCGAAGAAGAAGCTGCCGGAGAAGAAGGGCGTGCCCACTCCGCGGCGCAAGGAGCGTGAAGCTGCCCGGAAGCGACCGCTGGTGGCCAATGACCGCAAGGTCGCTCGGCAGCGCGAACGGCAGC
Organism: Nesterenkonia sp.; assembly: GCF_029265375.1. GTDB lineage: Bacteria > Actinomycetota > Actinomycetes > Actinomycetales > Micrococcaceae > Nesterenkonia. The sequence continues at coordinate 61,354 of NZ_JAJUJJ010000004.1, forward strand.
GGGTCGCTGAGGAGCGCGCGAAGATGCGCCGCGCCATGGAGACCGGCGAGGAGCGGTATCTGCCGGTGCGCGACCGCGGCCCCCAGAAGCGCTTCGCCCGCGACTATGTGGATGCGCGCACCGGCATCGGTGAGTGGCTGCTGATCATTGTGCTGCTGTTCCTCTTCGGCTCCTTCGTGATGACCGAGGAGGCCCGCGCGATGGTGGCCTTCAGCCTCTGGGCGGTCATGTTCGCCGTCATCGTGGAGAGCTGGTGGGTAGGGCGAAAGGTCCGCCAGGGCATCGAGGCCAAGTACGGGCCCGGCAGCCTGGAGAAGGGCGTGCGGTTCTATGCCGCCATGCGGTCCCTGCAGGTGCGCCGGCTGCGGCTGCCCAAGCCGATGGTGGCTCGGGGCGAGTTCCCCAGCTGAGCCGGCGACTTCCCCTGCTCACCCGCGCACCGCTGCCGGACGACGCCGGGCCAGCTCCCTGTTGATCCTCCGGACCCACAGCGGACCCTGATAGATGAATCCGGTGTAGCCCTGGACGAGGTCGGCGCCCAGACGCAGCCGCTCCGACACGTCGTCGGCGGTGATGACGCCGCCGACCGAAATGATCGCAGCTGAGTCGCCGAGTCCGGCGCGAAGCCTGGTGAGCACCTGCCGGGACCGCTCGGCGAGCACCGGCCCGCTCAGCCCCCCGGCGCCGGCGGCCTCCACCACCGAGGCCTCGCTGCGCAGCCGCTCCCGGGAGATAGTTGTGTTGGTGGCGATCACCCCGTCCAGTCCCAGCTCGGTGACCAGTTCGGCCACGGCGTCGACGTCGTCGTCTGCCAGATCGGGGGCAATCTTCACCAGCAAGGGCACATGCCGTCCGGCGGCGGCATCGGCCTCCTCCCCCACTGCTCGCAGCAGCGGGCGCAGCCCCTCAATCTCCTGCAGCTGGCGAAGTCCGGGAGTGTTGGGCGAGGAGACGTTGACCACCAGGTAGTCGGCCACCGGCGCCAGGGTGGAGGCTGAGAGCAGGTAGTCCTCCACCGCCCCCTCCAGCGGCACCACTTTGGTCTTACCGATGTTGACCCCCACCACCGGGGCATGCGCTCCGCGCTCTCTCAGCTTGGCGATGCGTGCCGCAGTGCGCTCCAGGCGTCTGCGCACCGCTGCTGCGCCGTCGTTGTTGAATCCCATCCGGTTGATCAGCGCCTGGTCCTGCACCAGCCGGAAGAGTCGGGGCGCGGGGTTTCCCGGCTGCGGCTGCGCGGTGACTGTTCCCACCTCAATATGGCCGAAGCCCAGGCAGGCCAGCGGCAGCACAGCGGTGGCGGACTTGTCGAACCCGGCTGCCAGCCCAAAGGGTGAGGGCCAGTCGATTCCCAGGGCCCGGGTGCGCAGCGACTCCTGCGGGCGGGTCAGGCGCTGAAGCACCGCCCCCAGGCCGAGGCGGTGCGCGACCCGCAGACCGCTGACCGCCAGGCGGTGCGCCTGCTCAGGATCCATGCGGGACAGAACGAGCCGGAAAGCGGCGCGGTAGAGCGGAGCGTCAGAAGGCATAGTCCCGATCCTATCGGCCTGCGCCTGCCGGGTCCCGGCGCTTCCTACACTGGGGATATGACGACGTCGACTTCCTCTCCGCGGAGTGACTCCGGAGGCTCTGAGCGCGGCAAGGAGCGGGCAAGCGAGGCTCAGCACCCCGGAGACGAGCTGCTGGAAGACTCTCCTGCCGGGGTGTGGGTGCCGGACTGCCTGCCGGGCTGCTCGCGCAGGACGATTCCGCTGGGTGAGGACTTCGAGGGCAGCGTCTCCGCCACGCTGGTGCGCTGTGATCAGCAGCCTGCGCGCCCATCAGCCCCGCCGGTGCTGCAGATCCACGGCTGGACCGACTACTTTTACAACCTGGAGCTTGCCCACCGATTTGTGGAGGCCGGGCACCGGTTCTATGCCCTGGACCTGCGCAAATACGGCCGGAGCCTGCGCGCCCACCAGACCCCCGGGCATATTGACGATCTGGCGGCCTATGATGCCGAGATCCAAGCGGCCCTGGAGATCATCGCTCAGGAGAACCCGGAGGCCGGCCGTCCGGTGGTCGCCGGCCACTCTACGGGCGGACTGGTGGCCGCGCTGTGGGCCCAGCGCCATCCGGGGCAGGCGGCCGCGCTGGTGCTGAACTCTCCGTGGTTGGAGGTCCCCGGCCACTCTCCGGCCCGGGCCGCGGCGGAGGGGATCGTCACGCCCCTGGGTGCGGTGAACCCGACCGCGACGCTGCGGGTGCCGCGGCTGGAGCACTATTGGGAGTCGCTGTCGGATCAGGCTCACGGCGAATGGCAGCTGCATCCCCTGTGGCGGCCCAGGAAGTCCTTCCCCATGACGGTGGGCTGGCTGAAGGCTGTCTTCGCCGGCCACCGTCGGGTGCGGGAGGGGCTGGAGATGGATCTGCCGGTGCTGGTGCTGCTCTCCACCGGGACGGTCTATCGCCCGCAGTGGACACCGGAGCACCAGGAGAACGACGGCGTGCTGGACGTGGAGCTGCTGGCCCGCCGCGCGGTGCGGCTGGGACGCCACGTCACGGTGGTGCGGATCCCGCAGGCGATGCATGACGTCTTCGCCTCGCGGCAGCCGGTGCGCACCGAGGCTTTCGAGCATGTCCGCCGCTGGCTGCAGGTCTACGGCACCTGAGGGAGACCGTTCACGCGGAGTCGCGCACCGCGTCCACCGCCCCGCCGTAGCGACGGTCCCGCTGGGCGTAGATCTCCAGCGCGTGCCAGAGCGTGGTGCGGTCGACGTCGGGCCACAGGGTGTCGAGGAACACCAGCTCGGCGTAGGCGGACTGCCAGAGCAGGAAGTTGCTGATCCGCTGCTCCCCGGAGGAGCGCAGGAAGAGATCTACGTCCGGAGCATCAGGGTGGTTCAGATGTGCTGCCAGGGTGGATTCGCGGATGCGCCGCGGGTCGATCTCGCCCCGGGCGGCACGTTCGGCGATGGCGCGGGCGGCGTCGGTGATCTCCGCTCGTCCCCCATAGTTGACGCACATGGTCAGCGTGCAGCGAGTGTTGCTGCTGGTCAGCTCCTCGGCAGACTCCAGCTCGCGGATCACCGAGCGCCACAGCTTGGGCCGCCGTCCGTTCCACCGGATGCGCACGCCCCAGGAGTTCAGAACGTCGCGCTGCCGGCGCAGCACGTCCCGGGAGTAGCTCATGATGAAGCGCACCTCTTCCGGTGAGCGCTTCCAGTTCTCGGTGGAGAACCCGTAGACGCTGACGTGCTCCACGCCAGCCTCGATGGCCCCGGCCATGACTTCCATCAGACTGTGCTCGCCGGCCCGGTGACCTTCGGTCCGCGGAAGTCCGCGCTGATTGGCCCACCGGCCGTTGCCGTCCATCACCACAGCCACATGCCGCGGGATCAGCGCCGAAGGCAACTTCGGGGGTTCTGCTCCGCTGGGATGCGGCCACGGGTCCTCATACTCGGTTGCGCGGGAAGTCACGGTGCTCATTGTGCCAGGCATGCCCACCACCCGGTGCCGCTGCCCCAGTCCATTGGTCCTCACATATTAGGGGTCCAGCTCTGCGGCCGCGACCGGCGGCATTGACAGTGACATGCGTCACATCGACATCCTGACGATGTGCAGCGAATGTGACCGGCAGTTCAGTGCAGACCAGCGATGAGGTACTCACCATGGGCAGCAGAAGGTGGCTCACCACCGGCGCCGTCCTGACCGCAGCGATAGGCCTTGCGGCCTGCGGCGGTCAGGAGGACACCGATCAGGAAGTCGCCGGGGGTGAAAGCCCCGAACCCGTCAGCACCGAAGCGCAGGAGTCGGACTGCCCCTCGCCGATGGAGACGAACGGAACCTCGGAGGGAGACCCCACAGTCGAGGAGACCGCTCTGGAGCAGGTTGACGCCGAGGACCAGGGCTGGAGCGCCCAGGCGTGGCACTGCCCGGAGGAGGAGTGCGTCTCCCTCATCGTCTGGACCGCGGGCGGACCAGTCTCAGAGGTTCCGGTGAAGGAGTACCACGACCGCATTGCAGAGGGAACTGATGTCTCCCTCGTCTCCGTCTATGCCTCCGACGGCCACCCGCCGGAGGAGGCGGACGGCTGAGCATCCGGGGCGCCGGTTCGCCTCCAAGGCGTGGCAGTCAGGCACCGGAGGGGCTGCGTTTCCCTGCGCTCAGTACGCAAAGGCTCGCAGCGAGGTGAGCCGCCGCTCCAGGTGATGCTGGGCGTAGTCGGTGGCCACCGACACCGCCTCATGGCGCATCTCCGCACTCGCCGCGGCGGTGCGCTCCCAGTCCCCGTGCTGCAGCGCGTGCAGCAGCTCCGGGGTGCCGGGCCCCACACTGCGGGACCCGGGCGGCCGGCAGTCGGGGCAGACGGGGCCTCCGGCACCGGCGTGGAAGGCCGCATGCGGCCCTGGGGCGCCGCAGGCCACGCAGGCGCTCCAAGTCACCGCCCAGCCGGCGGCCGCCACAGCGCGAAGCAGATAAGAGCCGAGCACCACATCCGGGGAGTGCACCTCCCGGGCCAGGGCTGAGTAGGCTCCATGCAGCAGATCGAACTGGTCAGCTCCGCCGCGCGCCCGCTGCCGCCCGGGCTGCTGCGGTTCGACCTGCTCATGCTCAGCGATGCGTTCGGCCGCCTCAGCCATGGCGGATGCGGCGGTGTACTTCTCATAGTCGGCCGCGATCATTGTGCCGTAGGCGCTGCGGCCCACCGCCTGGGTGACGATGTCCAAGCTCCGCCCGCGGACGAACTGCACATCGGCCACCATGAACGGCTCCAGGGTGGCGCCGAACTTTGAGCTGGTCCGGCGCACACCTTTGGCCACTGCCCGCACCAGGCCGTGGAAAGCGGTGAGTACAGTGATGATTCGGTCGGCCTCACCCAGTTTCTGGGTGCGCAGGACTATCGCGAGGTCGCGGTAGCTGCGCGCAGCGAAGGTGGACACCGGTTCGCCTCCCAGATCGTGGCGTCCTCAGGCTATCTCGGCCCGTGCTCAGGCGTCGCGAATGGCGCGGTTGACCGCGGAGATCACCGCCTGCAGGGAGGCCAGGGTCGTGTTGTGGTCGATCCCGACGCCCCAGAGCACACGCTCGCCGATGGCCAGCTCCACGAAGCTGGCTGCCTGGGCGTCGCCGCCGGAGCTCATGGCATGTTCGGTGTAGTCCAGCAGGCGCACGTCCACACCCTCAGCTGCCAGGATTCTCAGCAGCGCGTCGATGGGGCCGTTGCCTTCGCCGGTGACCCGCCGGGCGGTGCCGTCGACCTGCAGCTGCAGGTCCATGGAGAACTGCCCGTCTGCGTCGGAGGCGGTCTTGACCTCACCCAGCCGGTAGTGGCCCCAGCGGCGGTCGCCGTCCTCGGCGGGCAGGTACTCGTCGCGGAACATCTGCCATATCTCCTCGGGGGTGACCTCTCCCCCGCCGTCGTCGGCCCGGCGCTGGATGACCCCGGAGAATTCGATCTGGGCGCGCCTGGGCAGCTCGATCCCGCGCTCGGCTTTGAGCACATAGGCCACTCCGCCCTTGCCGGACTGGGAGTTGACCCGGATGACGGCCTCATAGCTGCGGCCGATGTCCTTGGGATCGATCGGCAGGTACGGCACGGCCCAGGTCAGCTCATCGCGCGGGACTCCGGCGGCCTCGGCGCGGGCATCCATATGGGCGAAGCCCTTGTTGATGGCGTCCTGGTGAGAGCCGGAGAACGCGGTGAAGACCAGGTCGCCGCCGTAGGGGGACCGTTCGGGCACCGGCATCTGGTTGCAGTACTCCACGGTGCGGCGGATCTGGTCCATATCGCGGAAGTCGATCTGCGGGTCCACTCCCTGACTGAAGAGGTTCATTCCCAGGGTCACCAGATCCACGTTGCCGGTGCGCTCCCCGTTGCCGAACAGACATCCTTCGATCCTGTCCGCCCCGGCCTTGTAGCCCAGCTCGGCGGCGGCCACTCCGGTGCCGCGGTCGTTATGCGGGTGCAGCGAGAGGATGATGCCCTCCCGCGGGTGGAGATGCCGGTGCATCCATTCGATGGAGTCGGCGTAGACATCGGGGGTGGCCATCTCCACGGTGGCCGGCAGGTTGACGATCACCGGCTTCTCCGCTGAGGCGCCGAAGATATCGACCACCTCATTGGAGATCCGCGCGGCGAAGTCCAGTTCGGTGCCGGTGAAGGATTCGGGGCTGTACTGGTACACCACCTCAGTGGGCACCTCAGAGGTGGCCAGCAGCTGCTCCTCGAACTTCTTGCACAGCCGGGCGCCGGTGGTGGCGATGTCCACGATGCCGTCCTGGTCCTGCTTGAACACCACTTCGCGCTGCAGCACAGAGGTGGAGTTGTACAGGTGCACGATGGCGCGCGGGGCGCCGGCGATGGCTTCGAACGTCCGCTCGATCAGATGCTCCCGGGACTGGGTGAGCACCTGTATGTAGACGTCGTCGGGAATCTTGTTCTGCTCAATGAGCTGACGCACAAAGTCGAAGTCGGTCTGCGAGGCTGAGGGGAATCCGACCTCGATCTCCTTGTACCCCATGCTCACCAGGAGGTCGAACATCCGGTGCTTGCGCTCGGGGCTCATCGGGTCGATCAGCGCCTGGTTGCCGTCGCGCAGGTCCACCGCACACCAGCGGGGGGCCGAGCGGATGGTCTTGTCCGGCCAGGTGCGGTCCGGAAGCGAGACGGTGATCTGCTCCTCGAAGGGAACATAGCGCTGGTAGGGCATCGGGGAGGGCTTCTGCAGGCTGCGCATGGGAGTCCTTACACGGTTGCTGGTGCGGTTCTCGGGCCGAAGGGAGCCGGTTCTGGCGGAAACTCCGCAGCGGGGATTCGGCCTCGGGATATGCCGTGCGCGAAGGCTGAGGTCAGCGGCGCGACGGCTCGTCCCCGCTGCGGCGGAGAAGCTGGCCTAGTAGCGCACGCTCAGTGATGTCCTGCACGTCACTGACGGTAGCACGCCCGCCCCGGGCTCGGGCACCCGGCGCAATGTCGGTTCACTATGTGGACGGCTCGCTCTGCGGATCTGCCAGTCAGAATCCCAGCCGGTTGAGCTTCTTGGGATCGCGCTGCCATTCCTTGGTGACTTTGACGTGCAGGTCCAGGTGCACCGGTGTCCCCAGCAGCTTGGTGATCCCGGTACGGGCCTGGGAGCCGATCTGCTTCAGTCGGCTGCCGCGGCGCCCGATGATGATGGCTTTCTGGGAGTCGCGCTCCACGTGAATAGTGGCGTGCACATCCAGCAGCGGCCTGCCCTCCGGGCGGTCTTCGCGGGGGATCATCTCCTCCACGGTGACCGCAATGGAGTGCGGCAGCTCATCACGCACATCCTCCAGGGCGGCCTCGCGGATGAGTTCAGCAACCATCACCTGCTCCGGCTCGTCGGTGAGCTCGCCTTCGGGGTACAGCGGCGGGGAGGTCGGCATCATCTGGATCAGCTCATCGGCGACGACGTCGACCTGCTCGCCGTTGACGGCGGAGACCGGAATGATTGCGGCGAAGCCCTCAGCCTGGCGGGCCTCACCTGCCAGATGCTCCCGGCCGAGCTGGTCGGCGGCGATCAGCTGCTCGGCGAGCTCGGAGCGGGAGACCTTGTCCGTCTTGGTCACCAGCGCCACTACGGGCTTGTGCGGCAGTTTGGTCAGCTGCCCGGCGATGAATCGGTCCCCGGGCCCGATCTTCTCATCGGCCGGCAGGCAGAAGCCGACGACGTCGACCTCGCTGAGGGTGTCGATGACCAAGTCGTTCAGGCGTGAGCCCAGCAGCGTGCGGGGCCGGTGCAGCCCCGGGGTGTCCACCAGCACCAGCTGGGCCCCTGGCCGGTCCTCGGTGCCGGGGCGGTGCACGATGCCGCGGATGGTGTGCCGGGTGGTCTGCGGTTTGGAGCTGGTGATGGCGACCTTCTCGCCGACCAGCGCATTGGTCAGCGTGGACTTCCCGGCATTGGGGCGGCCCACGAAGCTGGCGAAACCTGCGCGGTAGTTCTCGTCGAACTCCGGGAACTGCGGCAGCGGTAAGTGGTCAGCCGTCATCGTCTCCTCCATCGTGCGCTCATACGGTGCATCTGCGCCTCAGCGGCGGGTTCCGGTCTCAGCCGGCGAGCGCGCGCTGCCGGCGGCGACCGCCTCCTGCTCAGCCGCTTCACGTTCGGCGGCCAGCGCCTGCTGCTCGTCCTCGGTGCCGACCCCGCCTCGGGCACCGCGCCGGGCCGGATCCTGCTGGTGGGCCTCGGGCAGCGCTGCGGCATCCTCGCCGCGGGTCACCGACTCCCACACCAGCAGGTGGGAGACTCGGTTGCGGCGTCCGGTGAGCCGGTCGGCGTGGAGCACGACGCCGTCGATCTCCACTTCGGAGCCGGCGATCGGGACTCGTCCCAGGTGCTTGGCCAGCAGACCGCCGACAGTGTCCACGTCCTCCTCGTCCTCCAGGTCCAGGTCGAATGCGGAGGCGAAGTCGTCCACGCTCATCCGGGCCGGGACTCGGACCCGGCCGTCGTCGAGGTGCTCGATCTCTTCGACTTCGTCGTCGTACTCGTCGACGATGTCCCCGACCAGCTCCTCAATGAGGTCCTCCATGGTGACCAGCCCGGCGGTGCCGCCGTACTCATCGATCACCACGGCCACATGGGTGGACTCGCGCTGCAGCTCGGAGAGGAACTCGCCCACGGATTTGGACTCCGGCACATACCGGACGTCGCGCTGCAGCTCCTCCACTGCGATGCTGGCTGCGGTCCGGGAGGAGAATCTGGCCGGGGCGCGGCCGATGCGGATCATATGGTCCAGGTAGGCCACGTCCTTCAGGTAGACCATGCCGGTGATGTCATCGGCCGAGCCTCGGGTCACCGGCATCCGGGAGTAGCCCGAGCGCAGGAACAGCGTCATGGCCTCCTCGCAGCTGGCCTCAGCGTCGATGGTGACCATATCGGTGCGTGGGACCATCACCGAGCGGACCCGGGTGCTGGAGAGATCCAGCACCGATTCGATCAGTTCGGCCTCATTGTCCTCAATCACATCAGACTCATTGGCGCGAACGATGTAGTCCAGCAGCTCGTCGTCGTCGAAGAATCCCTGGTCAGCGGCGGTGCCCGGCAGGATCTTCCCGCCGATGCGGGCCAGCCACTGCGGCAGCGGCCCCAAAGAAAGGCGCGCCAGGCGCACGGTGCGGGCCGTGGCGGTGATGATCCGAAGGTGATGGGCCCGGCCGATCTTCCGGGGCGAGACCGCCGCACTGACCAGTCCGGAGGAGCCCAGGGCGATGCCGGCCAGCAGGGCGCCGAGCTCCAGGTCTCCGACGGCGAGTATGGCGGTGATGGTGATCAGCACCACTGCCACAGTGGTCAGTCCCCAGCGCCAGATCTGTAGGGCAAGGGTGTGCGGGACCGGTTCGGTCAGGATCATCTCCACAGCGCCCAGGCCCTGTTTCTCGGCGACCTCTTCGGCCTCTTTGCGGGTGAGCCGGATGAAGGCGGCTTCCGCGGTGGAGAGCACAAAGGCCAGCACCGCGGCGGCCACAGCGGCGCAGACCAGCAGTATGATCGTCATCGCTCAGCCGCTCACCGTGGGGGTCGGGGCGGACCGGCCCAGGAACTGGCCGAGCAGCCGGGCCTGCAGGGAGAACATCTCTTCACGCTCGGCCGGTTCGGCGTGGTCATAGCCGAGCAGGTGCAGGACGCCGTGGGTGGTCAGCAGGCACAGCTCGTCGCCGAGGGAGTGCCCGGCCTCGGCGGCTTGGGCGGCCGCAACTGCGGGGCAGACCACCACATCCCCCAGGGCGCCCTCGGTCACCGGGGCCTCTGCGGTGCCCGGTGTCAGCTCGTCCATCGGGAAACTCATCACATCGGTGGGGCCGGGCAGGTCCATCCACTGCAGGTGCAGCTGCTCCATCGCCTGTTCGTCCACCAGCGCCACCGAGAGCTCCACCGCAGGCCCCAGTCCTAGCTCCGCGTAGAGGAAGGCGGCCAGGTCGGTCAGCTCAGCCAAGTGCGCGGCGGTGATGCGGGAGTCCGCAGAGGCGTCGTCGATGGTGACGGTCATCGTCGCCTGCCTCCGCTCCCGGGCCGGCGCGCGGCGGAGTCGTGCTGGCTCTGGTGGCGCTCATAGGCGTCCACGATGCGGCTGACCAGCTCGTGGCGGACCACGTCCTGGGAGCCGAAGCGGGAGATGGAGATGTCCTCCACGCCGTCGAGGATCTCCAGCACAGTAGCCAGGCCGGAATCCGTGCCGCGGGGCAGGTCCACCTGGGTGATGTCTCCGGTGACCACGATCTTGGAGTTGAAGCCCAGCCGGGTCAGGAACATCTTCATCTGCTCAGCGGTGGTGTTCTGCGCCTCGTCCAAGATGATGAAGGAGTCATTCAGAGTCCGGCCGCGCATATAGGCCAGCGGCGCGACCTCGATCGTGCCGGCGGCCATCAGCTGCGGGATCGACTCAGGCTCGATCATGTCGTAGAGCGCGTCGTAGAGCGGCCGCAGATAGGGGTCGATCTTCTCATTGAGCGAGCCGGGCAGGTATCCCAGCTTCTCGCCGGCCTCCACGGCAGGGCGGGTGAGGATGATTCGGTTGATCTCCTTGGCCTGCAGGGCCTGCACGGCCTTGGCCATCGCCAGATAGGTCTTGCCGGTGCCGGCCGGGCCGATGCCGAAGATCACCGTGGACTCGTCGATAGTGTCCACATAGCTCTGCTGGTTGGCCGTCTTGGGCCGGATGGTGCGGCCGCGGTGGGAGAGGATATTGGTGGCCACCATGCGTGCGCTGGTGGGGGCATCGTGAGCCCGCACCATGGTGGCGATCTGCTCGATGATCTCTTCAGTGGCGGTGGTTCCCGAGGCGGCCAGCGTCTTCAGCTGGGTGAGGATCTCCACGATCTGGTGAGTATCGGGGCTGGGGCCGGAGACCGTGATGAGCTTCTCGCGCAGTCCGAGGCTGACATCGGGATAGAGCCCGGCCAGGATGCGCAGCGCCAGATCCTGCACCCCCAGGGTGCGGAACATCGTTTCGGCGTCGGCGAAGTGAACTTCGCGCTCAACAAAGGTGGGAGTCGGGGTCTCGGTAATCAGGTGCCTCGCTTGTTCGGGTGTCGGGTGCTTCTAGGATACGTCCAACGCGCCCAGAGTGGGGCGTCTTCCCGCAGGTGCGTGAGGCGCAGCTCACCACTCCCACCGGCCCAGCAGCAGCTGGGCGGCCGCCAGGGCCGCCGGCCCTGCGGTGGATGAGCGCAGCACAGTGGGGCCCAGCCGGGCGGTGCGGGCCCCGGCGGCGGTGAGCTGCTCGATCTCCCGGTCGGTGATTCCGCCCTCGGGGCCCACCACCAGATGCAGCTGGTCCACACCGGACTCCCGTTGCCCGGTTGGGTCCAGGCCGTGGGCCTCCAGGGCAGCGCGCAGGGAGCTGCGCTCGCGCTCGTGCAGCACGACGACGGCGGGGCGGGGCTGGTCCTGCTGGATGCGACGCAGGTAGTCGGCGGTGGTGTGCAGCTGCTCCACCTGCGGGATGGCGGTGCGCCGGGTCTGTTTGGCCGCCGCAGTGACGGTGCTGACCCATTCGGCGTGCTTCTTCGCCTCGCGGCCGGCCTTCCAGCGGGCCACCGACCGTTCGGCCTCCCAGGGGATGATCGCATCGACTCCCAGCTCCGCGGCCGACTCGATGGCCTGCAGGTCCCGTTTGTCCTTAGCCAGCGCTTGGACCAGCACCAGGTGGGGCCGCAGGTCGGGCTCGCGGTGGAGGGCCGTGAGCTCCACGCTCAGCTGCCCCTGGTCGGCGGCGGTGACTGTGCCTTCGGCGCGCAGCCGCTGCGTGTCGGAGAGCTGGACCTGCTCGCCGGGTCCCATCCGCATCACTGTGGCCGCGTGGTGGCCCTCCGGACCGTCGAGCACCACCACAGAGCCGACGTCGGCATCGTCCAGCGAGCCTGCGGCCAGGTGAAAGAGCGGAGCAGTCATGGCGTCGTCGTACTAGATTGATTCCCAGGCTTCGCGCAGCTTGGCGAAGACGCCCTTGTGCTCAGTGGTGGACTCCCCCGGCTTTTCGCCGCGCTCCTCAGCCAGCATCCGCAGCATTTCACGCTGCTTCTCGGTGAGCTTGGTGGGGGTCTCCACCTTCAGGTGCACCTTCAGGTCCCCACGGCCCATACCGCGCAGATGGGACACGCCCTTGCCGCGCAGGGTGATGACCTCCCCGGACTGGGTTCCGGGGCTGACGTCGATCTCCTCGATCCCGTCGAAGGTCTCCAGGGTCACTGTGGTGCCCAGAGCTGCCGCGGTCATCGGCACACTGACGGTGGCGTGCAGATCGTTGCCGCGGCGGGTGAAGACCTCGTGGGGACGCACATCGACTTCGATGAACAGATCGCCTGGGGGTCCGCCGGCCAGTCCGGCCTCGCCCTCCCCGGCCAGGTGGATCCGGTTGCCGCGGTCCACTCCGGCGGGGATCTTGACCTTCAGGGTCTTGCGTTCGCGCACCCGGCCCTGGCCGTCGCACTCCTGGCAGGGGTCTTCGATGATGTTGCCGAAGCCCGAGCAGCGGGCGCAGGTCTGGGTCTGGATCACGGTGCCCAGGATCGAGCGCATGGGCCGCTGGGTCTGGCCCGCACCTTGGCAGTCGGGGCAGGTGGTCGGTGAGGTGCCCGGGCGCATGCAGGAGCCGTTGCACACCGAGCAGGTCACCGCGGTCTCCACCTCCACCTCCTTGGTGGTGCCGAAGACGGCGTCGCGCAGGTCGATGCGCACCCGGATGAGCGAGTCCTGACCCCGGCGGGTCCGGGAGGCCGGGCCCCCGCCGGAGCCGGCGCCGAAGAAGGTCTCGAAGATGTCGCTGAACCCGCCGAAGCCTCCGGCCCCGGCGCCGCCGAATCCGGCCGGCCGGCCCTCCGGGTCACCGGTGGCGTCATAGTTCTGACGCTTCTGCGGATCCGAGAGCACCTCGTAGGCCCGCCCGAGCAGCTTGAACTGCTCCTCAGCGTCCTCTGCGGGGTTGACGTCCGGGTGGAGCTTGCGGGCCTTCTTCCGGTAGGCCTTCTTGATCTCCTCGGTCGACGCGCTGCGGTCTACACCCAGTGCCTCGTAGTAGTCAGTCAATTCTCACCCTTCAGAGAGTATGCGGGACAAATACCGTGCCATGGCGCGCACCGCGGACATCGTGGAGCCGTAGTCCATGCGGGTTGGGCCTACTACGCCCAGCTTGGCGCCGTCGCCGCCGGAATCGGCCGGAGCGTACTCCGCGGCGACCACCGAGGTCTCCGCCAGCGACTCGTGGGAGGTCTCCTGGCCGATGCGCACCGACAGTCCGTGGCGGTCCTGCTGCATCTCATGCAGCAGCCGCAGCAGCACCACCTGCTCCTCCAGTGCTTCGAGGATCGGCGCAATCGAGGGGCCCAGGTCACCGCCCGACTTGGCGAGGTTAGCAGTCCCGGCCATGATGATGCGATCCACCCGCCCCGATTCCAGGATCGCCTCCACCGCATGGACCACCAGCGCCATGCTCGGCTGCAGGGCCTGCTCCACCGACTGGATCAGGGTTTCCGCCGGCAGCGGCAGCGCCGATGCGGAGCGGTGGTAGAGCTGCTCCGAGAGCCGCTGGCCCATCCGGTGCAGCGACTCCTCATCCACCGGTTCGGACAGCGTCACCATGCGCTGCTCCACCCGGCCTGAGGACAGGATGACGATCGCCAGTGCTTTGTGGGGGCTCATCTGCACCACATCCACGTGCCGGATCCGTGCCGTGGAGTGCTGCGGATGCTGGATGACCGCCACTTGGTTGGTCAGCATCGCCAGCAGCCGAACGGTCTGCTCCAGCATGGCCTCATAGTCGTCCGCGGTTTCGGCCAGCAGGTCCATGGCGCGCCGCTCTGCCTTCGAGAGCGGGCGCACCTCGGTGATCTTGTCCACGAACAGCCGGTAGCCCTGGTCGGTGGGGATCCGTCCGGCGGAGGTGTGCGGGGCGGCGATGAGCCCCTCCTCCTCCAGCTGGGCCATATCATTGCGAATGGTGGCCGGAGAGACCTGCAGGTTGTGCCGCTCCACCAGCGCCTTGGACCCCACCGGCTCACGAGTGTGGACATAGTCCTCCACGATCGCGCGCAGCACCTGAAGCCGTCGGGTCACTGACATCTCTCGCCTCCTGACTGGCACACCCCATTAGCACTCGATCCACTTGACTGCTAATTGTAGCGAGACTGAGCGTTTCCCGCCGCCGCCCGGCGACCGGAGTTGCTAGGCTCGCCCGCTGTGACCTTCCCCACCGACTGGAGTTCCTGGGGCGCCCAGGACCTGGCAGAACGACGTCGAAGTCAGCACCGACGCGTGCCGCAGGCCCAGGCCGCCGTCGGCACTGTGGTCGAAGAGCGCGAATCCGGATGGGTCGGCGCCGTGGTCGGCACAGAGGCCGCCGGCGGCATCAGAGTGGTGCGCCTGGAGGACCGGCGCGGCCGGGTCCGCGCCTTCCCGCTGGGCTTCGGCTTCCTCATCGACGGTGAACCGGTGGAGCTGGTGGCGCCGATCCCGGCTGGGCAGCGCACGGGTCCGCGCCGCACTGCCTCCGGCTCCTTCGCAGTCGAGCAGCAGCGTGCCCGCACTGCGCGGGCCTCCCGCATCTGGGTGGAAGGCACGCACGACGCCGAACTGGTGGAGAAGGTCTGGGGTGATGACCTCCGCGCTGAGGGGATCGTGGTGGAGCCGCTGCACGGCGCCGATGATCTGCAGGTCGCCGTCGCCGAGTTCCAGCCGAACGAGCACCGGCGACTGGGAGTGCTGCTGGACCACCTGGTTCCTGGCTCCAAAGAGACTCGCATCGCCGAGGAGACCATGCGCATGCCCGGGGCGGCAGGCAATGTGCTGATCCTGGGTCATCCCTACGTGGATGTCTGGCAGGCGGTGAAGCCGCAGCGGCTCGGGCTGCAGCAGTGGCCCCACATCCCGCGCGGCACCGATATCAAGGTCGGCACTCTGGCGGCCCTGGGATGGCCGCACTCCGATCAGCGCGATATCGCCCACGGCTGGAAGAAGATCCTCGCCCAGGTGCGCAGCTACGCAGACCTCGAGCCCAGCCTGCTGGGACGGGTCGAGGAGCTCATCGACTTCATCACCGCACCCAGCCGCTGAGCCCGGTGGCCAGGTGCCGCAGCCGCGGAGCCGGTGGCAAGGCGCCTCTGCCGCTGACCCCGCTGGCCACGTGTTCTGCCCGCTGTGCCCTCGTGTGACACGCCCCGGACCCCAGTCAGTCGCCATTCAGCTTCCGGCCGTAAAATTGACACCAGCTCCTGTCCAGGGTTCCCGATGCACGGGGACCGCTGATCAGGACCCTCTCAGGGCCGACTGCGCCCACCAACCACCGTGAAAGGACGACCGACTCAGTGACCCAGCAGCACGGGAACCAGCGGCCCGCATCCGGCGGGCCCCGCCCCACCGCGTCCCAGCGGATGAAGGGCTCGGACGCTGCCGCGCCCATGCTCACACGCGAGGAGGACACACGGTGGGCCACCCTGTCGCACTTCGGCGCCGTCGCCGGCTGCCTGCCGGCCCTGGTGATCTACTTCGTCTACCGGGACCGGGGCCCCTTCACCGCCCAGGAGTCGAAAGAGGCGCTGAACTTCACACTGCCGCTGACGGTGGTGATGCTCGTGTTCTACGGCCTGGCGTTCATTCCCGCCATCGCGGCCGTAGCAGGCCTGGGCGGCGTCTTCGTCTGGGCGTTCATGGCCATCTCTGGGCTGATCGGCGGCACCGAGTGCAATAAGGGCCGCCCCTATCGGTATCCGTTCAACCTGCGGCTCATCCAGTAGTCCCCTCCCCCACCTCCTGACGACGTTACGTGTCAGATGGGCCCGAACTCCCGGCAAAAACGCCTGAGTTTGGGCCCTTTCGGCACGTAACGTGCCGGGGCGGGCGGCGGATGGCCGTCTGGGCCCCTGCGTCCGGCCGCTCATCAACCCAGCCGGGGCAGGCGGCGGCTGGCCGTCCGGGGCCCACGGGTCCCTCCTCAGCCCAGCAGCCGGCGGGTGACCGCATCCGCCAGCAGGCGGCCCTGCAGAGTCAGCACGGCGCGGCCGGCAGGGTGCGCAGCGCTGGGCTGGGCCGCCTCCTCCTCCAGCAGGCCCTCCTTGACCAGTTCGGCGATCAGTCGGTCTGAGATGGGTTCGGCGGCGCTGGGGCCCAGCTGCGGCAGGGCGTTGTACTCGGCGATCTCGAGGCCTTCGGCGATGCGCAGCCGCAGCATCAGATGCTCCAGCACTTTGGCGTCGTCGTCGAGGATCTCGCGGCCGTGCCCCGGGGAGGCTCCGGCGTGCAGCCGCTGGGCGTAGGCCGCCGGGTGCTTCACATTCCACCAGCGCATCCCGGCCAGATGCGAGTGCGCACCGGGGCCGGCACCCCACCAGTCCGTGTCCTGCCAGTAGTGCAGGTTGTGCCGCGAGCGGGTCTCCTCCCCGGTGGAGAAGTTGGAGACTTCGTACCAGGCGTAGCCGGCCGCGGTGAGCAGCTCATCGGCCAGCAGGTATTTGTCCGCCTGATCATCGGCATCAATGTCCTCCAGCACACCGCGTCTGATCTGCGCAGACAGGGCAGTGCCCTCCTCCACGATCAGTGAGTAGGCCGATACGTGATCTGGTCGCAGCTGCAGGACGCTGCGCAGGCTGTGCTCCCAGTCCCCCAGGCTCTCCCCCGGGGTGCCGTAGATCAGGTCCAGGGATGTCTGCAGCCCTGCAGAGCGGAGGGTCTGGTGGGCCGCAGGCACATTCTCCGGATTGTGGGTGCGGTCCAGTGTGGCCAGCACATGGGGAACGGCCGACTGCATGCCCAGGCTGACACGGGTGAACCCGGCTTCTGCCAGCACACCGGCAGAGGCTTCGGTCATCGTGTCCGGATTGGCCTCCGTGGTCACCTCCGCCCCTGGGGTCAGGCCGAAGAGCTCCCGCGCTGCCGCCAGTATGCGTGCCAGCTCCTCGGCCGGCAGCAGCGTGGGGGTGCCTCCGCCGAAGAACACGGTGTCCAGCTGGCGCTGCGGCGCGCCGGCGGCCTGCAGGGTCTCTGCGGCGAACTCCAGCTCGCGGATCAGCGTGTCCGGATAGGACTGCCGGGAGGCGCCGGGACCCAAGTCCTCGGCTGTGTAGGTGTTGAAGTCACAGTACCCGCACCGCACCTGGCAGAAGGGAATGTGCACATACAGGCCGAACGGCCGGTCGGTCCGGGACGCCAGGTCCGCCCGGACGGCTTCGGGCAGCGAACCGTCGGCAGGCATCGGGTCGCCGGGTGGCAGGACCGAGGGCATCAGTCTTCCGCGGACAGGGGTACGACGACGCCGCCGGGCCTGGGCGGGCTCAGCGGGGGGAATGGCTCGGGGCGGCTCATTTCTTCGCCTTGTCCTTGGCGTTGCCCTCCTCGGAGCTCAGCGCCGCGATGAAGGCCTCCTGCGGGACCTCCACAGTGCCGACCATCTTCATCCGCTTCTTACCCTCTTTCTGCTTCTCCAGCAGTTTGCGCTTGCGGCTGATATCGCCGCCGTAGCACTTGGAGAGGACGTCCTTGCGGATGGCGCGGATGTTTTCGCGGGCGATGATGCGTGAACCGATGGCCGCCTGGATGGGGACCTCGAACTGCTGGCGCGGGATCAGTTCCTTGAGCTTGGTGGCCATCTTCACCCCGTAGGAGTAGGCGTGGTCGCGGTGGGTGATGGCGCTGAAGGCATCGACCTTGTCGCCCTGCAGCAGGATGTCCACCTTGACCAGGTCCGCGGTCTGCTCACCGGTGCCCTGCCAGTTCAGGGAGGCGTAGCCCTTGGTGCGGGACTTCAGCTGGTCGAAGAAGTCGAACACGATCTCTGCCAGCGGCATGGTGTAGCGGATCTCCACCCGCTCCTCCGAGAGGTAGTCCATCCCGTCCATGGTGCCGCGGCGGGACTGGCACAGCTCCATGACCGCGCCGATGAACTCGGCCGGCACAATGATGGTGGCGTCCACCACCGGTTCGCGGATCTCGGCGATCTTCCCTTCGGGGAACTCGCTGGGATTGGTGACCTCGTGGGTGACCCCGGACTCGTCGGTGACGTGGTAGATCACATTCGGTGCGGTGGAGATCAGGTCCAGGTTGTACTCCTGCTCCAGTCGCTCCCGGGTGATCTCCAGGTGCAGCAGCCCCAGGAAGCCCACACGGAAGCCGAAGCCCAGCGCCGTGGAGGTCTCGGGCTCGAAGTTCAGGGCGGCATCATTGAGCTGCAGCTTCTCCAGCGCCTCACGCAGCACCGGGAAGTCGGAGCCGTCGATGGGAAACAGCCCGGAGAAGACCATGGGGCGCGGCTCCTCATAGCCGCCGATGATCTGCTCAGCCGGGCGGGACTGCGAGGTGACGGTGTCACCGACCTTCGACTGCCGCACATCCTTCACACCGGTGATCAGATACCCCACCTCGCCCACACTGAGACCCTTGGTGGCCTCCGGCTCAGGCGAGGAGACCCCGATCTCCAGCAGCTCATGGGTGGCCCCGGTGGACATCATCTGGATCTTCTCGCGGTGCGAGAGCCGGCCGTCCACCACGCGGACGAAAGTCACCACTCCGCGGTAGGTGTCATAGACCGAGTCGAAAATCATGGCCCGGGCCGGGGCCTCGGCGTCGCCCTCAGGCGGCGGAATCTCCGCCACGATGCGGTCCAGCAGCTCCTCCACGCCCTCGCCGGTCTTGCCGGAGACCCGCAGCACATCGCCGGGCTCGCAGCCGATCAGGTGAGCCAGCTCTTCGGCGTATTTGTCCGGCATGGCCGCGGGCAGGTCGATCTTGTTCAGCACCGGGATGATGGCCAGGTCATGCTCCATGGCCAGGTACAGATTCGCCAGCGTCTGCGCCTCGATCCCCTGAGCGGCGTCCACCAGCAGCAGGGCGCCCTCGCAGGCGGCCAGGGAGCGGGAGACCTCATAGCTGAAGTCCACGTGACCTGGGGTGTCGATCATGTGGAAGGCGAAGGTCTCGCCGGCGAACTCCCAGGGCATACGAACCGCCTGGGACTTGATGGTGATGCCACGCTCCCGCTCGATGTCCATCCGGTCCAGGTACTGGTCCTTCATCCGCCGCGGCTCCACCACGCCGGTGAGCTGAAGCATACGGTCAGCGAGCGTGGATTTGCCATGGTCGATATGCGCAATGATGCAGAAGTTGCGGATAGCGCTGGGATCGGTGGCGGCAGGCACCAGTGCAGTGCTGGCCTTCGGTGACACGGTGTGGCACGCCCCTTGTGGTCGGCTGAGTGGTCTGAGGTTCTATCCTACGGCGAAGGCCCCGCACCTGGTCAGTGCAGGGCCTTCGGCTGGTTCGGCGGGCGGGTTCACATCCTTGCGCGTTCCCCCGCCGCCGTCGGGATGACTCAGAGGCTCTGGACCTTGGCGGCCAGGCCGGACTTGCGGTTGGCGGCCTGGTTCTTGTGGATCACGCCCTTGGAGACGGCCTTGTCCAGCTTGCGCGCGGCCTCACGCTGTGCCGCGACGGCGGCGTCCTTATCGCCTGCGGCCACGGCGGTGCGGACCTTCTTCACCGCGGTCTTCAGCTCCGACTTCACGGCCTGGTTGCGCCGGCGGCGCTTCTCATTGGTGAGGATGCGCTTCTTCTGGGACTTGATGTTTGCCACGTGTGTTCCTTCGTCGAGTTTGTCATGACCTGCGCTGCCTGAGCCGCGCTGTCACGCGTGCGACGGGTGAAGACTTCAGTGGTGTGGGGCACCATGGCGATTCGCCGCAGGCTCTTCAGGCAGAGGGACCCATGAGCGCGCGACGCTGTTGTTCCGTCGTCAGGCAGTGCATGGCCCGCAGCGGGCCGTAGACACTAGCCCTAAATTTTAGCAGATTTCACCGGGATGAGCAGACGCCGCCGGGCACTGAAGCACAGGCACGACGGCGGCGCGCAGCGTGGGCGGGCGGCGGGAGCGCAGGGTGGGTGCGCGGCGTCGGCAGCGCGGCTCGACGACGAGCGGCGGGCGCTGCCGCGGCGGCCGCTGACAGGCTCAGCGCCCGGCAGCTGTGGCCACGGCCGCGATGGCGCGCTCGACCGCATACTCCGGAGTGCGCGAGACCCCTTTGGCCTCTGCATCTGCCTGGGCGATGGCCTCGACGGCCTCGGCGGCGGCCAGCGGGGTCCAGCGGCGAGCCGTCTCAGCGGCCTGCTTCAGCTGCCACGGCGGCAGGCTGAGCGCCGAGGCAAGCTGATCGGTCCGGCCGCGGTGATCCACCAGGGCGGCGATCTGGCGCCCCTTGCGCGCTAAGGCTGCGGTGATCGCCACAGGCGCCACTCCGGTGGCCACAGCGTGCCGGTAAAGCCTGGTGGCAGCGTCGCGGCGCCCCTCGAACGCGGCGTCGGCCACTTTGAAGGCGCTGGCCTCCACACGTCCGCCGAAGTAGCGGTCCACATGCTCGGCTGTGATCTCCCCGGGCAGGTCACGCATCAGCTGCCGGCAGGCGCCTCCCAGGTCAGAGAGCGTGGAGCCGGCTGCGGCCACCAGCGCGCGGGCGGCGTCGGGGTGGATAGTGCGGGAGGCTGCGCGGAACTCGGCGCGGACGAAGTCCAGCTTGTCGGCATCGCCTTTGACCGCTGAGCAGTCCACCACCGCTGCCCGGCCCGAACCGGCCGCCCGGGAGACGGCGTCGAGGAGCTTCTTGCCCCGGGTGCCGCCGCTGTGCCGCAGCACCAGAGTGACCTCCTCATCGGCGGCTTCTTCCAGAAACGCCATGGCGTCGTCGAGGAAAGCCTCCGACATCTGGGCCAAGTCCTCAGCCAGAATCAGCCGAGGCTCGCCGAACAGTGACGGTGAGGTCAGGGTGGTCAGCTCCCCGGTGGAAGCCTCGGCGACGTCCAGCCGCGTGTATTCGAGGTCCGGATGGTCGGCCTTGAGGGCAGATTTGATTCTGTCCAGGGCGCGGGCTGCCACATAGTCCTCGGGGCCGCGCAGCAGCACAATGCTCTTCGGCTCCACAGTGCGGAAGCTGGTGGCCTCCGCCTGCCCTGCCACCTGCCTGCCCGTGCGCCGGGTACCTCGTGCTGCCATGGTGGCCATCCTAACTGCGCAGCTGGACGCTTCGTCCGGCCAGCAGGCCCATCACCAGCTGCGCCACGGCCACCGCCAGCGCGCACAGCAGCACCGGCGTCCACGAACCGACAGCCTCGTAGAGCATTCCGGCCAGAACGGGACCGGCGGCAGCCAGCAGATAGCCGAATCCCTGGGCCATGCCGGAGAGCCGGCCGACCTGTGTGGGGCTGGATGCGCGCAGCGAAATGAAGGTCAGCCCCAGCATCAGCGACGAGCCGGAGGAGATGCCGCCGCTCAGCGCCCACAGCGGCATCAGAGCTGGGGCCAAGATCATGCCGGCCAGTGCGATGATCATGAAGCCGGCCACTGCTGCGGCGACGATCCGCTGATCACGGCTGCGCTGCAGCACCTGCCCGATCACCAGGCTCGCCACCACCCCGATGGCCTGGAAGAGCCCCAGCCAGTATCCGGCCTGAGCCTCACCGATGCCGTGGGAGGTCTGGACGGCCGGGAACCATGTCAGCAGCACGTAGAACAGGGTGGACTGCAGCCCGAAGAACAGGGTGACCTGCCAGGCCAGCGGCTGACGCAGCAGGGAGCTGGGCGCCGGCGTGCTGCTGAGCGGCACCTCGTCGGCGCCGTCGTCGCAGGGACGGCCGCGCAGCGCCCAGACCGCGGCGGCTGCCAGAGCCAGTGCTGCCGCCGAGCCGAAGGCGCCCTCCCAGCCCAGCCATTCGGCCAGTGGGACTGCTGCGGCGGAGAAGCTGGCGGCTGCGGCCACCAGGGCGGCTGTATAGACGCCGGTCATCAGCGCCACTCGGTCCGGGAAGTCACGTTTGACCACTGCTGGCACCAGAACATTGCCCACACCGATCGCCGCCGACAGCAGTGCGGTGCCGGCATACAGCGGCAGCACCGCCAGCCAGCCCTCCCCTGCCGCCTCGGAATCACCCCCGGGCAGCAGGCCCGAGGCCGAGCGCAGCAGCGTGCCGGCGGTCAGCACCAGCAGCGAGACGAAGATGGTGCGCTCCAGCCCGAAGCGGACGCCGAGCAGATGCACGAAGGGCGAGACGGCGGCGAAGGCGATGATGGGAATCGAACCCAGCAGGCCCAGCGCCGTGGGGGTCAGGCCGGTGTCGGCGCCCACCGTTTCGATGAGGGGACCCACCACTGTGATGGCCGGCCGGAGATTGGCTGCCACCACCAGAACTGTGACCAGCAGCATCAGCCGGCTCGAAGTGCGGGAGGACATCGTTGACACTCTACGGCGGCAGAGCCCCCGGGACGGAATCAGCGCTGTTCGCCGGCTGCCTCCCCCAGCGCCCGCAGGGTCCGGCTCAGGCTGCGCGGCTGGTCATCGGCAGAGACGATCACGTGCCGGACGGTGGAGTCGGCATCCAGCAGGACGCTGACCCGGTGCGGTGCGCCGCGGTCAGGGTTGAAGGCCTGGTAGCGGCGGCAGACCTCCCCGTGGGGCCAGAAGTCGCTGAGCAGGTGCAGACCCTCCAGCTCCCCCGCTGCCTGAGAGCGCAGCTCCTCGGCGTAGGCCCGCAGAGTGTGGACGGAATCGCAGCTGACCGCGGCCACCTGCGCCCCCAGCCGGCGCACCCGGTCCCAGCTGCGAACCAGCTCCCCGAGCTCGCCGCCGCAGATGCGGCTGAAGGCAAAGGGGTAGAACATCACCAGCGCCGGACCGCCCTGCAGCTGCTGCAACTCCACCTGCTCCCCGTACTGGTTGGGCACCCCTAATGCGGGCGCCGCGGCACCGCTCTCGGGGCCTTTCGGCGGGGTGAGGGCCGGCATCAGGGGGTTTAAGCCTAGGACTTGCGGTGCACCAGCCGGGTGGCGGCCCAGTTGGCGCTCACCCCGGCAGAGGAGGTCACATGCAGTCCCGCGTTGGGGGCGGCATCCTGAATCTCCACCGGCGGCACATAACCGCTGCGCCCCGAGCGCGGGGTCAGCAGCCACACCACGCCGTTGTCATCCAGTGTGGTCAGCGCATCCACCAGCGCGTCGGTGAGGTCGTCATCGCCCTCCCGGAACCACAGCAGCACGGCGTCGACAACTTCCTGCTCGTCCTCGTCGATCAGGGGCTCATCCAGCTGATCCTCCAGCGCGTCTCGCAGCCGGTCGTCGACGTCGTCGTCGACTCCGATCTCCTGCACCAGGGAGTCAGGCCGCAGGCCCAGCTCGCCGAGAAGGTTGGTCTGGTCTACCACATTGGTGGCGGCGTCGTACTTCGATTCCACACACCTAACGTTACGCGGATTCTGCAGGCCCCGGGAAGTGCAACACCGGAGCCAGCAGGTAGAGTGACGTCAGAAAACGCCCGCAGCGGAGACCCCGCGCTGGGCGCTGCCCGAATGGACTGTGTCGGCCCTGCCACCCAGGGCCCGACGAACGACCGAGAAGAAAAGGTGCCGCACCGATGAGCGCTGGTGAAGAGACCTCACATATTCGCAGTGGCCTGGTTGATCAGTTGCCGGATATGGACCCGGAGGAGACTTCTGAGTGGTTGGAGTCTTTTGACCAGTTGGTGGAGGTTCATGGCACTGAGCGGGCGGAGTACATTATTCGTACGCTGCTGCAGCGTGCTGGTGCGAAGTCCATCGGTGTGCCGATGGTGACCACTACTGATTATGTGAACACGATTCCGGCTGATCAGGAGCCGGAGTTTCCTGGTGATGAGGAGATGGAGCGCCGGTATCGGCGGATTCTGCGGTGGAATGCTGCGGTGATGGTCCACCGGGCTCAGCGTGAGGATGTGGCTGTGGGTGGTCATATCTCCTCCTATGCCGGGGTGGCCACGCTCTATGAGGTGGGGCTGAATCATTTCTTCCGCGGTCAGGATCATCCTGGTGGTGGGGATCAGGTGTTCTTCCAGGGGCACTCCTCGCCGGGGAACTATGCCCGGGCGTATTTGGAGGGCCGGCTGTCTGAGCAGCATCTGGATGGGTTCCGTCAGGAGGTGTCGAAGGCTCCGTATGGGTTGAGCTCGTATCCGCATCCGCGGCTGATGCCGGATTTCTGGCAGTTCCCCACGGTGTCGATGGGTCTGGGGCCGATGAATGCGATCTATCAGGCTCAGTTCAACCGGTATCTGCACCACCGGGGGATTAAGGACACCTCGGATCAGAACGTGTGGGCGTTTCTGGGTGATGGTGAGATGGATGAGCCGGAGTCCCGGGGTCTGCTGCATCTGGCGGCCAATGAGAAGCTGGACAATCTGCATTTTGTGATCAACTGCAATCTGCAGCGTCTGGACGGTCCGGTGCGCGGTAACGGCAAGATCGTCCAAGAGCTGGAGGCCTTCTTCCGCGGGGCTGGCTGGAACGTGATCAAGGTGCTGTGGGGCCGTGAGTGGGACCAGCTGCTGGCCAAGGATGATGACGGCGAGCTGGTGCGGATCATGAACGAGACCCTCGATGGGGACTATCAGACCTATAAGGCCGAGTCCGGCGAGTTTGTGCGGGAGCATTTCTTCGGCCGCAGCGAGAAGACCAAGGCGATGGTCGCTGATATGTCTGACGATGAGATCTGGGGGCTCAAGCGCGGCGGGCATGACTATCAGAAGGTCTATGCCGCCTATAAGGCCGCGGTGGAGACCAAGGGCAGGCCCACGGTGATCCTGGCTCAGACGATTAAGGGCTATGGGCTGGGTCCCAGCTTTGAGGGCCGCAATGCGACGCATCAGATGAAGAAGCTCACCGTGGAGGATCTCAAGCGGTTCCGCGATACTCTGCGCATCCCGATCAGTGATGAGCAGATTGAGGCTGACCCCTACCAGGTGCCCTACTACCACCCCGGTGAGGAGGCTGAGGAGATCGTCTACATGCGCCAGCGGCGTAAGGAGCTCGGCGGCCCGGTGCCGCAGCGCCGGGTGAGCGCCAATACGCTGCCGCTGCCCGGGGAGAAGGCCTATGCCGGGACCAGGAAGGGCTCGGGCAAGCAGAAGGCAGCCACCACTATGGCGTTTGTGCGGCTGCTCAAAGACCTGATGCGGGATAAGGAGTTCGGCTCCCGGATCGTGCCGATCGTGCCCGATGAGGCCCGCACCTTCGGGATGGACAGCTTCTTCCCCACCGCGAAGATCTATAACCCCAAGGGGCAGAACTACCTCTCGGTGGACCGGGAGCTGATGCTGGCCTATAAGGAATCCGCCCAGGGCCAGCTGCTGCACCCCGGGATCAATGAGGCCGGAGCGACCGCGGCGTTCACCGCCGCTGGGACCAGCTACGCCACCCATGGCGAGCCGATGGTGCCGTTCTACATCTTCTACTCGATGTTCGGGTTCCAGCGCACCGGCGACTCGTTCTGGGCAGCCGCGGACCAGATGGCCCGCGGGTTCATCATCGGTGCCACCGCCGGGCGCACCACCCTGACCGGTGAGGGCTTACAGCACGCCGATGGCCACTCCCCGCTGCTGGCCTCAACCAACCCGGCGGTCAAGCACTACGACCCGGCCTTCGGCTACGAGATCGGCCACATCATCCGTCACGGGCTCTATGAGATGTATGGAGACCACGACGGCGACCACAACCTGATGTACTACCTGACCGTCTACAACGAGCCGGTCACCCACCTGCCAGAGCCCGAAGACCTCGACGTCGAGGGGCTCATCGGCGGGATCTACCGGCTCAAGTCCGCTGAGATCGACGGCGAGAAGGTCCAGCTGCTGGCATCCGGGGTCTCAGTGCCCTGGGCCCTGGAGGCCCAGCAGATCCTGGCCGATGACTGGGGCGTAGCCGCCGATGTGTGGAGCGTGACCAGCTGGAACCAGCTGCGCCGCCAAGCCCTGGACGTCGAGCAGAGCGCGATGCTCGACCCCGGGCGGGAACCCGAAACCCCCTTCGTCACCCGCCAGCTTGAAGGCGCAGAAGGCCCGATCATCGCCACCACCGACTACACCACCGCCGTGCCGGACCAGATCCGCCAGTTCATCCCCAACGAGTTCGCCACCCTGGGCACCGACAGCTACGGATTCTCCGACACCCGCGCCGCCGCACGGCGGCACTTCAAAATCGATGCCCACTCCATGGTGGTCCGAGCCCTGCAGATGCTGGGCAAGAACAAAAAAGCCGCCCAAGCCATGGAGAAATACGACCTCACCAACCCCAACGCCGGAACCTCCGGCACCAGCGGCGGCGACGCCTAAGCTGGTTCCGCGCTGGTTCCGCGGGTGGGGAAACCCCGCCACGCTCTCGGCCGGCAAAGCCTTGCCGACCATCACACCTGAAGAGGTTCCGCGGGTGGGGAAACCCCGCCACGCTCTCGGTCGGTATGACGTCGGCCCCTGGACCGCTGAAGCGGGACGGGGGCCGACGTCGTTGTTTGTAGGGACCGCACAAAGTAATCTCTCTTCACATGAGCGTCGACACCGGCAGACTCCCTCCTGCCGTACAGGTCTCCGAGGAGGCGCTGGAGGTGCTGCGAGCGCACTCCGGACCCCTGACCACCACAGTGGGCAGGCACCTGGAGGAGCAGCTGTCCTGGTACAAGCAGCTCAGCACCGAGGAGCGCGCCTCCCTGCGGCTGATCGCCCAGCGCGGCATCCAGGGCCTGGTCAACTGGCTGCAGGACCCTGCCTCCCGGTCGCTGCCGCTGGTCAACGAGCTGCTCGGACCGGCACCGACCGATCTGATGCGCACCATCTCCCTGCAGCGGGCTCTGCAGCTGATCCGCACCATCGTGGAGACGGTCGAGCAGCGCCTGCCGGGTCTGATGCCCGATGCGGACCGGCAGCTGATGCTCGAAGCCGTGCTGCGCTACTCGCGGGAAGTGGCCTTCGCCATCGCCGATGTCTATGCCCGCGCCGCCGAATCGCGCGGAGCCTGGGACTCCCGCCTGGAGGCGCTGCTGGTGGACGCCGTGCTGCGCGGCGAGCCGCCGGAGCAGATCGCCTCCCGCGCCGCGGCCGTGGGGTGGCAGAGCCAAAGCGAGATTGTGGTGATCATCGGGCCGGCCCCTGATCAGGCCGATGCGGTGTTCATGTCTCACCTGCGCCGCCAGTGCATCAGGTTCTCCGCCGACGCGGTGGTGGGCGTCCAGGGCGACCGGCTCATCCTGCTGCTGGGCGGGGTCTCCTCGCTGCAGGAGGGTCTGGAGCGGATGCTGCCGCACTTCGGCGAGGGCGCAGTGGTCTACGGCCGTCATGAGGGCCCCATTGCGCAGGCGTCCCGCTGCGCGCAGTCGGTCTTCGCCGGCTGCTCGGCTGCACCCGCCTGGACCCGGGCACCGAAACCCGTGGCCGCCGAAGACCTGCTTCCCGAACGTGCCCTTGCCGGGGATCAGCACGCCAAGCAGGCACTGGTCGGCAGCGTCTACCGGGCGCTCGCGGAGGCCGGCCACAGCCTGCTGGAGACGGTGGAGGCCTACGTGCATGCCGGCCACTCCTTGGAGGCCACCGCGCGGGAGCTGTATGTGCACACCAACACTGTGCGGTACCGCCTGAAGCGGGTCACCGAGATCACCGGCTGGGACCCTATGGAGCCGCGGGACGCCTACGTTCTGCAGACCGCACTCGCCCTGGGACGGCTGTGATGAGATTTGTAGGGAAGCTACAACGTCCCGCGGGCGACGTGGTCACCGCCACGGGGGACGCCGGCCACCGGAAGATGGGACAGTGGAGACTGTGCTAGCGATCGTTTGCCCAGGACAGGGCTCCCAGACACCCGGACTGCTCAGCCCCTGGCTGCAGGCCGAGGGTGCCGCGGAGCTGATCGACGAATTCTCCGACGCCGCCGGAACCGACCTGCGCGTGCACGGCACAAGCTCCGATGAGGAGACCATCCGGGACACGGCGGTGGCTCAGCCCCTGATTGTGGCGGCATCGCTGCTCAGCGCCCAGGCGCTGGGGCTGAGCCCGGAGCGTGTGGCCTCGTTCGGCCCCAAGGCGCTGGTGGCGGGCCACTCGGTGGGTGAGATCCCCGCAGCGGCCCTGGCCGGAGTGATCACCCGCGCCCAGGCCGGGCGGCTGATCGGAGTCCGCGCCTCTGCGATGGCTGAGGCCGCGGCCGCAGAAGCAACCGGTATGGCCGCAGTCCTGGGCGGCAAAGAGGAGGACGTCCAGGCCGCCATCGAAGCCGCCGGACTCGCCGCCGCGAATGTGAACGCACCCGGCCAGGTGGTCGCCGCAGGATCTGAGCAGGCGCTGCAGCAGCTGGCCGAGACCCCCCCGGCCCGCGCCCGCATCGTCCCGCTGAAAGTCGCCGGGGCTTTCCACACCGACTACATGGCGGAGGCGCGCACCGCACTGGAGCAGGAGGCGGCGCAGGTTCAGCCGGCCGATCCGGGCACCGGGCTGCTCTCCAACCGCGACGGCGTCCGGGTCTCCTCCGGAGCCGAGGCGCTGAGCAGGATCGTGGATCAGGTCACCCGCCCCGTCCGCTGGGACAAGTGCATGGAGACCATGCGCGAGACTGGAGTCACCGGCATCCTGGAGCTGCTGCCCGGCGGTACTCTGGTGGGGCTGGCCAAGCGCGGCCTGCGCGGCGTCGAGTCCTTCGCCGTCACCTCCCCCGAGGATGTGGAACGCGCCGCAGAGTTCATCGACGAGCACACCCGCTGATCTGCTCCCTGACAACGAAAGGCCCACTGACGTGACAGCCGCTCCCTCCGCCCCGCTGGCCCAGACCTCCCCCGTCGCCGGGACCGCTGTGCTCGGCCTGGGCGTCCACCGGCCCGAGGTAGTGGTGGACAACGAGCAGATCTGCCAGTGGATCGACTCCTCCGATGAGTGGATCCGCCAGCGCACCGGCATCGTCACCCGTCGTCGGGCACCTGCGCACGTCTCAGTGGTGGACATGTCCTATGACGCGGCTCGCGAGGCGCTGCAGGACGCCGGTATCGACGGCAGCCAGCTGGGCGCCGTCGTCGTCTCCACGGTGACCCACCCCTACCAGACCCCTTCGGCGGCCGCTGATCTGGCGCACCGTCTCGGCGCCACTCCGGCCGCGGCCTTCGACATCTCCGCCGCCTGCGCCGGTTTCTGCTACGGCATCGGGCAGGCAGACGCGCTGGTGCGCTCCGGGGCCGCCGAGTATGTGCTGGTGGTCGGGGTGGAGAAGCTCAGCGACTTCATCGACAACCATGAACGCTCCATCTCCTTCCTGCTCGGCGACGGCGCCGGCGCTGTGGTGGTGGGCCCCTCGGAGACGCCCGGGATCTCCCCCTCGGTGCTGGGCTCCAACGGTGAGAAGTGGAGCGCAGTCTCCATGAACAACTCGCTGCTGCGACTTCGTGACGCTCTGTTCGACGCCCACACCAGCGGGGACGCCTCCCAGCTGATGGATCCCGAGCAGCGGCTGTGGCCGACGCTGCGCCAGGACGGGCAGACCGTCTTCCGCTGGGCGGTGTGGGAGATGGCCAAGGTGGCCAAGCAGGCCCTGGAGACAGCTGGGATCAGCGCTGCGGACCTAACAGCCTTCGTTCCGCATCAGGCCAATATGCGGATCATCGATGAACTGGCCAAACAGCTGAAGCTGCCCGAGACCGTGCTGATCGGACGCGACATCGTCGACTCCGGCAACACCTCGGCGGCTTCCATCCCGCTGGCGCTGCACCGGCTGCGCAGTGAGCACCCGGAGATCCGCGGCGGCTATGCTCTGCAGATCGGCTTCGGCGCGGGCCTGGTCTACGGCGCCCAGGTGATCCGGATCCCATAGGCTGGCTCCGGCGCAGATTTTGCCCATTCCCCGATCACACAACCGAAAGGAAACCCAGTGGCTGACAAGAATGAGATCCTCGCAGGCCTCGCGGAGATTGTGGAGGAGGAGACCGGCCTGGAGACCGATGAGGTCCAGCTGGACAAGTCCTTCACCGAGGACCTGGATATCGACTCCATCTCGATGATGACCATCGTGGTCAACGCCGA
The DNA here is from genome assembly GCF_029265375.1 of Nesterenkonia sp. Taxonomy (GTDB): domain Bacteria; phylum Actinomycetota; class Actinomycetes; order Actinomycetales; family Micrococcaceae; genus Nesterenkonia. The sequence goes on from NZ_JAJUJJ010000004.1 coordinate 91,181, forward strand.
AGAGAAGTTCGACGTGAAGATCCCCGACGAAGAGGTCAAGAACCTCACCACCGTCGGCGACGCCGTCGACTACATCGCAAACGCTCAGGGCTGATCTCAGCCCGCCGAAAGGAGCTCCATGTCACGCCGACTCGTCATCACCGGTCTCGGTGCCACCACCCCCATCGGCGGGGACGTGCCGACCACGTGGGAGAACGCGCTGACTGGAACTTCCGGCGCGAAGACCCTTGAGTACGACTGGGTCCAGGAGTACCAGCTGCCGGTGACCTTCGCCGCCGAAGTCGCCGCTGAGCCTGCTGAGGTGCTCTCCCGCCCGGAGATCAAGCGGATGGACCGCTCCACCCAGTTCGGCGTGGTTGCCGCGCGGGAGGCTTGGGCGGATGCCGGTCTGGACGGGGCTGACCTCGACGGCGAACGGGTCGGGGTCAGCTTCGCCACCGGGATCGGCGGGGTCTGGACGCTGCTGGACTCCTGGGACACTCTGCGGAACAAGGGGCCGCGCCGGGTGCTGCCGATGACGGTGCCGATGCTGATGCCCAATGGCGCAGCCGGAGCCATCAGCCTGGACATCGGCGCCCGGGCAGGGGCTCGCACCGCGGTCTCAGCCTGCGCCTCCGGCGTGGAGGCGCTGATCATGGCCCTGGACCTGCTGCACAACGGCGATGCCGATGTGGTGCTTGCCGGAGGCACCGAGGCCGCGATCCATCCGCTGCCGCTGGCGGCCTTCGCCAATATGCAGGCGCTCTCCCGGCGGAATGACGATCCGGCTGCGGCCTCCCGTCCCTACGACGTCGACCGCGACGGTTTTGTCATGGGCGAGGGCGCCGGTGCGCTGGTCATTGAGACCGAGGAGCATGCTGCAGCCCGCGGAGCCACTGTCTACGCGGAGCTGGCCGGCGGAGGCGTGACCTCTGATGCGCATCACATCACCGCCCCGGACCCTGAGGGCCTGGGTGCTACTCGCGCGCTGCGCAAGGCGCTGGCCTCGGCCTCGGCTGCGGTCGAGGACGTCACTCACGTCAACGCGCACGCCACCTCCACCCCGGTGGGTGATATTCCGGAGTACACCGCGATGAAGGCGGCCTTCGGCGACCATCTGGAGAACATCTGCGTATCGGCCACCAAGTCCCAGACCGGGCATCTGCTGGGGGCCGCCGGCGCGGTCGAGGCGGTGCTGACGGTCAAGACCCTGGCCGACCGGAAAGCACCGGTGACGATCAACTTGGAGACTCAGGATCCGGAGATCCCGCTGGATGTGGTCACCGGTGCTCCGCGGGAGCTGGGGTCCCAGGACCAGGTGGGCATCTGCTCCAGCTTCGGGTTCGGCGGCCACAACGCGGTGGTGGCCTTTCGGACTGTGTGAGGCCCGCCCGCCTGCCGACAGAGAGCTGACGGACCTCAGACACGCTCAAGAGGGGGCACTCGCCATAATGCGGCGGGTGCCCCCTCTTGTGCGTTGTCAGCGCCGCAGGTGGAGGATTCTGCGGCGAGCCGTCTCAGCCGACGCTGCTGAGCCAGCGCACCGGCGCTCCTTCGGCGGCGTGTCGGAAGGGTTCCAGCTCCTCATCCCATGCTTCGCCCAGGGCCAGGGACAGCTCCTGGTACATCACTGTGGGGTCGCCGGCGCCCAGCTCGTAGGCGTAGCGGATGCGGTCCTCGGAGACCATGATGTTTCCGTGGGTGTCGATAGTGGCGTGGAAGATGCCCAGATCCGGAGTATGGGACCAGCGGGAGCCGTCGTGGCCGGGCGAAGGATCCTCAGTCACTTCAAAGCGCAGATGCGCCAGCCCGCGAAGCGTGGAGGCGAGTTTGGCGCCCAGGCCGGGGCTGCCGCGCCAGGTCAGTTCGGCGCGGTGGGTTCCGGGCGCGGCAGGCTGCGGCGTCCAGGCGAACTCCACACGGGAGTCCACCACTGACGACACGGCCCATTCGATGTGTGGGCAGAGCGCGGCAGGAGCCGAGTGGATGTGCAGCACACCCTGCGTCCCGGTTCCCTGGGCGATGTATTCAGCCATATCCATCCTCCACGTGTGCTTCTCGGTACGTCTTCCCCTACGTCCGATGGGCACATCTGCGTGGAAGGATGCGCTCTCATGTTAACAGGAAGCCTGTGCGTGGGCACCCTCAGGCACGCGGATGGGCTTGGCTGTAGGCCGCTGCCAGCTTCTCGGCCGAGACATGCGTGTAGATCTGGGTAGTCGCCAGCGAGCTGTGCCCGAGCATCTCTTGGACGGTGCGCAGGTCCGCGCCGCCGTCGAGCAGATGGGTTGCGGCGGTATGCCGCAGGGCATGCGGCCCCCGGGCTGAGGTGGTTCCAAGGGCGCCCAGCGCCTGATCGACCACGCGGCGCACCACCCGCACATCCACTCGGCGGCCCCGCCTGCCCAGGAAGAGCGCCTGGGCGGATTCCTCCCCCACCAGCAGCGGCCGGGCCTTTTCGCCCCACCGCTGCAGCGCCCGCTGCGCAGGGACGCCGAAAGGCACCACTCGTTCCCGGCGACCCTTGCCGAGCACCCGCAGGGTCCGGCGCTGATGGTCCACAGAGTCCTGGTTCAGACCGACCAGTTCGGAGACCCGGATGCCGGTGGCGTAGAGCACCTCCACCATGGTCTCGTCCCGCACCGCCAGAGCCCAGCTCACCTGGTCCGGATTCGCAGCGGCCTCCAATGCCTCACGGCGGGCGCTGAGTGCGGCCGTCAGCTCATCGATGTGCTGAGCCTGCAGCACATCCGGCAGTCGGCTGCCCCTGGACGCTGAGGCCAGCCGAACGGCTGGGTCCTCGGTGAGGTGGCCGCGGCGGTGTGCCCAGGCGGTGAAGGCCCGCACCGAGGCGGTCTTGCGGTTCAGGGTGCTGCGGCTGAGCCCACTGGCGTGCAGCTGGGCCAGCCAGGTGCGCAGCACGGCCAGGGTGAGCCGACGCAGCCCCCCGGCGTGGACGCTGAGTTGGGCGAGGTCGCTGGTGTAGCCGCGCACTGTGTGCGCCGAGAGTCGCCGCTGGTGCTGCAGATGCGCGGCGAACTCCTCGATCAGCGGGTCCTGGGGCGCATCGGATGAGTCGGCCATAGTCGCAGTCTAGGCCCGCGGAGGCGCCTCACGGCGCAGGCGGACGGGCTCTGCCCCACTGCCCGTTGGTCTCTGCGGCCAGTCCGCGCCGCTGCAGCCTGCTCAGCCCGCTCAGCACCTGGGGCATCGCCAGACCTGCGACCTGGGAAAGCCGTCCTGCAGTGGTCAGCCGGCGGGCAGGCAGCGCGTCGTAGATCCGCCGCTCAGCCTCCCCCAGCCCCTCCAGCGGGTCGGGATCCGACCGGTGCCGCTGCGCCGACGACTCCGGCAGCGGCAGCGGATCCTGCTCGAGGGCCGCTGCGGCCACCATCTGCATCACTTCGGCTGCGTCGGTGACCAGCTGGGCCGGCGTCTGCTGCAGCAGCCGGTGGCAGCCGGCCGAACTGGCGGAGTAGACGCTGCCGGGAACCGCTCCGACAGGCCGTCCCAGCTCCAGGGCGTGATGGGCGGTGGACAGGGCGCCGCTGCGCCACCGGGCCTCGACCACCACTACAGCGTCGGCGAGCGCGGCGATGAGCCGGTTGCGCTGCAGGAAGCGGTGCCGTGTGGGCGCGGATCCCGGAGCCATCTCGGTCAGCAGCAGCCCGTGATCGGCAATGCTGCGCAGCAGAGGCTCATTGCCTGCCGGATAGAACCGGTCCGCACCCCCGGCCAGGACGGCCACGCTGCTGGCGAATCCTGAGGTCCCCGCGGCCAAGGCTGCCCGGTGCGCGGCCGCGTCGACTCCGTAGGCCCCGCCCGAGAGGACCGCCACCTCCCGCGCCGCCAGCTGCTCCGCCAATTCAGCAGCAACCTGTCCTCCGTAGTCGCTCATCTCCCGGGCGCCGACGACAGCGATGCACCGTCCCGGCCTGGGAAGCCGGTCAGCCGCGGCAGCATAGACCTGCTGGGGATGCGTGCTGCGCCCGCTGCCGCGGCAGCGGAAGTACAGTCCCAGCGGGGCAGCTGCCTGCAGGTCATTCAGCTGCTGCGGCCAGGCGGCATCCTCCGGGATCAGCAGCCCGCCGCCGAAGTCCTCCAAAGCCGCTAGGTCCCGTGCGCCGTCGGCCTGGGCGGCGCGGGTGCGCCAGCGCTTCAGGGCATCGCGGAGTCCCGCAGTCCGCCGCAGGCCCGCTTCTGCGGCCTGCCGGGCGGCGGCCTCCTGCTCGCCCGGGCTCGGCTCCTCGCCTCCCAGGGCCAGCTGATGGGTCCGCTCCACCCCGAGGGCGGTCACCGCCGCCCACCCCATGAGGTCGCCGGGCTCCACCACACGGCACAGCTCGGAGCGCATCACCCGCAGCCTCCTCTCGGCCCACGGCGGGCTCCCGGTGCTCTGATTCATTGTGGTCTCCTCCTCTCAGCGGCTGAGCCGCAGCTGCATGGCGGCGTCGACGTCGTCAGAGTCCGGGCGCTGCCGCCCAGCCAGGTCGCAGAGGGTCCAGGCCAGCCGCAGGACCCTGAGGTAGCCGCGCAGGGAGATGGTGGCTCTGTCCAGTGCCCGGTCCAGCGCCGCTGTGGTCTGGGTGGGCAGCCGCATGAAGCTGGTCATCATCGGCAGCGGCACCTGACTGTTGAGGGTCAGCCCCTGGGGCTGCAGCCGCTCGCGCTGCTGGCCGCGGGCCTGTATGACTCGCTCCAGCACCTGGGCGGAGGATTCTTCCTGTTCACTCAGGCTCACCGCGGCGGACCGTGGGCGTTCAACCTGCATCTGCACATCAATGCGGTCCAGCAGCGGGCCGGAGAGCCGGGAGAGATAGCTTCGGCGTTCGGCCGCTGAGCAGGTGCAGGCTCTCCCCCGCCCGACGTTCATTCCGCAGGGGCAGGGGTTGGCCGCCAGCACCAGCTGGAATGCCGCCGGATAGGTGACCTGCCCGGCAGCGCGCTGCAGGCAGATGGTTCCGGTCTCCAGAGGCTGGCGCAGAGCGTCGAGCACATGCCGCTGGAACTCCGGCGCCTCATCCAGGAACAGCACTCCCCGGTGGGCGCGGGTGATGGCCCCGGGTGCCGGTATCCTCCGCCCGCCGCCGATGATCGCCGCGGCGCTGGCGCTGTGGTGCGGCGCCTCATAGGGCGGGGTGCGGCGCAGCTGGGTGACCTCGGCGGCCCCGGAGCTCAGTGAGGCGATCGCGGTGACCTCCATGGCTTCTGCATCGTCCAAGGGAGGAAGGATCCCGGGCAGACGCTCTGCCAGCATGGTCTTCCCCGCCCCGGGGGCGCCGATGAGCATCATGTGGTGGCCGCCGGCGGCAGCGACTTCCAGGCCGAAGCGCGCCTCGGCCTGGCCACGCACCTCGGCCAGGTCGCCGCACTCCGGTTCGGAACGGTGAGCGTGGCCTTGGTGGGCGGCGGTGCTGGGCACCCAGACGCGGCGCAGGCCTTCAGCTGACTGCCCCTTCAGCTGCCCGGCGGGGGCGCCGAATGCTGCTGCCACATCACTGACGTGGTCCGCGGCCAGAACCTCGATGCCCGGCACCAGGGCGGCCTCCTGAGCATTGGCGGTGGAGACCACCACCTGGCAGGCGCCGGCCTCTGCGGCTGCGGCCACGGCTGGCAGCACCCCGCGCACTGGCCGCAGCCGCCCGTCCAGACCGAGCTCGGCCAGGAAGATCACATCTGCGGTGCCGGAGAGGTGACCATCGGCGGCCCAGGCGCTCATCAGAATCGCAAGGTCCAGCCCGGAGCCGGACTTGGGCAGCGAGGCGGGACTCAGGTTCACCGTGAGCCGACGGCGGGGCAGCTGCAGCCCCGCGTTCTTGGCCGCCGAGCGGATGCGCTCCTGGCTTTCGCGCAGTGCGGCATCGGGCAGCCCCAGCAGCACAAAGGCCGGCAGCGACTGGCCGATATCTGCCTCCACCTCGATCAGGTGGCCCTCCATCCCGATCAGCACCACGCTGCGTGCCCGTCCCATACTCATAGCCGCACATCCTGCAGGTGCTCGATGTTCACGCAGTCCTCGCCCTGTCCGGCCAGCAGCACACCGACGACGTCGACCCGCCGCTCGCGCAGCGGCACCCGGCGTCCGGAGGCGTACTCCCCCAGCAGTCGGTGCAGGCGGCGCAGCTTCTGCTCATCCACGGCTTCCAACGGGTCCCCGAAGCCGGTGCCGCGGCGGGTCTTGACCTCTACCGCCACCAGCTCGGTCCCGTGGACGGTGATCAGGTCCAGCTCGCCGCGCGCGGACCGCCACCGCCGGGCCAGCAGCCTGTGTCCGCGGGCGGTGAGATAGTCGGCGGCCAGCTGCTCGCCGATGAGCCCGGTGCGGTCTTTGGCACGCATCCCCCCTCCTCTCGTGATCGCTGATCACCAGAGTGCGGGCGGATGCTGCTGGGTCCGCTGAGTTCTGCTGTGACTGTGGAGTCCGCGGTGCGGCGTCCTAGCCTGCGTGCGGAAGGGGAAAACTGGTGCCGTGCCCGCAGCGGGGCGGCCTGCCTCAGGCTTCTGCTGGGGCGGGGACTCCCAGGTTCCAGGAGCGGCGGTGGTAGCTGGTGGGCCCGTGGGCGCGGATGGCCTCCCGGTGGGCCGGGGATCCGTAGCCCTTATTGGAGTCCCAGGCGTAGTCCGGATGCTCAGTTGCCAGCTGCCGCATCAGCTCGTCCCGCTCGACCTTGGCCAGCACGGAGGCGCAGGCCACGGTGAGGCTGAGCGTATCGGCCTTGGCCAGAGTGTGTACGCGGGCAGAGCCGCCTGCGGTGAGCCAGTCGTGCACGCCGTCGAGGAGCACCAGATCCACCGGACGGGACAGCTGGGCCTCCACCTCGCGGAGTCCGGCTCGGCCGGCGGCCGAGAGGGCGGCGGTCAGCCCGGCGGCATCGATGGCCTCCGCGCTGCGGTGCTGGACGCTGAACGCCGCAGCGTGCTCGCAGATGCGCGGGTGCCACTGGGTGCGCGCCGCGGCGGTCAGCAGCTTGGAGTCGCGCACTCCGTCGAGCGCCTCCCAGCAGCCGGCGCTGCGCACGGATGCCGGAAGCGCCTGCAGATCCATCACCACCACGCCCACAGTCACCGGCCCGGCCAGTGCACCGCGGCCGACCTCGTCCACCCCGGCGATGAACCGTGCCCCGGTCTGGGCGGCCAGCTTCAGCTCCGGCAGCAGTGTGGCGCTGGTGGTCATGGGCTCTCCGGCACCTCCGCGAACGGCTCACGGTCTGATCCCCCGCCTCCGAAGCGGTCCATCGGCCAGACGGTGGCCAGGGTGCGGCCGATGACGTCATCGACCGGGACCGCCCCCTGGTCCGCTTCGTTCACGTGGGAGCGGGAGTCCGCCGAGGCTGAGCGGTGGTCGCCCATCAGCCACACGTGGCCCTCCGGCACGCTCACTTCGAACTCGGCTTCGCTCGGCGCGTCTCCCGGATACAGGTAGGGCTCGTCCACCGGTTCGCCGTTGACCAGGATCCGGCCCTGCTCGTCGCAGCAGGCCACAGTGTCCCCCTCCATACCGATGATCCGTTTGACCACGTAGTGGGAGGAGGTGTCCGGCATCAGCCCGATGAACACCAGGGCGTCCTGGAACACGGTGGTCTCCGGCTTCGGCTCGGAGCCCCACCAGTTCCGGGTGTCCTCGAAGACCACCACGTCTCCGCGGTGCAGGTCCATCACCTCCGGGGCGAGCAGGTTCACCACAATCCGGTCGTCCACCTCCAGCGTAGGCTGCATGGACTCTGAGGGGATGTAGAAGGCCCGCAGGAAGAAGGTCTTGATGATGAAGGAGATCACCACCGCCAGGGCCACAATGGTCACCAGCTCCACCAGGAAGCTGACCGCGGGGTGGCGTCGTCGTGCTGGCGAGTGGTCCGAGTTCTCCTGCCGCGAGGATGCGGGGTCCTCGGCGTCGGCCGGTTCAGGGGCGCTGTTCAGGGCCGTCTCCTTCCACTGTGCGGCGATCACTGACGGGCCAGACGACTTCCACGGCGCGGCCGATGATGCGGTCTTCGCTGATCATACCGCCGCCCGGGGCGCCGAGCAGGTCTCTGGAGTCCACCGATGCCCTCCGGTTGTCTCCCATGACCCACATCCGTCCTGGGGGCACCTCAGCTTCGAAGCTCAGCTCAGAGGCCGGTGTCGAGGCGCTGACCGGTTCGGTGAGGTAGTCCTCCGGGACCGGCTCGCCGTTGACCGTCAGCCGGCCGGAATCATCGCAGCAGGCCACCGTATCTCCACCGGTGCCGATCACCCGTTTGACGAAGACTCCCGACGGCGAGCTCATGCCGAACCAGTGCCCCACCTGCTCCAGGAGCCGCTCAGCTGCGCCGCCGCCGCGGTAGGGGGTGAAGGAGCCCTCTCCGTCGAAGACCACCACATCCCCGCGCTGGACGCCGTCCTCGCCGGGGTAGCGCTTGTCCACCACCACCCGCTCGCCGTCGTGCAGGGTGGGGACCATGGACTCCTGGCTGATGGTGTAGACGTCGACGACGAACAGCCGGACTACGGCGCTGATCAGCAGCGCGGCGGCGAGCACGACGGCGGCCCGCACGCCCCAGCGGCGCAGACGGGTCCCGGCTGCGGGCCCAGAACGCGAAGAGCCCCGAGACGCCGAGCTGTGCTCGGGCATCTCGGGGCTGCTGCGCATGCGGAGTGAGGTGAGCGCCGGGCTCAGGCCTCGACGGTGTCCTCGACGTCCTGTCCCTTGGCGCGGGCCACGGCGGACTCGCGCTTCTCGCGGATGCGGGCGGCCTTGCCGTGGCGGTCGCGCATGTAGTACAGCTTGGCGCGGCGCACGTCACCGCGGGCCACCACCTCGATCTTCTCGATGACCGGGGAGTGCACCGGGAAGGTGCGCTCCACGCCGACGCCGAAGGAGACCTTCCGCACGGTGAAGGTCTCGCGCAGTCCGGAGCCCTGTCGGCCGAGCACGTAGCCCTTGAACACCTGGACACGGGTGGTCTTGCCTTCGACGATGTTCACGTGCACATTGACCGTGTCGCCGGGCGCGAAGTCCGGGATGTCGCTGCGCAGAGACTCCTTGTCGAGGAAATCCAGCTTCTGCATTGCTGCTCCTTAGGGCGGGCTGCCACAGGTCAGTCGCCCTGATGTCAGGGACCCGGGCCGCAGGCTGCTGCGGCGCTGGTCTTTCAGGCTTGATGTCGCGTCCGCGGCCTCACGGGGCCGGGACGGGGCCTGTCTGTTGACACCAGCTCCCCCATGGCAGAGCGGGCGCCCAGCAGGCACAGCGGTACAGTCTACTCCGCTGCGCGCTCCCGCGCCACCACGTGCTTGGCCCACAGGTCCGGACGACGGCGCCGGGTCCGCTGCTGGGACTGTTCGCGCCGCCAGGCCTCGATCTTGGCGTGATTGCCGGAGAGCAGCACCTCCGGGATGCGGCGGCCGCGCCACTCGGCAGGTTTGGTGTAGACCGGGTACTCCAGCAGGCCGTCGGCGCTGTGGGACTCCTCGGTGAGGGACTCGGCGTTGCCGATCACCCCGGGGATGAGCCGGGTGATGGCTTCGACCATGACGATGACAGCGGCCTCTCCCCCGTTGAGCACATAGTCACCGATGCTCAGCCGGTGCACCTGGAAATGCTCCTGGGCCCAGTCGGTGAGCCGCTCGTCGATGCCTTCGAACCGTCCGGGGGCGAAGACCAGATGTTCGGCGGCGGCCAGCTCAGCGGCCCGCTGCTGGGTGAACAGCTCTCCGGAGGGGGTGGGCACCACCAGGATGGGCCGCGCGGCTGCGCCGTCGTCGCTGAGCACGGATTCCAGGGCCTGGGCCCAGGGCTCGGGCTTCATCACCATGCCTGCCCCGCCCCCGGCCGGGGGCGAGTCCACTGTACGGTGCCGGTCGTGGGTGTAGTCGCGCAGGTTCGTCCGCCGGATCTCCAGCAGTCCGTCCTGCTGGGCGCGGCCGATCAGGGAGAGGTTCAGCGCCTCGAAGTATTCGGGGAAGATGGAGATCAGGTCCAGTCTCATGGGAACAGGCCCTCCGGCGGGGTGAGCCGGATCTGCCGGGAGCCGGGATCGATGTGGGGCACGATGGCCTCCACAAACGGCACCAGGACCTCCTCACCGGCCTCGGTGGTGACCACCAGCAGGTCTTGGGCCGGCCCGGTGATCAGCTCTGCCACCACGCCCAGCTTCCGGCCGGCGGCGTCCACGCAGACCATGCCCTCCAGCTCGTGGCTGTACCAGCCCTCCTCGTCCTCCTGATCGGAGCTGACATCGATGTAGAGGACGGAGCCCCGCAGCGCCTCGGCCGCGCTGCGGTCGGCGATCTCATCAAAGCCCAGCAGGCAGATCTGCTTGTTCCAGCGCTGCCTGGAGACTGTCAGCACCGAGGTGGTGCGGTCCTGGGTGTCCCGGCCGGGTTCACGGATGAGCTGGGAGCCAGGCGCCAGGCGCTCGGCCGGTTCGTCCGTGAAGAGCTGAACGGTCACCTCGCCGCGAATGCCGTGGGGCTTGCCGATACGAGCGACCCGCAACCGCTCCCCGTGATCGGGGCGCGCCTGCGGGCCGTTGCCGTATTCAGATGCAGCCACCGGTGGATCCCCGGCTGCTCAGCGGCGGCGGTCGGTGTCGACGACGTCGACGCGGACATCCTCGCCGCCGGGAAGCGCTGCCACCACTGTGCGCAGAGACTTTGCAGTGCGTCCGGCGCGGCCGATGACCCGCCCCAGATCGTCCGGGTTCACCCGGACCTGGAGAGTGTCATAGCGGCGGCCGTTGCGGCGGCGGACGTCGACGTCGTCGGGCGAGTCGACGATCCCGCGCACCAGGTGCTCCAGCGCATCAGTGATCACAGCGTCGCTGCTCATGCTTCAGCCTTCTCCTCGGAGTCCTCGGCGGGAGTCTCCTCAGCGGCCTCGGCGGCCTCAGCGGGCTCCTCTGCAGGCTTCTTCTCGGTCTTCTCCTGAATGACCGATCCCTTGGAGGGGGCCACGAACTCCTCAGCGGGAGCCTTGGTCTTCAGGGTGCCCTCGGCGCCGTCGATCCCCTTGAACTTCTGCCAGTCCCCGGTGATCTTCAGCAGGGCCAGCACCTGTTCGGTGGGCTGGGCGCCCACCGACAGCCAGTACTGGGCCCGCTCGGAGTTGATCTCGATGAACGAGGGCTCCTGGGTGGGGTGGTACTTGCCGATCTCCTCGATGTTCTTGCCGTCGCGCTTGGCGCGGGAGTCGGCAACAACAACGCGGTAGTGCGGGCTGCGGATCTTGCCCATCCGCTTCAGACGAATCTTGACTGCCACTGGTGTGGTTACTCCTGTATCTCAGTAAGGGTGCGCAGGGGCCTGCTGCCGCGTGGGGTGATGCAACGGCGCCAGGCCGGCGCTGAACGTTGGTCAGGCCCGCGAGAGTAGAGGGTGCTCGCGCAGCACTGAGCAAAGTACCTGCCCATTGTGCCAGATTCCCGACGGCGGCGCATTCCGCTGCGGTCCGGACGCTACTTCAGATATTTCTCGAAGCCCTTCGGCAGGCTGAGGTCCTCGGGCTTGACCTCGTGGCCGGCGCCGAAGCTGGAGCCGTCCATCTTCTGCTGCGCGGCCTGCTGGCGCTTCAGCTCGGCTTCGCGGGCCTGCTGGGCGGCCTTGGCCGGATTGCCCGACTTGGCCTTGGTCTTCTTGCCTTTGCCCTTCTTGCGCTTGCCGCCAGGGGCTCCCATCCCGGGCATTCCTCCCATGCCCGGCGGCATTCCGGGCATGCCCCCGCCGCCGGGCATTCCGCCGCCGGAGGCCATCTTCTTCATCATCTTCTGCGCCTGGCCGAAGCGCTCCAGCAGGGAGTTGACCTCGGAGACGTGGACCCCGGAGCCGCGGGCGATGCGGGCCCGGCGGGAGCCGTTGATGATCTTGGGCGCATTGCGCTCGTGGGGAGTCATCGAGTTGATGATCGCCTCCACGCGGTCCAGCTGGGAGTCGTCGAACTGCTCGAGCTGCTGCCGCATGCCGGCGGCGCCGGGCATCATGCCCAGCAGCTTCTTCATCGAGCCCATCTTCTTCAGCTGCTGCATCTGAGCGCGGAAGTCCTCGAGGGTGAAGTCCTCCTGGTCGGCGAACTTCTGAGCCATCTTGGCGGCCTCAGCCTTGTCCCAGGTGGCTTCGGCCTGCTCAATGAGGCTGAGGATGTCGCCCATGTCCAGGATGCGGCGGGCCATCCGGTCCGGGTGGAAGACTTCGAAGTCCTTCAGGCCCTCACCGGTGGAGGCATACATCACAGGCTTGCCGGTCACCTGGGCCACCGAGAGCGCGGCACCGCCGCGGGCGTCGCCGTCGAGCTTGGTGAGCACCACGCCGGTGAAGTCCACGCCCTCGTTGAAGGCTTGAGCGGTGTTGACCGCATCCTGACCGATCATCGCGTCGATGACGAACAGGGTCTCGTGAGCGCCCACCGCAGTCTTGATGTCCGCGGCCTGCTGCATCAGCTCGGCATCCACGCCCAGGCGGCCGGCGGTGTCGATGATGACCACATCGTGCAGCTTCTCCCGGGCGTAGTCCACGCCGTCGCGGGCTACCGCCACCGGATCCCCGGTGGGAACCTCGGCCTCGGAGCTGACGCCGGGGTGCGGCGCGAAGACCGGCACGGAGGCGCGCTCACCGCCGACCTGCAGCTGGGTGACCGCGTTGGGCCGCTGGAGGTCGCAGGCCACCAGCACCGGCTGGTGCCCCTTATTCTTCAGGTGGAAGGCGAGCTTGCCGGCCAGGGTGGTCTTGCCCGCGCCCTGCAGGCCGGCGAGCATGATGATGGTCGGCGGCTGCTTGGCGAAGGCCAGTTCACGAGTCTCGCCTCCGAGGATCCCGACGAGCTCCTCGTTGACGATCTTGACCACCTGCTGGCCGGGGTTCAGTGCGCCGGAGACTTCCGCGCCCAGGGCGCGGGCCTTGACCCGGGCGATGAACTCGCGCACCACTGGGACGGCGACGTCGGCGTCCAGCAGCGCGCGGCGAATCTCGCGGGCGGTGCCGTCGATATCCGCCTCCGTCAGCTTTCCCTTCCCGCGCAGGTTCTTGAAGGTCGCGGTGAGACGGTCGGAGAGCGAGTTGAACACGGTGTGGTTCCTTACAGGAGTCTTCGAAGGGGCGGCAGCGGCCTTCAGGCTGCGGTGCAGCTGTGGGCCGACAGCTCCGGTGCCAAAGCTCTAGAGTAACAATGTGAGCCAAACGGAGGACGCACAGGTCATCCAGTCAGCGCTGTCGGCCCACCGCGAATACCTACGGACCGCGGAGGAGGCCCACCGGCGGGCTGCCCGGGCACTGTCCGGGCGCGGGGAGCTGCCCTCGGACAGCAGCAGTCCCATCACGCTCTCGGCGGCCCACCGGGCCCGCTGCGCCTCCTTCGCCCAGCGCGGCGAGTTCGTGGAGCAACTCATCGCCTTCCCCGCCGCGGGCCTGCGCGCTCTGACGGCTCAGGACATGCGGACCCTGCAGGTGCCGGCCCATATCGGCACCGCCGCGGTGCCGCCAGAAGTGGCGGCACGCATCACCGCCCGGGAGGAGTCCGCCCGCCGCAGCGCCGCCGGCTCAGCGGCCCGGCCCAGCGCAGCAGCTGCGCCCGGCACGGCTCCGTCGCAGGCTCCCGGATCCCACCTGGGCGGCTCCCCCGCCGGGGCCTCCTCTGCTGCCGACTCGCTCGCTGACCAGGAGATCGCCTCCCCCGTTCCTCCGCAGCCGAAGCCGGCGTGGCACCGGCGCAGCTTCGAAGAGGTCCTCTACGGGCACTGGCCGGACGATGAGCCGCCCACCCAGTAGGATCGTCTGTATGACAGACCACACCGATGACGTGGCTGCTGAGGGGGCCGGCCGCCGTCCGGACGATGGAGTCTCCGTGGAGAGTCAGGATTCCTCTGCCGCCCAGCCCGCTCACGACGGCGGGACTGCAGGGCCGGAGAATCTCTCCCGCCCTGCGGAGATCGAGTCCTCCGGCACGCCGCAGACCGAGGACGACGCCGTGGCGGCCGATGCTTCTGAGGGCGCCAGGGCGGTGGCCCCGGTCAGCGGTGATTCCGGCGTCGAGGACTCCTCGGTGGAGGGCTCCGGGGCCGAAGAGGCCGACGTCGAGCCCTCCTCGTCCGAGGAGGCCACCAGTGACGAGACCGCCGGTGAGGATCGCACCGGTGAGCCTCAGCTGCCCACCGATCTGGGTGAGAACGCCCACGAAGTGGTCACGGCGCTGCTGGGCCACCAGAAGGACCTGGTGGCGGAGCTGCGCAGCGCCTATGAGCGGCTCGAGCAGGTGCGCGAGGTGGAGCAGGCCGAGCTGGAGTCCCGGATTGTTCAGCTGGAGTCCCGCGCCTCCGAGACAGACCAGCTGCACGCCCAGCTGCAGGAGCTCAGCTCCCGCACCGCGGCGCTGGAGGCGGCCCTCGCCGAGCAGAGTCGCACCCCAGAGCAGCTGAAGGCGGAGATCTGCCAGGTGAAGGAGTCCGCGGCCGCGCAGCTGGCCGAGCGGGATGCGCGCATTGCCGCGCAGAACGCACGGATCGAAGAGCTGGAGAACGCCATCTCCGCTGCCGCGGCGTCGGCTGAGAGCGCCCATGAGAAGCTGCAGGTGCTGGCGGAGGAGACCGAGTCCAGTCTGCTGCACCGGGTCTCCGAACGTGTCTCCCCTGCCGCTGCGCAGGCACGGAACGCTCTGGGCACGCTTGCCAAACGGCTGCGCCGCTGACCCGCATCCTCCGGAGATCCTGCCCGCCCGAACTGCCGCACGCCCAGCGCCCTGAGACCACCTGCGAGGTGCCGCGGCTGAGCGTACGGCCAGCTGTCCCTGTGGGAGACTGTCTGACGTGGAAACTTCAGTTCTGATCACATTCGTTGTCCTGGCCGTTGTGCTGCTCGGCGTCGTCGGCGGACTGCTTGTCCGCGGCCGCACCCTGACGCCGAAGCAGACCAAGAAGCTCTACCCGGAGACCCGCGACGCCGATGATCTCCCGCCGGGAGCGGCTGAGGACGCCGAGGGCGACACGCTGGTTGCCGACCGCCCGGACACCGCCGAGGCGGACACCGCAGCGCCGCCTGTGGAGCAGGTACCGGCCGAGCCGGAGGTGGAGACTCCCGAGCCGGTGTCCACTCGGCTCGCTCGGCTACGTGCCCGGCTGGTGAAGTCCAACAATGTCTTCGGCAAGTCGCTGCTGGCCCTGCTGAGTCAGGATCAGATCGACGACGACGTCTGGGACGAGATCGAGGAGACGCTGCTCACCGCCGATCTGGGCACTGATTCCACCATGGAGCTGGTGGACACCCTGCGCGAGCGGGTCACCGTTGAGGGCTCCAAGGATCCCCAGCGGGTGCGCGCGATGCTGCGCGAGGAGCTGATTAAGCTCATCGATCCGACTCTGGATCGCAGCCTGAACACCGAAGCGGACTCCCGGCCCGCTGTGGTGCTGGTGGTCGGGGTCAACGGCGTCGGCAAGACCACCACGGTCGGGAAGCTCGCCCGGGTGCTGGTGGCTCAGGACAAGGACGTGATCCTGGGCGCTGCCGATACCTTCCGTGCGGCAGCAGCCGAGCAGCTGACCACCTGGGGCGCTCGGGTGGGCGTGCCGACCGTCTCCTCAGAGGTCGAAGGCGCAGATCCGGCGTCGGTGGCCTATGAGGCGGTGGACAAGGCCACTGAGCTGGAGTCCGACGTCGTGCTGGTGGATACCGCTGGACGGCTGCAGAACAAGGCCAATCTGATGGACGAGCTGGGCAAGGTCAAGCGCGTCATCGAGAAGAAGTCCGAGGTGGATGAGGTGCTGCTGGTGCTGGACGCCACCACCGGGCAGAACGGCCTGAACCAGGCGAAGGTGTTCTCCGAGGCGGTGGATGTGACCGGCATCGTGCTGACCAAGCTCGACGGCACCGCCCGCGGCGGCATCGTGGTAGCTATCCAGCGCCAGCTGGGGGTCCCGGTCAAGCTCATTGGCCTCGGCGAGGGGCCGGACGATCTGGCGCCCTTCGAGACCGAGGCGTTCGTCGACGCCCTGCTCGAGGAGCAGTAGGCTCCCGGCAGACCGCTCAGACGTCGGCGGTGCGCAGCCCGTACGTCCGCCCTCCCCCAAGATTTAACGCCGGGGAAACATCACGGCACCCGCAGTGAAACACGTCGGCAGTTGGATGGTGTCCAGCTCGCACCGGTGAGAGTCGCCGGTGAGTGACGTTTTCCTGGAGGGACACATGGAGATACCTGACGTGACATGGGTCATCGTGGCAGGGGCGCTGGTGCTGTTTATGACGCCGGGCCTGGCGCTCTTCTACGGCGGCTTGTCCCAGACCAAGTCCGCGGTCAACATGATGATGATGAGCTTCGCGGCGATGGGCCTGGTCGCCCTGACCTGGGCGCTGTGGGGCAATGCGATCGCAGGTGCTGACGCCATCGGCGGCGGACTCTTCGGCAATCCGACAGCGGACTTCGCGCTGGCTGAGTCCTTCGCCGCCGGCGAGGACTCCTTGGTGTGGGTCGGCTTCGGGGCCACTTTCGCCATCATCACCACCGCGCTGATCTCCGGAGCCATCGCCGACCGGGCCAAGTTCTCCGCCTGGATGATCTTCGTTCCCGTCTGGGTCACGCTGGTCTACTGCCCGCTGGCCTTCTGGGTGTGGGGCGATGGCGGCCTGCTGGTCGAGGGCGGCATGATCGGTGACGCGGTCGGCGAGGCAGTCGACTTCGCCGGTGGGCTGGTGGTGCACATGTGCGCCGGGCTGGCTGCCCTAGCGCTGGTGCTGGTGATCGGCCCGCGCAGCAACTTTGCCCCCAATAAGCCGCATAATGTGCCGTTCGTGCTGCTGGGGGCTTCTATCCTGTGGTTCGGCTGGTTCGGCTTCAACATTGGTGAGGCTGCTGACGGCGCCCAGGCCAGCCTGAACTGGATCAACACGATGCTGGCTCCGGCTGCTGCGCTGGTGGCATGGCTGGTCACTGAGTGGGCCCGTGGGAAGAAGCCCACGCCGGTGGGTGCGGCTTCCGGCATCGTGGCCGGCCTGGTGGCGATCACTCCTGCAGTGGCGTTCCTGACCCCGCTGGGTGCGATCATCCTGGGCCTGGTTGCCGGTGTGATCTGCTGCTTCGCCGTCGACTTCAAGTACGGCAAGTATGACGACACCTTGGATGTGGTCGGCCTGCACTTCGTGGCCGGTCTGTGGGGCACTCTCGCCATCGGCCTGTTCGGTGTGGAGGAGCTGATCGGTGACGGCCGCAGCGGCATTCTGCTCGGCGGCGGGTTCGACCTGCTGTGGGCCCAGATCGTGGCGTGCGCGATCACGCTGGTGTTCACCTTCGTGGCCACCTTCATCATCGGGCTCATCATCCAGAAGACCATCGGGTTCCGTGTGGAGCACGAGGTGGAGGAAGGCGGCATTGACGCTGTGGCCCACCACACTGAGGCCTACGTGTACGACGAGGCGACGCCTCGCCCCTGAGCCTGGGGCACATTCCTTCAGCGGAGGGCGGAGTCAGCGCTGCTGGCCCCGCCCTCCGCTGCGCCGGATCAGCCAGCCGCAGCCCTGCGGGCCGGCAGAGTCTCCGGTGCCGCGGTCCAGGCGGCAGCACCGATGAGCATCACGACCCCGGTGACGCCGAAAGCCCATCCGTAGCTGAGATGGTCCACAATGAGCCCTGCCAGCAGCGGTCCGATGATGGCGCCGAAGTCTTGGGTCATCTGGAAGGTGGAGACCACTGAACCGCCATTGCGGCCTTCACCGACGATGTCGGCGACCGCAGCCTGCTGGGCCGGCACAATGAGACCGGTTCCAGCCCCTGCCACCAGGCTCAGCACCAGCAGCATCCAGGGGTGGGCAGCTGATCCGAGTGCCGCGGTCGCCAGCCCCGCGATCACCAGCCCGGCCAGGATAGGTGGGCGTCTGCCCCATTCATCGGAGCGTTTGGCCACGGTGAGCACAACTGCCACGTTGCCGGCTGCGAATGCCGCAAGGGCCACTCCCGCCAACTGGTCGGCGCCGATGAACCACCCGGTGCCGACGAATGCTGTTGCCGCGAAGAGCGGCACGATGGAGTTTCTGAGCCCGAAGGTGGCCCAGCCGTTGGCGAATCCTGAGGTCAGTGCCGCTCGGTAGCTGGGCATTCTCCACGCCTCTGCCACAGTGGCGCGGCGCCGGCTGTCCCGGTTGGCGCGGTCTTCCAGTCGTGAGCGGCGCAGCATGACGAACACGATGGCTGCAGCCAGGATCAGTGCCCCGCCGTAGACCAGGAACGGGACGCGCTGGCCCAGCACCAACAGTGCTGATCCCAGCAGGGGGCCTGCCACGTTTCCGATCAGAAAGGCCGATGCGTACGCGCCGGAGACCCGTCCGCGGATCTGCGGCGGAGCTTTCCGGGCCAGGAAGGTCATCGCCGAAACGGTGAAGAAGGTGGAGCCGATCCCGCCGACGGCCCGGAAGATCAGCAGCAGCTCATAGGTGGGGGCGAAGGCCGTGGCGAACATGGAGGCGGCCACGATGAGCAGTCCCACCACATAGACCGGTGTCTCTCCCAAGGTCTGGGTCAGCTTGCCGGAGACCGGTGCGAAGATCAGCCGAAACAGGCCGAAGGCGGAGACGACTGCGGAGACCGCCATCGCGCTGACCCCGAAGTCTGCGGCGTACTGCGGCAGGATGGGGGCGACGATGCCGAAGCCGATGGCGATGATGAAGGCTGAGGCGATCATCACCTTCAGCTCGGCGGGTATGCGGGGACGCTCAGCGGCTTCGGCGGATGTGCTCACATGTGTTCAGCAACGTTGAGCTCCCGCGATGTCTTCCCCGCGCCTCGGCCGCCGGCAGAATCGCTGAGCAGAGACGCTCACCGGGGTGTGGTCTCGGCCCACATCACCGGGTCCTCGAGCAGTCTGCCGGCCACCGCCAGTTCTGTGAGCAGCGCAATGGCATCGGCAGAGCCCCGGAGTCTGCCGCGCAGACTTCCTCCCAGGTCGTCTCCAATCTCTGCACTGCAGTGGACCTGCGCTGCAGCTGCAGCGCGCTGCAGGACCGGCAGTTCGTGTTCGGCATCGGCGAGCCCTTCCCAGTGGAAATCGACGTCGATGGGGTGTGTGGCCTCGCCGGCCGTGGAGTCGACGGCGCGCAGTATTCGCCCCGCAATGCGCTCAGCAGTCTGGGCAGACACCTGATACTGCACGTGCAGCCACGGGCGTTCGGAGACCTCCAGAACCTGGTGCTGCTGTGCATCCAGAGGCTGGGCAGGGTTCGCCACCAGCACCTCAAGAGAAACACACAGAAGATCGGGAAACAGGCCCGCCACTCGTCGTGCAAGATCGACGACGCTGCTGTCGATCTCGGCAAGGACATCCGTGTATCGGGTCTCCCCGCCACCACGGTGCAGTGCGGAGACGACCTCACCGTCCACAGTGAGCATCCTGAGCTTAGTGCCGGGGATCTGCGGCTCGACCATCACCTCATAGCCTGGCTTTGCCAGTCCCGTACGTCCTCGGGGCATGAAGATCTGCGTGAAGGAATAGGAAGAGCTGGTAAAGTTCGACCGCCGCGTGGGGGCGGTCTGGAAGTATTCGAACGCCGCGGCAAACTCCTCAGGACCACGGACATCGGAGATCACTTCAATACCGGCCTCGCCCACCACCGGCTTGAGTCTCACGGGCCATCCTGCCGACTCGGCGTAGGCCAGGGCCGCTTCGTACCCGCGCCGCACTGAGAATGCTGCAGACTCCGGTGCAGGAATCTCATATGACTTCAGCAGCTCGCGCCGGATCCGTCTGTCTTCCAGAGCGGTCACCGTGGAGACCCCGGCGGTGTTGGCCACACCGTGGGCGAAGGATGCCTCCGCGCCCCCGCTCCCCCGTCCGGGCAGCATGAGCACTTGACCGGGAAGCAGGGAGCAGGCCGCGCCGCTGCGCAGCGCTGCCGTGTGGAGCAACCATCCATCCAGCAGATCGGCGCTGATGACGTCAGCTGGTGCTGGCAGAGCTGTGCCGATTCGCGCCGGGGGTCGGGGCGGCTTCATGCGGTGTCCTCCTCCAACACGTCAGTCCCTGAGGCTCCGGCATCGGCGCCGTCGTCGAACATTCCGGGCTCGGTGCTGTCACCCAGAGCCTCATCCTCGGCCTCCAGGTCTTCCAGATCTGGGGTGAGGAATCCGTCCGGCGGCGCTTGGGTGATGTGCTCGGTGCGCACGAATTCGGGGATGGCTTTGGGCGGGCCCAGCACTGCCAGCACCACGAGGGCGGAGACTGCCTCGGTGGGTCCGGAGGCTTGCACATGAATCTCGTTTTCGCCGGCGGCGCGCACCCAGCCTGAGAGGCCGAATGATGTGGCGTGCCGGGCCAGCCAGCGGCGATACCCTACGTCTCTGACTCGCCCCACGACCTGCAGGGATAGGTTAAGGCGCTCGGCCCGCTGGTGGCGCGCTGTCAGCCCGTAGGACTGGATGGTCTCCCTCATGAATCTTTCAGAGATTCTGCGCGGAGTCCCGTACATGGGGTACTCGGCGACTGGCAAGGCTGCCATGGCATTGAGCTCTACGATGGCGGCATCCTGCTCCTCCAGCGGTTTGGTGTGGTCTTCCAGCAGGAAGTCCACACCGCAGTACCGCATACCAGGCACCGCACGAGTCGCACGGACTGAAGCCTCCTTGATGCTGGGGTGAAGGTCCTCCAGGATCTCTACAGAATCTCCGCCTTGGGTGAGGTTATTGGTCGGCGCCAGGGTGACACGTTCCCCTGCCGGCGGCACGCTCGTGATGGAGTAGGGGGTTTTGCTGAGCATGTATTTGGCGGACGCGTTGAACTTCACGCGCAGCTGACCCAGATGAGAGTTTCGCTGACGTTCCATGTTCTTCTGGATCATCAGCTGGCCGATGGTCTGCACCCCGTCGCCCACCACCGAAGCTGGTATGCGCTCCACTGCGGCGAAGACCTCGTCTCCGATGACCATTATTCGGTAGTCATTGCCCCGGACGTGCTTCTCCACGATGAAGGGCTGGCTGCCATGGGTCCCACTGTCGAGCTGCCTCAGCAGCGCGGACAATTCCGAGCGCGTCTGGATATTGGGCGTCACACCGGTGCCCATGGTTCCTTCGGCAGGTTTGAGCACCACGGGGTAGCCGATCCGATCGGCATAGGTCAGGGCCTTCTCATGAGCGCCGCCGGGGAACGTCCGGCCCTGCGGCACCGGACAGTCGTGGCGCTGCAGCAGCAGACGGGTCGCTTCCTTGTTCCGGGCCACTGATGAAGCCACAACACCCGACAATGGCCAACGTGAGGCGCGGAAGTGGACCAGAGGGTGGGCCCCGTCCGTGGCGGCGAATGCCGACTTGTTGTAACGCACGGTATTGAGCCCGTAGGCCAGGGCCTCCCGCTCCAAGATATGACCCCGCACCGCGTACGAGCCGATGGGCGCAATGTAATTGACATCGCTGTATTCATTGGCCGAGGGGCCGCTGGCTGCGATCTCTGAGCTGGAGTGGAAGATGCGGGCTTGGGCGCGTGCGACCAGCGCCTCGTAGCGCAGTCGCAGGCCCATGCCGAGTCTGAGGGCCGGTGAGCGACGCAGCCGCGATTCTCGGCTGGAGAGGAGAAAGCGACGCTCCACGTCCGCAGCACCGGTGAGATGCTGGACTCCGGGCATGGCCACTGCCAAGTCCCGGTGCGCCATGCGGGTGATCTTAGAGGCCCCTGGGAACTGGCTGATCAGAATGTGCCCGGCGGGGTTCTGGGCGAGGAACTGCTCGGCCTGCTCCAGGCTTCGCAGCAGACCTCCTGCCTGGCCCGGACGCAGGTGCAGAGTCCTCAGGACGCCGGCTCCCTGCTGGAGCAGCTCTGCGGTGCCGTGAGGTCCGGACTGCCGCGCCATGATGCGGATATCCAGGCCGGTGAGCACCTCAGCGGTCGCATCGTCGGCGTAGCGCTGCAGTGCGACGGTCTCTTCCCGAACCACAGGGTTCTGAAGAATGATCCGCCCCGGGGCCAAGCCCTCCGACCTCCACTTCGCCAGCGCATCGATCACACCACGGGCCTCGTCGGCTTGGAGCTGTCGCCGAAAGGAGACCCACAGCGTCTGCCCGCCTGTGCGCGCCGATTCACGTCCCCAGGCGTAGAGCACCTCTTCCAGCTTGAGGAGGTCACTGGGTGCGTCACCGTCGCAGATCACCCGCACCGGGCCGCGCTGCCGCTTGGCACGCCGGCCGAAGTATGACTCCAGCGCCTCAGGGTCAGCTTCGCGAAGGGCAGCCGGCGCCGGGGGAACTCCGGAGATCCGGCGCCGGCCGAGCAGGTCGGCGAGAGTGACGCCTGAGGCCTTGGCCGCGCAGTCCAGCAGCGCAGTCTCGATCCCCATGACAGTGGCGCGGCAACGGAAGGCGACGTCCAGCTCATCTGCTCCAGCTGCGGACTCGAGCACCTCAGTCCGGCGCCGAATGCTCGCCAACGGGTCGGCGAGGTCCAGGGACCAACCCACCAGATCCTTCAAGGCCCCGTCCAGCAAGGCCCAGGAGCGGTCATGGCGGTCACCGGTCTGCCCCACCCTGGGCTGCGCTTCTCCAAGGCCGGTGACCTCGCGTCCGTCTGCTGTGACGGCAGTGAGGCTGATGACGTAGTTCAGCGGCGCTACCGTGCGCCGGGTGTGTTCAGCCGAGAGGTTCATCGGAACCCGATAGGCAATGGCCTCTGCATGCTGTACACGCAGCCACTGCGGGCGGCGCAGCTGAGGAAGCGAAAGCCTCACGGGACCTCCTGTTTCTCGGGTGCCGCATCCCTGTTCAGACGTTGGGACACTACCCGAGTGGAGCCGTCTTGGCGCATTGACACCCCGTAGAGGGCATCGGCGATCTCCATGGTGCGCTTCTGGTGGGTGATCACGATCAGCTGAGAGCTTTCCCGCAGCTCCTCGAAGATGACCAGCAGGCGAGAGAGGTTGGTGTCATCCAGGGCCGCCTCGACCTCGTCCATCACGTAGAAGGGGCTGGGCCGGGCTTTGAAGATAGCGACCAGCAGCGCGACGGCGGTCAGTGATCGCTCTCCGCCGGAGAGAAGGGAGAGCCTGCGGATCCTCTTTCCCGGGGGCCTGGCGTGAACCTCGATGCCGGTGTTGAGCATGTCCTCCGGGTTGGTCAGCTCCAATCGCCCCTCGCCTCCGGGGAAGAGGCGTGAGAAGACCCGTTCGAACTGGATGCGGGTGTCTTCCCAGGCGGCGGCGAAGACGCGGTGAACCGTGGAGTCAACCTCGGCGATGATGTCCAGCAGGTCCTGCCGGGACTTCTTCAGGTCTGCCAGTTGTCCCTGCAGGTAACTGTGCCGCTCTTCCAGGGCGGCGTGCTCCTCCAGGGCCAGTGGATTGACCTTCCCCAGTGCTTTCAGATCTCTGCGCGCCTTGGCGAGCCGGGCTTCCTGCTCGGCTCGGACGTAGGGTCGGCCTGCCGCCTCACTGTTCGACGGGACCTCATCGCTGCTGTCTGAGACCTCTGCATCCGGGTCCGGCACCGGCTGGTCCGGCCCGTAGTGCTCGATCAGGTACTCGGCGGTGAGGCTGAGCTCTTCGTCGGCCCGGGCTTCGGCGGCTTCCAGCGCCAGGCGCAGTTCGGTCTGCTTCAGCTCTGCCTGGTGCAGTCTGGAGGTGATCTCCTCCAGCTGGCGTGCCTCGTGGGAGCGGCGATCGCTCAGCTGCTGGACCTGAGCGCTGACTTCTTGGTGCCGTTGCCCGGCTGCGGTCCGGGCAGATTCGGCGGCCGCCAGCTGTGCGGTGATCTCCTCAATCGCCTGCTCGGCCTCGTGCTGGATCTGCTGGGCCTGCGCGGCGCGTTCGCGGCGGGCCGCTGCGGCGCGCTGAGCCTGCTCCCGCCGGTGCTCCTCCGCCTGGGCCGAGCGGCGCAGCCCCGCGGCACGGTCCTGCAGCTGAGTGAGCTGCTCTTCGGCAGCACGCAGCGCCAGGCGGGCATCGACCTCCTCCCGGCGGGCTGCCGAGGCCTGTTCGGTGAGCTTGTCGCGCTCAGCCGTGGAGGGCTCCTCCACCGCCTCCTGCGACTCGGCGGCCTGGAGCCTGGCGGTGACCTCTGTGAGCTGCTCGGCGGCATCAGCTGCGGCGGTCTCGGCGTCGTCGATCTCCCGAGCGAAGCTGTCCACCCTGTTCTGGGCGCGGGTGATCTCCGCGGTGAGCCGCTGGACCTGGTCAGAGGTGGCGGCCAGCTGAGCCTCGTTGGCCTGCAGCGCCTCCAGGGCTTGGTTCACCTGCAGCTCAGCTTCGGCGACAGATGAACGCGCCTCGGCCTCCTCCGCGGTCGTCTTTTCCAACTCCGCCTCGGCCTGCTGCAGTGCGTCTTTCAGCTCGTCGATCTGAGCGGTCAGCGCCAGTTCGGCATTCTCCACCGGGGTCCCGCCGATCCGCTCCCCCGCTCTCATAATGACGCCGTCGGGAGTCACCGCGGTCCGCACACCGTCGGTCTGCAATGCTGCCTCGCCAGCAGAGTGGTCTGCCACCAGCACCACCCCGTCCAGAGCTGCCGCCAGCGGAGCGGCAAGCTGCGCAGGGGCGGTGACCAGGTCCAGGGCCCAGTGGGCGTCCTGCGGCAGCGGAGCCCCAGGCGCTTGCGGGCTGGGCCCGTCGGTGGGAAAGACCACGTGGGCGCGGCCGCCGTCATGGGCGGCCAACCAATCCAGTGCAGAGGCGGCGGACTGGGCGTCTGCGGCCACCATGGCGGTGTCCAGGCTGCCCAGCACGGCAGCGACGGCTTTCTCCCAGCCGGGCTCCACCCGCAGCTTCTCCGCGTAGGAGCCGGTGATCCAGTCCTGCTGGTGGGAGCTCAGGCTGGCTGCACCGTCGCGCGGGCTGCGTGCCTGGTGAAGTCCCGTGAGTCGTGCACGGTACTCGCTGACTGTGATCTCCAGGCGCCGCTGGGCCTCCGCCAACTCCCCGTGCTTCTCGCGCAGGGATTCCCAGCGGTGCTGGGCTTGTCTGTAGGCCTCGTCCAGGTCTGGTTCACCGGTCTCGATCGAGGCGATGCGCTGCTGCAGCTCTGCCAGTTCCGCCCTGGCGCTCTCTAAGGACTCGCGCTCTGCCTGATGCTGCTCGGCAGCCCGGCGGCGTCGGGATTCCGCGGCCTCCGCTCGGCCCTGAGCCGTCTCCACCCGCCCTCGGAGGGTGGCAAGTCCTGCCCTGCGGTCTGCAACCGCGCGCAGCTGCTCGGTGATGCGGGCCTCCTCGGAGCGCAGCGCCTCCTCGGCCTCTGCCCGGGCGGCTGAGAGCTCGTCCAAGCGCGCCTGCGCCTGCTGCACCTCCTCCTTCTGAACGGCGGCCTCCTGGCTGACCTGGTCAGCCGTCTCGCGCAGCTGCTGGGGGTCCCGTCCGGTGGAGTGGTCGCTCTGCGCGGTGGAGAGCAGGCTGACAGATCGCTCAGCCGCTAAGGAGGCTACGGACCGGAGTCTCTCCTGCACCTGGGCCAGGCGGTGGGCTCCTGCGCTGAGCCGGTCCGACCGGGTGCGCAGCGCCTCGGCCTGCTGGCTGAGCTCTGCGATCTGCGAATCTTGGTCGGCCAGTTGTGCACGCAGGCGCTCGGCGGCCTCCCGGTCAGTCTGCTCTTCGGTGCTCGAGGCATGCAGAGCGGTTGCGGCCTGGACCAGGTCGTCGGCGATCAGCCGGCTGAGTGCATCCCGGACGTCGTACTGAATCTGTTGGGCACGGCGGGCCACCTTGGCCTGACGCCCCAGCGGCGCAAGCTGCCGGGAGATCTCACCGATGAGATCCTCCAGCCGGTCCAGGTTGGTCTGCATCGATTCCAGCTTGCGCACTGACCGTTCACGGCGGCGACGGTGCTTGAGCACTCCAGCAGCCTCTTCGATGAAGCCGCGGCGCTGCTCGGGGGTGGCGTGCAGAATCTGATCGAGCTGTCCCTGACCCACGATCACGTGCATCTCCCGGCCCAGGCCGGAATCAGAGAGCAGCTCCTGAATATCCAGCAGCCGGCACTTGGTGCCGTTGATGGTGTACTCCGAGCCCCCGGACCGGAACATGGTTCGGGAGATGGTGACCTCTGTGTAGTCGATCGGCAGGGCGCCGTCGGAATTGTCGATGGTCAGTGACACCGACGCTCTGCCCAGCGGTTGGCGCTCAGCAGTGCCGGCGAAGATGACGTCCTCCATGGAACCGCCGCGCAGGGACTTCGCTCCCTGCTCCCCCATGACCCACGCAAGCGCGTCGACCACGTTGGACTTCCCCGACCCGTTGGGCCCGACCACTGCGGTGACACCAGGCTCGAATTCGAAGGTGGTGGCCGATGCGAAGGACTTGAAGCCGCGAACGGTGAGCGTCTTCAGGTGCACTGGCTCCACCACCTCCCTCGGTTGCTCGATGCGCCCATTGCTCGGGCAATGCCCACTATTCTGCCCCATCCCGACCATGGGCGGAGGGCGCGCCGCTAAGCACAGAAGCTCATGACAGGATCGGTGCAGGGAATGTCCCATGTTGCCGGTGTAAGGTGCCAGGGATCGGCTTGTGAACGGTCTGACGAATGCGGCAGAAGGAGGTCCGCCTTGCCATCCCCACAGACCCGTCGGGTAATAAAGGCTGTACGCAGACGACTGGGTGCGGCCAGGCGCACTGCTGCTTCAGCTGCGCGGTCCTTGCAGCAGGATCTCGCCGGCAGACCGGCTGCGGCGCCGCAGCCCCCGTCGCCACGCCCGAGCGCAAAAGCACCGGCCGCCAAGACCTCTCCCCGCAGTGAGTACCGCTCAGTGGCGGTGCAAGGCCTGCGCTTCAGAGTCTCTGAGCACGGAGCCGTGCTCCTGGGGGCTCTTGATGACACACCGGTGGTCGAGATCCCGGACCACGTCGAGGGTCAGCCTGTGACCGCCGTCGGACGCGGAGCGTTCAAGGGTGCAGATCAGCTGAGAAGCATCCGGATCCCGCGCACTGTTGAGCTCATCGGCGCCGAAGCGTTTGCCGGCTGCGTCTCCCTGGTGGAGGTGGATCTTCCGTCGGACCTCACCGTCATCAATCGGCAGGCCTTTGAAGGGTGCGTTTCACTGCGCAAGGTCTACCTGCCCTACCTTCTCCAGCAGATCGGCAGACGCGCTTTCGCCGACTGCAGCGCCCTGCAGGAGCTGCCGCACCGGGTCAAGGTGGGACCCAAAGACGAAAGTATCGTCTCGCGGATGGTCGAAACCTCATTGCCGGTGGCCCTGCAGTACATCGGCGAATCTGCCTTCGAGAACTGCGCCCAGCTGCAGAAGCTGGTGATCCCCTATCAGGTCACAGTGCTGAACCGTTCAGTCTGTGAAGGCTGCGTCTCGCTGAAGTCGCTGTGGCTGCACTCGGCCGTGGAGTCGATCCGGGATCGAGCATTCGCCGGCTGTCACGCTTTGACCGAGGTCAAGATTCCGGTCACTGTGACTGAGTTGCGCTCCCAAGCATTCGAGCCGAATACCACCCTCGTGGCTGCGGAGAATTCGGCGGCAGCGCAGTTCGCCGTTGAGCAGGGCAATCCGCTGCGCCACGGCGCCCTGCCGGACAGCCCCATTGTCTCCCAAATGGGCGTCACTGCCGGAATCCCGGTGGAGAAGATCCTGCACGACGCTGAACTGCTGAACGGGGTCCTGGACCGCTATGAGGCACGCCCCCCAATGGAACCGCTTGACTCCCCCGCAGGGCCTCCCCCGCACCTGAAAGTGACAGAGCCGCGCCTGACCTACCGCGACGGCGTGTATCACGGGTCCGGGTCCTCGCCCGGGGAAGACCTCACCATCGCCATGGTGGGGGATCTGATGTGCGGATCGCGCATGCAGCGCCGCTCCGGCGCAGGCCAGGCCGGCTACGAAGCAGCTTTAGAACCGGTTCGCGAGATTCTGCAGAGTGCAGACTTGGCGTTGGGCAACCTGGAAACGATGGTTTCCCCGGCGTACCCCAGTGCGGGCAAGCGCACCTACGTGGAGGACCGTCCACACCTGAATGCTCCAGTGGAGTACGTGGCCGCAGTGCGCAACTGCGGATTCGACGCCGTGATGAACGCACAGAATCACATGTATGACACCGGCGCGCTCGGAGTGCTGCAGACTCTGGAAGCGCTGAACAGAGTCGGCCTGGTTCACGGCGGTCTCTATGCGAGTGCTGACGAACCGCGGTACACCCTCTTCCGAATTAAGGGCTACACCATCGCTGTCGTCGCCTACCTGGATCCAGCACGGCAGAAGATGAAGCAGGTCAATCTGACCCCAGAGGGCTTGCAAGCTGTGGCGAGCCGTTTCGAGCAGGAACGCGTGGAGGCTGATATCGCGGCCGCCCGGCAGCAGGGCGCCGAGTTCGTGCTTGCTTACGCCCACTGGGGCTCGGAGTATACGGAGCGGATCACCCGCACTCAGCGCCGCTACGCACAGATGCTTGTGGATGCAGGAGCCGATTATGTGTTCGGGTCCCACTCGCACTGTCCTCAGCGCTACGAGCGCATGCGCTCCAGCGACGGTCGGGACGTCCCGGTTGTCTTCTCCGGCGGCAACTTCCTCTCCGACATTCGGAGGAAGAAGCCGATTACTCAGGACACCTTCATCGGGACCCTGACCCTAGGCAGGTCCGAGGACGGCCGTGCCGTGATCACGAGAGACGGCTATATACCTGGCCGCATTGTGGAGGACTACCACCCCGAGGCCGTCGTCTCGGTGGTTCCCTGTGAAACACTGCTGAGCGATGACGGCTCTTACACCCGCAGCGATGCACGAGAGGACATTGCCCGGATAGCCCGTGTGATGGGGCCGCTGTACACCCCGGTCACCGTCGACAGCCTCGTTCAGCCCGACCAGGTGGGCGGACACACCGAATTGAAGCTGGACGATTTCCCGGACACCTCCACGGATGCGGTCCCGGATCCGGAGGTCGGTGCTCCCAACGACTATGGGGAGAACCCTCTTGTACACCTTGACAAAGAGCCGTTGGAGAGCGCTCTGATCGAATCCGAGGCGCTTGCTCGTGGTCTGACGGTGCTGCGCCCGACGACCACCTTGCTTCAGGTCAGCGATGCATCCGGGAAGGCCGTCGGGTTCCGCAAGTCGGGCAGTTCGCTGAATTCCATGGTCGCCTTCGATATGTGCGGCGACAAAGCCGTCACCAAGACCCTGCTGCAGGCCCGCGGCGTTCCCACAGCTGTCGGTGCTCGCATGCCCAGCGGGGGGATCAATTCGGCGCGACGGTTCGTCGCAGAGCATGGATGGCCGGTGGTCGTCAAACCGCTTCGCGGCTCGGGCGGCCGTGGCGTCACCGCAAACATCACTGATGAGGAACAGCTCCGTCTGGCCATCAAGGAAGCAGACTCCTCCAGGGGGTTCCTCATCGAGACTCACGTTCCGGGTGAGGACTACAGGTTTCTCGTTCTCGGCTCCGAAGTTGTCGGCGCGTGGCGTAAGGATGCGGCCAATGTGGTCGGGGACGGAACATCCTCGGTCGATGCCCTCATCGATGAGAAGAACCAGCTGCGGGCAAAGAATCCGCACCTGGCCAGCCGCCTGATCCAGAAAGATTCTCTGGTTCTCAACCACCTGAGCCGGTCCGGGAAGGACCTCGACTACGTACCAGAGGCCGGGGAGAAGGTCTATCTCCGCAGTGCGGCGAATCTCAGCTCCGGCGGCGACCATATTGACATCACTGACGAGACCCACGCCTCGGTGAAGGAAGTTGCCGTCGCCGCCAAGCAGGTCATACCAGGAATCGAACTGGTCGGCATCGACATCCTGATGAAGGACCACAGGCTCTCAGTCGAGGAGCAGGACGTGAACGTCTGTGAGATCAATTCGTCACCCGGGGTGTCAGCTCACGACTTCCCCATGTACGGGCCTCCCCGCTCCGTGGCGCGCGGGCACCTGGAGTTCGTTGCGGAGGCGACAGGTCTTCAGCTGGGGTCATACCAGGGGACGGGCAGGTTCCGCCTCACCGCGTTCGGAAAGTTCTCGGGTAGCGCATACGAGGACTTTGTCCGCGAAGCTGCAGCCCGGGTGGGGGCGGCGGTCAGCAGTGCTGCACTCACTTCCACCTCTGCAGAATTCACAGTCGAAGGATCCGCAGTGGCAGCAGCGACTCTGAACAGCCTCAGCATGAGGCCACCGGCCAAGCAAGCGCGCATCCAGCACACTGCCCTCGAGACGCTGCACGAGGTGGCATGAAGGACAGCGCACATCCCTCACCGCCTGCCGCCGCTGCTTCTCCCGAGGTGCTGGCGTCCGGGAAGGACTACCGCATTGAGTATCACGCGCCGCCTGCCGCCGCTGCGCCTGCCTACGAAGGACGGGTGCTGGTGGGATTCGGCGAGATTGGGTCCGGCCTGCAGAGTCCCGGCTTCGCACAGAAGATCGCCGCAGACCTGGGGATCGCGTACATCGCTGTCAAACAGCGGCACAAGACCCAATACCAATTTCTCTCCCGTGAGATCTTTCAGGAAGCCGTAGCGCCGTGGTCGGCTTCGCACGAGCTCTACCTGTACGGAACATCCCTGGGCGGGTACTGCGCTGCCTACTACGCCCGCCCAGTGGCTGCCCATTTTCTGGCATTGTCTCCTCGGATTCCTGCTCATCCGGTGACCTCCAGGAGGCTTCCTATACGTTTCACCAGCCCCGGGTTCCTTCATGAGGACATCTACGACGGCGGGGTGCCCGATGTGAGCAGCAGAAAGGTGGTGCTGCTGGACCCTCAGAACAGGGTCGATCGGTTCTACGTGGACACCGACCTGGCAGTCGCATTCGACGACCTCGAGATCCACCACGTCATGCATGCCGGTCACTACGTGCCGCGTGCCCTGCTGCTCTCCGGCTGTCTCAAACAGACCTTGACTGCCTTTCTGCGCGATGAAACGATCAATCTGCGCATTGACACCGCTGCAGTGCTGCAATGGCACGAGGAGCGGTTCGGCCTGCTGGTCGACCAACGGCGCTTCGGACACGCCATCGAGCATCTGGAAGTGCTCCTGCCGGAAGTCTCTGCCGACAGGCAGGCCGAGCTCATCCGCACGCTGAACACTGCGATGCGCCGGGCGGCCGCCCGCACCTCGTGACTTTGCAGGCGTCAATCACCGTGATCCTCAGCCGCCACCGGTAGCATCGCCTCATGCCTGAACAGCCCTCAACTCCCGATGACGCTGGCCAACACCCGGACAGCGCGACCTACCTGGATGCCGAGCAGCAGGACGACCCAGACCTGGCCGAGGTGCCACGACGCAGCGTGGGATTTGTGCGGCCAGGGTTTGCCAAACGCGCTGCCGGACGACTCGTAGAGAACGTGAAGGATCCCCGGGGGATCCCCGAGCGCGCGGCAAAGACCTACCGCTACCGTCGGCGTCAGTTCGGCGCCGCCCGCCGGTTCCTCCGGAAGGAGTTCCGCTGGGAGACTGATTGGGGCAACCGCAAACCCGACTGGTGGCGCAGAGGCTTCCTCTCTCGCTCGGTGACCCTCTATGGACTCGAGCAGGGCAATAATCCGGCGCTCTATATCAACGATGTTCAGCGCTACTTCCGCACCAAACGGATGGTCAATCCGCATCTGCAGGAGGTCCTGGACAATAAGTTCTCCTTCTTCCTGCTGGTACGCAGTCTGGGCCTGGACTCCGACGTGGTGGATCTGCTGGGACTGCACACTCGCGGCCATGTCCACCCATTCCCTGAGAGCGGCCGCGTTCCCACCGAGGAGTTTCTCGCCCAGGCACTCGCTGAGCGAGGACATATTTTCGTCAAGCCGCTGCACGGCGCGGAGGCCAACGGCGTCCGCTCCCTGAAGGTCGACGACGACGGCGGCTATCGGATGGACGGCCGCGCCAGCACCATCGAGGAGATGGCCGCCTGGGTGCGGGACTTTCCCCGCCCGATGCTGTTCGAGGCGGCCATCGTTCAGCATCCTGACCAAACCGCGCTGAACCCGCACTCAACCAACACCCTACGGCTGCTGACCATGCCGGATATCACCGGTGACCATTCGCCGTTCATTCTTCGCGCCTCGCAGCGCATCGGATCGCAGCGCTCCGGGCATGTGGACAACTGGACCAGAGGCGGTCTTTCGGCCAACGTGAACCTCGAGACGGGAAAGCTCTCTGCAGCTGCACAGCTGCCTGAAAGCAACGAGCTTGAGTGGTTCAGCACCCACCCAGACTCCGGCGCTCCGATTGAGGGGCACCAGGTGCCGCATTGGGAGCAGACAAAGGCGCTGGTTCTGGAGGCCGCACACCGCCTGTCGTTCATGGAGTACATCGGCTGGGACGTGGTCATCGCTGAGTCGGGCCCCGTCATCTTGGAGGCGAATATCAACTCAGGCATGAACGTCCTGCAGGTCCACGGCCCCCTGCTGGCGGATCCACGGGCGGCCGCCTACTATCGGTCGCGCGGAGTCGTCTAGCTGTTGCGGGGCAGGACCTTTGTGACAGTCGGGCTGGTGGTTACGCGACGGATGGCTCAGCAGTGTCTCGTCGAGCGGGTCCGCGAGTGGTGGCGAGCAACTCATCCAACAGCGATCGGGTGTGGACGAGCTGGTCGATGTCGTCGGTGATCCGGCGACGCTCTGCTTTGAGACGTTCGCGGCAGTCGTCTAGCAGTAGGGATTCGCCGGACAGGCACGCGAGGATTTCGCCGATGAGGTCCATGCCGAGGCCCGCCGCGAGCAGGGTCTGGATGTGCGCGACCTTGTGGATGTCGGAGTCGGCGAAGATTCGGTATCCGCTGGGGGTCCGGTCCGGGTTCAGGGCGCCCTTCTCCTCGTAATAGCGCAACGCTCGCACGCTGGCTCCGGTCCGATCTGCCAGTTCGCCGATCTTCACCTGGCTGCTCCGTTCACGGCTCGGGCTTGACTCTCACGTTGACGTGAGAGCTTAGCGTGCCGGTCATGCTTCGACTTGCCATCCTCATGTTCTGCGTCTTCAGCATCACCACCGGCGAGTTCGTGGTCGCCGGGATCCTGCCCGAGGTCGCCGCCGACCTCGGGGTCACGGTCGGCACCGCAGGGTTGTTGGTCACGGCGTACGCCGTCGGCATGATCATCGGCGGCCCGGTGCTTACTGCGGTGACCGCCGGTGTCGACCGGAAACCACTGATGTTGTCATTGCTGGCTGTCGCGGTCGTCGGGAATGCGGTCTCCGCTCTCGCTCCCGAGTTCTCATTGCTGTTGGCAGCCCGGGTGGTCACCGCACTGGTGACCTCGACCTTCTTCGCCCAAGCCATCGTGATCGCGGTGCAGTCCGCGCCACCCGAGCGAGCCGGGACCATGGTTGCCCGGCTGGCGTTCGGGATGAACCTGGCCATGATCCTCGGCGCGCCCATCGGCACCCAGATCGGCGGTCAGTGGGGTTGGCGTTCAACGTTCGCCGCTATCACCGTTGCGTGCCTGATCGGGCTAGGTCTGGTGTTCTGGCAGCTCACCCCGCCCCGTGAGGAGGGTCGGACCTCCGCGGTCTCAGAGTTGCGAGTGCTGCGACAACCGCCGGTACTACTGGCACTGGCCATCACCGCGGTCGGCAACGTTGGCGTGCTCATGGTGTTCAGTTATCTCGCGCCGCTGCTCACGGACCTGGGCGGTCACTCGACGACCCGTCTGCCGATTCTGCTGCTCGCCTATGGCGTCGGCGCGACGATTGGCAACCTCGTCGGCGGCACGCTTTACGATCGCAACCCGCGATTGTTCCAACCCGCTCTGCTCGGCTTGTTGGCGGCAACACTTGTCGGCACCTGGTTCGTCGCGACCTCGACAGCCTTTACTGGGGTGGCAGTTGTCGTGATTGGTCTGTTCGGCTTTGCGATCATCCCCGGCATGCAGGCTCGCGTGATGATGACCGCGGGCGACGCTCCAACCTTGGCGATGGCCGTCAACGCCTCCGGGTACCAGGTCGCAGCCGCCTGCGCCGGCCTGGTCGGCGGTCTGATCACCGACTCCACTGCCGGCCCCAGGCCCATCTACCTCGCAGCAGCGGGCCTGACCATGTGCGGCCTGCTCATGACGGTCGCGGCTACCCGCGCACCACGCGAGACCAACCACGAAGACGCCGTAGGCACCGCAGATTGACCGCGGGCGTCCCGGGTCTCGAACGACTCGGGCCGAGGACGCACCCACGGCCCCTGAGTGCCTGGTTCGGGTGGAGCCTCCGACCCGAGCCCTCATACCTGCTGCGCTTGCCCGCCCGGCAGCCACCAAGAAGGAAGCCACGATGACACATGCCAACTCACCCCTCAGCATCGAAGGACGTCGACGCCTGATCGAACGCTGCCGCACCCGTCCGATCGCTCACGTCGCCGCCGAAATGGGCATCTCACGTGCCTGCGTGTCGAAATGGGTCGACCGCTGGCGACGCCATGGCGATGCCGGACTGCAGGACCGTCCCTCGACGCCGCACCGGAGTCCGAACTCGACGCCCGCATGGGTCATCGAGCAGATCGAGACCTGGCGTCGCGAGCACAAGTGGTCCGCACAGAGGATCACCGACGAACTCGTTGCCCTCGGGTTCGCGATCAACCGCCGGACCGTCACCCGCCACCTCACCCGACTCGGCCTCGGCAAGCGCAGGTTCATCGACCCAAGCGGCGAGAACAGCCGCAAGCCCGGCAAGATCACCGCTCGCTGGCCCGGGCACATGGTCCACCTCGACGTGAAGAAAGTCGGCCGGATCCCCGATGGTGGCGGGTGGCGCATCCACGGCCGCGACAGCGGCCAGGCGAAGGCCGCCAACCGGGCAAAGACGGCTGGAGCCAAACGCGGCTACGTCTACCTGCACTCGGCCGTCGATGGCTTCTCCCGACTCGCCTACACCGAACCCCTCGCCGACGAGAAGGGCACAACCGCGGCGGCGTTCCTCGCCCGAGCGAAGGTCTGGTTCGCAGCTCATGGGATCACCCACATCCACCGTGTCGTCACCGACAACGGTGCCTGCTATCGATCTGGCGATTTCGCCCGCATCGTCGGCAGCCAGTCTCGGCACCAGAAGACCAAGCCCTACACCCCGCGCCACAACGGGAAGGTAGAGCGGTATCAGCGCATCCTGGCCGAGGAAGTCATCTACGCGCGCGAGTTCACCAGCGAGGAGGCCAGGTCAGCGGCGATCGCAGTCTGGAACATCCACTACAACTACCACCGCCCACATAGCGGAGCAGGAGGCAATCCGCCAGCCTCACGGCTTCGGGTCAGTGTCACCAATGTCCAGCCCTCCTACATCTAGCGGCTTCCCAGCCGTGCCTGGGTCAAGTCCAATACATTCCTCAGCTGCGCAGCGGCAGACTCGTCGGAGCCGATGAGGGCAGTCCGCTCCGCTCCTGCGAATTCTCTGATCTCAGCGGCGCACTCGGGGTTGAGGGTCACCAAGTGGCTGGCGACGGCAGCCAGGGGATGTCCCAGCTGATGCGTCGCGGTGACCACCAGTACTATGGGCACGCTGGCTCGCTCCGCCTCGATGAGCACCTCCAGGGCATCGGCTGCGATGCTCTCTCCCTGGCCGCAGGACTCGGTGGTGACCACCAGCGCGTCCAGCCGGGCTGCGCCTCCAGCCACATCCTGCGGGGCTGCGACGACGAGGGATCCGAGCGCCAGCGGATTCGGGCCAAGTGCTGCTATGCGGGGGCGGATGCGGCTCCGCGCCGTGCGCAGCAGGCGCCGGGCACCCCGGCGTCCTCGGCGGACAGCGGGTTTGACCCGGGTACCGAGCCAGGTGGTTTCCAGCGGCTTATCCGGCATCGGCGATCCTTCGGGGGTCATCCTCAGTCAGCTGGGACCCGTAAACCTCCAGCCACTGGGCGAGCAGCGCCAGTCCGCGCAGCAGGTGCTGAGGCCGGGTAGTGCTCAGTGCGCGCTGCCAGACTGCCAGGCCGCCAGGAACTGCCGGATCTGCCTCGGCCAGCACGCTGCTCAACAGATGACGCACCTCGCTGCTGCGCACCCGGGCGGCAAGCCAGGCTGCTCCCTCCCGGCTGGCGATCCGCCGCCTTCGGTGGTGGGTTCCGATGAGGTCATCGGCAGTAGGCATCCCGTCCAACCGCGGATCCGCAGCTGCCAGCAGCTCTGGATACCAGGCGCCGTCGGCCTTGGCCTCGAGGGGAAGCTCCAACGCTGCCCGGACCACCGTGTCGCTGACCATCGGCATCGCTGTGGGCTGCGCTCGGCCCAGCACCCGCGCCGGTGCTAAGGAGATCCCCGGGACAGTGCGGATCAGGTAGGCCGTCAGGGTGTGCCCATTGGGGTGGTGAAGATAGCGCTCGGCAGGACCAGCCGCGCCAGTGCGGGCGGCGGCAGAGATCGCGTGGCCGACCTGCGGGGAAAGGACTTTCGGCGCAGCGGTCAGATACCGGCTGCGCGCTGCGATCCGTGCGCCGATGAGCTCCCGGTCACTGAGACTGCCGGCATCGTCAGGATCTGCGAATCCGCCGCCGAGGAACACTCCCCCGCCGATGCCGTCGAAGATGGCGCCGGGGTGCTGAGCGAGCTCGCGCGCTGCGGGAGTGAGCCAGACGTGGAAGGAAGCTTGGTAGTCCACAGCGTCGGCGTAGTCCAGGAAGTCCTGCCCGAATCCCCCGTAGGAGCCGGTGATGAGGCGCTGACGCACGCCCAACGCCTGCGCGGTCCTGGCTCCCACCAGTTCCTCCATGGCGGAACCGGTGTCCGAGCTGGTGGTCCAGGCGGTCACCTGCTCGGGCTCGGCGGACTCCCGCAGCGCCAGGGCAGTCAGCATTCGGGAGTCCCGGCCTCCGGAGAGCATCGGATTCGCCGGTCCCTGCCGCAGGTGCGGGCGCATCAGCGCGGCCATAGCTTCCACGGCCGTCTCCGTTGCTTCGGAGGTTTGGGCCCCCGGCTTGGGCAGGTAGTCTTCCCAGGGCCAGTGCTGCTCTCCGCGGCGGATTTCTCCGGAGCCGGCCTGGATGTACTGCATCGGCATCAGCCGCTGAAGCTCCGTAAAAGTCGTGCGTCCCTGAAGCGGTGCGCCGAAGGCGAGTATCTCCGCCCAAGCCTGCCAGTCAGGAGTCAGATCTCCCCCGGTGGCGGCCAACCAGTGCAGCCGGGTGGCGAAGAAGACGGCGTGCTCTGTGATGTGGATGTAGAGCACTTGGGTTCCGGATACCCCGGCGTGCAGCACTGCCGGGGCGTGACCACCTTCGATGCGCAGTCCGCAGGCATCGGCCTCCTGGGCTGTCTGCGGCCAGGGCCTGCTCAAGGTGGAGGTTTCCACATGCCCGGCCGCGTTCCACGCCGCGGCCATCTGATGCGGTTGGCTGCTGCTGCGTCGGATACCGGTCCCGTAGAGAGCCGCCTGGTCGGTGTCCAGTTTGGTGGCGGGATGGACGCCTTCGGAGGCTGCCAGCGCTGTCATTTGCTGCAGACGCTGCCGCTGGTTCGGTCCGATCCTGCCCAGGGCTCCCCAGGCGGCTGTGGGTGCACTCACGGCAGACTCACTCCCAAGCTGGTGAGGCGCTGCAGGTGCCGCTGAGGTCCGTGCTCAGCGGCAAAGCTCTGTCCGCGGCGGGACTGCTCAAGGAAGTGCTCCGGGGACGCCCAGAGCTGGTGGACGAGTTCGGTGATACCGGCCGGCTGGCTGTAGATCGCTGCCTGGCCGTAGATCTCTTCCAGATAGGGCGGAAGGATTACCACGCAGCCGGCGGCGAGCGCTTCCATAGCTGCCCGGCCGAATGCTTCGCGCCACTGGGGGTGGTGCATATAGACCCAGAAGTCGATCCGTTCCAGGAAGTCTTCTGGGGCCTCTGCCCCGAAGGGTTGGACGTTCCAGCTCTCCGGTATGCGGCCCAGGATCTGTGCGGGCACCTCGGCGCCGCCGAGTATCTCCACTGCCAGTTCGTCGGTGTCCGGATAGGCGGCCAGGATGTCCTCGGCTGAGGCTGGCCATTTCTCCTTCTGCGGCCGGGAGTGCCGCCCGATCACCGGCACGTCAGCGACGAAGCCGGTCCGTGGGGTGATCTCGATCGGACGGCCGAAGATATTGACCCAGTCATCGGCGTTGGTGCGGATTCGGTCGGTCTGCTGGTGCAGGCTGTTGCGCACCACTGGGCTGATGGGGGCCCATACGGGCTGAAGACCGGTGAGGCGCCGGACCCGGCGATCGGCTGCTTCGACGTCGTAGTGCCGCACGCCGGCCGCGTCCAAGGCCGGGTGGTTGGCCACCACCACTGCGTTCTCCGCCTTCAGGCCAGGCAGCCCGGAGCCGGTGGTCTCGATGACTCGGGGGTGGCGGATGACCAGCAGCGTTGCGTGCAGCTGGGCGCGGGCGGAGACGACGTGCACAGCGGGTAGGTCCAGAACCTTCCGAATGTGCCGGCTGAAGCCCACTGCAGTGGAAGTCGCTGCGCTGTTGACGTGGATAAGCGCAGTGCTTAATCCCGCAGCCGCCTGAGCCCGGACTTCCTCGGCGATGGAGGCCGTGGTTCCGCCGGGAAGTCTAAAGTCGGAGAGGATCGCGACGTCCACTGATGTCACCGCCTCTCCCCCCAACTGCTGCAGCTGAGCAGAGAGGGTGCTGACCTCGCCGGCGAGCTCATTGATCTGGTCCCGCATCGAAGCCAGATCCGCACCGGTGACTCTGCGGCGCAGCGCCCCGGCGGTGCGGCGGAGACTTCTCTGTGGGCTCATCACACGCCACTCTAGCGCTGCACCCGCCTACCGGCGCGCCAGCCGCGCCCGCCGCTGACTCGCCTGTGCCCTATTAAGCTGGCTCCATGCCCGAAACACCTGCGTCCTCTGATGCCGAACGGCCCATCGGCCGTTTCATCACCGAAAAGGTGCTGCCGGTCTGGGACGAGATGAATACCTTTGAGCGGCTCCGTGTGCACAGTCACGCCGTGCCTGCGGCGCTGACCCGCAGCAGAGTTCGCACTCACCGCTTTCCGGAGCACTGGGCCGCATATCTGTACAACGGCAAGATAGCCGGAGGCCAGTATGGACGGCTGACTTCGCTGGTGAGCTCCCAGGCAGCGGAGGCGTGCACCTCCAAGTGGCTGACCCGGCAGTATATGGAGGCTGCCGGGCTTCCGGTCCCGGAGTACCACAGTTTCAGCAGCGACCAGCGCGACGACGCCCTGGTCATCGTCCGGCAGCCGGGACAGGACTGGGTGCTTCGCCCCGATGCCGCACGGCACGGGCAGGGAGTCACTCTTCACCTCACCGAAGAAGACTTTCCAGAGGCGTGGAAGCAGGCGACCGAGGCGCGACCGGCCGGTTCTGATCCGACTCATCAGATACTGCTGGAGCCGTTCCACGACGCATTGCCGCTGCGGATCTTTGTGGTGGGCTCACGAGTTGCTGCCGCCGCAGTGCGTGTGCCGCTGTTTGTGGTCGGAGACGGGGTCTCCACTGTGGATCAGCTGCTGGAGGCCAGTTTCGCTCACCGGCAGCAGCACGTGCTGCTGCGGAGGACGCTGCCGGAGATCTCCGCTGAACTGCTGAGCCGCAGGGCACCGCGACTGAGCGACGTGCCGGCCGACGGAACACTGCACGTGCTCAGCGACGACGGCGGCTTGCACCGCGGCGGCCTCCCCTACGATGCCACGGACATCGTGTGCGAGGAGTTGAAGCAGCTGGCCGTCGGAGCCGCCGAGTCAGTCCCCGGGCTGGCCGCGGCCGCCGTCGACCTGCTGACTCCCGAGCTCTCCTCTGCCGAAGGTGCCGTGGTGCTCGACACTGATGCGTGGGCGAGCCTGCTGATGCATCGTTATCCCGCCTTCGGCAGCCCCCGCCCGGTCGCGCTCGCCCTGGCGGAACTGATCCGCCTGCGGGCAGAGCACTGGGAGCGGGTTACTCTGCCTGCCGCGATGGCTCCGTCCGCAGGCAGCGGTGAGGACGACTGACCACCCAACTGGGCATCAACCAGCGCCCGCTGCCTCGGCCCGCCGGGGACCGGTGACACCCAGCTCCTGAGGGGGCGCTGATAGACTGGGCCGCGCTTTGCCCGGCGGCCCGCCGCCGCGGCATATCTGCAAGGAGGAGAGGCACCCCATGGCTGCACCAGCCACCGAGCGCACCGCGCCCAGCTTCACTGTCGGGGCGCAGCGGGTCGTCCAGATGGACGGCAGCAAGCTGGCCCGGGTGGGCGCACGTCCCCCGCTGGGCCAGTACCTGCGCGATATGTGGTCCTTCCGCCACTTCCTCATCTACGATTCGCACTCCCGGACGTCCTCGCAGAACTCAATGGACAACCTGGGCCGGTTCTGGATGGTGATGAACCCGATCCTGCAGGCCCTGGTGTACCTGACCGTGTTCGGCTACATCCTGGAGACCCACCGCGGCATCACCAACTTCATCGGGTACCTGATCATCGGCGTGTTCACCTTCCGGTTCATCCAAGCCTCGGTGACCAGCGCGTCCAATTCCATCGCCGGCAATCAGAACGTGGTCCAAGCGTTCAATTTCCCGCGCGCGGTGCTGCCGATCTCCTCCACCGTCCGGGAACTCTTCGCCACAGTGCCGACCTTCGTGGTGATGGCCATCCTGGTCTACTTCCTCGGCGATCTGCAGATCGGTGACATGGTACGTGAACCGATCACGCTGAGCTGGCACTGGCTGCTGTTCTTCCCTGCGATCTTCTTGGCCCTGCTGTTTATGGCGGGTCTTGGGCTGATCATGGCCCGGCTGGTCAACGCCTACAACGATGTCAAGAACCTGGTCTCCATCGGCACCCGCATCTGGTTCTATACCTCAGCGGTCATCTTCGGGGTGGATCGTTTCGCAGACCGCGGGCACGACTGGATCATGTGGCTGATGTACCACAACCCCGCCTTCTGCGTGCTGGACATCATCCGCCACGCCTGGATCTACGATGGCTTCGCCGACCCCTACCGCTGGATCGTGCTGGCGGCGTGGGCCTTCGGCGGCCTGGCCGTCGGCTTCATCGTCTTCTGGCAGGGCGAAGAGACCTACGGACGGGAGCGGTGATCAGCCAGTCATGAGCACCTCCACCTCCCACTACACTCCTCGGCGCGCCAACTGGCTTGCTGCCGGCGGGACCAAGACCGCAGATGGGCTCGACGTCGACCCGGAGATCCTCGACGACGGCTACGGATTCGACGAGATCGAAGAGATCGCCTGGGACGACCAGCCGCTGACCCAGAGCTCGCCGGTGGTGGAGACAGTGGACCCCGGCAGTGTGGCGGTCGCCGTCGACGGAGTCTCCAAGATCTACCGTGTGCGGTCCTCCACCGAGCACCTGAAGTCGCAGAAGCGTGTGGGCCGGCATGTCCAGCGCGTGCTGGGGTCCGGATGGGCGGAGATCCCCGCGCTGGAAGAGGTCAGCTTTGTGGTCAACCGCGGCGAGACGGTCGGGGTGATCGGAACCAACGGCTCGGGCAAGTCAACTCTGATGAAGCTGCTCACCGGTAAGATCCGGCCCAGCTCCGGGGAGGTCTATGCCACCTCCACCC
This sequence comes from Nesterenkonia sp., assembly GCF_029265375.1. Taxonomy (GTDB): domain Bacteria; phylum Actinomycetota; class Actinomycetes; order Actinomycetales; family Micrococcaceae; genus Nesterenkonia. The sequence goes on from NZ_JAJUJJ010000004.1 coordinate 132,433, forward strand.
CGGTGATGCTGGGCGTCAACGCCGCTCTGGTGCGGCAGATCTCCGGTCGGGAGAACATCAAGCTGGGTTGCCTGGCGATGGGCCTGTCGCCGAAGGAGACTGAGGAACGCTTCGACATGATCGTGGAGATCTCCGGGCTGGCTGATGCCCTGGACATGCCGCTGAAGGCCTATTCCTCCGGAATGGCCTCGCGGCTGCAGTTCGCCATTGCCACGGCTGTCGACCCGGATATCCTGCTCATCGATGAGGCGCTGAACACCGGAGACGCGCAGTTCCGCGCGCGGACCAAGAAGCGCCTGGACGAGGTGCGGGCCCAAGCCGGCTGCGTCTTCCTGGTCTCCCACTCCCTGGGGACCATCAAACAGATGTGCACCCGGGTGATCTGGATTGAGCAGGGGCGGCTGCTGGCCGACGGCGACCCTGAGTGGGTCTGCGCCCAGTACCAGGAGTACACCGATCACAAGTCCAATGACCGGATGCGCTCGGCCCAGATCGTCTACGACCGCACGCTGCTGAAGCTCTCCCCGGTGCAGGTGGAGTTCACCCCGGGAACGCGGCCGACCAAGGTCAGCCGCGCCCGGTAGTGCCCTCTGGCTGCGCCGGCAGGCTCAGCCGAACCAGATCTCGATCTCCCGGGCGGCAGACTCCGGTGAGTCGGAGCCGTGCACCAGGTTCTTCTGCACCTGCTCGCCCCAGTCGCGTCCCAGATCGCCGCGGATTGTGCCCGGGGCGGCCGTGGTGGGTTCAGTGGATCCGGCCAGGGAGCGGAAACCTTCAATCACCCGGTTACCCTCCACCACGGCGGCGACCAGCGGGCCGGAGAGCATGAAGTCCACCAGGGGCCGGTAGAAGGGCTTTCCCTCATGCTCGGCGTAGTGAGCGGCCAGCTGCTGCTCGGTGGCAGTAGTCATTGTCAGCTCAGCGATGGTGTAGCCCTTGGCCTCGATGCGCCGCAGGATCTCACCGGTGAGTCCGCGCTGGACGCCGTCGGGCTTGATCAGCACCAGGGTGCGTTCGCTCATGAAGTCTGCTCCTCACTGTTGTCGGTCCCGCTGGGGCGCTCAGGCTCAGCCGGCGGGCCGCTGCGCTGCTGGGCAGCGCGGTCGAGTTCTTCTTCCAGCCTGTATCTTTTCATCTTTTCGCGGTCGATCTGTGCGCCCCTGCTCACCGCGTACCACCAGCAGGCGGCGAAGCCCAGGCCCGGGATCAGCGCCAGCGGCACGATCAGTCCCTGGCTGGAGATCACCGCGACTGCCACGAAGCTGCCGGTCATCAGCACCTGCAGGGCCCAGCCCAACGGATAGCCGATGCGGGTGTGCAGCACCGCGCAGGTGCCCACCATCACCACCGCCAGCAGACACAAGCCGGCGAAGACCCACCAGACATAGGGCTGGTTCTGGTTCAGCCCCCAGGCGGCCAGTGCGAAGAAGAACATCAGCGCAGCCTCCAGGCACAGCACTGTGGAGGCGAAGAGAGCCTTCACCGAGCGAGGAGGTCTGGTCTGTCCGGGCCGCCATTCGCGCTGGGCGCGGGTCTGGCGCCGAGGTCTGCGGGCGGCCATCATCCTGCCCCGGCTTCTGGGGCGCCGCCGATGCCGGTGTCCTCGGCCCCCAGCAGTGCGCGGGCCTCCCCCACCAGCGTGACCGAGCCGGTGATCAGGATGCCTCCGGTGGCTGTCTGGTCCTCCTCGTCGATGCGTCCCACCGCCCAGTCGATGGCTTCGTCGCACCGGGATGCGGTGTGCACGGTGTCCTCGCGGAAACCGGCGTTCAGAGCCATCTCTGCCAGCTGATCCGGGGGAATCGCCCGCGCAGAGGTGGACTGGGTGAGGCAGATGTCGCTGACCAGCGAGTGGTACTGCTCGAAAAAGGTGTGCAGCATCTGCTGGGCGTCCTTCTCCTGAAGGATCCCGACGACGAGCACCAGCTGAGTCAGCCCGAAGCTCTCCTTGACGGCCAGGGCGCTGGCCTGAAGGCCCGCGGGGTTGTGGGCGGCGTCGACGATGATGGCAGGGCCGGTGCGCAGGGTCTCCAGACGTCCGGGGGAGGTGATGTGTTCGCAGGCCAGTCGCAGGTTCTCCATCTGCAGCTGCTGCTCTCCCCCGCCGATGAACGCTTCCAAGGCGGCTGTGGCCAGAGCGAAGTTCTCCGCCTGGTGCGCGCCGTGCAGGGGCAGCAGCAGGTCCGGGTACTTGCCAGCGAGCCCCTGGACGCTGATCTGCTGTCCGCCCACGCCGGGCAGCCGTTCGGCCACGCCGAACTCCACGCCTTCGAACCGGAAGGGCACCCCGGCCTCGCGGGCGGCGGCCAGCAGCTCATCTGCGGCTTCGGGCACCTGCGCAGCGGAGATCAGGAATCCGCCTGGGTTGATGATCCCGGCCTTCTCCTTCGCGATCTGCGCCTCGGTGTCACCGAGCATCTCTGTGTGGTCCAGGCTGATCGGGGTGATGACCTGCACCTGGGATTCGGCCACATTGGTGGCGTCCCAGGAGCCGCCGAGGCCGGTTTCGAGCACCATCACGTCCACCGGCTCATCGGCGAAGATCGAGAAGGCCAGCACCGTCAGCAGCTCGAACAGCGTCAGGGGCTGCTCCCCCTGGCGGGCCAGCTGTTCGTCTACGATCCCGATATGGGGCCGGATCTCGTCCCAGATCCGCACGAAGGTCTCGTCAGAGACCGGCCGTCCGTCCACTGAGATCCGCTCGGTGACTCGCCCCATGTGGGGGGAGGTGTAGCGCCCGACCCGCAGGTCATGAGCCAGCAGCCCGGCCTCGATCATCCGAGCGGTGGAGGTCTTCCCGTTGGTTCCCGCCACCTGGATGACTTTGGCGGCCCCATGCGGGTCGCCCAGGATGTCCATGGCCATGCGCATCGGCTCGATGCGCGGGCGCATGTCATTCTCCGGGGCCCGGGAGAGCATCTCAGCGTAGATGCTGGCCACAGAGTACTGGTCGATCGGCTGCTGCTCAGGCACGGGCGGTCTCCACTGCTTCGACGCTGATACGGGTCTCTTCGGAGGTCTCGCCCTGCAGCAGGTGCAGTTCGCTGCTCAGCGTCTCGGCTTTGACCAGGTCGGCGTGGGCCTCCACGGCTGCGATAGTCTCCGGGGAGGCGGTCACCGTAGTGGAGATCCTGTCGGAGACGTGCAGGTCTGCCTCCTTGCGGGCTGCCTGAATGCTGCGGATCACATCGCGTGCGGTGCCTTCGGCGATGAGCTCCTCGGTCAGCGAGGTGTCCAGCACTAGGAAGCCGCCGGAGGTCCCGGCGTCGTCGAGCACGGTGACTGCAGTATCCGTCAGCTCCTCGGAGACCGTGGTGGTCAGGGTGTATTCGCCCTCCTGCAGCTCCAGTCCGCCTGCAGTGACCTGCCCGTCGGAGACGCTCCAGTCCCCGGATTTGGCTCCCTTGATCGCCTGCTGCACGTCTTTGCCCAGTCGCGGTCCGGCTGCGCGGGCGTTGACCACCAGCTGCTGGCCGATCCCCCAGGAGGCGGCGTCGGTCTCGTCCGCTTCCCGCAGGTCCACGTGCTTGATGTTGAGCTCATCAGCGATGATCTGCTCATAGGTTCCAGCCAGCGCCCGGGCCTGCGGCACGACCACGGTGAGCCGGGCCAGCGGCTGGCGCACCCGGCGTTTGGCCTGCTTGCGCAGCGCGGAGCCGGCGGAGGCGATCCGGCGGGTGAGCTCCATCAGTTCCACAGCCCGCTCGTCCTTGACGTAGTCAGCTGGATCAGGCCAGTCGGCCAGGTGGACGCTGCGTCCACCGGTGAGTCCGCGCCAGACCTCCTCGCTCACCAGCGGCAGCAGAGGCGCCGCCACGCGGGTGAAGGTCTCCAGAGCGGTGTAGAGCACATCGTAGGCGGTGAAGTCCTCGTCGTAGAACCGCTGCCGGGATCGGCGGATATACCAGTTGGTCAGGGTCTCGGCGTAGCGGCGCAGAGCCTCGCAGGCACCTGCGACGGAGAACTCGTCGAGGGCGGCGGTGACCTCACGCACCAGATCACCTGTGGCGGCCAGGATGTAGTGGTCCAGTGGTGTGAGCCGCTCGTCGTCGCTGGTGACCGTCTTTGCCTGATACCCGGCTCCGCGGCGGGCGGTGTTGGCGTAGAGGGCGAAGAAGTGCCAGGCGTTCCACATCGGCAGCAGCACCTGCCGCACGCCTTCGCGGATGCCTTCCTCGGTGACGATGAGGTTCCCGCCGCGCAGAATGGGGCTGGACATCAGGAACCAGCGCATCGCATCGGAGCCGTCCCGGTCGAAGACCTCGTTGACGTCGGGGTAGTTCTGCAGTGACTTGGACATCTTCTGCCCGTCGGATCCCAGCACGATGCCGTGGCTGATGACGTTGGTGAATGCTGGGCGGTCGAACAGGGCGGTGGCCAGGATGTGCATGGTGTAGAACCAGCCGCGGGTCTGCCCGATGTATTCGACGATGAAGTCCGCCGGATGGTGGTCCTCGAACCATTCGCGGTTCTCGAACGGGTAGTGCACCTGGGCGAACTGCATGGAGCCGGAGTCGAACCAGACGTCCAGGACGTCCTCCACCCGACGCATGGTGGACTTGCCCGTCGGGTCATCCGGGTTGGGCCGGGTCAGCTGGTCGATCCAGGGCCGGTGCAGGTCCGGTTCGCCGGCGGCGTTGCGCGGATAGTCGCCGAAGGCCTCCTTCAGCTCCTCCAGGGAGCCGTAGACCTCGGTGCGCGGATAGTTCGGGTCGTCGGAGACCCACACCGGGATGGGGCTGCCCCAGTAGCGGTTCCGGGAGATGGACCAGTCGCGCGCGTTCTCCAGCCATTTGCCGAACTGCCCGTGCTTGACGTTCTCCGGGATCCAGTTGATCTGCTCGTTCAGCTCGACCATCCGGTCCTTGAACTCGGTTACGGCCACGTACCAGCTGGTCACCGCCTTGTACATCAATGGGGTGCGGCAGCGCCAGCAGTGCGGGTAGGAGTGCACGTAGGACTTCTCACGCACCAGGCGGCCGTCAGCGGCCAGGCGCTGGATGATGGCGCGGTTGGCTTCAAAGGCCTGGACCCCGGCGATCTCTGCCAGGGGCGTCTGGCCGGAGGGGGTGGGTTCGGCGAACATGGGGAGGAATTTCCCTGCCGCGTCCACCGAGAGGATCACCGGAATCCCGTTCTCCTCGGAGGACCGCTGGTCCTCTTCACCATAGGCGGAGGCCTGATGCACCAGCCCGGTGCCGTCGGTGGTGGTGATGTAGTCCTCCACCACCACCTGCCAGGCATGCTGGGTGCCCCACTGCTCGACGTCGGCGTAGTAGTCCCACAGCGGCTGATAGCGAAGACCTGCCAGGTCTCGTCCGCGGTGGCGGGAGACCACAGCGGCCTCGGCTGCCTCAGCTGCGGTGGCCTCGTCGCTGTCGGTGAAGCCCAGGTCCTTCGCGTAGGCGGGCACCAGCTCGGCGGCGAGCATATGCCGGCCCGGAAGCGGCCCGTCCTCGGGGGCCTGCACCACCGCGTAGTCGACGTCGGGCCCAACAGCCACAGAGAAGTTGGTGGGCAGGGTCCAGGGTGTGGTGGTCCACGCCAGCAGGTTCACCCCGGCCAGCTGCTCTCCGAGCTGGCCTCCCCCGGTGACCGGGAATGTGACAGTCACTGACGGGTCCTGCCGGTCCTTGTAGACCTCGTCGTCCATGCGCAGCTCGTGGTTGGACAGCGGGGTCTCGTCCTTCCAGCAGTAGGGAAGCACCCGGAAGCCCTGGTAGGTCAGGCCCTTGTCGTAAAGCTGCTTGAATGCCCAGATGACCGACTCCATGAACTCCACGTTCAGGGTCTTGTAGTCGTTTTCGAAGTCCACCCAGCGGGCCTGCCGGGAGACGTAGGCCTCCCACTCCTTGGTGAACTTCAGCACGTTGGCCCGGCAGGCGTCATTGAAGTGCTCGATGCCCAGGGATTCGATCTCGGCCTTATCCGTCATGCCGAGCTCCTTCATGGCGCTCAGCTCGGCAGGCAGACCGTGGGTGTCCCACCCGAAGCGGCGCTCCACGCGCTTGCCCCGCATGGTCTGGTACCGCGGGACCAGATCCTTCACGTACCCGGTGAGCAGGTGCCCGTAGTGGGGCAGCCCGTTGGCGAAGGGCGGGCCGTCGTAGAAGACGAACTCCTCGGCGCCGCGGCTGGTGTCCCGCTGCTCGATGGAGGCCTGGAAGGTGCCGTCGGCCTCCCAGTGCTTGAGCACCTGCTCTTCGATCTGCGGGAAGCTCACCGACGCCGGGACTGCACGCGAGGCGGCGGTGGTGGCGCGGGGGTAGACCGGCTGGTTCTGCTGCGGGCCCGTGGAGGGGTGATCAGTCATGGAGATTCATCCTCGTGGCAGTCCTGGTGTGGTGCTTCGGCCGCAAGGACGTCTGACCCGCTGTGCGGGGTGACGCGGTACCACCTTGCTTGCCCACGGAGTGCGCGGACCTCTTCATGACTGCTGTGACGGGCTTACCCGTCCGGTTCTACTGAGACCTGGATGGTCCGTTCTTCCGGAAGCTCACCGGTGATGGCCGGGTCAACGCTGCTGATGAAAGTGTAGCAATGTCGGCGGGTCGGCCACCTCCAGCTCGGGCCAAGGCAGGGTCCCTAACCTGGGAGGAATGGAGATCGAGCTGTTCCCGGCCTCTCTTTTGACCGAGGCGGTGCTGCTGGTCTGCGCCTTCGTGCTCTCCGGTGTGATCGGTGTGGAGCGGGAGATTCGGCAGAAGTCCGCCGGGACGCGCACCCATATTCTGGTGGGCACCGGCTCGGCACTGTTCACCCTGGTCTCCGCCTACGGGTTCGCCCATCTGATCGGCGATGACGTCATCTTGGACCCGTCCCGCATCGCTGCGCAGATCGTCTCAGGCATCGGCTTCATCGGCGCCGGAGTCATCTTTGTGCGGCAGAACATCATCTCCGGGCTGACCACTGCGGCCAGCATCTGGGTCACCGCGGCGGTGGGGATGGCCTGCGGGGCCGGGATGCCGGTGATCGCCGCGCTGACCACTGTGCTGTACCTGCTGGCGGTCACAGTGATCACCTGGCTGGTCCGCCGGCTGCCGCAGCAAGGACAGTCCCGGCTGTACACGGTGCGCTACACCGACGGCCGCGGCGTGCTGCGCGACATTCTGGGCGAGGCCAGCGATTCGGGGTACGAGTCAGCACTGTCACAGACCAAGCGGCAGGAGTCTGCCGAAGGGCCGGTGGTGGAGGCGACAATGCGCTTCACCCGCCATCAGCGCAACGCCGACGACGACCTGTTCCGCAGGCTCAGCGAGCTCGACGGCGTCCTCGAGGTCCGCCGAGTGCAGCAGGACCACGAGGACTGACTCAGACCTGTTCGGGGTCGGCGAGCTCGACGTCGGTGACGGTGATCTCCTCCGCGCCCTCACCGCTGACCAGCTCGAGGCTGCGGGCCTTAGTGGCCGCCTGCACATCCTGCTGGGCGGAGGCGATGTGCTCCACCGCCTGGGCCGGTCCGGCGATCCGGGCGCTGAGGATCTCAGTGCGCTGCTTGACCTTGGCATCTGATTTGGCCCGCCGCAGTCCGGACAGCGCCTCCCCCACGGCATCGAGCAGGGCTGGGTCGCCGTCGATCCCGCCCAGGTCTTCTGCCTGTGGCCACGCCTGACCGTGCACTGAGCCGGTACGCCACCAGCGCCACACCTCATCTGTGGCGAACGGCAGGATCGGGGCGAAGAGGCGCAGGACCTTGTCCAGAGTGGTCGCCAATGCGGCCAGCACCGAAGCCTGAGCCTGCTCACCGCGAGCGCCATAGGCGCGGTCCTTGACCAGCTCCACGTAGTCGTCGGTGAACGACCAGAAGAAGCTCTCGGTCACCTGCAGCGCCCGCGCGTAGTCATAGGCTGCGAAGTGCTCGGTGGCCTGCTCCACCACGGTGGCCAGCCGGCTCAGCAGAGCACGGTCCAGCGGCTCGGTCAGCACCGAAACGTCGTCGCCGCTGAGCACATGGGCCTCAGTCACCCCCAGGTTGAGCGCGAACTTCGAGGCGTTCAGCAGCTTGATGGCCAGGCGGCGGCCGATCTTCATCTGTGCCTCTTCGAAGGCGGTGTCCGCACCCAGCTTTGCGCTGGCAGCCCAGTAGCGGACCGCGTCGGTGCCGAAGCGATCCAGGACGTCGTCGGGAACCACCACATTGCCCTTGGACTTGGACATCTTCTTCCGGTCCGGATCCAGAATCCAGCCGCTGATGGCGGCGTTGGTCCACGGCACCGACTCGTGCAGCGAGTGGGCGCGCACCACGGTGGCGAAGAGCCAGGTGCGGATGATGTCGTGGCCCTGGGGCCGCAGATCGTAGGGGAAGACGCGGGTGAAGAACTCGTTGTCCCGCTCCCACCGGCCGGCGATCTGCGGAGTCAGTGAGGAGGTCGCCCAGGTGTCCAGGACATCCTGTTCGCCGATGAATCCCCCGGGGACCCCACGCAGCTCCTCCGAGTATCCCGGGGCGGGATCTGAGGAGGGGTCCACCGGCAGCTGGTGCTCCTCTGGCAGGATCGGCTCCTCATAGTCCGGGTTGCCGTCCTCGTCCAGGCGGTACCACACCGGGATCGGCACGCCGAAGAAGCGCTGGCGGGAGATCAGCCAGTCCCCGTTGAGGCCCTCCACCCAGTTCTCATACCGGGAGCGCATGAAGCTGGGGTGCCAGTCGATCTGCCTGCCCCGGCCGATGAGCTCCTCGCGGCGGCCGGCGTCGCGCCCCCCGTTGCGGATGTACCACTGGCGGGAGGTGACCACTTCCAGGGGCTTGTCACCCTTCTCGTAGAAGTGCACCGCGTGGGTGATCTGCGTGGGCTCGCCGTCGAGCAGATCCTGCTGGCGCAGCAGCTCCACCACCGCTTCCTTGGCGGAGTGCACGGTCTTGCCCGCCAGCTGCTGATAGTGCTGCCGGCCGGCCTCGTCAGTGATCCATTCGGGGGTCTCGCGTGCGAACCGGCCGTCGCGGCCGATGAGCGCCCGGGTGGGCAGCTGCAGCTCGCGCCACCAGGTCACATCGGTCATATCGCCGAAGGTGCAGATCATCGCGATGCCCGAGCCCTTCTCCGGGTCGGCCAGCTGGTGTGCTTTGACCTCCACCTCCACGGAGAACAGCGGGGAGGTCACTGTCTGGCCGAACAGGTGCTGGTAGCGCTCATCCTCGGGATGGGCCACCAGCGCCACGCAGGCCGGAAGCAGCTCGGGCCTGGTGGTCTCGATGAACACCTTCTCACCTGCAGCGGTGGTGAAGGGATAGCGGTAGTAGGCGCCGGGGCGCTCCTTGGCTTCCAGCTCGGCCTGGGCCACGGCGGTGCGGAAGGTGATGTCCCACAGGGTGGGGGCGTCTGCGGTGTAGGCATTGCCGGAGCGCACATCCCGCAGGAATGCGCGCTGGGAGGCCGCGCGCGAGTCGTCGTCGATGGTGCGGTAGGTCTGCCGCCAGTCCACCGAGAGTCCCAGCCGGGTGAACAGATCCTCGAAGACCTTCTCATCCTCCACGGTGAGCTTCTCGCACAGCTCGATGAAGTTCCGCCGGCTGATCGCGTCCCAGTCGCGCTGGTTCTTCGCCGGTTTGGCCGGCGGGGTGTAGTCCGGGTCGTAGGGCTGCGAGGGGTCGCAGCGCACGCCGTAGTAGTTCTGCACGCGCCGCTCAGTGGGCAGGCCGTTGTCATCCCAGCCCAGCGGGTAGAAGACCTTCTTCCCGCACATCCGCTGGAAGCGGGCCATCACGTCCGTCTGGGTGTAGGAGAACATATGCCCCACGTGCAGCGATCCCGAGGCGGTCGGCGGCGGGGTGTCGATGGAGTACACCTCATCGCGGGAGGCCGACTCGTCGAAGTGGTAGAGGCGCTCGGCCTGCCACGCGGCGTTGAGCTTGTCCTCCAGGCCCTCCAGCGCCGGCTTCTCGGGAACGTTGGGGGTGACGGGACGGGACTGTTCGGGCGCGTCTGTGCCCACGGTGTTTTCGGCCATGCGTGCCATTGTGTCATGACCCCAGACCATCCCCGGCGACGACGTCGGCCTGTGAGGATCCGATCAGTTCAGAAGATTTTCTGTCACGGGCACCACCTGTGAGCGGAATCTCACTACCCTTAGAGGTATGAACCACGATCCTGCATCCCACTCCCCCGCTGCGCGCCGGGCCCTGGTCACCGGCGCCTCCTCCGGCATCGGCGCCGCCACCGCCCAGCGCCTGACCTCAGAAGGCTGGCAGGTCTTCGCTGTGGCCCGGCGTGCCGAGCGGCTGGAGCATCTGGCTGAGCATGAGGGGATCATCCCTGTGGTCTGTGATGTCACAGACACCGAGCAGGTGGCCCAGGCAGTCCAGCAGGTCGCCGAGGCCGGCGGCATCGACACGCTGATCAACAACGCCGGCGGGGCTCTGGGCGTAGACCCGGTGGCCGAGGGGCGGCAGGAGGACTGGCGGTGGATGTTCGAGGTCAACGTGATGGGTACGCTGAACATGATCCAGGCCTTCCTGCCGATGCTGCGTGAGCACGGGGAAGGCACCATCCTGAATGTGACCTCCACCGCCGGGATCGTCAGCTATGAGGGCGGCGGCGGCTACAACGCCGCGAAGTTCGGGCAGCACGGGCTCACCGGTGCGCTGCGGCTGGAAGAGGCAGAGCACAATGTGCGCGTGGTCGAAGTGCTGCCGGGGATGGTCAAGACCGACGAGTTCTCCGCCAAGCGTCTGCGCGGAGACGCCGCCGCGGCGGAGAAGGTCTACGCCGGGGTGGACAAGCCGCTGCTGGCCGAGGACATCGCCGAGATCATCACCCACGCGGTGACCCTGCCGCACCACGTCAACCTGGATCAGATTGTGGTGCGTCCGGTGGCGCAGGCGGCTCAGCACAAAGTCATCCGCCGCGGCTGAGAACCGTGCGGCCGCCGCCTGGTCGAAGCCTCCGGCCACGGCCGCACGGACTGCGCTTCAGTCGAAGACGGGGCGCTCGGTCCGGCTGCGCTTGAGCTCGAAGAAGTAGGGATACTCAGCCATCGCCACGGCGCCGTCGAAGATCTTCCCCGCCTGCTCCCCGGTGGGAATGCGGGTGATGACCGGCCCGAAGAACGCCGTTCCTGCGAAGGCGACGATGGGGGTTCCCACGTCTTGGCCCACCTGGGAAATGCCTTCCTCATGGGAGCGGCGCATGGCCTCGTCGAATGTGTCGGTCTTGGCCTTTTCCACCAGGGACTCGTCCAGTCCCACCTCGGCCAGGGCCCGGCGGGATGCGGCCTCGAAGTCGCGGTGGCCGTGCACGTGGATCTCGGTGCCTACTGCGGTGTAGAAGTCTCCCAGCTTCTCCGGGGCGGTCTCGCTGACCGCAGTGGAGGTCCGCGCCGGGATCCAGCGGGCCAGCACATCCTCGTCCTCGGTGGGAGCCGGGTTCTTGTCCTCGTTGAGCACCCCGAGGCTCATCACATTCCAGTGGGTCTCAATATCGCGCACCTTCTCGACCTCCAGGATCCACCGGGAGGTGGCGAAGGCGAAGGGGCAGATGGGGTCGAACCAGAAGTCAACACGCTCAGCCATGGGGTGCGTCCTTTCGTTGCGGCGATCGGTCCATTCATGCCAACTCTATGTCCCGGCGCACCATTCCGCCGACCGGGTCGGGCCGGCACGGGGGGCGGCACTAGGGCGTGTCTGAGAAATATGTGAGGGACCAGCTGGAAGCCTGGAGGCATGTCACGTTTCCAGGTGCTCTCTGATGCTCAGTGGGAGCTGATTGCTGATCAGCTGCCTAAGCCCACAGGCAGGAAGGGGCGACCCTTC
>NZ_JAJUJJ010000047.1 GCF_029265375.1 Nesterenkonia sp.
CCACTTATCGAACTCGATCCCGTTCTCCATGCAGTACCCGCCGAGACAGCAGGCACAGGGGCCTTGCGCGTATTGCCAGGCTCGGCGGACTTTTTCTGTGGTGGCGTCGTAGTCACTCACCCTCAATCGCCTCCTGTATCGTGGCCACGGTCGGGCAGGGCCACTCGACCTGGAACGCTTCTACGCCGATCGCTTCCATACAGTGGGCGCACAGCCGGGTGTCAGCCTCGTCGGGCTGATGCAGCTCCAGCACCGCCTCCACCGCCATCAGAAGCTTCTGCAGGTCCGTCTTGCTGTGCGCGATGAACTCCGCGTCGTCGTACTCCTTGTCATCGGCGTAGTTGGTCATTCCGCCGTCGCCGTTGCCGGCATGGACTGCGACCGGAAGCACCTCAGAAGAGACGTACCGACCCAAGGCGGCGTCGTAGTGGTGCACGGCATGCCACGGGCCCTTGGACGACTTCTCCAGCCGCTGCCGGATCTGCATCAGGTACTGGTGAACAGCAGCCACCCCGTCAGCAGTCGCGTTCGTCATTTCGCTGCCTCCTCTACCTTGAAACCGGCAGCAGTGAACACCTCACGGACCATACGGCGAACGGCATCCTGATAGAACGGCGTCAGCCGCTCCCAGGAGTCCAACGGCTTGCCCTGCAGCAGAAGAGACTCCGCAAGCGCACGGGCACCCTCCTCGACCTTTTCAACGGTGACGGTCCGGCCGGCCACAAAGCCGAAATCGTGCGCGATCGATACGCTCTTCAACACGTCGACGTGCTCATTTCGATGCTCACGCGCCTCCTGCATCAACGACCCTGGTTCAGGCACTGACAGGCTCCTTTTCGTCTGAGAACTTGTTGACTGCCTGGTCCCACCAGGTCTGGAACTCGGCTGCGCTCCGGACTCGCACAATGCCGGACGGCAGGTAACGCGGCGCCGGGCCGAACACCTTCATCCGCGCCTCGAAATACGGACCCCCGGGGCTCTCTCCCACCCTGTAGGAATCGGGGCGAGACGCCATCTTCAGGCCCATCTCGCGCAGAGTCATCACCACGTCCGGGATCGCCTCCATGCGGAGCTGCTGAAGAGTGAGACTGTCGTCCAGAATCGGCCATCGCATAAGAAACTCGTGATCCCGACTCACGGTGACCCTTTCTCCATACGCGCCAGGTCAGCCTCAACCTGGCTCACCAACGCAGCCACCGTGACCTCCTCCGGGCGCTCCAACGCGTCCAGCACCTCCACTAGACGCTTCGCCCGCGTCGTCACCTGGGTCTGCACACGCTCGGCATAATCACCAGCCAAGCCCTCCACTCCGAGCAGCTCCCTGACCGTCGGCATCACCCCGCTGCTCCGATCAGCCTGGATAGCGTTCTGCAACAGGTGAGCCATCGCCGCGGCAAACATCCCGTAGTGGGCCGGATGCGACCAGTTGCCCGCGTAGACCCACGCCAGGTGGACCAGCCCCTCGGCAGACTCAGCCACAGGCTTCGAGGCCACAGCGGCGTCGAACACCTCTGCAGGGACCCCGGAGGCCAGAGCCTCCGCACGGATCTCCTCAAGCCTTGACTGCGGATCCGGCTCGTTCTCACACTTCCGGCACATCAGGCGGCCTCCTCTTCTGCCTCAGAGTCCTGCTCGTCCCAATACTGCAGCGCCTGCTGCTCGTGCTGATCGAACTCCCACCCCCAGGCGGGCAGAGAATCGAGGTACTCCATCCGCCACGCGAAGTGATCGCCTGATTCACCGTTGGGGTCTAGAACTTGTCGATACCCGGCGGCCTTCTGCAGCTCTCGGTCCTGCTGCCGGGACCCGAGGTACTCCCAGACGAAGATCAACTGCCCCAGAGTCAGCCGCTCGAACTTCTCCTTGGCCTTCTCCCGCCACTGCACCCATTCGTCGAAGAGCACGTGGTCATTGCGTGAGCCGTCCTCCCGCCGGGGCCGAGGCAAGCCAGTGAGCTCTTCGAGCAGCACAGCCTTCACGTTGTCCGGGTCCCAGGCACCGCCGACCGACCAGAAGCCGGCCTCGCGCCAGAGCCGCCGTGCCATCATCCGCTGAAGCGTCGCCTGGTCAGCGGGCTTCTTCTCCTGAAGTTTGCGGCGCTGGTGCTTGTCCCTGCTGACAGCAGTCAGGGCGAGCTCTTTGTTCAGCGCCCGCAACCGACGGCGCGCAGCCTTCTCCTCCTCAGAAAGCTCCTGCTTGGCAGCCTTGACTCTGGCGAACCACCTCAGCTGGTCGCCGACTTCTCGCCACGGTTCGATCAGGTACCGATGACCGCGCGAGACATGCTCAGAGATCGGCAGAGGCTCACCGGCCGCATCGAGATCACTTTCCTCCCATCCGTCGCCGTACTGCGCACTGAAAGGAGCCTCGGAGGCGCCGGCAGCCTCCAGCTCCGCGCGCAGCTGCTCGGCAGATTCGTGGCGGCGGACTTGTTCTATCTCCCGCTCGACGTCCACCCGCGAGCGGATACCGGCAATCCTCTTAGTCACCTTGGCATGCAGGTCCGGGTCCTCTGTCTCGAGCTTCTGAAGGGCGATCATTCCCTCAACATCGACCGCACCGGAGTAGTAGGACGTGGCCAGCTCCTCAGGCGCCCGAGCGACCTTGGCCTTGGCCTCGACGTGCTGCGCCTTCTGCTTGAGCTCTTTGCTGATCCGGGTTTTGGACACCCCGAGGTCCAACAGCTGCTGGATACCCCGCGCCTCTTCTCGCAGGTTCAGACGTTCCGAGGTCGTGCCGGTGGTCAGCATGATCTTCACCGCTTCCGCGGCCGCATCCTCTGATTCCTTCACCAAGGCTGGGACAGTGGCGAGTCCTGCCTGCCGGGCGGCTGCGAGTCTGCGGTGACCATCAGCCACCAGCCAGGACTCCTCTTCTTCATGCTCGGTGCTCGGGAAAACCACGAGAGGGTTAATGATGCCGTCCACCTTGATGGTGTGGGCCAGCCTCTCCAACGATTCGGCGGTCTCGTCGATATCGTCACGAATGTTCCGCGGATTAGGCTTGACCGCCTCGATCGGCAGTTCACGAAGCTCAGTAGATGTGGTCATGGGGCCTGTTCCTCCTGATGTCTGCTGCAGGTGTAGCTGGTCTTTCCCGGCTCAGTTCTCCGGCGCAGCTGGCCGCACACTGTGCAAGTCATATGGCTGTAGTCGCCGCGCAAATAGCAGTCATTGCAGACCGGATGCTTCTTCGCGTGGCGGATCCGGATGTCTTTCTCGGTCAGTGGTTTCGCGCAGCCGAAACACGGCGAGGGGTCCGGCAACTTGACGTGCTCCGGCACCTCCACCGGCGGCCACGGCCCACGCTGATAGTCGATGTCCTGTTCAGTCACCGCGAACGTCCTGCCCTGTCTCGCGAGCCAGATCCCTGGCAGCTGACCGGCCAATCTCGCGGGCCATCGCGGCGGCGAAGCTCGACACCACGATCTCCAGATTCACCAGCCGGTTCCGCGCCCGCTCCCGATGCTCATCCCGCACCGACGCGAGCCCAGGCACATAAGCCCAGCCACGAAGCTTCTCTTCGACGCCCGAAAGACTGCGCGCCAGATGCTCGTCGTCCACGTACTCCTTCACCTCGTCCATCACCGCGTCAGTCAGCTTCTCCGTCGCCCGAGCGACGTCCAGCGGATCAGTGCAGTCGTGCTCACCGAATACCTCATAGATCTTCTGCCTAAGCTCACTCACCCTGGACCACCTCCCGAATCAGGCCCGCGCCGCCGAGCAGCGCCAGGCCCAGGCCAAGCACGCCCAGCCCATTGAGCGGCCATGACCCGACAGCGACCAGACCGACGCCCAGGAACGCAACACCACACCACAGGCCCACCCGGCCCACAGAGGGCCCGGCGTCCTCGCGGTCCAGCCAGTCGTCGTCGAACGCGATATCGGGATCGTTATAGAGAGAATCCTGAAAGCCGCAGCGCCGCGCCTGCATCTGCTCCGCGGGCGCCCCCATTGAAGACGGCCAATTCGGTTCAGCCTCCTGGTCGAAGACCTCACCCAAAGAGGCGTCAGCTCGCAGACGCCCAGCAACGCCTTGGAGACCCCGCGCATAGTCGACGCGCGTCTCCTCGAGGCTCCGCTCCCGGATCGATGTCATCGGAGGATCACCTCCGCCCGAATCGGATTCGCCCCGGCCATCGAGCAGTTCTCCAGATACAGCAGGCCCAGCAGGCGCTGCATATACAACTCAGAGACCAGCCAGCCATCTACTGAAGCTTCCTGACCGGGGGAGCGCTGCTTCACCTTCTCCGCCCGATCCGCGCAGCCGTCGCACATCACCACCAAATCCAGCTCTGGCAGTTCACCAGCGGTCTTATTGAACAGAGAGACAATCCGTCCACCGAAGACGGAGTGCCGATCCTGCAGATCAGCTTCCCCGCCGCACGCCCGGCAGGTACGCCCATCGCGGTCCAGGACTATTGAGCGAACGTCCTTCGGCTTCGGCGCGGGCAGGCCCTCCAACGGAAGCGGCTGGTCCTCCACCTGCTTCCCGGCGCCCCGCCCGAACGGCCGCACCAGCCTCTCGCCCGCCGCACGACGCGGCCGCGACCGGCTCAGCAGCGGCTCCAGATACGCGACAGTGCTCACGACACAGCCCCCTTACCCGCCATGCCAGCGACCGCGGCTGACGCCGCCTGGATGCCGCACGAACTGCAGTGCATCGGATGAGCCAGCACCTCAGTCCGAACCTGCTGCACATCATGGAGCACCCGGTCGGCCTCCAACACCCGGGAAGCCGCTCTGTCAGCAGCCCCCCGAGCACGATGCGCAGCACCATGAGCCATCCACGCGTAATGCCGCGCTGCCAGCACACCGACAACGAGAATCACCAGATTCACAAGCGCCCAGATCATGCCGCAACCTCCAACCAAGCAGCGACGCGCACGCCGGCAACGCCAGGCATCCGGGCCGTGCAAGCAGAAACAGGTACAGTAGGGTTCATCGAATTTCCTTCCAAGGGATTCATCGCCCGGCCGGTGTTGCAGCCCGGCCGGGCTTTCTCATTTCCAAAGAGTCCTCCTCGGTGGATGCAGGCTGAGGGGCACCCACACCCACCGAGGAGGAAGACTGACGCCCCACACCGCCGCGGCAGCGGCAGGGGAGAGGACCCTCCTCGGTAGGCTCAGCGGTGCCAGACACATCACCCACCGAGGAGGAAGACTCATGGCCGATTGGCTCCAGGCCATCGGTACGCTGATCGCCGCCGGCATAGCCATCTGGGCCGTCTGTGTGGCTCGTAGCGCCAACGGCAGGACCGATCACAGCAACCGCATCGCGGAGGACTCCGAGAAACACGCGAAGGAGGCCAACGGCATTGCGCTCGATGCCCTCAGCAAGTCGGAACGTGCCAACAAGATCGCTGAGGAGGCCAACCAGATCAGCCAGGAAGCGAACGCGATCGCCAAGGACCAAGAACTGCGACTCACGGATCAAAGTGTCGTCAGCTGGGGCGTTCAATGGGATACCCAGGCGCAGGCCCTCGACCTGACCAACATCGGCAAAGATGTGGCGCTGCACGTTACCGTCATCATCTATTCGCGCCACCTCCAAAAGACCTATGGGCCGATAGAACGCCTTGCCGGCGGCGAGACAATCAAGATCCCGCTCCCGCAAGTCGCGGAGATGCGCAAGAAGCACTTCGCTCGCGCCCAAGGGTCGGGAATCATCGCCAGCAGTTTCAGCGTCGCCTGCACCGTGACCGTCCATTGGGTCACCGAGGTTGGAAACGCAGTGACGGGAGAACCTCTCGAGCTGCGCCTCCGCTGAGACCACCGCAGCTTCAGCGAACCGCAGCACCATCGGCCACTCCTCTTCCGCATACACGCCACCCATCACGTCGCCGACCCCCACGAGGAGCGGTAGGCGAGAGGGGTCTCATCCCCACCACCTGCGCTAGGGCGACGCCGGAACCTGCTGTTGTTCTCATCCAGCAAGGCAATGATTCGATCCAACTTGGAACCGACCGCCAGCGCTGAAACGAGTACACCAAGACAAGCCGCTGCATTGAGGACGGTCCTCATCACGCCACCGCCTCAGGCGGCTGTGAGCGCCGCGGGGAGTCGCGGTAGGGAAGATCCTCCTCGGTAGGCCGGCCTTCCCCAAGCCGATTGCCTACCGAGGAGGAAGTTTCATGGCCATGCGCATTACGACCCAGATTCTGGGTCACGAGGTCGTCTTCGAGTTCGCCGACCCTTACGGCGCAAAGCTCGCCAGCATTATTGAGAGACGGGGCAAGAGAAATATCCCGACCGCGATCGCTGGCTACCCAGTCAGCATCGATGGGAATAAGGCGGACCTCAGCGAACGGGTCTCTTTTGTCCTGTGGTCGATAGAGGACGCAAGCTTTGTACCCTTCCGGGACGACGAGCTGGACGACATCACTGCCGGGGATACCGAGCTGCAAGTACTCAACCGCCTCGACTACTGGGAAAAGATCGGCACCTTTCCCTTCATGGAGGACGGCAGCTTCTAGCGCCGCACGCCTCGCCTGCATTCTCCGCATGTACTCAGCTTCAGCTTCACGCTTCTTGCGTGCGTACTCGCTCATCACGCCACCGCCTTAGGCGACTGCGAGCGCGATGGGCAGTCGTCGTGGGGGAGAGAGTTGATGGGGGCGCTGAGCACCTTGTTCTCTCGACGGCGTTGGTAGTCCCGCAGATCGGTGAGCGCGATGCTGTAGTGGGGCCGTCCGTCGCCTTCAGTGACCTCCGCGGCTAGATCTCCGCGTTTTATAGCTCTAAGGATGCTTTGGCGAGCCATGCCCAGGAGCTCGGCGGCCTTGCCTGTGCTTACTCTTTCGATTGCCATGTCGACAACTATGCTCCATAGGGAGCGTTAGTGCAAGTAGGGATTGCGCTGCGTGTTGTGGGTGCTTTATTCATCATCCGCTGGACTTGTGCACCCTGTGACACGTATAGTGTCAGGTGAAAGATTTATCGCGCAGGGTCTCTTATGCCTGATCAGGCGCATATGCGGAAGTGAGGAGAGTTGCCATGACGGTTCAGCCAACCGAACTCCGGGTCCCGGAGCTCAATCAGCTGAAACACCGCCTCCGGATTTCCCGGGAAGAAGCAGGCTTCGAAATAGGTGAGCTTGCAGAGGCACTGGGCACAGCACGTCACACGATCAGCCGCGCAGAGAAAGGGCTCAGTAAGCCGCGGCGGTCGCTGCTCATCGCCTGGGCATGGCAGACTCGCGTTCCCGTCGAGTGGCTGGAAACAGGAGAAGCCCCCACCGATGACGGTGGAGGCTCCCCTGGTGATTCTTCTCAGCTCCCCCGGCTGGACTCGAACCAGCAACCACTCGATTA
>NZ_JAJUJJ010000015.1 GCF_029265375.1 Nesterenkonia sp.
GCGGCATGCCACCACGATTGCGGAACCACCGAGCGCCGACGGCTTGAGACACACCAGTAGCCTCTGCTGCCTTCTCAGAGGTGATCCCGGTGGCGATGTGCTTCCAGAACTCTCGTTCGACCTCCTGCCGATGAGACGGAGTCCCCGGCGACTTCATCGCTGAACGGCCTGTGAACTGTTGCACCCATGCTGATGGTCTTCCCATTGCACACCTCCATGATCAAGGTGTTGCTACGACCAGTTGAATCCGAGCAGTATCGAGCGATTCGCTACACCGAGCGCCTGGATGAAGCAGAGGCTGTGGCCTCGGTGGGATCGAAGGGCGATTCCTACGACAACGCGATGGCCGAGGCGTTCATCTCGCTGTTCAAAGCCGAATGCGTGCGCAATCCGATCATGCGCCGCGGCGGTGGGCGGGGGATCAATGATGTGGAGATCGCGGTCGCGGAGTACATCGACTGGCACAACCACCGGCGCCTGCACGGCGAGATCGGCCACATCCCGCCCGCCGAAGCCGAGGAGCTTTACTGGAGCAAGCACCCGGTCGATGAGTATGCTCAAAATCACCCAGCTGCTGCTGGGATCCAATAATCAGGGTCTCTACCAGACCCGGGGCGCTTCACTCCAAGCGGACCAACTGTGAACAGAAGTCCATGTTCATCCCCGATGTGGAACGCGCGGTGGAGGACTACTACCGGCGGGTGCAGATACCTGAGCACGTGATCACCGCCTTGCGGGAACTGATCACCGCAGAGTTCGACCGGCTCAGCGCCACCAGCAAGCAGGAACGTCAGGCATACCAGCGTGAACGTGATGACTTGCTGGATGAACGGACCAAGCTGCTCCAAGCCCACTACGCCGGGGCGGTGCCGTTGGACCTGCTGAAGACCGAGCAGGACAGGATCAGCAAGCGCCTGGCCTTCCTAGAGGCACAGATCGAGGCCGGGGCCACTGAGTACGAACAAGCCCAGGCACACCTGGACGACTGCCTAGCCCTGGCGAAGGACTGCCACGCGATCTACACCAGCATCGATGACTCACTGCGCCGGATCGCGAACCAGGCCTTCTTCGACAAGCTGTACGTCACCGAGGCTGACACCGTGGACGGTCAGCCGGGTGTGCCCTTCAACATCATGTTCAACCCCGAAGTCCACGCCACCGCACGACGCCGACAGGCGGACGGAGACCTCAGTAGGACTCAAACCGGTGATGTCGGCGGTTTGAACAACGACGATCTGGTGGGCCCTGCGGGGATCGAACCCGCGACCAGCGGATTAAAAGTCCGATGCTCTACCATCTGAGCTAAAGGCCCTGGTGTGTGGTCTGCGGCCGAAAATGGCCAGCCCCCATGGTATCGCACACCCGCCCCTGGAGTCCCGGCCGCCGTGGGCGGCATAATAGGTGCGCGAAAGGAGGGCCCGATGAGCCAGCGCTTCCGCCGCCCGGCCTACACCGACCCTGCCTCCTTCGATCAGCGCGAGGGCGGTGCCGACCCGGCCGACATCTCCCAAGCCGCCCATGACACGGCCCACGCCCTAGTCCGCCAGGGCCGCGACTCCGCCGACCCGGAGATCACCGAACGTTTCGTCCGGCTGGCCGAGACCGAAGGCATCGAGGCCATCGCTGAGCTCTGGGCCCATTCCCCGCCGCGTTCCCTGGCCGGAAGCCTGTGGCGGATCTACGCCCTGCGGGCCGCCGTCCAGCGCAGCCCGGAACGGATGAGCGAGTACTACCGGCTCGGACGCTCCCACTCCGCCCCCTCGGCCATTGCAGGGGTGCCGGAGCCACCCACCGCCGAGGAGATGACCAAACTGGCGGACATGATCCTCGCCGGGATGTACGCCGGGGACATCGACGTCGCATTCGACCGTGCCGCCGCATTCTGCCGCGTCATCGCCCGCGGCCAGGCGCTGTGGGCAGACACCCACCGCTCCCCCGCCGAAGACGCTCGCCAGCTGACCTCCAAGGCCAACCAGCTGGTGCGCACCGCCGAAGAGCTGGAAGCCTCCGCGCGGGCCTACCGCAGCGGCACCCTGGACTGAGCGCACACCGAACCCCGGCAGCTGTCACAGGCGCGTAATACCATCACGGCTCACATACCCGTAGGATATGGTGCACCGCGCCGGTGTGTGTGGCGAACACCTCACGCCCTGGCGCACCGAACCTTCACTCGTACATGCACCAGGAGAACCCCCAATGATGAGGAGCACCCCCTCGCGCGCCGGCGTCGCACTCGCCGGAGTCGCCGCGCTGGCCCTGTCCGCCTGCGGCGAAGCCCCCGATGAGGAGAGCAACGACGCTGCCGCCGGCGGCGAAAACTCCGACTACACCGCCTGTGTGGTCTCCGACGAAGGCGGTTGGAACGACCAGTCCTTCAACCAGTCGGCCCACGAGGGCCTGATGGCCGCCGTGGAAGACTTCGACGTCGACCACGCCGAGGCAGAGTCCTCCTCCGAGTCGGACTTCGTCCCGAATGTGGACTCCATGGTCCAGCAGGGCTGCGACATCACCTTCGGTGTCGGCTACCTGCTGGCTGACGCGATCAACGACGCCGCCCTGGAGAATGAGGACCTCACCTTCGGCCTGATCGACGAGTGGCTGCCTGACGAGCCGGAGAACGCCAAGTCTCTGGTGTTCAACACCTCCGAGGCCGCCTACCTGGCCGGCTACCTGGCGGCCGCGATGAGCGAGACCGGCACAGTGGGCACTTGGGGCGGACTCCAGATCCCCTCGGTGACCGTGTTCATGGACGGCTTCGCCGACGGCGTGGAGCGCTACAACGCTGACAACGACGACGACGTCGAGCTGGTCGGATGGGACAAGGACGCCCAGGACGGCTCCTTCGCCGGCAGCTTCGACGACCAGAACGCCGGCCGCACCCTGACCGAGCAGCTGCTGGCCCAGGATGCCGACATCATCATGCCGGTGGCCGGCAACGCCGGCATCGGCGGCGCCGCCGCGATCGAGCAGGACGGCGAGGCTCTGATGATCTGGGTGGACTCCGACGGCTACGAGTCCACCGACTACGGCAGCATCATCCTGACCTCCGTGCTCAAGGAAATCTCGCAGGCGGTCTACGACACCATCGAGGAGGGCGTCAACGGCGAATTCAGCTCCGAGCCCTACATCGGTGACCTGGAGAACGACGGCGTCGGCCTGGCTCCCTTCCACGACTACGAGGACGAAGTTCCCGAGGAGGTCAAGGAGAAGCTGGAGCAGCTCCGCGAGGAGATCATCAGCGGCGAGACCCCCGTCGAGTCCGAGAACGCTCCGTGATCGTCGCCTGATCCGGCAGAAGGAACACCACGCCCGTGAAGCTAGAGCTGAGAGGTGTCACTAAGCGGTTCGGCACCTTCACCGCCAATGACGCCATCGACCTAACCGTCGAGCCCGGAGAGATCCACGCTCTGCTGGGTGAGAACGGGGCCGGCAAGTCCACATTGATGAACACCATCTATGGGCTCTACCAGCCGGACGAGGGGCAGATCCTCCTCGACGGCCGGCCGGTCAGCTTCCACGGGCCCGGAGACGCCGTGGCGGCCGGCATCGGCATGGTGCATCAGCACTTCATGCTGGTGCCGGTCTTCACCGTCACCGAATCAGTCATGCTCGGCTACGAACCCACCAAGCGGGCCGGGCTCATCGACTTCCAGACTGCGCGCCGCCGGGTGCAGGAGATTTCCGCACGGTTCGGCTTCGATGTGGACCCCGACGCCTATATCGAGGACCTCCCGGTGGGCGCCCAGCAGCGGGTGGAGATCATCAAAGCGCTCTCCCGCGACGCGGAGGTGCTCATCCTGGACGAGCCCACTGCAGTGCTGACCCCCCAGGAGACCGACGAGCTGATCAGCATCATGCGCCAGCTGAAGGAGTCGGGCACCTCGATCGTGTTCATCACCCACAAGCTGCGCGAGGTCCGGGCGATCGCCGACACCATCACCGTGATCCGCCGCGGCAAGGTGGTGGGCCAGGCCACCCCAGAATCCACCGAGACCGAGCTGGCAAGCATGATGGTGGGCCGGGAAGTCAGCCTCACCTCGGAGAAGACCCCGGCCGAGCCCGGCGAGGACGCCCTGCAGGTGGAGAACCTCACCGTGCTCGACGCCGCCGGCAAAGTCATGCTCGACGACGTCAGCCTCTCTGTCCGCCACGGTGAGATCCTCGCAGTGGCCGGAGTGGACGGCAACGGACAGACCGAACTGGCCGAAGCGATTCTGGGCACCCGCGAGCCGGCCGCCGGCCGCATCACACTCGACGGCGAAGACTGGTCCGACCTCAGCGTGAAGCAGCGGCTGAACTCCGGGCTGGGCTTCGTGCCCGAGGACCGCTCCACCGACGGTGTGGTCGCCGGCTTCTCCATCACCGAAAACTTTGTGCTGGACATGTACGACCAGCCGCCCTACTCCAACGGCACCGCGATGAAGCCCGCAGTGATGCGGGCCGCTGCCGAAGAGCAGACCTCCCGCTTCGACGTCCGCCTGGGCACGGTGGACGATCCGATCTCCACGCTCTCGGGAGGCAATCAGCAGAAGGTGGTGCTGGCCCGGGAGCTCAGCCGGGACCTGAAGCTGCTGGTGGCCAGCCAGCCCACGCGCGGGCTCGACGTCGGTTCCATCGAATTCGTCCACCGCACCATCATCGAAGAGCGCGATAAGGGCACCGGGTGCATGATCATCTCCACCGAACTGGACGAGGTGCTCAACCTGGCAGACCGGATCGCGGTGATGTACCGCGGCCGGATCGTCGGCATTGTGGAGGCCGGCACCTCCCGCGATGTGCTGGGACTGATGATGGCCGGGGTGCCCGCCGCAGAGGCGGAGGTCCAAGCCGCCCAGCATCACACCGTCCTCGGTGAGGCCGACGAAGCAGCCGAAGGGGAGAGCGACCTGGCATGAGTGAGAAGACCACCACCTCACAGACCCCCGAGGACCCCTCGGGCGCGCTGCAGGAGGCCGAAGGCCGGCTGCACCACGCCCTGCGCGAGCTCGGACAGTCCAACTGGCTGATCTCTGCGCTGGCCGTCGTCGTCGCCCTGGCCGTGGGTGCGGTGCTGATCCTGGCCGCCAATCCGCAGGTCCAGGCCACCCTGGGCTACTTCTTCGCCCGACCCACCGACTTCTTCGCCACCAGCTTCCAGGTCCTCCGCGACGCCTACTCCGCACTGTTCCGCGGAGCCGTCTTCGACTGGAACGCGACCACCCTCCAGCGCTCCGTGCGGCCGCTGACCGAGACCATGGTCAACGCTGTGCCGCTGATCCTGGCCGGCCTGGGCATCGCCATCGGGTTCCGCTCCGGAATGCTGAACATCGGCGGCCAGGGCCAAATCATCCTGGGCGCATCCTTCGCCGGCTTCATCGGATACAGCTTCGGCCTGCCGCTGGGAGCCCACATGCTGCTTGCCCTGGCCGGCGGGCTGCTCGGCGGCGCCATCTGGGGCGGCATCGCAGGTGTGCTCAAAGCACGCACCGGCGCCAATGAGGTGATCGTGACGATCATGCTCAACAACATCGCCATCTTCCTGCTCGCCTGGCTGCTGCGCCAGCAGTGGTTCACCCAGACCGGCTCCGCCCAGCCGCAGACAGCGGCCGTGGAGGACACCGCCCGGCTGTTCAGCCTGCTCGGCGGCAGCTTCCGACTGCACGCCGGCATCCTGGTAGCCGTGCTGGCCACCATCTTCGTGTGGTGGCTCATGGAGCGCTCCACCCTGGGATTTGAGTTCCGGGCCATCGGAGAGAACCCCGAGGCTGCGCGCACTGCCGGGGTCTCCGTAGTCAAAGCCACCGCCCTGGTGCTGATCATCGGCGGGGCGCTGTGCGGACTCGGCGGGGCCGCTCACCTGCTGGGCACCGAGTACCGGCTCACCGCAGGCATCGCCGGAACCATCGGCTTTGACGCGATCACCGTCGCCCTGCTGGGACGCTCCCGTCCGCTGGGCACCTTCCTGGCCGGTCTGCTCTTCGGCGGTCTGAAGGCCGGGGGTGTGCTGATGCAGGCCCAGACCGGCACGCCCATCGACATTGTGCTGGTGCTGCAGTCGGTGATCGTTCTGCTGATCGCTGCTCCCCCGCTGGTGCGCGCCATCTTCTTCCTGCCCCGCCCCGACGGAAAGCCGCGCAGACTGCGCGCACGCACCGCGGGCTCCGGCTCCGCCGGAGATGACGACGGCGAGCAGCCGACCAAGGACACCACAGCCGCCTCACAGGCCGGAGGGAGCAGCCGATGAGCATCGACACCACCGCCGTGCAGGCCGAGCAGCAGCCCGAGGGCGAGGCGCGGCTGCAGCCGATCCGCTGGAAGTTCCCCATCACCTACGCCGTGCTGGCGCTGCTCGCCCTGGGAGTCTTCGCCGCCTTCAGCCCCGCCGGAACGCAGACTCAGTTCCGGCTGGCCACCGCTGCCGACTTCTTCACCATCCCGCTGGTGAATGTGCCCGCAGCACCCACCGCCTGGGTCCTGGGGATCGCCCTGGCAGCACTGGCCGGGCTGGCTATCCACTTCGCCGTGCGCCGACGCCGGCTCGGAGTGTGGCACCCGATCCTCTTCGGCGTGCTGTTCGTGCTGGCCTTCCTGGTGTGGGCCGGCGCCGGAAGGGATGCCGTGATTCCGCTGGTGACGGTGCTCACCGGGACACTCGCCCTGTCCGTACCGCTGATCTTCGGGGCCATGTGCGGCCTGGTCGGGGAGCGCTCCGGAATCATCAACATCGCCATCGAAGGTCAGCTGCTGGCCGGAGCGTTCCTGGCCGCCGTCGCCGCCTCCTTCTTCACCTCAGCCTATGTGGGGCTGCTCGCCGCCCCTTTCGCCGGGGCCGCTGTGGGTGCGCTGCTGGTGCTGTTCTCTGTGAAGTACCACGTCAACCAGATCATTGTGGGCGTGGTGCTCAACGTCCTGGTGATCGGTGTGACCAGCTTCCTGTACTCCACAGTGCTGACCCAGAACGCCGAGCTGTGGAACGCCCGCCAGCAGCTGCCGCGGCTGCCGATCCCTGGGCTGAGCCAGATCCCGATCATCGGGCCGGTGCTGTTCAACCAGACCATCCTGGTCTATCTGATGTACGCGTTGGTCATCCTGCTGCAGATCTTCGTGTTCAAGTCCCGGTGGGGACTGCGCATGCGGTCCGTGGGCGAGCACCCCAAGGCCGCGGACACAGTGGGCGTCAACGTCAACCGGACCCGAGCGGTCAATACGATCTTCGCCGGCTGCATCGCCGGTCTGGGCGGCGCCTTCTTCACCGTGGGTCAGGGACTGGCCTTCGGCGCAGAGATGTCGGCCGGGCAGGGATTCATCGCGCTGGCTGCGATGATTCTGGGACGGTGGAACCCGGTGGGTGCGCTGTGCGCGGCCCTGCTGTTCGGCTTCTCCACCTCCATCGGGAATGTGCTCTCCACCATCGGGACGCCGGTGCCCAGCGAGATGCTGCTGATGCTGCCCTACATCATCACCATCTTCGCTGTGGCAGGATTCGTCGGCCGCGTGCGTCCCCCGGCAGCTGAGGGCGTTCCCTACATCAAATAGGCCCGCTCACCGCGGCCCCGCGCCGTGCTCGAGGCGCCGTCGCCCGGATCCAGCGGCCGGTGCCGCGGGAGTTTGACCGTGCTGGGGAGACAGCGGCACACTGGATGCAGGTGTCGGGCTGCAGGCAACCCCCGGGCTCCAACCTTTAGCCGCTTCGAGCGGCCACGCGCCGTGAGGCGTTCCCAGCCCGGCACCGCCCCCTCTCTTTCAGTACGCGTCCCCGCCCGGCAGAACTGGAACGGTTGATCACGCCCTGCGCGTCATTCTGGGGTAGCGTATCTTCGGCCATTCACCCGGTGGCTATACACTCACCACGTGCAGGACACCTGCCGTTCAACTGCTGGACTAGCACCGCGGGGGAAGTGCTCACCTGATGATCAACCGACAGCGCCACGCCCAGGCCACGGACCTGTTGACCGACATCGCCCAGGAAGTTCGGGCCGGCGTCGGGCTGCTGGCCCAGCTGCTGGGCACTCCTGCCGGGCAGAGGTCTGCCCACCGCGAGCGGCTGCTCGGACTGGAGGGCAGGACGATGGACCTGCACTTCGCCCTGATGACGCACATCCGCAGCGTCTTTCTCACTCCCCTGCCCCGGGAGGACATCTACGCGCTCTCTCAGCAGCTGAACCGCACAATGGAGCATGTGGTGGCTGCCGGGGACCTCATCCTCTCCCGGGAGAGCCTGCAGCTTCCGCCCGCCAGCCAGGACCAGGTGGAGACTCTGCAGCGTCAGGTGGAGCTGACCTCGACCGCGATGAGCCGGATGGAGGACTTTGACCATTTGGAGGACTACTGGGCGAAGATGCAGCGACTCTCCAAGCAGGCCAACCGGACCCACCGGGAGTGGATCACCTCCACCGACAGCGCTTTCCAGCCCAATATCGCACTGCAGCAGTCTGAGCTCTCCGGTGAGATTCTGCGGGCGGTCCATGCTCAGCGGGAGGTCGCAGTGATCTGCGGATCAATCATTGTGCGGGAGTCCTGATCCGCGGTGGAGCTGCTGCTGATAGTGCTGGTCGGCGCCGTGCTGGTGCCGAACCTTTACGTTGCGGGCCTGCATGATGTGCCCAACTCCATCGCCATTCCGGTGCGCACCCGGGCACTGACCCCGCGGATGGCGGTGCGCGTGGCCGCCGTCTTCAACACCTTGGGCGTGCTGCTGGCGCTTCCCCTGGGCATCTACCTCTATGCCTGGTTCGACTTCCCGGACATGGACCCGGGCCTGACACTGGCGGTGATCCTCTCGGCCCTGACTGCGGTGCTGGGCTGGAACCTGTTCACCTATTTCCGGGGGATGCCGACCTCCGTGACCCACGCGCTGCTGGCCGCGCTGCTGGGAAGCTCGCTGGCGGCACTGATCACGGCAGATATCGACACCTCCCAGATTCTGGGGCTGCCGTGGCTGACCCCGTTGGCCACTCTGCTGCTCTCCCCTCTGGTGGCCTTCGGTGCTGCCTATCTGCTGGTCTTTCTCGCAGTGCGGGTAGCCCGGGGTGAGGATCCCGACGACGTGAACCGGATCGCACGCGGACTGCAGTCAGTCTCGGTGGGTGTGACGTCCCTGGGCACCGGGCTTCAGCAGGGGCAGCGGTTCGCGTTCCTGCTGCTGGTGGCTCTGGGCGCAGCCGGGGTGAGCGACCCGGCCACCTGGGTGGGGTGGGCCGCGGTCCCAGTGGCTGTGCTGATCGGGGCCGGCGTGCTGCACGGCGGCTGGAGGATCGGCCACGTTCTGGCCCACCGGCTGGTGGCCATCGACCCGCTGCGGGGCATGGTGGCCACGGTGACGACCTCCGGGCTGCTGTTCATCGGCTCGATGGGGCTGGCACTGCCGCTGTCGACATCGCTGACCGCTGCCAGCACGATTATGGGTGCGGGAACCAATCAGCGCTTCGCCACGCTGAACTGGCGGCAGTTCCGGCGCGTAGCGTTCTTTTGGGCGGCCACCCCTGTGGCATCGGGCACTGCTGCCGCGATCTTGACCCTCAGCCTCAGCGCGCTGCTCTGAGGTCGCGCCCGCGCGGGCCGGACGCCGCCCTCAGTCACCGGGAGCGGTGCTTATCCGAACTTGCCGGAGACGTAGCGCTCGGTCTGCTCGTTGGAGGGATTGTTAAAGATGACGTGGGTGTCATCGTACTCAATCATCTTCCCCGGTTTGCCTGTGCCGGCGATGTTGAAGAACGCGGTCTTCTCGCTCACCCGAGCCGCCTGCTGCATATTGTGGGTGACGATGACGATGGTGTAGTCCTGCTTCAGCTCGCCGATGAGGTCCTCGATGGCCAGCGTGGAGATGGGGTCCAGCGCGGAGCAGGGCTCGTCCATCAGGATCACGTCCGGCTTCACCGCCACGGTCCGGGCGATGCAGAGCCGCTGCTGCTGACCACCGGAGAGACCGGAGCCGGGGTTGTCCAGCCGGTCCTTGACCTCGTTCCACAGGTTGGCCCCGCGCAGCGCCTCCTCCACAATCTCATCGGCGCGCGACCGGGAGAGCCGGGCGCCGTTGAGCTTGTAGCCGGCCAGCACGTTCTCCCGGATGCTCATAGTGGGGAACGGGTTGGGCCGCTGGAAGACCATGCCGACCATGGTGCGCACGGTCACCGGGTCCACCCCGGGAGCGTAGATGTTGTCGTCATCGAGCAGCAGCTCGCCCTCCACGCGGGCGCCGGGCAGCACTTCGTGCATCCGATTCAGTGAGCGCAGGAAGGTCGTCTTCCCGCAGCCGGAGGGCCCGATGAACGCGGTGACCGACCGGGCGGCGATCTCAATGTTGACGCCCTCCACGGCCAGGAAGTCTCCGTAGTAGACGTTGAGGTCCTTGGCGGTGATGCTCTTGGACATGGGCTTCAGCTCACTCTTTCTGGGTCAGATGTTGTCAGCGGCCGGTCTTCTTCGGCGCGAAGAGGGCGGCGATGATGCGGGCGATCAGGTTCAGCCCCATCACGATCAGGATCAGGACCAGGGCGGCGGCCCAGGCCCGCTGGTGGGAGGGGTCGGAGAAGTTCGGGGAGGTGGGATTCTGGAACTGACGGTAGATGTAGACCGGCAGCGCCGTCATCCACCCCTGGAACATATTCCAGTTGGTGTAGACCACGAATCCCGCGGTGACCAGGATGGGAGCGGTCTCACCGATGACCCGGGCGATGGCAAGCGTGACGCCTGCGGCGATGCCGGAGATCGCAGTGGGGATGACCACCTTGAGGATGGTGCGCCATTTGCGCACTCCCAGCGCGTAGGAGGCCTCACGCAGCTCATTGGGCACCACGCGCAGCATCTCCTCAGTGGTGCGCACCACCACCGGGATCATCAGCACCGAGAGTGCGACGGCGGCAGTGATGCCCATGGTGGAGCGGCTCGGCAGGGGAAGGCCCAGACTGTTGGCCGTGCTGAGGAACCATCCCATTGCGGCTGCGCCGAAGAGGCCGGCCACGATCGAGGGAATGCCGGTCATCACGTCCACGAAGAAGGTGATGGCGCGCGCCAGCGTTCCGCCCCGGGAATACTCCACCAGGTAGATGGAGGTCATCAGGCCGATCGGCACGGAGATGAGCGTGGCCGTGAGCGTGATCAGCAGGGAGCCGATCATTGCGTGGCGGATTCCGCCGAGCACTGCAGTGCCCTCCTCCTGGGACTGCTGATCGATGCTGCCGTCGATGCCGCGCATATCGGAGGCCAGGAAGCCCGGCTCCAGCAGGCCGGGCACGCCCACTGAGACCACTGACCAGATCACCGAGACCAGCGGCAGCAGGGCGACGATGAAAGCCAGGTAGACCAGGTTCTTCCAGAAGCCGTCGGTGGCTTTGCGCCGGTTGACCCGTGTCCGGGTCACCACATAGCTGATGATCACATAGCTGACAGCGGTGAAGATCAGCCACAGGGCGATGCTGAATGAGATCAGAGCACTGAGCGCAGCCCCGAGGACGGCAGCGGCTGCCAGCACCACCAGCCCTACCCACCACGGGATGGAGTTCTGGGTCAGCGAGCGGGGCCGCAGCGCTGCTGCGGGATCCGGCCGTCGCTGGGCAGGGGGGCCGGCAGGCCCCTCCACAGAGGTCGGCGTCGGCTGCTTTTGGTCGGTCTGGCTCATCAGTTGGCTCCCGAGAATTCCTTATGCCGGCTTACGATCCAGCGGGCCGTCATATTGACGATGAGGGTGATGATGAACAGCACCA
This sequence comes from Nesterenkonia sp., assembly GCF_029265375.1. Classification (GTDB taxonomy): domain Bacteria; phylum Actinomycetota; class Actinomycetes; order Actinomycetales; family Micrococcaceae; genus Nesterenkonia. Next base: position 11,682 of record NZ_JAJUJJ010000015.1, read on the forward strand.
GCCCGATGGCGATCAGCTGCGCCTGCCGCTCCGAGCCCGGCGGAGCCTCCGGGAAGCCCAGGGCGATCTCCGCGGGGATGGTGCTGTTGCCCGCCGAGATCAGCGAGGCGGTCAGCAGTCCGGGCGAGAGCACCAGCGTGACTGCCATCGTCTCTCCCAGCGCACGCCCCAGGCCGAGCATGACTCCGGAGATGATGCCGGCACGCGCGAAGGGGAAGACGGCCATGCGAATCATCTCCCAGCGGGTGGCTCCCAACGCCAGGGCGGCCTCCTCATGGAGCTTCGGCGTCTGGATGAAGATCTCGCGGCAGACCGAGGTGATGATCGGCAGCACCATCACGGCAAGCACCACTCCGGCAGTCAGGATCGTGCGACCGGTCTGCGATGGGCTGCCTGAGAACAGCGGGATGAAGCTGAGGTACTGGTGCAGCCAGGCGTAGACCGGCACCAGAGCCGGACCCAGGAAGCTCATACCCCATGCGCCGTAGACCACAGAGGGAATGGCGGCAAGGAGGTCGATCACGTATCCGATCGATTTGCTCAGCCGCGGCGGCGCGAAATGTGAGATGTAGAGGGCCACGCCCACCGCCACCGGGGTGGCCAGCACCAGTGCGATCAACGCGGCGATCAGTGTGCCGACCACCAGCGGGTAGGCATATTCCACGAACTGCCCGACGATCCAGCCTTCTTCCTCCCGGTGGATCGCTCCGGTGGAGTTGGCCGTCAGAAACAGTGCCACAAAGGCCAGCGTCACCAGAATGGTGACGCCGGCCAGCAGGGCCAGAGTGGAGAAGACGCGGTCTCCGAAGACTCCGGGCGAATCCGACGTGCGCAGCGATGAGGCCTGGGGTCTCGTCGCAGTGCTGACGGCGGTGGGAGAAGACTGCGGCTCGTCTGAACTGGTCACGAGATAAGCCTCTCAGATGCTGGGGGACAATCGGCCGCGCGGTGCATGGCGCGGACGCCGGGGCCGGCGAAGCGCATTGCGCCCTCCGACCCCGACGTCCTCACTCGCACCATGGAAAAGCAGCTGCTCGACGTCGCAAGCGTCACTCAGCTGCCGAGATCTCGGAAATGGCCTCCATGGCCTGGTCGCGCAGATCCTGAGACATCGGAGCGTTGCCTGCGGCCTCTTCAGCAGTGGCCTGGCCATCTTCGGAGACGACGTACTCGGCGAAGGCGATCGCCAGGTCGGCGGTCTCCTGGTCCGGGTATTCACTGCAGAAGATGTGGTAGGAGACCAGCACGATCGGGTACGCGCCGGACTCTTCGGTCTCGCGGTCCAGCTCCACGGCCATGTTGTTGGGGGCCTGGCCCTCCACCGGGGTGGAGGAGGCCACAGCCTGGGAGGCCGCCTCGGCGCTGTACTCCACGTACTCCTCACCGACCTGGACAGCCACGGTGCCGAGGTCGCCGATCTGAGAGGCATCCGCGTAGGTGATTGCGCCGTCGGTCTGGGTGGTCAGGTCCACCACGCCGGAGGTCTGCTGGGCATTCTCCGAGGTGATATCGGAGGGCCAGGTCTCAGAGGCCTCCCACTCCCAGGTCTCGGCGGCAGCCTCCAGATACTCGGTGAAGTTCTCCGTGGTGCCGGAGTCGTCCGAGCGGTGCACAACGGTGATCGGAGTGTCAGGCAGCTCCACGCCCTCGTTGTGCTCGGCGATGGCCTCGTCGTTCCAGGTGTCGATCTCACCGGCGAAGATGCTCGCCAGGGTGTCGGGGTCCAGGTTGATGGGGCCCTCGACGCCTTCGAGGTTGTACGCCACAGCGATCGGGGAGATGTAGGACGGGATGTGGAATGCGCCGTTCTCGCCGCAGATCTCCTTGGAGGCCTCCCACTCCTCGTTATCCATGGCGGCGTCGGACCCGGCAAAGTCGTATTCTCCGCCGAGGAATCCTTCGCGTCCGGAGCCGGAGCCCACGGAGGCGTAGTTGACCTGCGCGCTGGAGGCCACCGAAGCGAAGCCCTGGGTCCAGGCGGTCATCGCGGCCTCCTGGGAGGATGCGCCGCCGCCGACCAGAGTGCCCTGGACCTCGACGCTCTCGCCTCCGCCGTTGTCCCCGCCGTTGCCGTTCTCGGCGGGGGGGTTGTTGGCCTCGCCGCAGGCCACCAGGCCCAGCGATACCACGGACAGAATGGCCGCTGCGCGGCCGAAGCTTGATGCTTTCACAATGTCCCTCTCTGAGGTGTCAACGTCAGCGCGTCAGCAGCGCTGAGAATCCTAGGTGCCGATGTGCCGGTCCGCCGCAGGATCCGGCAGAAGCCGGCGCGGTGGGGCTCTCTGCCCTGAGCGGACCGAGGATCACGCTAGGCAGGCAAAGTGACAGGAAGTTGCTGACAAGATGAACGGGCGGTGAACAGCGAGGGACTAAACGGTTGAGCTGGCCCGACGGTGTGATGCGCCTCTCACTGATGCAGGTGCAGCAGCATGCGGGTGTTGCCCAGGGTGTTGGGCTTCACCCGGGCCAGGTCCAGGAACTCCGCCACACCCTCATCCGGTGAGCGCAGCAGCTCGACATAGACCTCCGGATCCACCGGTGTCTGGTCGGCCATCACCTCGAATCCATGGCGGATGAAGAACTCCACCTCGAAGGTCAGGCAGAAGACTCGGGAGACCCCCAGAGTCTCGGCGCGGTCCAGCAGCGCGCGCAGCAGGGCTGAGCCCACACCCCGGCCGCGCCAGGAGTCCAGCGTGGCCAGCGTGCGGACCTCCGCGAGGTCCTCCCACATCACGTGCAGGGCGCCGAAGCCGATGAGTTCGCCCTCGGGGCCCTCGGCCACCAGGAACTCCTGGATGGACTCGTAGTAGGCCACAGCCTCTTTGGGCACCAGCACGCGCTTGGCCACCAGGGGGGCCGCCATGTCGATGATGCGGCGCACATCGGAGGTGCGTGCCGGCCGGATGCTGAATTCGGCGGTGCTCTGCCGGCTCACGGCTCCACCCCCAAGACCTCGAAGGTGTGCGGCTCGCTGCTGATCCCGGAGACGGAGACGATCAGCTGGTACTCGCCGGTGACCAGTTCGGCGGCTTCGGTGCAGTCCACGGACGAGTCAGAGCGCGGCCAGACCAGGTGGGCGCTTTCGGTCTGTCCCGGCTCGAACTCCATCTCCAGGGACTCCCCGCTGAGTCCGCACTGGTCGGTGTTGAAGATCTCCCGGCTGCCGCTGCTGACCCGGAAGACCTGCTCAGCCGTGCCGACGTCCAGCGTGCACTCCTGGCTTCCGGTGTTCTCGATCTCCATGATCAGCAGCGGGGCCACATCGGTGCCGTAGGACTCCTGGTTGGTGGAGGCTCGGACCTCTATATCGGAGGGCGCGCACCTGCCGTCGGACTCAGAGTCCTCGTCCTCCTCAGCGGGGGCCTCTGTCTGCGCCTCGGCGTCCTCGCCGGCGGGGGTCTCCTCCGGCTCCTCAGCCGGGGACTCCTCAGCCGAGGATGAGGCTGCAGTGCCGGCGTCGTCGTGGTCCTCTGCGCTCTGCTGCGGCGCGGCTGCGGGCGCCTCGTCCTGACCGGTGAAGGTGTCGATGAGGGCACGGACACCCCAGGCCGCCAGCGCCAGAACGAAGACCGCCAGCAGCGCCGCGACCAGCCGCCGCCGGCGGTAGACGGCAGGGGAATGACGGCGGCGCTGATTCATAGGCACCAGAGTAGTCAGCCACGAGCCAGGATCACGGCGGCGACACCGGTCAGAGCCCAAGCAGGAGGTCTGGGGTCGCCCCCTGGGCGACGAGGAGTCAGGACGTTGTGCTGATGAGCTGGGACACCAGGCTCCTCACCCGGCGGTGAATATCGTCACGGATGATCTCCATGCGCTGGCGGCCTTCGATTCCGCGGGCGCTGGGTTCGTCAGTCTCCCAGCGCTCCACCTCAACGCCGTCCACCGGCGGAACCTGCCCCGGTTGCGCACGCAGACGAACAGCACTGCCGGGGTGCTTTCCAGGCTCATCCGCGGGGCGTCCGTTCTGCGCCGGACTCGGTGAGGAGATCGGTGTCGGAGCACAGCTGGTGGCACAGGCCGGCGAGCGCTGCGGGGACCAGGGAGTAGTAGGACCAGGTGCCGCGCCGCTGGCGGGTCAGGAACCCAGCGTCCATCAGGATCTTCAGGTGGTGGGACACCGTGGGCTGGCCCAGGTTCAGCGGTTCGGTGAGGTCGCAGACGCAGGCCTCACCGTTCTCTCCGGCTGCGATGAGCGAAAGCAGCATCAGGCGGTTGGGGTCGCCCAGCGCCTTGAACCGCGCCGCCAGCTCCGCCGCGCTTTCGGACTCCAGGCGCGGCGGCTGCGGCGGAGAGGTGCAGCATGCCAGATCCTCAGCTGCGGACATCCGGGGCTCCTTCACTCATCCAGACGGCATATTGATGAATATCGATACACCTACTGTAGCGGGAGACCTGCTCCGGTGTCGATGCTTCAGCGGCTCAGCGGGCGCGGAACTGGGAGATCAGCGGGCATTCCATCGGGTTCCCGCCTTTGCCCAGGCCCACACGATTCAGGTAGGAGATCACGATGCCGTAGGACTCCACCAGGCCCGCCTCGGTGTAGGGGATGCCGCGTTCGGCGCAGAACCGGCGGACCATCGGCTGAACCTTGTGCAGATTCGGGCTGGGCATCCGGGGGAAGATGTGGTGCTCGATCTGGTAGTTCAGCCCGCCCATGGCCCAGTCCGTCAGGCGTCCGCCGCGGATATTGCGGGAGGTCAGCACCTGACGCTGCAGGAAGTCCACCTTGACTCCGGCCGGGATCAGCGGCATGCCCTTGTGGTTCGGCGCGAAGCTGGCGCCCATGTAGACGCCGAAGACTGCCAGCTGCACGGCCAGAAAGCCCAGGCCCAGCCAGGGGCCCAGCAGCCAGATCACCAGGGCTGGGAAGCCGATGACCCGCACCGCCAGCAGCGCCGCCTCTGCACCGCGGTGTTTGAGCTTATCGGCCCGCAGGATCGTCTCGGCGGCCTTGTAGTGCAGCACCAGGCCGAACAGGGTCAGCAGCGGGAAGAAGAACCAGCCTTGGCGGCGGCCGAGCCAGCGCATGAAGCCGGTGCGCTTGGCCGCGTCCTCGGGGACGAACACCAGGGCGCCGGCTTCAATATCGCCGTCCTTGCCGATGGTGTTGGGGTGCACATGGTGCTTGCTGTGCTTGTGGGTCCACCAGCCGTAGGAGAGCCCGACCACCAGGTTGCCCACAATGCGTGCCGTCCACTCATTGCGCGTACCGGTGCTGAAGATCTGCTGGTGAGCGGCGTCGTGGGAGAGGAACGCGACCTGGGTGAACAGCACTCCGAAGAGTGCGGCCACTGCCAGCTGCCACATGCTCTCGCCGAGGGTGGCCAGCAGTGCTCCGGCGGCGGCGAAGCCTGCCACCAGCACGGCAGCGCGGCCCAGATAGCTTGCCGCGCCGGTCTCCATCAGTCCGGCGTCCTTCACCTGACGGGAAAGCTCCAGGAAGTCCTTGGTCTGCCGGTTGCCCGCGCCCGCTTTGGACCTTCCAGCAACGGTCCTGCGGCCAGTGTGGGGGGTGGCCGCCGGCTGCGCTGTGGGCGCCGGAGTGCCCGGGGGCGAGACCGCCGGCGCATTCTGTGTGATCGTCATGGTTTCACGCTAGGTGGAGACTATGCGCCTGCGCGTCACCCCAGAGAGCCAACCTGACCCCCTACCCCAGTAGGGCCGCTCCTCCGCCAGAGGCTCTGGGAGTGCAGGCTGCAGGTGTGCAGATGCGTGCCCTGCTCCGCCGAATCAGGCGCTACCGCAGCGGCAGCAGGGCCTGCACTGAGAATCCCCCGTCTGGGGTAGGGCCGGCGTGCATCTGACCTCCGACGGCGGCCGCTCGCTCCCTGAGTCCGGCCAGGCCGAGTCCGGCTCCGGGGGCGGGATCCACCGCCGGCTCCGGTGGGGCGGTGTTGACTACGCGGATGCGGAGCTGCGGGTGCCCGGCGTCGTCGTCGGAGATCTCACAGTCCACGCTCACCTCGGCAGAGGGGGCATGGCGCAGAGCATTGCTCAGCGCCTCCTGAACAATGCGGTAGGCCGCCAGTCCGGTGGCTGAGCTGGTCGCCGGCAGCTCCGCTGCCGCCAATCCGCGGTGGCGGATGGGTGTGCCGGAGGCCCGGGTGGCCTCCACCAGAGCGTCGATGTCCTCCAATCCCGGCTCCGGTGCGGTGGGCGCCTCGTCCCCTTCCCCGCGGAGGATGCTCAGCAGCATGCGCATCTCCCCCAGCGCCTGGCGTGAGGATCCGGCGATCTCGGCGAACTCCCGGCGGGCGGCTTCATCCATTCCGGGATTGCGGTATTGGGCGGTGGCCGCCTGCACGCTGATCACCGACATGCTGTGGGCCACCACGTCGTGGAGTTCGCGGGCGATCCGGTTGCGCTCCTGCAGTTCCTTGCTGCGCCGGTCCTGCTCTGCACTGGAGCGCTCGGCGGCTTCCAGCCGGCCTGCGTTGAGGATCCACAGCCGTGCCAGGGATCCGATGAGTACGACGGCGGCACTGACGGAGGCGAAGACGATGCTGGAGGCCACAACGCCGGGCTGCAGTCCCGGGGAGGCTCCCAGCAGGGCGGCCAGGGTGAGCACTGCTCCGGCGCACCATGCCGAGGCTGCGTAGTACCAGGGGCGGGCGAGAGCGCCGACCGTCAGCGCTGCGCACTGGGTGATCAGCGCGGTCACCGGCCACGGCCAGACCGACTCCCCTGCGAAGGTGGCCAGCATGAGGGTGCCGGCTGCGGCCAGGGACAGCCCCAGTCCCCGCCACGCCCACCGCAGGGCCAGCACCACTGACGCGCTGTGTGCGGCCACCAGCACCATGGCCAGGGCGACGGGGACCTGGTAGACGGCGGCTGTGACCGGCCAGCCCACTGCCAGCAGCACGACTGCGGCGAAGCTCGCGCCGATCCAGGACCAGGCCTGGGGGCTGAATGAGGCGCTGGTGCCGCGCGCCGTGGTGGTCGGCCTGCCGGCGTCGGCGTCGTCGGTCCTCTGCGCCCCGGATCCCAGCAGCGCGGCGGTCAGCTGCGCATCCGCCCGGGCCAGTCCGGTCAGTGCTCGCGGGAGGGTGACCAGCAGCATCAGCCCGAGCACAAAGTGCACGGAGGAGTCCAGCAGATACTGCACGGAGGCGGACTCCGGCACCAGCTCCGGCTCGATCAGCTCCAGCAGCTGGATCAGCGTTCCGCCCTCGGGCAGGAACAGCGACCAGAAGAAGTAGGTGATCCCGGCGGGTGCCGCCAGCGTCCACACCAGCGCGGTCAGGCCGGTGAGCAGCCGCAGCGGCAGAGCTATGAGCGCTTCGAACACCAAGTCCAGCCAGCGCCTGGGATCGCCCATCAGCCGCAGCGGCCCCGTCAGGCCCGGGCCGGGCGGCCGGTAGACCATCGGCTCCACCTGCATCCCCCAGTACCGCAGCCGGCTGCGGTCCAGCTCGGCGAACCCGGAGGCCACCATGAGGGTCAGCGGCATCAGCAGCGCGCCCACCCAGATCACGGCAGTGGCCAGGGAGACGGCGGTCATCGCGGCCAGCAGGCTGAAGCTGAAGACAGCTATCGGCGGTCCCGGCAGCAGGTAGGCGTAGTGGCGGGCCAGGGAGGTCACGATCTTCACACTGGACCCCGATCAGCCCTGCGCGCATCACCCTGCAGGTCACAGATGAGTCGGCGAGGCTCATACTTCGGAGGGACATGGTGCGCCAGAGGCGCGGGAACCCCGACAACGCAGGCGGCTCTGGGATAGCGTGGGGCCGTGAGCAAGACTGACCCATTCCCGGTGCGAGTGCTGATAGTGGACGACCAGTCGATGATTCGCGCCGGATTCGCTGCTCTGCTCGACGCCCAGGAAGGGTTGGAGGTGGTCGGCACAGCAGAGGACGGAGCCGGAATCACCGACGTGGTGCGCCGCACCCGGCCCGATGTGGTCATCATGGATATCCGGATGCCCAAGGTCAATGGTCTGGAAGCTGCGCGCACAGTGCTCAGTATGCCGGGCGACCCGCCACGAATCCTGATGCTCACCACTTTTGATGCCGACGAGTACGTATTCTCCGCGCTGCGTGCCGGCGCCAGCGGTTTTCTGCTGAAGGATGCGACCCCGGAGGAGCTGGTGCACGCGGTGCGGGTGGTGGCCTCAGGCGAGGCGCTGCTCTCGCCGAAGATCACCCGCACCCTGATCGCCGACTACGCAACGCGCCCCTCCGGCCCAACCCCGGATTCCACCCTGCTGAATGCGCTGACCGACCGCGAACTGGATGTGATGCGGCTGGTGGCCCGGGGCCGTTCCAATGGTGAGATCGCCGATGAGCTGCATCTGGCCGAGCAGACGGTGAAGACCCACGTGTCCCGGATCCTGTCCAAGCTCAGCCTGCGGGACCGCACCCAGATCGTGGTGACCTCCTACGAATCCGGGCTGGTCCGCGCCGGCGAGTAGCGCCCGTCTGTGGGAGCGCCACTGTGCGCTCACTGCAATGCCACGAAGGCCGGGCTGCGCAGACGAACCCCCGCAGCCCGTGCGTGTGCTGTGCTGCGGCTGGACCAGAACATCAAGGCTTGAACGTGCTCTGATTGAATGGTCTGCGGAGACGATGCCGTTTACGGCACCCGCACCTGCCCGGAACCTGGAAGCGAGCCCGATGACCACCCACCCCACACCGCCCGTCGCGCAGAAGATCCCCACTGAGCGGACTCACCACGGAGACACGGTCGCCGACCCCTACGAATGGCTGCGGGACAAGGAGTCCGAGGAGGTCCTGGCGCATCTGCGGGCGGAGAACGCCTACACCGAGCAGGTGACCGCAGACCAGCAGCCGCTGCGGGATGCCATCTTCGCCGAGATCAAGCACCGCACAGTGGAGACCGACCTCTCGGTGCCGGCCCGGCGGGGCGACTGGTGGTGGTTCACCCGGACCATTGAGGGGCAGCAGCACCCGATCTACTGCCGCGTTCCGGTGGCGGACCCCGAGTCCTGGGAGCCGCCGGTCATCGAGCCTGGGGTCCCGCTGGAGGGCGAGGAGACCTACTTCGACACCAACGCGGAAGCCGCCAAGCACCCGTTCTACTCCATCGGCGGGATGGCCACCGACGACGCCGGCACGCTGCTGGCCTACTCCGAGGACACCACCGGCGATGAGCACTACACCCTGCGCTTCCGCCGCCTGGATACCGGAGAGACACTGGAGGAGCAGATCAGCAACGTCCACGGCGGACCGCTGCTGGACCCTGCTGGTGACTATGCCTACTACATGGTGGCTGACGCCGCCTGGCGGCCCTACCGGCTCTACCAGCATCGCCTCGGCACCGACCCCGCCGCCGACCGGCTGCTGCTGGAGGTCACCGACGAGCAGCTGTGGAGCTTCCCCTACCTGTCGGCCGATAAGCGCGATCTGGTCATCTACTCCGGCAATTCGGAGTACAACGAAACCCGGATCATGGACCTGAGCGATCCGGCCTCCGAACCGGTGCTGCTCATCGGCGCAGACCGCCGGCTGGAGCACAATGTGGAGCCCTTCGAGCTCGACGGTGAGCGCATGCTGCTGATCACCCACAACCAGGACGGGCCGAATAAGTCTGTCTCGCTGACCACTGCCGAGGCGCTGCGGTCTCAGCTCGAGGCGCCTAGTCTGGACCTGGGTCCGCGCGTGCTGGCCCATGAGGACACGGTGAAGCTGGATGATTCAGTGGCTGTGACCCGGGCCCAGATTCTGGTGCAGGCCCGGGTCAACACCAACCAGTCGGTCTACCTGCTGCCGCTGCAGACTGTGCGGGCGGTGCGTGACGGCGCAGCTGCGGTGCCGACCTCCGAACTGTCTGGTCCAGCATTCGAAGCGGAGATGTTCACCGTGGAGCTGGTCCAGGCCGAATATGAGGCTCCGCTCTTCCGCGTGCGGTTCTCCTCCTGGCTGATTCCCGACCGGGTCTACGACGTCCCGCACGCCGAACCCACACCGCTGCTGCGGAGGGAGACTCCGGTCAACGACGTCGACCTGGACAACTACCGGGCTCTGCGGCTGTGGGCCCCCACCGGCCAGCAGTGGCCCGACGGCAGCGAGGTCAGCATTCCTGTCACGGTGCTGCATCACAAGGATGTGACCCCTGACGGCACCAATCCGACGCTGGTCTACGGGTACGGGTCCTATGAGATCTCCATGGATCCGGGATTCGGCATTCCGCGGCTGAGCCTGCTGGACCGCGGGATCGTGTTCGCAGTGGCCCACGTGCGCGGCGGCGGCGAGCTGGGCCGCAAATGGTACGACCACGGCAAGAAGCTGCAGAAGAAGAACACCTTCACCGACTTCCTCACCGCCACCGACTACCTGGTGGAGACCGGCTGGGCTGATCCGCAGCGAATCGCGGCCCTGGGAGGATCAGCTGGCGGGCTGCTGATGGGCGCTGTGGCGAATATGGCGCCGGAGAAGTACCGGGCGATCGTGGCGCAGGTGCCGTTCGTGGACAATCTGACCAGCATCCTGGATCCGGATCTTCCGCTCTCGGCTCTGGAGTGGGAAGAGTGGGGCAACCCGATCCAGGACCCGGAGGTGTATCAGTACATGAAGTCCTACTCGCCGTATGAGAACGTGCAGGAGGCGCAGTATCCGGCGATCGCCGCGGTCACCTCACTGCATGACACACGCGTGCTCTACGTGGAGCCGGCCAAGTGGGTGCAGAGGCTGCGCGAGCACCAGCAGGGGGATGCCCCGATTGTGCTGAAGACCGAGATGGACGGCGGCCACGGAGGCGCCTCCGGACGGTATGAGAAGTGGAAGGACCGCGCCTGGGACTACGCGTTCGTGGCCCACTGGCTGGGCGCTGCGGACCGCAGGTTCTGAACTCCCGCGTCGAGTGGCGGATTTACTGCAGCAAACCGGTCAGAATCGCCGATGAGGTGCAGTAAATCCGCCACTCGACGGTAGTGGGGGCGGGCGGCGCAGGCCGTGAGCGGCTGGGGGTTCAGCCGGCGAAGCGCTCGATAGAGCGCTGCAGTTCCGCCTCGGCCTCCTGACGGCCGGCCCAGCCTTCGATCTTCACCCATTTGCCGGGCTCCAGATCCTTGTACCGGGTGAAGAAGTGCTCGATCTCCTTCACCAGGAAGTCATTGAGGTCTGAGATGTCCTGGATCTCATCGAACCGCTTGTCGTCCGGGACGCAGACCAGCTTGGCGTCGCCGCCGCCGTCGTCGGTCATATTCAGCACGCCGATGGGACGAGCCTCCACCACCACGCCGGGGATCAGGTCCACACCCGGAATGTAGACCAGTGCGTCCAGGGGGTCGCCGTCCTCACCCAGGGTGTCGTCGAAGTAGCCGTAGTGAGTGGGGTACTGCATGGGGGTGTACAGCACGCGGTCCAGGCGGAGCCGGTGGGTCTCGTGGTCGATTTCGTACTTCACCCGGGAGCCGGCAGGGATTTCGATGGTCACATCGCGGACGAGGGCCACGGTTCCTCCTTCAAGAACATGGAAAAATTCACTGCTCAGCGTATAACGGCGCCAGCCATCTCCGCTGTGCGCCTACCTTCGGCCCTCGCGCCCCATCAGGACTGCTCGGCGCCGGAGCGCCGGTCCGCCGAAGGAGTGTCCTCAGATTGGGGCGCAGGCCCGGCCGCGCCGTCGCCCTCTTGCTCGGCAGGCCCTCGGCGGAAGAGACGGGTTCTTTCGATGGCGAGGTAGAGCACCACGCCGGTGACGATGCCGGCGATAGCGCCGTGAGTGGCCAGCACCACCGCTGTCACACCGGCGACGCCGCGCTGGGCGGAGGTCTCAATCTGACCCAAACCGATGGTGATGCTGACATATCCGGTCAGGATCAGGGTCAGCGCCAGCGCGATCGGCAGCACCGGCTGGAAGATGGACACCAGCGGCAGCAGGAAGATCCCGATCATGAATGCCAGCATCATGGTGCCGATGCCGCCATAGATGGAGTCCATGGCTTTGCGGCCCTGCTTATGGCGTTCCAGCACGGAGGCGTGTCCGGCGGTCCAGATCGGTCCGGCCAGCGCCGGGGGGGCGCCAGGAGCGCGACTGCCAGATTGCGCACTCCGGTGACCAGATGCAGCCGGGTGATGCTGGTGTCGATCTTTTCGTCCTGGCGGACCTTGTCCGCGTTCGTGGTCAGCTCATTGCCCACCACCATGTTCCCGAAGGCGATGACATAGGCGATGATCGCGGTGGGGATCGCCAGCAGGAAGACTTCGGCAGGCAGCAGACCCACGGCAAACGGGGTGTAGCTGAACATTCCGACGAAGTCGGGCTTGGCGATGCAGCACTCCACATCCGGACGCGGATACTCAGCCACGGCCCAGCCGATGGCGATAGCAATGAGCATCGGCGGGATGCGACCGTAACTGGAGATCAGCCGCGCAAGCTTGTTCTTCTCCGCCAGCCGGCGGAAGGAGAGTGAGAAGAGGAAGATGAACGACAGCAGGGCTCCAACAACAATGGAGACCGGGGTCTCCACCACGGATTCGCCCTCGGAGATCTCGCCCAGCAACGCGGCGATCCCGGCCCCGATGAGGATTCCAGCCTTGATGAACTTCGGCAGATTGGTGACCAGCTTCCCACCCAGTCTCGTCACACCCAGCACCGTCATCAGCGCGAAGACCAGCAGCTGCAGGGCAAAGACGGCCTGGACTGCTTCCGGACCGGGTTCGCAGTCGCTGAGGTAGATCAGCACGATCGGGATCCCGGCAGTGATGAATCCCGGGAACATCGGCACTCCTAGAGCGATGCCTGCGAGCATGAAGACTTTGAACGTGATCACGAAGGCCAGCGCCACCTCGAAGGACATGCCCATGGTCTGCTGCAGCAGCGGGATCAGGCCCAGGCCGACCACGAACATGACCATGCCCTGGATGAACTCGGGAAGCTCCAACCGGTAATGCACCAGCGGCAGACGGATCTTGAAGGGGCCGAGGGGCCAATACGGCTGCTCCTGGCCGTGGGCCCGGGTGTAGATGGGCATCGGGGCGCTGCTCCTCTGCTGAAGGCTCGGGGAAAGAGTCGGGGTGACAGCCCTATCATTCAGCTGCGTGATGCACCTCATCTAAGCGACGTTTCGCTGTACGGACCGCTGCGGACAGGCAACGGCGCCGTATCCGGCGTGCACTCCGCCCCGGACTTTCCACCGCAGCTGCGAGAAGAGTCCCCTGCAGCAGCGCTGTTCAGCTCGGCAGGCTCAGCTCTACACCAAGCTGCCGGGCCAGCGTGCGGCCGGCAGTCTTCACCCGAGCCGTCACGCTGCGGGTCGGTACGCCCGGTTCGGGGAAGACCGTGTTGACCTGCAGCAGGCCGCCGGCGCGCTGCAGATCCACCCGTCCGATCAGCCGGTGACCCGAGAGCAGAGCCATCACATAGTGGCCGTAGATCCGTTTGCTGCGCGGAACATAGGCCTCGAAGGTGTAGTCAAAGCCGAAGATCCGCCGGGCCCGGCCGCGGTCACGCAGCAGCGGGTCGAATGGGCCGATCAGCCGCGCAGTCCGGGCTTCTCCCAGCCCGTGGTCCTCCGGCATCGGGGCATCCAGCAGCTCCGGCAGGCAGTACGCCGTCTCTTTCCAGCCGGGCACGGTCAGCTGCGCCAGCTGTGCCAGAGCAATGCCCTGCTCGGCGTCGGGCCGGCTGAGGTGATAGTGGTGGGCGAAGTCCGCGGCGGTCATCACGCCCAAATGCGCGGCGGCACGCTGCGCCAGGCGGGCACGCAGCGCGTCCGGCGGGTCGTGCTCGGCCTCGCGCACGGCGGCCGGCAGGGCCCGCTCGGGCAGGTCAAAGAGCCGCACGACGCCGTCGCGGGCGGTGATCACCAGCTCCCCGGTCCTGACCATATACTCGGCAGCCTGTTTCACCTCTGACCAGTTCCATCCGGTGGTCCGCGCCGAACCGAGGGCCTTCTCTATGGTGCCGATCTGCACACCGCGGGGTTGGGCGCCGACCACCTCGCGGATCTGCGAGCGCAGCGCGGGGGTGAGCGTCCCGGCGTAGCGCTGGCGGGCCCGCTCGCGGAAATACTGTCTGCGCAGCTCCAGCAGCGGCCAGTCCTGCATCGGGAACAGGCAGGCCACTTTGGTGAACGCCTCGAAGGAGACCGGACTCTTCTGAGGCCACAGGGACGCATCGACGTCGTCGGCCCGGTGCTGCCGGGGCAGCCGGGTCAGACAGGTCAGCCGCTGAGCGGTGGAGACCCGCATGAGCGGATCGAGCTGGATCAGCCCAGCAGAACGCAGAACATCGGCCGCAGTGCTGTACTCACCCGGACCGCTCGGATCGGGGATCCTTTGGGCAGAGACGACGGCGGCACGCACCCACTCCTGGGTGACCGGGATTGTGTCGGCAGTCACAGGCCCCATCCTGCCACGGCACCGCGACACGCTCCGGGGCGCCTCAGAGTTCAAGGTCGAAGAGCTCGCAGACAGTGTTGTAGTAGCGGCGGGTGGTGCCCCGATAGGTCATGCCGAGCCGCCGGGCCACGGCCTGGGAGGCAGCGTTGTCCGGATGGGTGACCGCTACCAGTCTGGCCAGCCCCTGGGCGCAGGCATGCTCCACCAGCGCCTGGGCTGACTCGGAGGCGATGCCCTGTCCCCAGGCTGTGGGGTGCAGGTGCCAGCCGATCTCCGTCTCATCCTGCTGCCCGGATACCCCGTCGGAGAGGGGAATGGGCTTCAGCAGCGCGAATCCGGCGGGCTCGGGATCCGCGGCGCCCCGGGCACGGCGCTCGACCAGCCACACACCGCTTGCCGGGCCGAACAGGGAGCCGTAGCGCTCGATCCGCGCCGCAGCCTGCTCGCGAGTGGTCTGCACCTCGCCCTTGCCGATGTATCGGACCACCTCCGGACGGGAGTACATGTCCAGGACGAACTCGAGGTCCTGCTGCACCGGCGGACGCAGCCGCAGCCGGCCGGTCTGCAGCACGGCCCCGGTTCCTCCGCTCACCGGCTGCGCCCCGCCAGCCGGTGCTCCAGGCCGGCACGTACGGCTGGCCATTCAGTGGTGCTCATACCTCGGTGTCCTCCAACTGGTAGAACGACTTCAGCCGGTCGCTGCCTTTCACCGTCACAGTCCACGGCGGGCGCAGGAAGTCGTCGGCGGCCATGCGGAACTGCAGCTCCCACTCGGCCTGCTCGCCGTAGGCATCAGCGACCCGTTTGGTGCCGGAGACGAAGTACCCCAGGGACTGGGAGACCCGCTTGGACGGCTCATTCCACTCATAGGCCCCGGATTCGGCGTACTGGGCGCCGAAATGGTCGAAGGCCCACATCAGCATGGCGGCGCGCATCTCCTTGCCGTAGCCCTGCCCCTGGGCGTCGCGGCGCATCCAGGAGCCGGTCACAACTGTGCGCAGCACCTGCCAGCGGTCCGCGGAGACGTCCTGCATCCCGATCAGCCGTCCTTCGCCGCCGTCGTCGTCCTTCTCGAAGACCGCCAGCATCAGGAACCAGGAGTCGGGGCCGATGCTCGCACGGCGCGAATAGACCCAGGTCAGCGAGTTCCGCGCCATCTCTTCGGGAGAGTTCTCATCCCAGGGGGAGATGAAGGGACACTTCTGCGAGTTGCGCACCCCCGAGGACGCGGCAGCCAGATAGGCGGGGAAGTCGGTCTCGCGCAGCTGCCTCAGCACCAGGCGGGGAGACTCGATGCGCAGCCCGAATGGGGGCCACACCTCCTCCAGAGTGTGGGCAGGGTGATCGGCGTGGAGGCGGAACTCACTCATGCGACCACCCTATGCCGTGGCCCGCCGGCGCCGCCGCCCTTCAGGACAGCGCGAACTCTAAGGAGAAGTTGTTCAGCAGGGCCGGCAGCTCCCCGGGAACCAGCTGGTGGCTGGTGACTTCGATCTGCCGCTCGGCCAGCAGCTCCGCCATAAACGTGCTGGTCAGCAGCAGCACCAGATGACGTCCCGGGCAGATTCCGGGACCGGCGCTGAACGGCACCAGCGGCCACTCCTCGCGCGTTCGCTCGTGGTCCCCCACTTCCGGGACGAACCGGTGGGCGAAGTCCAGGTTGCGCTCATCGCGGTGGAAGAACGGCGTGAAGATCAGCACTGAGGTGCCGCGGGGCATCACGCCGTGCTCAAACTCCACCTCCCGGGTGGTCTCGCGCAGCAGCATCGGGGTGGTGGCCCAGAGCCTCAGGGACTCCAGCACCGTGGCGCGCAGCAGCGGCAGCGTGGGCGCGGTTTCGGCGGCCTGCTCGGTGATCTGCAGCCGCGCGGACTGCAGCCGGTCCGGGTGGCTGGCAAGCAGCGCCAGCCCGCGGTAACTGGCCATTCCGGCGGGGTCGAAGGCGAAGAGCCACTGGGGAACCTGCTGCTCGGGGGCGTCCTCGGCCTGGTAGTCCTGCTGCCCCATGAATGCGGCGATGCTGCCGGGCTCAGCCCGGTCGATGGCCTGCTGAATCCGGTCCGGAATCTGCTGCCGCGCCTCGGTGTCCACCGGCCGCAGGAACGCCCAGTTGCCGCGTGCCCGCTGGGTCTCCATCAGCTCCAGCAGTTCGTCGTCGTCGCGGTAGGAGTCCCCCAGCACTACCCGGTTGACCATGCGGAACCAGGCGGCGAAGTAGGCGCTGTAGTCCAGCCGGCCGCCGGCGGCGTCCACCTCCCGCAGCAGCGCGGCAGCCTCCTGGCGCACGGCCGGCATGAACTGCTCGGCCATCCGGTGGATCGGATGTCCATGGTCCAGGGCCTCCTCGTTGACCTGGCGGCGTCGCCGCCGCTCGGATCCGTGGGAGACCAGCGCGACCTTCGGCTCGAAGTGCTTCAGCGCATGCCGCTTGAGCGTCTCCGCCGGCGCGAAGGGCTCCGGAGATTCCTCCAGAATGCGGTGCACATGCTCTGGGTCCAGCACCAGCGCCATGTTCCTGCCCGGCACTTTCAGCATCAGCGGGCCTTTGCCGTACTTCTCAGCCACCGCCTGCATCCACTTCACCGCCCTGGCCTCCAGGCCGAAACGCTCGACGGCGGCGACCACCCTCGGACGGCGGATGATCGGGCCCTTGGCAACGGTGGGAAGCTCCACCTCCGCCAGTATTTGAGCTGTTTCGGCAGCGGTGGCCCTCGGCAGCGGGTTCTGCACCGCATTGGGCCCGGCTGCCGAGGAGACTGGTTCCGGCACGCGGATGCTGCCGGTGGTGGGGTGTGAGCTGTGTGAATAGGCCATGGCTGCAACGGCTTCCTGGTCGGGGACTCATACCGACGGCGTCCTGCCCCCTGCGGTGCGGTGAACACCAGCCAATCAGCGTGACCTGGACGTTTGCTTACCTCCGCGGGCCCACGGCGCGCCCGGTGCGTGTCCCGGATAACACAGGGCCATATACTGGCCCCAGCCCGTTTGAGCCTCATGCGGACCTCAGGCGACCGCACCGCACCTACGAGTCACTCGTTTCCGCTGGACAGGAGATCGACATGGACGCGCCGAATTCCCTGGTGCTGGCCATCATCGGCATCGTGATGATGCTGGCCGGCTACTTCCTGTACTCAAAATTCCTGGCCAAGAAGGTCTACAAGCTCAATGCTGAGTTCAAGACCCCTGCTCACCAGTTCAACGACGGCGTGGACTTCGTGCCCACCAACCGCTACGTGCTCTGGGGCCACCACTTCACCTCGGTGGCCGGAGCGGCGCCGATCGTCGGTCCTGCCGTCGCGGTGATCTGGGGATGGCTTCCCGCTTTCCTCTGGGTCACCATCGGGACGGTGTTCATCGCCGGTATGCACGACTTCGGCGCCCTGTGGGCCTCGGTCCGCAACCGGGGCAAGTCGATGGGCGCGCTCTCCGGCACCTACATCGGCAACCGGGGCCGCAACCTGTTCCTGGTGGTCATCTTCCTGCTCATTCTGATGGTGCTGGCCGCTTTCGCTGTGGTGATCTCCAACCTGCTGGTCGCTCAGCCCGGGGCGGTGATCCCCACCTGGGGCGCCCTGGTGGTGGCTGTGCTGGTAGGCCAGGCGATCTACCGGTTCAAGTGGAATCTGATGGCAGTGACCGCGGTCGGCGTCGTCGCCCTCTACGCGCTGATCCTGCTGGGCAACGCCTACCCGATCTCGCTTCCCGAGGAGGGCGTGGCCGGCCTGACCCCGAATGCGATCTGGATCATTCTGCTGTTCCTCTACAGCGGTGTGGCCTCGATGCTGCCGGTCTGGGTGCTGCTGCAGCCGCGCGACTTCATCAACGGCGTCCAGCTGTTCATCGGCCTGGGCATCATCTACGCGGCGGTGCTGTTCGCCACCCCGTCGGTGGTGGCCCCGGCGGTCAACGACGCCCTGCCGGAGGATACGCCCTCCATCGTGCCGCTGCTGTTCGTCACCATCGCCTGCGGTGCGATCTCCGGGTTCCACGGCATCGTCTCCTCGGGAACCAGCTCCAAGCAGCTGAACCTGGAGACCGATGCGAAGTTCGTGGGCTACTTCGGCGCGGTGGGCGAAGGTCTGCTGGCCCTGGGCGCGATCATCGCCACCACAGCCGGGTTCCAGACCGCTGCACAGTGGCGCGAGCTCTACTCCTCCTTCGATGCCGGCGGTGTGCCGCTGTTCGTCGAAGGCGGCGCGAGCATCGTGAATGCGGGACTGGGCGTGCCCAACGACCTGGCCGCCACCATCCTGGCGACGATGACCATCCTGTTCGCCGCCACCACCTTGGACACGGCGACCCGTCTGAAGCGGTTCGTGATTCAGGAGATCGGACAGATCGCCGGGGTGAAGGTTCCCACCGTGGTGGCTACGGTCATCGCCGTGGTGCTGGCCTTCGGCCTGACCTTCTCCCAGGGGGCCGATGCCTCCGGCGGTATGCGGCTGTGGCCGCTGTTCGGCACCACCAATCAGCTGCTGGCCGGCCTGACGCTGACCATTCTGACGGTGATGCTCATCCGGAAGGGCCGGCCGTTCCTGCCGGTGCTGCTGCCGGCGGTGTTCGTGCTGTTCATGACCATCTACGCCGCGCTGGTGCAGCTGGTGGATCTGTTCGTGGCCGGGGACTGGCTGCTGTTCATCCTTGATGTGGTGATCGTGGTGGCCGCCACCTGGGTGCTGCTGGAGGCCGTGCTGTCCATGCTCAAGGCGTGGAAGGGTCCCAAGGAGCCGGAGGACGACGTCGCGCTCACCGAGGAGGAGAAGATCTCCGGTTCCACCCCGTAGGCTCGGTGCTATGGGTTGGTTCAGCACCGCTGAGAGGGGGCTGCGTGAGTTCTACGCGGCCCCCTATCGGCGTATCTTCGGCCGGGCTAAGCGCGACGAGGAGGACCTGTTTATGATGCTGGTGCTCTCCGAAGCGCTGGGCGTGCCCAATCCTGCCTCCGGGGCGACCCTGGAGCTGCTGCCGGAGATGCTGGACCGGATGCATGACTGGCACATCCGCCAGGGCCTGGACCGCTCCCCCATCGATGGGTTCTCATGCTGCTAGAGCTGGCACAGGGACGCGAGGTCCTGTTCATCGGCGGCAAGGGCGGTGTGGGCAAAACCTCGGTGGCCTCCGCCGTCGGCCTGTCTCAGGCGCAGGCGGGACGGCGAGTGCTGCTGGTCTCCACCGACCCGGCCCATAACCTGGGGCATCTGTGGGGCAGGCCGGTCGGTGATGAGCCGGTGCTGCTGGCCGATGACGACGCCGGCGGGGTGCTCGCCGGAGTGGAGGTCGACCCGCAGGCCACTATTGAGGACCATCTGCGGCAGGTGGGTGCCACACTGCGGGACTTCATGCCGGAGCATCTGCACAAGCAGGTCGACGAGCACCTGCGCCTGGCTGCCCAGTCCCCGGGCACCCATGAGTCGGCGATCCTGGAGCGCATCGCGCAGCTGACCCAGGATGCCGCCGGCGACTATGACCTCATCCTGTTCGACACCGCGCCCTCCGGCCATACCGCACGACTGCTGGCGCTTCCAGAGATCATGTCCGCCTGGACCGAGGGTCTGCTGCAGCGGCGCACCAAAGCTGAACGGTTCGGCGCGGCGGTGCGCGCCCTGGACGGCGACGACGACCCCGCCTCCTCGCAGGCCGCCAACCGGGACCGGCGGATCCGGCAGGTGCTCACCGCCCGGCGCCAGCGGTTTGAGCGGCTGCGCGACCTGGTGACTGATTCCTCGAGGTGCAGCTTCGTGGTGGTGCTCACCGCCGAGCGGCTCCCGGTGCTGGAGTCCGCGGAGCTGACTGCCGAACTCGACCGGCTGGGAGTCGACGTCGGAGGTGTGGTGGTCAACCGTCTGGCCCCGAAGGACCAGGGGGAGTTTTTGGCCCGGCGGCGCGAGCAGGAGCAGCGGCATCTGGACGAGCTGCGCCGGCTGCTGCCGCAGACGCCGCTGGACGCTCTCCCGATGCTCGGCGGCGACCTGGTGGGACCTGAGGCGATCGGGGAGCTGGCCGGACAGCTGCGCTGAGAACCGCCTGCGAAGAGTCAGTCCTGCTCCAGGACAGAGCAGAGCACCGGGACCAGGCCGTCCTCCTCCACAGTGCCGGTGACCTCATCGGCCACAGCCTTGACCTCCTCGACCGCCTGCCCCATGGCGATGCCGCGGTGGGCCCACTGCAGCATCTCTATGTCATTGCGCCCGTCCCCGCAGGCGAGGGTCTGCTCCCTCGGGATGCCCAAGGAGTCCCGCAGGGCCTCCAGGGATGAACCTTTGGTCACACCCTTGGCTGCGATGTCCAGCCAGGCTGACCACCCCACCGAGTAGGTCACTCCGTGCAGGCCGATGTCCTCCACAGTCCGGGCGAACTCCTGGGCGGTGGAGTCATCGGAATTCACCACCAGGCGCACCGCCTCGATCTGCTTCATCTCCTTCAGACCCATCACCTCCGGCGCCATGCCGAAGGTGAGGTCGTCGAAGCGCTCGGTGGCGATGAAGTGCCCGGCCGAGGTCTCCACCGCGAATCGGGCGGTGGGCAGCCGCTCGTGGAGGGCGCGCAGGGCCGGCTCCGGATCGAACACCTGCTGATCGATCACCTCATAGCCGTCCTCCAGCCCGCCCTCTTCCGGGCTGCGTGCATCAATCCGCAGGGTCACCCCGCCGTTGGAGCAGACTGCATAGCCGTGCGTGATGCCGAACTTCTCGATGATCGGAAGCACCGCAGGCAGTGACCGGCCGGTGGAGATCACCACAGTGTGCCCGTCCCCCACCAGGGCGCGGCCGGCCTGACGCACCGCTTCTGACATGTGACCGTCGTGGTTGACGATGGTGCCGTCGACGTCCAGGCAGACCATCTTCTTTCCGGGCTGGTGGGCGAAGCTTCCGCCATCGCCTGCCGACGGCACGGAAAAATCTGCCTGACGGTGCCCTTCAGCGGTGTAGAGTGCAGAATCCATAGGATGATCAGTGTACGACGCCGCCGCAGGGCGAGTGGGCGGCGTCGTGTGCTGTTTGCCCGATGTTGACCCAGTTGTCACCTGGCGTGCTCTGCGAGCGCGAGTCCCAGGCCCTGACGTGAGGAGCTTTACCTGATGAGCACGACGACGCCGTCGGTGACCATCACCGCAGATGGATACACCGCTGAGATCGCCCTGCGGGGAGGCCAGCTGCTGTCCCTGACCAGCGCCGACCCCGCCAGCGGGAAGGCACAGAACCTGGTGGTGCCCGCCGAGCGCGGCGAAGGCGCCTACCCAGGGATGGTGCTGGCGCCCTGGCCGAACCGGATTGCCGGGGCCAGCTACACCTATGAGGGCACCGAGTACTCGCTGACCGCCAATGAGCAGGAGACCGGCGCCGCGCTGCACGGGCTGCTGTTCAGCACGCTGCTGCAGGTGCAGCACCAGAAGGACAATGAGGTCCACCTCGCCGGAGTGCTGCCGCCCAGCGAGGGCTACCCCTTCCGCCTGGAGGTCTCGCTGGTCTACCGCGTAGCCGGGCATCTGGGGCTGACTGCCACCCTGAGCACCCGCTTCGCGCCGGCTGCCGAGGATGGGGCCGAGCCGGGGACCAGCGCGCCCTTCGGCGTCGGGTTCCATCCCTACCTCACCGCCGATGATGCACCGCTGAAGGCCTGCCGCCTCCGACTTCCGGCTTCCACCGTGGCCCAGACCCAGGCCAATGGGCGGGTGACCGGGAGGCAGCCCGTCTCCGGGGATCTGGATCTCACCGACGGACCGCTGCTGGCCGGACTGCGGATCGACCACGCCTACACCGACCTGCCCCAGGAGGGCTGGAGTGCGGAGCTGCAGCACGGGCCCAGCGGACTGGTGGTGCGGATGATCTCTGACACCCCGTGGGCCCAGGTCTACACCGGGGACCGGATCAGCCGCGCCGGGGTTGCCGTGGAGCCGATGACCTGCCCGCCGGATGCCTTCAACTCCGGTGAGGATCTGATGACGCTCACCGCAGGAGGCGACGACGACGGCGCGGCGACGCCCAGCCCGTGGGTGCGCGTGGGCTACAGCATCGAAGCCATCCGCCGCTAGCGCTACCCCTGCCTGGCTGCCCTCCAGCCCGGCTGTCAGGCGGCGGGGATCCAGTCCTGCGGGGCATCCACCACCGCGCGCAGGGCACGCAGCGCACCGCCGGTGGTGGCCGGGGCGTTGCCGGTGTCGCGCTGGCGGACGCTGAACTGGGTCCACGGCGAGGCCAGCACCCGGCGCTGCAGCTCCTCCTCGATGCAGGGGCGCAGCAGGTCGGTCAGCGGGCCGAACTCTCCGCCGAGCACCACGTCGTGGACGTCCAGCACGTTCATCGCAGCCGACAGCGCCACTCCCAGTGCCCAGCCGGCACGCTCCACCGCCTCGACTGCGGTGCTCGCTGCGCTCTCCGGGGCCGAGCACTGGGTGAGGACGTAGAGATCCTCCGCCGTCACCCCGGCCGGCAACCCGGCCGAGGCCATCAGCGCCCGCTTGCCCGCGTAGACCTCCAGGCATCCGGTGGAGCCGCAGCCGCACTCCGGCCCGTTGGGCTCGACTGCGACGTGGCCGATCTCCCCGCCCCAGCCGTGCGGACCGGCCTCTACCACTCCGTCGACCACCACGGCCGAGCCGATGCCCATCTGCGCGGAGACATAGAGGAACGTCTGCTCCTTATCCTCCTCGCGGGTCAGCTCCTGGGCCACCGCCAGTGCGGCGAGCTTGGCCTCATTGGCCGCCGTGATGAAGGAGCCGAAGCCCTCGTCGCCCTCGCCTGCCTCTGAGGCTCGGCCCAGCAGGGCGACGAGGTCCACGTCCTTCCAGCCCAGGTTCGGAGCCAGCAGCAGCGTGCGTTCATCAGAGTCCACCAGGCCGGGCACGGCCAGCACAGTTCCCACGGTGCGGGCCCCGGCACGGGCGGCCTCATCAGCCACCCGCAGCGCCAGCCGGCCAGCCTCCACCAGTACAGCGGCCGGATCGGAGGAGCGGTAGTCGGCCCAGATGATCTCCTCGGCCAGCACCGCGCCGGTCAGGTCCAGCGCCCGGGCGGCCATGAAATCCACGTTGACCTCCACCCCCAGCCCCACCAGGGTGCGGCGGGCAGGTGTCAGCGGTACGGCCGGGCGCCCGCGGGTGCCGCCGACCACCGGGGACCCCTCACACACGATGCCCGCGGCCAGCAAGTCATCGACCAGACGCGAGACGGTGGAGCGGGTCATACCGGTGCGGATGGACAGGTCGGCCCGGGAGAGCGCCTCCGTGGAGGCGAAGATCTCCTCGGTGATCAGCAGCAGGTTGGCCTCCCGCAGCGTCTCCTGCCGGGCCCCGGGGCGCAGCGCCTCGTGGTGCGGCGGCCGGTCGCGCCGCTGCGGGCGCTGAAAGTCGTGGCGGCCCTGCCCGTTGCTGCCGCCGTTGAGCCCGAAGGCGCGCGTCAGCGACCGCCGTCCCAAGCGCGCGAAGGAGCTGGGCGTCGTCGAACCGGCGCCGTTGCGAATCATGGACTTGATCTTAGCCCTACGAGCAATTAGGTTTCATCTAGAAACAAAATGAGACGCGGATCACCGGCCGCCGTCGTGCCCCCTCCGCTGGGGACATCGCGGCGATCCGTCTCGACTCGCCACCCTAACCTGTGGAGGAACCCATGACATCGACGCCTGCTGACTACAAACTCTCCTTCGGCCTGTGGACCGTCGGCTGGACCGCCCGCGACCAGTTCGGCGAGGCCTCACGGCCCGCACTGGAGCCCTGGGACTACCTGCCCAAGCTCAAGGAGGCCGGCGCCTCCGGGGTGACATTCCACGACGACGACGTGGCACCCTTCGGCACCGACGACGCCGAGCGGGAGAAGTACTTCACCAGGTTCAAGGAGACCGCGGAGCAGGTGGGGCTGAAGGTGGAGATGGTCACCACCAACACCTTCTCCCATCCGGTGTTCAAGGACGGCGGGCTGACCTCCAACGACCGGTCTGTGCGCCGCTTCGGCCTGCGCAAGCTGCTGCGCAATGTGGACCGGGCCGCAGAGTTCGGCGCGGAGACCTTTGTGATGTGGGGCGGGCGCGAAGGCTCGGAGTATGACAACGCCAAGGACCTCAACGCCGCCCACGAGCGCTACGCCGAGGGCGTGGACACCGTGGCCGCCTATATCAAGGAGAAGGGCTACGATCTGCGCATTGCGCTGGAGCCGAAGCCCAATGAGCCGCGCGGCGATATCTTCCTCCCCACCATCGGCCACGCCCTGGCTCTGATCGCGAAGCTGGACAACGGCGACATCGTGGGCCTGAACCCGGAGACCGGTCACGAGCAGATGGCCGGGCTGAACTTCACCCACGGCATCGCCCAGGCGCTGTGGGCCGGGAAGCTGTTCCACATCGACCTCAACGGTCAGCGCTCCATCAAGTATGACCAGGACCTGGTGTTCGGCCACGGTGATCTGATCTCCGCGTTCTTCACCATCGACCTGCTGGTCAACGGCTTCCCCAACGGCGGGCCGCGCTACGACGGCTGGCTGCACTTCGACTACAAGCCCTCGCGCACCGACTACCTGGACGGCATCTGGGACTCTGCCAAGGCCAATGCCGAGATGGTCACCATGCTGGCGGATAAGGCCAAGGCCTACCGCGCCGACCCGGAGGTGCAGGAGGCTTTCGAACAGTCCGGCATCTTCGAGCTGGCCGAGCCCACGCTGGCGGCCGGCGAGTCGATCAGCGATCTGCTCAATGACCGCAGCGCCTATGAGGACTTCGACCCGGAGAAGGCCGCGGAGCGGAACTTCGGCTTTGTCCGGCTCAACCAGCTGGCGCTGAAGCACCTGGTGGGCTGAGCGGCTCACCTGGCGACGCGAGCGGCCGATGCGTGGACCGGGCCAGCGCTGTGGGCGTCGGCGAGGCCTCGCACTGGCCGCTCGCTGTATGTTGAAGGCATGACCGTTCAGTTCCTGGTGGGAGTCCCCAGCGCCCGTTCTGCGAAGGAGTAACCCGTGGCAACGCTCGTGGCAGGCATCGATTCCTCCACTCAGTCCTGCAAGATCGTCATCCGCGATGCCGAGACCGGCGAACTGGTCCGTTCCGGCTCGGCGAAGCACCCTGACGGCACTGAGGTGAACCCGCAGGCCTGGTGGGAGGCGTTCCTGCAGGCCGCTGAGGCAGCCGGCGGCCTGGACGACGTTGCCGCCGCATCAGTCGGGGGCCAGCAGCACGGTCTGGTGGCCCTGGATGCTGAGGGTCAGGTGATCCGCGACGCACTGCTGTGGAATGACACCCGCTCGGCCGAGGCGGCGGAGGCGCTGATCGCTGAGCACGGCGGCGCCGAGACCGGCAAGGCGGCCTGGGCGAGGATGGTCGGTTCGGTCCCGGTGGCCTCGCTGACGGTGACCAAACTGCGGTGGCTGGCCGACGCCGAGCCGGAGAACGCACAGCGCGTGGCCGCCGTCGCCCTCCCCCACGATTGGCTGACCTGGAAGATCTCAGGAGCCCAGCGTCTGGAGGATCTGGCCACTGACCGGTCCGAGGTCTCCGGAACCGGCTACTACGACGCCGCGGCCGGCCAGTACCGCTATGACCTGCTGGCCCAGGCGCTGCGCATCAGCGAAGACCAGGCGCGCCAGATCATCCTGCCGAAGGTGGCCGGCCCCAGTGAGCAGGTCGGCACCGGTGATGCGTCCCGGGGCTGGGGCGCGATGATCCTGGGGCCCGGCGCCGGGGACAATGCGACCGCTTCCCTGGGGCTGGGGATGAGCACCGGGGATGTGTCCATCTCCATCGGCACCTCCGGTGTGGTCGCGGCGGTGTCTCCGCAGCCGATGCGGGATCCCAGCGGACTGATCGCCGGGTTCGCCTCAGCCACCGGGGAGTTTCTGCCGCTGGCGGTGACTCTGAATGGTTCGCGCGTGCTCGATGGGGCTGCCCGCATGCTCGGTGTGGACCACACCCAGTTGGCCGAGCTTGCGCTGCAGGCCGAGCCGGGAGCTCACGGGCTGACTCTGGTGCCGTACCTGGAGGGCGAGCGGACGCCGAACCTTCCGCGGGCCACCGGCTCCTTTGTGGGGCTCTCGCTGGCATCGATGAACCCGCAGGATGTGGCCCGCGCCGCGGTGGAGGGCCTGCTGTGCGGGCTCGCCGATGGTCTGGAGGCGATGACGGACCTCGGCGTACCGGTGAACTCCATCCAGCTGATCGGCGGAGCTGCGCGCTCGGCGGCGGTGCAGCAGATCGCCCCGGCGATCTTCGAACGCGATATCCAGGTTCCTGAGCCCGGGGAGTATGTGGCCGACGGCGCAGCCCGCCAAGCCGCATGGGTGCTCTCCGGGGCCGCGGAGCCGCCGCAGTGGACGGCGTCGTCGGTGACCACCTTCAGCGCCGAGCCCGCCCGGTTCGTCCGCGAACGCTACGCCGAGCGGCGCCATCTCTTCGCCGAACGGCCCTGAAGCGAACCCTCTGCCGCTGCCAGCAGGTCCGCCCCAGCTGAGCAGCCTTCGCTGGTCCTAAACCCGGGCGTCACGTACCCACGGCAGTCCGAGGCTCAGCAGCGTCCGGTCTGAGGTGAGCAGGTCGAGGTTCTCCGCCTGGGCCTGCGCGAGGATCATCCGGTCAAAGGGATCATGCCGGGCAAGATCTGGGAAGTGCCGCATGGCCGCAATGTGGGCAGAACCGAGTGGGAGCTCCTCCAGCCCCGACCGGGGGAAGACGTCCGGAAAGTGCTCACCCCCGGGGAGACTGAGCTTACCGAGCATGTGCTTGATCTGAATCTCGGCGATCGACACTCCGGAGAAGAAGGCGGTCCCGGCCTGGGTGATGTGCTCTCGCGCCTGGGCACCTAGATGAGAGCTGTCCGCATAGACCCAGAGCAGGGCATTTGTGTCCAGCAGCATCAAGGATTCTGCCCGTAGAACATGGCGTTGATCTCCTCATCCGGCCCGTCGAACACCTCGGGGTCTGGGAGCTGCTCCCCCCTGCCCAGGCCGAAGACCACCTGCTTGTCCTGATGAGGCACCAGATCAGCCACCGGAACACCGGCGCGGGCAATTGTCACCTTCTGACCTGCGACTACCTTCTCCACTAGGGACGAGAGCTGCGATTTGGCCTCGTGCATGTTCACCTGGATACCCACCATACATCCATCTTAGCTAAGTCGGGCTAATGATGTAACCGGGTCAGGCCTTCCAGGTCTGCAGGCGCCCGCACATCCCGTAGAGGCGGGGGCCGGGCTTGGGCTCGCCGCGAATGACGGAGGCCTCCCCCAGGTGGTGGCCGTCGCCTCCGGAGAGTGCGGCCAGCTGCTGCTGAACGCGGCGGGTCTCGGAGGCCACATTGGCCTCGAAGATCTCCTTCCAGCGCTCAGTCTTGAGCTGCACCAGGTTCACCGCGTGGCGGTGCAGCCGGCCCAGGGCCTCCTGAACGCCGTCGGACTCGATGGCGCTGAACAGCTGCTGGTAGCCCTGGAGGGCCAGGTCCCGGCGGGCGCGGGCGGCCTCGGCCTTGGCGTCCTCATCCTCCGGCAGAGCCACCGCAGCGGCGTACTTGTCCGGGTCGGCCAGGATCTCCTCCGGGAAGGTCAGCACCGCGTCCCCGGCCTCGGGCAGCCCGGCATTGGACATCACCACTGCCAGCTCCAGTCCGGAGTGGTTGACCAGGCGGTGCACCGTGCCGGGGGTGAACCACAGCAGCGAACCGGGCTTCAGCTCATCGCGGGCGGGCCCGTCGGAGCTGACAGTGTGCACCTCACCCTCTCCGGCGGTGACCACGTAGGCCTCGGTGGAGAGGGTGTGCAGGTGGGGGGAGCCGCCGTGGAATCCGTCAGCGGCCTCCCAGTCGTAGACGCAGAGGTGGCTAACCGATGTGCCGCCGGGGAATCCCGGCAGCGCCCGGCTCACCGGTGAAGTGGGCTGTGCACTCACAGTGCGTACTCCTTCGCCGTCGCGGTCAGTTCGTCTCCCTCCAACTGCCGGGCGACGAACACGAAGCGGTGGTTGAGGTTCAGCGTACCCTCGTGCGGCAGGTGAATCTCCTGGTCGAAGGCCGGGGAGGGGCTGGCGACGGCGAAGATGCCGGTGCGGGTGAACCACTTCACCGGGGGCACCTCGGTGTCCGGCGAGGCGGAGGTGCCGGAGTAGACCAGCACGGTGCCTCCGCCGTCGAGGTCATCGTGGGCCGAGGAGAACGCGACCCATTCGGACTCGGTGCCCATAATCTCGGCCTCATCGCTCAGCCCGGTGGCTGAGGTGATCGCGCAGCCGTTCCATGCCCGGGGGCCGCGCCAGAACCACCCGGTGTAGCCGGCGTTGGGGCGCCCGGCGGTGGTGGGGCTGCCCAGGTCGATGGTGCTGCCGCGCACGTTGGTGATGGAGGTGGTCAGGTCCACCGCCCAGACTCCGCGGTGGAGGTCCAGGGAGTGGATCCGCTGGATGCGGTGCTCATCGATCCAGTGCTCCCCGGCCGCGGTGATCCACTGCAGGTCCTCATCCAGGACGACGTCGTCGCCGCCGGTGGGTTCGGAGCGGAAGCGCAGGTGCTTCATGGTGCCCAGGTTGTCCTTGTCCACGTACCACTGGGTCTCTTTGTCGAAGCTGCCTCCGCCCCAGAAGTTCTGGTCGTCGACGTGGGACCAGGTGAACTGCAGGCCGGTGTGCCACCGGTGGTCCCAGGGACGGCGGATGGAGGCTTCGCCGCCGTCGGTGAACCTCAGCGGGTAGAGATAGGGCTTGGGCGCCTCATCCTGCGGAGAGTTGGGGTCTGTCTCATAGCGGGCGATCTCCACCTCACCGGCGCGCACGCCGATGGTGGCGCCGCCGTCGTGGTGCTCAACCTCGAAGCTGGTCACTGGGGTCCTCCGTAGACGTAGTTCTCATCATGCATGCCGGTGTAGTAGATGCCGTCCTTGGTCAGCTCGCTGCGGCGCACCCGCTGGCCGGTCTCGGCCGACTGGTAGAGAGCGGCGATGAACTCCAGAGTGCGCCGGCCGTCGTGCCCGGAGGCGCGCGGGCGGACCCCGGACTCCATGGCGTCGAGCAGCTCAGCCAGCTGCTGCTTATGCGAGCTGGGGATGTTCTCCTGCGGGGCCCACGACTCCACTGCGGCGGTGTCCTCGGCCCGGTGGGGGGCCGGCGTCCACCGCCAGGAGGAGTTGTCATAGCCGTAGAGGTGCTCCACCTCCACGGTGGCGTCCTGGAAGTCGAAGCGCAGGTAACTGGTCTCCCGCGGGGAGAGAACCGAGTTGACGATGGAGGCCATCGCGCCGGATTCGAACTTCACCACCGCGAAGGAGACGTCCTCGGTCTCGATGTTCCGGTCCAGGGTGTCGGCCATAGCGGTGACCTCGGTCCAGTCGCCGAGCACCTCGAAGAGCAGGTCCATCTGGTGGATGCCGTGGCCCATGGCCGGCCCGCCGCCCTCGGTGGCCCACTTACCGCGCCAGGGGACGTCGTAGTAGGCGTGGGGCCGGTACCAGAGGGTGTTGCACAGCGCCACCAGCGGCTTGCCGAGGCTGCCTTCGGCCACATGCTTCTTCAGCGCAGTCGCTCCGGAGCCGAAGCGGTGCTGGAACACATAGCTGGCATAGGGGCCGCCCTCACGCTCATAGGCCTCCACCTCGTCATAGTCGGAGAGGGTGAGCATCGGCGGCTTCTCGCACCAGACCCACGCGCCGGCCTGCAGGCCCTTGATCACGGCCTCCTTATGCGCCGAAGGGGGCGTGCACACAATGAGCAGATCCGGCTTCTCCGCCTCCAGCAGCTGGTCCACGTCGGTGTGCCGCCCGGGGATGTTCCACTCCTCGGCGACCTTGACCACGGCCTCTTCGTTGATATCGGCGATGGCAGCCACCTCCACGCGGTCCTGGTGCGCCTTCAGCGTGGGCAGATGTGCAATGGTGGCAATTCCGCCGGCTCCGATGATGCCGGCCCTGATTTTGGACATATGACAGACTCCTTAGACGCCGTGATCCGCTTCACAGCCTAAAGGAAAACGTTTACCCTATGCAATGACCACCTTATGCCACCCGGCGGCCGGCGTGAGCGCCTGCCGAATCCGACGCCGAAACGACCTGCAGGAGCCGCTATGCCGCACAGCACCCACGTGACCCTGGCCCAGGTGGCCGCGGCCGCTGGAGTCTCCATCGCCACCGCATCCCGAGCCATCAACGGCAGTACCCGCAAAGTCAGCGAGGATATCCGCCAGCGGGTGGCGCAGACCGCCGAAGAGCTCGGCTACCTGCCGAACCTCTCCGCCCAGACGGTGGTCAAGGGGGCCGCCCCGGTGGTGGCGGTGCTGGTCAGCGATATCGCCGACCCGTACTTCAGCTCCATCAGCGCCGGGGTGATGGCCGGGGCCCGGGAGGCTGGGCTGATGGTCACCATGGCCACCTCGGAGCGCCGCAGCGAGGATGAGCTGGAGATGATCCGCACCTTCCGCGCCCAGCGGCCGCGGGCGATCATTGTGGTCGGCTCCCGGCAGGAGCCCGATGAGCGGACCGCCGAGATTGAGAACCAGCTGCAGACCTACCGGGACTCCGGCGGCCACGTGGTGCTCATCTCCCAGGGCCCCTCCCCTTTCGACCTGGTGGAGATCCAGAACTACGACGGCGCCAAGCAGCTGGCTCATGCGCTGGTGGACCGCGGCGGGCGCAGCTTCGGCATCGCTGCCGGCCGGCGGAGCCTGCGCACCAACGTGGACCGGATCGCCGGGTTCACCGACGGGCTGGCCGAGCGCGGTCTGAGTCTGGCCGACGGCGCGATCGCCGAGGCGCCGTTCACCCGCGACGGCGGCTTCACCGCCATGACCGAGCTGCTGGGCCGCCGCGAGGAGCTTCAGCTGGACACCGTCTTCGCCACCAGCGACCTGATGGCCTTCGGGGCCGCCACCGCTATGCGCTCAGCCGGTGTGATCCCGGGGCAGGACATCTCCCTGGCGGGATTCGACAACATTGCCCTGGCCGAGGACGTCACCCCGGCGCTGACCACCGTGGACGTCCCCCTCGAAGAGGCCGGCTACCGCGCGGTGAAGCTGGCTTTGGCCGAGGATCCCGCACCCGAGAGCCTCCAGCTGGGAACCTCGGTCATCCTGCGCGGTTCCACTCCGCAGCGCTGAGCTGCGCGCCTGCGCCGACCTTGGCGGCGCCGACCGTCCTGGGTCTGCGCCGCGCGGCCCTCTCGCCCCCGGCAGGCCCAGCCGCCCGCCGTCTTGTGACCCTTCACTCCCCCGACCCCCGTTGCTCCGCATGACGGTCTGCACTTGCGCCGGTAAACGCTTTCCCATACGCTGTGACTCACGTCACCGATGACTTGCCGGCCGCTGCCGGCCTGACCTGAGAACGCATTCACCACGTATTCACGCGCTGAAGCAGAACGGATGGGGACATGACCGCAGAACCCCTTGGCATCATCGTCAACGGCGCCACCGGGCGCATGGGCTACCGTCAGCACCTAGTGCGCTCCCTGCTGGCCCTGCGCGACGAGGGCGGGGTGCCGCTGCCCGATGGCAGCCGCCGCCCCATCGAGCTGCTGCTGGTGGGCCGCAACGCGGAGAAGCTCGCCGAAGTCTCAGCCGCCCACGGCATCGAGCGCTGGACCACCGACCTGGACGAGGCCCTGGCTACCGAGGGCTTCCCCATCTACTTTGATGCACTGATCACCCAGCTGCGCGTACCGGCCATCCGCAAGGCCATCGCAGCCGGCAAGCACATCTACACCGAGAAGCCCACCGCCGAGTCCTATGCGGAGGCGCTGGCACTGGCCGAGGAGGCCGAGGCCGCCGGCATCCACAACGGGGTGGTGCACGACAAGCTCTACCTGCCCGGACTGCTGAAGCTGCGCCGTCTGATCGACTCCGGCTTCTTCGGCGAGATCCTCTCGGTCCGCGGCGAGTTCGGCTACTGGGTCTTCGAAGGCGACTGGCAGCCTGCCCAGCGGCCCAGCTGGAACTACCGAAGCGAGGACGGCGGCGGCATTGTGGTGGACATGTTCCCGCACTGGAACTACGTCATCGAGAACCTCTTCGGTCAGATCGAAACCGTCTACACCACCACCCGCACCCATATTCCGCAGCGAGTCGATGAGTCGGGCAAGACCTACACCGCCACCGCCGACGACGCCGCCTACGCGATCTTCGAGCTGCAGGACGGCCCGCTGGTGCAGTTCAACTCCTCCTGGACCACTCGGGTGAACCGCGATGAGCTGGTGGAGCTGCATGTGGACGGAACCCGCGGCTCCGCCGTCGTCGGCCTGTTCTCCGCCAAGATCCAGGAGCGCAACGCCACCCCGAAGCCGGTGTGGAACCCGGATATCCCCGATCCCATCGACTACTCCGCCACCTGGCAGCCGGTTCCGCAGAACGAGGAGCCGGAGAACGGCTTCAAACTCCAGTGGGTGGAGTTCCTGCGCTCGGTACTCGGCGCCGGGGAGCACCGCTTCGACTTCCGCTCCGGAGCCGCCGGCATGCTGCTGGCCGAGGCCGCGCTGGCCTCCCACGAGCAGGGCCGCCGCGTCACGCTGACTGAGCACGCCCAGGCGCTCTCCGCCGGCGCGGGGAAGGAGGCCGGAGCATGAGCACCGATCCGCTGAGCACCCGTAGTGAGACCGGACTGCAGCTGCGGCTCATCGACGCCGACCGCCAGCTGGTCACCGCCCCGCTGCTGAGCGCACCGGACTTCCGCCGCCCTGAGCAGCCGCTGTCCTCCCGGACCCTGTTCGCCGCCGCCCACGTGGTGCCCGACCCGCTGAGCGAGACGGTGCCGGGCGAACCGGCGGAGCTGGACTGGGACGCCACGCTGAACTACCGGCGTCAGCTGTTCTCCTGGGGACTGGGTGTGGCCGACGCCATGGACACCGCCCAGCGCAATATGGGGCTGGACGCCGAGGCCACCCGGGAGCTGATCGCTCGCTCGGCGGCAGTGGCCAAGGAGGAGGGCGCCTCGGTGGCCGTGGGCGTCAACACCGACGCCCGCACAGAGCAGGACTTGACCCTGGATGAGATCGAAGCCGCCTACCAGGGCCAGCTGAGCTTCGCCGAGTCCCGCGGCGCCATCCCGGTGCTGATGGCCTCCCGCCATCTGGCGCGCGCCGCCCGCGACGCCGAGGACTACCGGCGAATCTACGGCAGCCTGCTGCAGCAGGCCCAGACCCCGGTGATCATCCACTGGCTGGGCGAGGCATTCGATCCGCAGCTGCGCGGCTACTTCGGCTCCACCGACTGGCGCCAGGCGGCCGAGACGCTGATCAGCATCATCGAGGCCCACCCGCAGAAGGTCAGCGGCGTGAAGATGAGCCTGCTGGACGCCGAGGCGGAGAAGGCAGTGCGTGCACGGCTGCCGGAGACCGCAACTATGTTCACCGGCGATGACTTCAACTACGTGGGCCTGATCGACACCGACGACGACGGCCGCTACTCCGACGCCCTGCTGGGCGCCTTCAGCGTGCTGGCACCGAATGCCTCAGCCGCAGTGCAGGCCCTCGACGCCGGAGACCATGATCTGTACCGGCGGATCCTGCTGCCCACCCAGGAGCTGAGCCGGCAGGTCTTCGCCGTGCCGACCTTCTACTACAAGACCGGGGTGGCCTTCCTCTCCTGGCTCAACGGTCACCAGGCCAGCCCGGCGATGGTCGGCGGCCTGCATGCCGCACGCAGCCTGCCGCATCTGAGCCGCATCGTGGAGCTGGCCAATGACTGCGGCGCACTGGAGAAGCCTGAATTTGCCCACGCCCGGTGGCACCAGCTGCTGGATCTGCATGGAATCGGAGGCGCCTGATGAGCAGCGCACACCCTCGCCTGTCGCTGAACCAAGCCACCATCAAGCACGCGTCGCTGGACCAAGCCCTGAAGGTCACCGCCGAGGCGGGGATCGGCAGCATCGGGCTGTGGCGCGAACCGGTGGCGGAGGTGGGCCTCGAGGCGGCCTGCGCTGCGCTGCGCAGCTCTGGGCTGCGCTTCTCCAGCCTGTGCCGCG
This sequence comes from Nesterenkonia sp., assembly GCF_029265375.1. Taxonomy (GTDB): domain Bacteria; phylum Actinomycetota; class Actinomycetes; order Actinomycetales; family Micrococcaceae; genus Nesterenkonia. The sequence continues at coordinate 45,882 of NZ_JAJUJJ010000015.1, forward strand.
GCGGCTTCCTCACCACCGATGACGACGAGGAGTTCGCCGCCTCTGTGGAGGACAATAGGCGCGCCATCGAGGAGACCGCCGCCCTGGCGGAGGCTGGGGCCGACGGCTCGGCACCGGTGCTGGTGCTGGTGGCGGGAGGCATACCGGCCGGCGGAACCATCGAGGCCGCCCGGCAGCGATTCTTCGACGGGCTGAGTCAGCTCATCCCGGCTGCAGCCGGGGCCGGGGTCACCCTGGCGATCGAGCCGCTGCACCCGATGTACGCCTCAGACCGGGCCGTGATCTCCACCTTGGCGCAGGCCCTGGACCTGGCCGAGGAGACCGCGTCGCAGCACGTCGGTGTGGTGGTGGACTCCTTCCACATCTGGTGGGACCCGGCAGTCTATGCCCAGATCCGCCGCGCTGGTGCGGCCGGGCGCATCGCCACCTACCAGGTCTGCGACTGGCGCACACCGCTGGAAGAGGACGTGCTGCTGAGCCGCCATCTCCCCGGCGACGGCGTCATCGACTTATCTGCGATGACCCGGGCGGTGGAGGACACCGGCTACCGCGGCGATATTGAGGTGGAGATCTTCCACGCAGCCATCTGGGACCAGGACCCCGCCGTCACCGCGGCTCGCACCGCTGAGGCCTTCAGCCGCTCGGTCGCCCCTCATCTGCGCGGCTGACAGTACTCCCGGCCGACATCCATCGGCGATCCCGGTGGCGATGTGCTTCCAGAACTCTCGTTCGACCTCCTGCCGATGAGACGGAGCCCCCGGCGACTTCATCGCTGAACGGCCTGTGAACTGTTGCACCCATGCTGATGGTCTTCCCATTGCACACCTCCATGATCAAGGTGTTGCTACGACCAGTTGAATCCGAGCAATACACGTCGTTGGCCTTCACCGAGGCGCTGGCCGAGGCAGGCATCACCGGGTCCATCGGATCAGTCGGGGACGCGCTGGACAATGCGCTGATGGAGTCCACGATCGGGCTCTACAAGGTCGAGGTCATCGACCACGAGAGGTCCACCTGGTCCTCGTGGAGACAGGTCGAGGCCGCCACCGCCGAGTGGGTCTACTGGTACAACCACCAACGCCTGCACGGCGGCCTCGCAGACATCCCCCCGGAGGAGTTCGAGCAGGCCTACTATGATGCTCACCAAGACCGCAGCAACACCGCTGCAGCCTGATTCACCGAGCCTCCATCATTCCCAGGCCGGTTCATCGAGCGGCATCCGAGCAATATCCCGCTCTACGCGGGGTTCGCGCTGTTCTTCGGTCCCGCCATCTCAGCGGGCATCTACGCCTGGCGCGCAGACCAGGACATTGTGCCGTGGCTGCGGTTCTGGAAGGGCTGGATCGAGTCGTTCAAACAGTCGATGATCGTCTGGACCCCGGCAGTGGCGCTGTGCGCGCTGGTGGCCTTTAACACCGCCTACGCCGACGTGCCGAGGGTCTTCATCCTCGGCGGCATCATCATTGCCTGCGCAGCGGCGATCGTCGCGGTGGCCCTGCTGGTGATCGTAGCCAACTTCACCTTCCGCACCCGCGACCTGTTCAGCGTAGTGATGTACGGGACAGCCTCTGCCCCGCTGGGAGCACTGGGCATCATCAGCACCACCATCCTCGCCGGAGCAGTCGTGTTCTTCTGGTCCGACTGGGTGCTGCTTCTGCTGGCCTCATTCATGCTGGTGCTGCTGGCCCGCATCGTGCGGCCGATGATCATCCAGATCCACGCCGACCTCGTGGAGCCCGGCAGCGGGCCGGTGACGTGAGCAGCGCTACTTCAGGCTGAATCCGGCACGTTCGAACACCCCTCGCAGCAGGTGACGCTTGGCCACCTTCACCGCCTTGGGCCCGACCCGGGAGACCAGCCCCGCGGACCAGGAGCCGGGCTGGTCATACTGGGCGAAGTAGTCGGCCAGGATACGGTCATACTCACCCACATCGGTGGCGGCGTCGGCGTCGTAGCGGTCCCAGTGAAGATAGGCCCCCTGCGGGATGCGCGGCTTGACCCCGGCCGGCTCCTCCGGGTCCGCATAGCCGATCTCCAGGCCCACAAAGGGCACCACGTGCTCCGGGGCGCCGATGATCTCCCCCACCCGTTCGGCGTCGTTGCGCAGCGAGCCGAGGAAGCAGGTTCCCAACCCCAGGGAGCGGGCCGCGATCACCGCGTTCTGCGCATTGATGCCTACATCGCAGGCGCCCACCAGCACCTCGTCGAGGTACTCCGCAGCGGTGTATTCGATCACCGGCTTCTCCCTCCGCGCCCGTTCCACCGAGGCGCGGATCCGAGAGGTGTCGATCAGCCACACGAGCACCACCGGCGCAGTGGAGATATGCGCGGCCTGCCGCGGTCCTCCCACCTCCGCCAGGGCTCGCTTCTGCTCTGCATCGCGCACTGCCACCACTGAGACGATCTGCTTATTCGAACTGGTCGAGGCCGACTGCGCCGCCGCGACGATGGTGCGGATGGTGTCCTCCGAGACCGGACGGTCCAGCCAGCGGCGCACCGAGCGGTGCTGCAGCAGCGTGGTCAGCGTCTGGTTCCACTGCGGCGGATCGAATCCGGGGTCGGAACCGTAGCGGGCGGCGAGCAGCTCAGCGGGAGTAGGGCTCTGATCGGTCATAGGCACGAATCTACCGGCAGCACCGATGCCGGAGACCGCGTGTGACCCCGCACGACGCCGCCGTGATCAGCTGATGCGCGCCGGCGTGGTCATCACCCGATCTCCGGTGACCTCGCGGGTCTGGCCCACCAGCAGCAGCTCACCGGACAGGGGCAGGTCCCCGGACGAGGGGCCGACCCAGATGTCGATCGCACCGGGCTCCACAATGCGGGTGTAGTCCAGCCCGGTGAAGGCGAAGCGGTCTGCGTGCACCCAGAAGGTGACCTCCTTGGTCTCCCCGGGCTGCAGCTCAACCCGCGCGTAGGAGAGCAGCTGGCGCACCGGCCGTGCCACCTGGGCGTTGCGGTCTCCGAAGTAGATCTGCACCACCTCGCTGGCCGGCCGCTGCCCCGTGTTGGTCACCCGGGCGGAGATGTTCACCGTCCCGTCCACCGCGATCTCCTCAGACTCGATGGACAGGTCGGAGTACTCCACAGTGGTGTAGCTCAGCCCGTGCCCGAAGGGATACAGCGGTGTCGGGTCCAGATTGGAGACTCCCTGGCTGTTCTGGCCCAGGGGCGCGGCGATGTAGCCGGAGGGCTGGCCACCCGGTGCGGCGGGAATGCTGATGGGCAGCCGGCCGGCGGGTTCGGCGGTGCCGGTGAGCAGATCCGCCACAGCAGGGCCGCCCTCCTCCCCGGGGAAGAAGCCCTGCACAATGGCTGCGCACTTCTCGGCCACGTCACCCAGCGCGTAGGGGCGCCCGGAGATGACAACCAGCACAGTGGGAGTGCCGGTGGCCAGCACTGCCTCCACCAGCTCCTGCTGCGCCCCGGGCAGACGCAGGTCCTCTGCATCGCATCCTTCGCCGGATGTGCCGGCGCCGAACATGCCGGCCACGTCTCCGACCGTCACCACGGCCATATCAGCTTCCGCTGCAGCCCGGGCCGCCTGCTCGATCTGCGAGGCGTCGTGCTCCACAATCGCCGCGCCGACGCTGTAGGTGACCTCCGAATCGGCGTAGGCCTGCCGCAGCGATTCCAGGATTGTGGGCATCGGCAGACCGATTCCCTTGTGCGGGAATGTGCCGGCCGGATACTTCGCCAGCACGTGGTTGGGGAAGGAATAGCAGCCCATCATGGTGCGCGGCTCATCCGCCGAGGGGCCCACCACCGCGATCCGCTTGCCGGCCAGCTCCTCAGGAGCCGCCGGCAGTGTGCCGCCGTCGTTCTTCACCAGCACCAGCGACTCGGCGGCCACCCGGCGGGCCAGGCGCCGGTTGGACTCCGAGTCCAGATCCACCGACTCGTCGATCTGAGGCTGCCACGGCTTTCCGTCCTCGGTGAGGTCCAGCAGACCCAGCTCCACCTTCTGACGCAGCACCCGCCTCACCGAACGGTCGATCACGGCCTCGTCGATGCGTCCCTCGCGCACCTGCTGGGAGAGAGTGCGGTAGCCGCCGGTGTGCGGAAGCTCCACATCCAGCCCGGCGGAGATCGCCAGCCGTGCGGCGTCGGCCTGGTCGACTGCCACCCGGTGCATCTTCTCCAGGAAGGCTACGGACCAGTAGTCGGCCACGACTGTGCCGTCGAAGCCCCACTGGTCCCGCAGCACGTCGGTGAGCAGCCATTTCGACGCCGCCGGCGCCTCGCCGTCGATGTCGGCATACGAGTTCATCACTGAGCCGACCTTGCCCTCGCGGACTGCCATCTCAAAGGGGAAGAAGATCAGATCCATCAGCTCGCGGCGGCCCATATGCACCGGGGCGTGGTTGCGGGCGGCCCGGGATGCCGCGTAGCCGGCGAAGTGCTTGAGGGTGGCGATGATTCCGGCTGACTGCAGACCTTTGACGTAGGCGGTGCCCAGTGTGCCCACCACGTAGGGGTCCTCGCCCATCGTCTCCTCGACCCGGCCCCAGCGTGCGTCGCGGACCACGTCCAGCACCGGGGAGAGGCCCTGCTGGACGCCGGTGGCGGCCATATCCCGCCCGATGGCCGCGGCCATCTGCTCGATCAGCTCCGGGTTGAAGGTCGCGCCCCAAGCCAGCGAGGTGGGGTAGACCGTGGCCTGATAGGCGGTGTAGCCGGTCAGGCACTCCTCGTGGGCGATGGCAGGGATGCCGAACCGGTTGGCCTCCACAATGGCGGCCTGCCGTCGGCGCAGATCAGCAGCCCCCTCCGGCACCGAGAGCGCGACGGTGCCGTAGGTTCTGGTCAGGTGGCCTTCGCCGTCGACGATCTCGCGCTCGAAGGGCAGTTTGCCCGAGGACATGGCGTCCTCCATGGGAGCGACTTCGCCCTGAGCCTCCTCATCCTCGCGCATCTCCCAATGCGAGCCGAGCTGGGAGACCTTCTCCTCCAGGGTCATCTGGCCCAGCAGGGACTCCACCCTCTCGTCGACGGGCAGTTCGGGGTCGTTCCACGGTCCGGTCACATGTTCGGCCGCACGCTGGGTCATAGTCAGTCTCCTTCGTTCTGGTTCCAATGGCCACTTGTGCCGCTAATTCCCGCGCGTGCGGCGTCAATCAGCGGCAGAAATGACCGGTGCAGCGGGAGCGGGCGCTCGGGTGTGCATTCACTTGCTGAATCCTGCGGTCAGACCGGCCACAATGTAGCGGCGTCCCACAATGTAGGCGATCAGCAGCGGCACTGCTGAGAGCACCACGGCGGCCAGGGTCGCGGGAACATCGACGCCGAACTGTCCCTGATACTCCCACAGCGAGAGCGGCAGCACGCGCACATCGCGGGATTGGGTGAGCACCAGCGGAAAGAGGAATCCGTTCCAGACCTGAAGCGCCTGGTAGATCCCCACAGTCATCAGCGCCGGCTTGGACATCGGCAGCACCAGACTGCCCAGGATCTTCCACTCCCCGGCGCCGTCGACCCGCATCGATTCGAAGAGCTCATTGGGGATGTCACGTACGAAGTTGACGATGATCAGCACGCTCAGCGGGATCGCGAAGGCGATCTGCGGCAGGATCAGCGCCCACAGGGTGTCATAGAGACCCAGCTCCCGGATCAGGTAGTACACCGGGATGATAGTGGCCTGAACCGGGATCGCGATGCCCAGCAGGATCAGCTGAAAGAGCCGGCTGCCGCCCAGCGAGGTGGACCGGGTGATGTAGTAGGCAGCCATCAGGGAGACGGCGAGGACCACTGCGACCGTGGAGACCGTCACGATCACCGAGTTGAGGAAGAACTGAAAGAAATCATTCTCGATGACGCGTATGAACGGCGCGACGGTCGGCTCACTGCTGGGCACCAGCTGGTTATTGGCGCGCAGATCCTGGCTGGTGCGGAATGAGGTGATGACGATGTAGTAGATCGGCAGGATGATCACGGCCAGCCAGAACCAGCCGAAAGCTCCGGCGATCAGGTTCGGCCGCTCCCCCGGTTTGCGGGTTCCCGTCCGGGCAGGACGCCCGGCCCCGCGCGCTCCACCGGCAGGCTGGGTGAGCTCCAGCGCCTGACCGGCATCGGGGGTTGCTGCGGTGGATGATGCTGCATGTGTCATAGCTCTAGGCACCTGCCTTGTCAGACTCCATCTTTGTGGAGCCGGAGATCTTGTTGAGCAGCAGCGACATGGTCAGGCCGATGGCCACCAGGAACACAGCGATCACTGAGGCGTGCCCCAGGTTATTGGCCCCGAATCCGGTGATGTACATGTCCAGCGGCAGAATCCGCACCGCGTCCTGCGGCTGCCCGCCGGTGAGCACGTAGATCAGGTCGAAGTAGGTCAGCGACCCCACCAGCATCAGGGTGGAGGAGGTGATGATGGTGTAGCGCAGCTGAGGCAGTGTGATGGAGAAGAAGCGCCTGATCCGCCCCGCGCCGTCGATGGTTGCCGCCTCATACATGTCAGTGGGGATCTGCCGCACGCCGGCCTGGTAGAGCAGCGCGTGGAAGGGGATGAAGCACCAGCCGACCACGAAGATCATCACGTACATGACCAGATCGCTGTTGGACAGCCAGTCGCTGGGAAGCCAGTCGAACGGCAGAGCGGCTGAGATGCCGTAGTAGGGGCTCAGCAGCGACTGGAAGGTCAGTCCAACCGCCACTGAGCTGAACAGCAGCGGAAGAAAGTACAGCACCGCCAGCAATGCGCGGTAGCGCTGCTGGCCGGCCATGAACACGCCCAGCAGCAGCGCCACCGGTGCTTGGAAGAGATAGGACCCCAGGACGAAGATGCCGGTCAGGGTGAGTGCCCGCCATGTGAAGGGGCGGTCGCTGATCACAGTGTCCCAGTTGTCCAGTCCCACCCACGTGGGGCTGGACAGCACGTTCCACTCCATGAAGGAGATCAGCAGGACCCCAATCAGGGGCACCAGTGCGAAGAAGCCGAAGAACAGGACGGCCGGCAGCGCCATCAGGAAGCTGGGTCCCTGACGGCGCCGGCCGGCGGCCCTGGCCCCGGAGGCAGACGAGGCAGTATCAAACATACGAAGTTGGTCGGTGCCTTTCGGCTCTCAGGCCCGCATCACTGCCGGGCGTTCATATCGTCCACGAACTCCTGCGGGGTCATATTGCCCTGCAGGATGGCTGCCACATTGTCCATCAGCGGCTGCTGCTGATCAGGATGGACCGCCTGGTCCCAGGAGAGCTGGAAGTGGTTCGCCTCGCCGACCAAGTCGTTGGCGAAGGTCAGGAAGTCCTCGGCCTCTGTGCCGGCGATGCGGTCTTCCACATCATTGAGCGGCGGCAGAGATCCGGCATTGAGCATGTCGTCGACCGCCTCGTCGTTGTAGAGGTGCTCGGAGAGGTAGTCGAACGCGACCTGCTGCGCTTCCTCGGAGGCGTCAGCGGAGACCGACCAGAAATTGGCCGGATTGCCGACGATATTGCTCGGGTCACCAGCACCGTCCTCCAACTGCGGGAAGGGGGCGTAGCCGAAAGCACCGGAGTCCGCGAACTCGGGGAAGTCCTGGTTGATCGTGGCATAGACCCACGAGCCCTGCAGCAGGAACGCTGCGCGGCCATCGGCCAGCAGCTGAGCATCCTCATTCTGTGCGGCGTCGACGGCGTTGTAGTTGTCGACGAAGCCTTCCTCACCCAGCTCCTGGAGGGTCTCCAGCGCGAAGAGGATGGATTCGTTGTCCCAGGCTCCCTCTTCGCCCTCCACCACAGAGGCGAATACGCCTTCCCCGCCGTGGCGGTCCGTGAGGTACTGCAGCCACATCAGTGCCGGCCAGATGGAACCGCCGGCCAGGGAGAAAGCGTCGACATCCTCGACGTCGGCGAGAGTGTCGACGATCTCCTCCACGTCGCTCCAGGTCTCCGGCACCTCCAGCCCATGCTCATCCAGGACGTCCTGGTTGTAGTAGAGCACCACTGGCTGCACGTCGTTCATGGGCACGGCGTAGACGGAGTCGTCGACGACGCCGTTCTGCCAGACGGACTCGTGGACACGCTCCTGGAGCTCCCCGACGTGGTCGTCCAGGGGCACCACGCGGTCTTCCTCCACGTATTCCAGCAGCGTCCCGCCGGTCCAGGACATAATCAGCGTGGGAGCGTCGCCGGATCCCACAGCAGTGCGGATCTGCTGCTTATAGGCGTCGTTCTCCATGGCTTCGACGCTGATGTCCTCATCATGGGACTCGTTGAAGCGGTCGAGGTCCTCCTCGATAGCGGGCCAGCCCCCTCCGGTGAGGATCCAGGCATTGGCGCCCTCTCCCCCGCCGCCGCCTCCGCAGGCGGTCAGGGCCAGCAGTGAGGCTGCAGCCAGTCCGGCGGTGCCGGTGCGAATCTTCCGGTGACGCGTCATCGTGTTATTCCTTTCTCCATGTCGCAGGTCCCGCACCAGGACGGCGGCGCGACGGTCCGTCTACCAGGCCCGTCAGTCGCGCGCGCTGGGGTGGGACGCTGCAGGTTACGAGTGATCCCTTTTCGTCTTGCCGAAAGACTAAATAGTCCCGGGGTGGGTGTCAACCAGATCACACCCCTCACGCCTCTGGCTGGGTGGCATTCATATTCTCAGCGAACTGCTCAGGGGTGATCTCCTGCTGAAACTCCAGATCGAGATTCTCCAGCAGCGCCTGCTCCTGACTTGGATCGACTGCTTGGTCCCAGGAGAGCTGGAAGCTGGGAGCCTGCCGCACAGAATCGTAGACATAGCCCAGGAACTCGCTGCTCTCGGCCTGCTCGATCTCTTCGCCCAAGCCTTGAAGGGGCGGAATGTTGCCGGTCTCCAGCATTCGGTCCACATATTCCTCGTTGAAAAGGTGCTCGTCGAGATAGCGCAGCGCCGCCTGTTGGTTCTCCTCAGAGTCAGCGGCGGAGACGGAGTAGGGCGACGCCGGGCAGGCACAGCAGCGCCCGGGAGCGGAGTGCTGAGCCTCCGCACCCGGGCGCGCTTCAGACTGTCTGTGCCGCATCTGCCCCGCCGGCCTGCTGAAGGCCGCGGGGCACCGGCGGGGCCGTAGAGCTAGCTGATCTTCTCCAAGTGGCTGCGGATGAACCACTGGAACTGCTCCAGCTCCTTGATCTGGCCGATCAGAATGTCCTCGGTGATCGGGTCGGTGTCGCCCACCTTGCTCATCACCTGGCGGTGGTCCTCAATGAGTCCGGTATAGACCTTGTCCAGTTCCTTGAGGTGGTCGGCGACGTCGGCCTTGAACAGCGGATAGTCGTTCCAGGTTCGCTCGGAGACCAGCTCGCCGGCCAGCCCAGAGGGCGCAGTGCCCAGGGTCGCCATGCGCTCAGCGATCTCGTCGACGAATCCCCGCACCGTGACGGTCTGGGGGTCGAGCATCTCGTGGACCGCAATGAAGTTGGGGCCGACCACGTTCCAGTGCACGTGCTTGAGCACCAACTGCAGATCGTTGAGCGCATGCAGCCGTCCCTGCAGGAGTCCGGCGATCTCCTCGCCGTTGTCCTTGCCCAGGCCGGGAACGGTGTAGTCCGCATTCTTCTGAGTCATGTCCACCCTCCTACATCTCGGAGACGTCGCTCATCTCCCGATGCTTCCGGCCGCACCTGAAAGATGGCTGAATGTTCTCTGGCAGTGCAGTTGATGCTGCTGTGCCGGTCAGCGCTGCCCGGCGTTCAGCCCAGCGGCTCGATGACCTCCAGGCCGCCGAGGTAGCCGCGCAGAGCCTCAGGCACCCGGATGGAGCCGTCGGCCTGCTGATGGTTCTCCAGGATGGCCACCAGCCAGCGCGTAGTGGTCAGGGTCCCATTGAGGGTCGCCACCGGACGGGTGGCGCCTTTGGAGCCGTCCGGGTTCACAGTGCGTTCGCGGATGTTCAGCCGCCGCGCCTGGAACGTGGTGGTGTCGGAGGTGGAGGTCAGCTCCCGGTAGGTGCCCTGGGAGGGCACCCAGGCTTCGCAGTCGAACTTGCGGGCCGCAGAGAGACCCAGATCCCCGGCGGCGGTGTCGATCACCCGGTAGGGCAGCTCCATCTTGTGCAGCATCTGCTCCTCCCAGGCCAGCAGCTTCTCATGCTCGGCGATGGAGTCCTCCTCGCGGCAGTAGACGAACATCTCCAGCTTGTTGAACTGGTGGACCCGGATGATGCCTCGGGTGTCCTTGCCGTGCGAGCCGGCCTCCCGCCGGTAGCAGGTGGACCATCCGGCATAGCGCTTCGGCCCGCCGGAGAGGTCCAGGATCTCGTCGCCGTGATATCCGGCCAGCGCCACCTCGGAGGTCCCCACCAGGTACATATCGTCACGCTCGAGGTGGTAGACGTCGTCGTGGGCCTCCAGGTACCCGGTGCCCGCCATCGCCTCAGGGCGGACAAGAGTCGGAGTGATCATCGGCGTGAAGCCGGCCTGAAGCGCCTGGTCCAGCCCCATCTGCATCATGGCCAGCTCCAACCGAGCACCGATGCCGGTCAGGAAGTAGAACCGTGCGCCGGAGACTTTGGCGCCGCGCTCCATGTCCACCGCGCCCACCGCTTCGGCCAGCTCCAGGTGATCCTTGGGCTCAAACCCTTCGGCGGCGAAATCCCGGGGAGTGCCTTCGGTGCGCAGGGTGACGAAGTCCTCCTCCCCGCCGGCCGGGACCTCGGGGTGGATGAGATTCGGGAAGGACGCCTGCAGGCTGCGCAGCTGGTCCTGCGCCTGTGCGGAGGCGGCCTCGGCGCGTTTGACCTCCTCGGCCAGCTGCTTGACCTCGGCCAGCAGCTGCTGCTTGGCCTCACCCTCAGCCTGGGCCACCTTCTTGCCGTGGGCCTTCTGCTCAGCCCGCAGGGTCTCGAACCGAGTGATGGCCGCAGACCGAGCCTCATGCGCTGCGATGAGCTTGTCCACAGCGGACTCATCCGCCTGACGCGCACGCTGGCTGGCCTTGTACTTCTCAGGGTCGTCGATGAGGTCCTTGATGTCGATCACGCCCCTAGCGTAGTCGGTAAACTCGGCCCATGACTGCCGCCGGCTGGGAATGGATGCTGATCGCTGCCGCGACGGTGATCGCCGTGCTGACGGTGATCATCGCCTGGCAGGCCACCCGGATCAGTGCACTCGGTGCCCAGGTCACCGAGCTGCGGCACCGGATTGAAGTGGGCGAAGCTGTGGCGGCCCATCCCAAGAAGCCGCACCAGCGACTGGTCGGCGTCGTCGTCAACGTCACCAAAGAGAGCGCCGATGAGGCGGTGCGGCTCATCCACACTGCCTGCGCACAGGCCGGTATGCCGGACCCGCTGATCATGGCCTCCTCCGCCCAGGACCCCGGGCATGTGATGACCCGCCGCGCGCTGGAGTCCGGCTGCGATGTGGTGATCGCCGCCGGCGGGGACGGCACCATCCGGGCAGTTGCCACCGAACTGGCCGGAACCGAGACTGCCCTGGGCGTGGTGCCGCTGGGGACCGGGAATCTGTTCGCCCGCAATATCGGGCTTCCCCGTCATGATCTTGCCGCCTGCGTCTCCGAGGCCATCCACGGCACCGGCCATCGGGTGGACACTCTGGTGCTGACCTTGGAGCGCGCCGGGGGCCGGACCGAACGGGAGGTCTCCCTGGTGATCGCCGGCGGCGGGCTGGATGCCGAGGTCATGGCCGACACCCGGGAGGTGCTCAAGCAACGGGCCGGTTGGCTGGCCTACGGGGAGGCGGGCCTGCGGCATGTGATGGGTCCCCGGCAGACGGTCACCGTCCAGCTCGACGACGGCGACCCGGCCACTTTCCGCGTCCGGTCAGTGCTGCTGGCCAACTGCGGGATGCTGCAGGCAGGTATGGAGCTGGTGCCTTCTGCCGCTTTCGACGACGGCCATATGGACGCGGTGCTGCTGACCCCGCGCCACGCGCTGGACTGGGCGCGGATCGTCGCGAAGACCGCTCTGCGGTTCTCCTCGGAGATCCCGGTGATGCGGGTGCGTCAGGCCCGCGCCGGGAAGCTGACCATGGCTGAGCCGATGCCCTTCCAGATCGACGGCGATGCGGTGGGCGAGGTGATTTCGGTGCGCGCGAAAGTGGCTCCGGGTTCGCTGATAGTCCACGGGGTCTCCCCGGAGGTGCTGCAGTCCCCTGCTGCGCTCAGCGACCACGCAGCGAGGCCACCCAGGACTGAGCAGCCGTGAAGGCCGCTTCAGAGACCTCGGGAAGCACCTGCTGGGGCTTCCCGTCGGCGCGTGGGTAGGAGCCCAGGAAGCGGATCTGCGGTGAGATCCGGTGGATGCCGGCGAGCGCGTCGCCGACTCTGGCTTCGGCGATGTGGCCCTCTAAGTCCATGGAGAAGAAGTAGTCGCCTATCCCATTGCCGGTGGGGCGGGATTCGATGCGGCAGATATTGACCCCGCGTGTAGAGAAGTGCTCCAGGATCTCCATCAGGGCCCCGGGGCGGTCCTCCGGCAGCGGGATCATCACCGTGGTCTTGTCCGCCCCGGTGGGCTGCGGCACTTCCTGCGGCCTGGTGACCAGGACGAACCGGGTCACCGCCCCCGGAGTGTCTTCGATCCCTGAGGAGACCACGTGCAGGCCCAGCTGCTCGGCCACCAGCGGGGCGCAGATCGCGGATTCGGCCACCGGCGGGCTCTGCAGCAGCCCGTGCGCGGCCGCTGCGGTGGAGGAGGCGGGCACGAACTCCGCATGCGGGGCCGAAGCCTCGGCCCAGCGGCGCACCTGGGCCCATGCGTGGGAATGGGTGGCGATGGACCCGATCCGGCTGAGCGTGGTCGGTTCGGCCGCGGCCAGCACGAACGTCACCGGCACCAGCGCCTCAGCAGTGATCTGCAGGTGGTGGGCCACCGAGACGGCATCCAGCGTGGCGGTGACCCCGCCCTCCACCGAGTTTTCGATCGGCACCACGGCGCCATCGACGTCGTGATCCTCCACCATGGTCAGCGCCGAGAGCACACTGGCGGCCGGCACCCGCTCAGCCTGCTCGGCTCCGGGCATCTGCAGCAGCGCCGCTTCGGTGAAGGTTCCTGAGGGCCCCAGATAGGAGTAGCGCAGACTCACAGGATCCGCGGCTCCTCTCCGGTGACGGAGGTCAGCGGGCGGCCCGCGTTCAGCCAGGCGTCATACCCCCCGGCCACATAGACCACAGAGAATCCCTGGGCGGTGAGCCATTCGGCGATCTGCACGCTGCGGCCTCCGGTGCGGCAGATCACGTAGTAGTCCTCGTCCGGGTCGAGTTCGGCGTCGTAGCGTCCTGGAACCTCATCCACCGGGATATGCACCGCCCCGGGGGCGTGCCCCACCTCAAACTCATAGGCCTCACGCACGTCCAGCACGGCGGCGTCCTCGGGCACCTCCGCGGCGGGGACAGTCTCAAAGTCCGGCACCTGCAGCCTCCTCGGTCGGCGGGGTCCTTGCCGCACCAGAGTAGCGTGCAGCAGTCCGGGGGTCTGCCCGCAGGCGCTGATATTCCATAGAGTGAGTTCATGCAGCAGCGCCAGTTCCGCAGATGCCGCCTCAGTCCCATCACCGATCTGTCCCTTGCTGATTTTCGGGCCGCCGCTGCCGTGGACTGGCGTGCGGCGGTGCTGCACGGCGAGGTCTCCTGCGTGGAGCTGACCTCGACGGCGCTGACTGCCGCGGCCACTCTGCACAGGCTCGGTGCCTTCGCCGAACTGGATCCGGAGTTCGCCCTGGCCCGCGCGGAGCAGCAGGACGCCACAGTGGCTGCGCTGCGCAGACGCGGGGGATCCTCAGCTGCCCAGGACCTCGCTGCACGGGCTCCGCTGACGGGCCTGCCGACGGCGTTCAAAGATCTGGTGCCGGTGGCGGGCCTGCCGCTGCGGCTGGGGACTCGGGCGGTGCCGGAGAATGTGCCGGCCGCCGACCACCGGTTGGCTGGGCGAACTCACCGCGCAGGGGCGATCAGCATCGGCAAGACCCAGGTGCCGGAGTTCGGGCTTCCCTGCTACACGGAGAATCAGCTGGCCGAACCGGCCCGGAACCCCCTGGACCCCAGTCGCACTCCCGGGGGATCCACCGGCGGCGGTGCCGCAGCCGTGGCCGCCGGCATCCTTCCCTTCGCCCCCGGCAACGACGGCGGCGGCTCGGTGCGGATCCCTGCTGCGGCCTGTGGTCTGGTGGGCCTCAAGCCCGGTCGGGGCCGGCTCCCCGATGACGGTCCGTCCGCTTCGGTGCGGAATCTGGTGACCTCCGGTCCGCTGGCCAGCAGCGCCGAGGACGCCGCCCTGCTGTTCGATGTGATGGCTGGTCACCGCTTCACCCCCGCCCGCGGCCGGCCACGGTCTGCGGCGCAGCTGGCGGAGGGACCGGCGATGCGCCGGGTCCGTCAGGCGCTGCAGGACGGTCTGGGCACACTGAGCATCGGGGTGACCACGGAATCACCGTTCTCCCCGGACCTGGATATTGTGCTGGCTGAGGACGCCGTGCTGGCTCTGGAGGCCGGCATCAGCGCCTTGGCCGCGGCTGGTCACGTGGTGCAGGGAACCGACCACTGCACCGGGGCCGATCCGTTCTGGCCGCGGGGCTACCACCACAATTTCCGCGCCCTATGGACCTCCGGGCTGGCGGACGCCCCATTCTCCGACGAGCAGCTCGAGGTCTTGGAGCCGCTGACCCGCCACTTCGTAGAGACCGCGCGCAGCCGGGGGCAGGACCATACTCAGGCGGCAGTGGGAGCACTGCAGGAGTTTGCCGACTCTGCTGAGGAGATTCTGGGGCCCTGGGATGTGCTGATGACTCCCATGCTGGCCAGCGTCCCTCCGCCGGTGGGCTGGTTTGCGGGCCTGGAACCGGAGCAGAACTATCTGGAGCAGTGCCGGTTCACCCCGTACAGCTCCGTGGTCAATGTGCTGGGCCTGCCGGCGGTCAGCGTGCCGGTGCACACCAGCGACGACGGGCTGAGCTGGTCGGTTCAGCTGATCGGCGGCCACCGCAGTGAAGAGCTTCTGCTGGCGCTGGCGGGGCAGATGATGGAGCGCTCACCCCGGCACTGAGCCAGGATGAGCGCTCCAGGGCCGCCGCGGATGTCAGAACTGCCGGGGCATCAGGTACAGACCCGCGGCGGCCTCGTCCCGACGACGCTGCGCTGCCTGCCGCTGCTCGGCGATCTGCCGCAGCAACTGCGGGTCCCGGTCCGCAGAGGCCGAGCGGCGGGCCGAAGCCTGCGCCCACTGCACCAGAACCGATCCCAACGCCAGCGCGGCGCGCTGCAGCACACTGTACTGATATGCATTACTGATGGAAGACATTGCTATTCCTATGAGGTGTCATTTGGGCGCGCCGATAGCAGGCAAATACCCAGAAGAGGCGGGGGAAATATCAGAGCAGCGCGGCGGCACGTGGTGTGCGCCAGGGCTTGACTGACGGGGCTGCCGCAGACATCCACGCTCGACGGGATCGATGCGCCAGAATGCCCAGCGGCTCGCACGGAGTTCGCGCTGGTGTGGAGAGTCTCAGACGAGAGGCTGCTCGCAGCTCACAGGCTGGTGCCGGTCTCGGCACGCACGCTGTGCAGCAGCTGTCTCAAGGGATGCGGCTCAGAGCGTATGAACGTCTGTCAGCGCCGATGGCCGGCAAATCGACCGCCTGGAAGGGGGGTCGCAGCTGCTGCCGCGGCACCTGAGCCGAACGGAGTGAGATCGCCGGTGCGATCCTCCGCGCTCATCATGTCTGTGATTGTCATGGTGCCCCTCCTTTCAACAGGCTCGATATGTGCAGTGACAAAAAGTAACCTATCACAAGAATTCTCAGGATGTCACGCATTAATTCTGGACTGCCGAAGATTTCTTGCGGGATGGTGCGGTGGTCAGCGTCCTGTGGTGTCGTCGTCGAGCTGGCCGCCGTCGTCGAGGTGCTCCACGTCTTCGGCCGTGATGGGGGTGGCGATGGCTGCCGGATCCTCGTTCTCATAGCCCGCGTCGGTGCCGCGCCAGCGGGCGATGGCGCTCATTCCGTGATGGATGGCCAGCGCTGCGAAGCTGCCGATGGCGATCCCGGTGAACATGATCTCCCCGAACACCATGGTGTAGTCAGCGATCGCGATGATCAGCGGCACCCCGGCCACAGCAAGGTTCACCGGGTTGGAGAAGTCGACCTTGTTCTGCACCCAGATCCGCACCCCGAGGATGCCGATCATGCCGTAGAGGACTGTGCCGGCCCCACCGAGGACTCCGGCGGGCACAGTGTTGATCAGCGCACCGAACTTCGGCAGCAGCGCCAGCAGAACGGCAAAGATCCCGGCCACCCAGTAGGCGGCGGTCGAGTAGACCCTGGAGGAGGCCATGACCCCGATGTTCTCCGCATAGGTGGTGGTGCCCGAGCCTCCGCCGGCGCCTGCCAGCATAGTGGCTGCGCCGTCGGCCATCAGCGCCCGGCCGGTGACCGGGTCAAGGTCCCGTTTGGTCATCAGTGCCACCGACTTCACGTGGCCGACGTTCTCGGCCACCAGCACCAGCACCACCGGGATGAACAGGGCGACCACACCGATGTGGAAGGTGGGGGTCGTCAGCTCGGGCAGCCCGAACCATCCGGCCTCCCCGATGCCGGAGAAGTCCACCTCCCCGCGCAGGGCGGCGAACACGTATCCGATGACCACGCCCACCAGGATGGACAGCCGGCCCAGCATGCCGCGGAAGAGCACCCCGGCCACCAGCATGGCCACGATGGTCACCGTTGCGCTCTCCGGCGCCTGGTTGACGTTGTCCCAGGCGGCCGGCGCCAGATTCAGTCCGATCAGCGCCACAATCGAGCCGGTGACCGCCGGAGGCATGACCCGCTGGATCCACACTGCGCCGGCGAAGTGAACGATCAGCCCCACCAGGACAAGTCCCAGCCCGGCCAGGAAGATCCCGCCCAGAGCGCCGGACATCCCGTACTGGGCGGTGGCTGCGCCCACCGGGGCCAGAAAGGCGAAGGAGGAGCCCAGGTAGCTGGGTACCCGCCCGGCAGTGACGAGCAGGAACAGCAGCGTCCCGATGCCGGAGAACAGCAGAGTGGTCGACGGCGGGAAACCGGTGATGACGGGGACCAGGAAGGTCGCACCGAACATCGCCACCACGTGCTGCATCCCCACGCCGGTGGTCTGGAACCAGCTCAGTCGCTCGTCGGGGGCGACGACGTCGCCGGGGCGGATGGTCTTACCGTCTCCGTGGATCCTCCAGCCGAGGCCGGGAATGCTGCGTGTGCTCACAGCAGACCACAATACGAGAAAACCCGGGGAGGATCGGTTCCTCCCCGGGTCCATCTCGTTGGTGTTGGCCGGTGTCAGTTCTTCTTCAGACCGTCGGTGAACCCCTTCAGCGAGTTCTTGGCCTCGCCTGCGGCATCCTTGACCGACTCGGCGGCGTCCTTCACTTTGCCCTGAAGGTTCTGCCCTCTGCCTTCGGCTTCGGTCCGCTCGTCGCCGGTCACCTTGCCGACGCCCTCTTTGGCGGCACCGGCCATCTTGTCCTTGTTCGCATCAGCTTTGTCTTCGAACCCCATAGCGCTCTCCTTTCGCGAGGGAATCTGACAGAGCTGAGGCTACCCAAGGTGCTCGGCCGGTGTCACTGGTTTTCGCCTGAGCCTCAGCAGACTCTCAGCCGATACGCACCAGCTGCCCAGGGTGAGCCGCAGCACATCCGTCCTCGGCCCGCGCGGCAGGGATGGAAGAAACACCATCACAGCTGAATTAAGTTCTTCAGATTTCGGTCTTCAATTCCTGCCCGCCCCGCTGCTTCGGCCAGCAGGCACCGGGCCGGCGTCGTCGTCATTTCTGATCAATGCGCGTCCAGCGGGGCGCAGAGCCGGTTTTTCGGCCCATTTTGGGAGGTCTTCGGTTGATTCCCAGGATTGGCTTACTAGTGTGGTCACTGATGAACAGCGCTGAGCACACCCCTGCCCAAAACGGCACCCCCGCATCAGACGCAGAGAGCTCCGACTCCTCGGCGACTCCGCTGCACCACGAGAGCACCGATGAGCTGATCATTCTGCGTCCACCCACTGTGGCCGATGGCGCCGACCTCTGGCGCCTGGCCGACGGGACGGGCGTGTTGGACACCAACACCCCCTACGCCTACCTGTTGTGGGCCCGGGACTTCGCGGCGACCTCCGTGATCGCTGAGGTGGAGGCCGAACCCGCCGGATTCATCTCCGGGTACCTCAAGCCCTCCGACCCGCAGACCCTGTTCATCTGGCAGGTTGCGGTGGACTCCGCATTCCGCGGCCGGGGGCTGGCCAAGAAGATGCTGTTCGAGCTGGTGGAGCGCACCGGTGCGGCTCGGCTGGAGACCACCATCACCGCCGACAACGAGGCTTCGCTCGCCCTGTTCACCGCGCTGGCCCGCCGGCACGGCACCGAGCTGCAGCGCAAGCCGCTGTTCACCGAGGACCTCTTCCCCTCGCAGCAGGAGTCCGGCGAGGCGCACGCGGCAGAGGATCTGTACATCGTTGAGCTGCTGACCACAGACTGAATCTGATCACCCACCGACCTAGGTACACACAAGGACTGAGATACCCCTATGGCAACTGACATCTACGAAACCCGAGAGTCCCAGGTTCGCAGCTACTGCATGAACTGGCCGGCCAGCTTCGCCAAAGCCTCCGGCTGCTACCAGTACACCGAAGACGGCTCGCGCTACCTGGACTTCTTCTCCGGGGCCGGTGCGCTGAACTACGGCCACAACCACCCCGAGCTGCGCGACCAGCTGGTGGAGTATGTCTCCAACGACGGCGTCACGCACTCCATGGACATGAAGACCCCGGCGAAGCGCCGGTTCCTGGAGACCTTCGAGCGGCTGATCCTGGAGCCGCGCAATATGGACTACAAGGTCATGTTCCCCGGCCCCACGGGCACCAACACTGTGGAGGCGGCGCTGAAGCTGGCCCGCAAGGTCACCGGCCGCCAGCACATCCTCTCCTTCACCAACGCCTTCCACGGCATGACGCTGGGCGCCCTGTCGGTGACCGGCAACTCCATGAAGCGCAAGGGTGCCGGCATCCCGCTGACCAACTCCTCGAAGATCCCCTACGACGACTACTTCGACGGCGACATCCCCGACTTCCTGTGGCTGGAGCGGGTGCTGGAGGACTCCGGCTCCGGTGTGGACAAGCCGGCGGCCGTCATCGTGGAGACAGTCCAGGGCGAGGGCGGCCTCAACGCCGCCCGCATGGAGTGGCTCAAGGCGCTGGCAGACCTGCTGCGCCGTCACAAGATCCTGCTCATCGTCGACGACGTCCAGGCCGGCTGCGGCCGCACAGGCACCTTCTTCTCCTTCGAAGAGGCCGGCATCTACCCGGACATCGTCTGCGTCTCCAAGTCCATCTCCGGCTACGGCCTGGCCATGGCTCTGACCCTGTTCAAGCCCGAGCTGGATGTCTGGGAGCCCGGCGAGCACAACGGGACCTTCCGCGGCAACAACCTCGCGTTCGTCACCGCCGCCCGGGCGCTCGAGCTCTTCTGGGCCGACGATTCCTTCCAGAAGGAACTGGCCGGAAAGATCGAGGAGCTGCACCAGGGCATGGCCAAGATCACCGAGCACGTGAAGGGCTCGGCCATTCGGGGCCGCGGCTTCCTGACCGGCATCGTCTTCCCGGAGACCGACACGGCGGGCAAGGTGGCCGCTGAAGCCTATAAGCGCAACATGCTGGTGGAGACCTCCGGGCCCGAGGACGAGGTCGTCAAGCTGATGCCGCCGCTGAACATCGACTCCGAGGACCTGCAGAGGGGTCTGCAGATCCTGGAGGAGGCCGTGCTGGCGGCCACCGGCCAGATGGGTGAGCCCAGCCGTCTGCGGGCACCGCACTGAGCCAGTCCCGGCGGCGGGGAAACCCCGCTCGCCTCTCGGCCGGCTCACGCCGGCCTTCACGCCTGAGCCAGTCCCGGCGGCGGGGAAACCCCGCTCGCCTCTCGGCCGGCTCACGCCGGCCTTCACGCCTGAAGGATCCGTCGGCGCTACGCTTGGCTTCGGGCCCATCCCATCAAGCTTCAAAGGAGACCTATGTACACGCTGCACATCGACGACCTCAACGGCACCGACCGGGATATCGACACCCCCAACTGGCGCTCCCGCCGCATGGTGCTTGCCAAGGAGAAGGTCGGCTTCTCCCTGCACGAGACCACGCTGCGGGCCGGCACCGACAATGAGTTCTGGTACGCCAACCACGTGGAGGCCGTCTACTGCGTCGGCGGCAAGGGCACGCTGACCGATCTGGAGACCGGAGAGAAGTACGAGATCACCGACGGGTTCCTCTACCTGCTGGACGGTCACGAGAAGCACCGGGTCCAGGTCGAGGAGGAGATGCGCATGGTCTGCGTGTTCAACCCGCCGGTCACCGGACGTGAAGTCCACGACGAGAACGGGATCTACCCGCTGATCGTCGAAGACGACTGATCCCCGGAGGCTGCCGCGACAGGCGGTCAGCTCCCGAACCGAAGACCGGGGCCGGTCCGCCGCAGGGCGGGCCAGCCCCGGTTCTCTGCATTCACAGCCCCTGCGGGCTTAGAGTAGTGCGCGTGCCACAAGGGGTCGCCGCTCGAAAGCTCCGGGATGTATCCGCCTGGGAGTCCATCAAGCGCATCATCAGCCGGCTGGCGGGTTCCTCCCCGCCACGGATGGCCCTGCTGATCTTCGCCCTGGTCATCGCGGTCTTCACCTCGCTTCTGATGATGCCCTGGGCAACTGCAGCGCCAGGCGGCGCCGAGTTCCACGACGCCTTCTTCGTCGCCACCTCCGCGGTGACCGTCACCGGGCTGACCCCGGTCAACACTGCGGAGCACTGGTCCTTTCCAGGCCAGGTCGTAGTTCTGCTGGCCATTCAGATCGGCGGACTGGGCATCATCACCATCGCCGCACTGCTGGCAGTCTCGGTCACGCGGCACCTGGGGCTGCGCACCCGCCTCATCGCCCAAGAGGGCATCTCCACCGGTCGGCTCGGTGAGGTCGGCCACCTGCTGAAGACCGTGGTGATCTGCTCAGCCGTGGTCCAGACTGCGCTGGCGCTTGTGCTCATCCCCCGCATGGTCATGCTGGAGGAGGACCTGGGCATCGGGGCCTGGAAGGGCCTGTTCTACTCCGTCAGCGCGTTCAACAACGCCGGCTTCGTCATCCACGCAGACGGCATGGCAGGCGTGGGCTACGACCCCGTGGTGCTGTGGACCATCATGATCGGCGTCTTCCTGGGAAGTCTGGGATTCCCCGTCCTCTACGTGCTCTGGCGCTCCCGGTGGCATATCGCCCAGTGGAACCTCCACGCGAAGCTGACCATGGAGGTCACCACGATCCTGTTCCTGCTGGGGGCGGCGATCTACGGCTTCATGGAGTGGAACAACTCCGAGACCATCGGTGAGATGGACCTGTGGGAGAAGATCCAGAGCTCGCTGTTCGCCTCGGTGAACATGCGCTCCGGGGGCTTCTCTGTGGTGGAGTCCAATCTTGAGCACTCCGAGACCATGCTGATCACCGATGCCCTGATGTTCGCCGGCGGCGGTTCAGCCTCCACGGCGGGCGGCATCAAAGTCACCACCATCGCAGTGATCTTCCTGGCGTTCCTGGCCGAAGCGCGCGGCCACGCCGAATCCTCGGCGCACGGGCGCACCATCCCTGCGCAGGCCGTCCGCGTGGCCGTCTCCGTGGTGGCCATGGGAGCTACTGTGGTGCTGCTCTCCACCCTGGCCCTGATGACCATCTCCGGCTATGACATGGAGCGCCCGCTCTACGAGTCCATCTCGGCCTTTGCCACCGTCGGCCTCACCACCGGACTCACTGAGGAGCTGCCGCCGTCGGGACTCTACGTGCTGTGCGCTCTGATGTTCACCGGCCGCATCGGCATCATCACCTTCGCCGCCGCCCTGACGATTCGCCAGCGGCGCATCCGTTACCGCTATCCTGAGGGGCGGCCGCTCATCGGCTGACCTTTCGCTCACCCACGCGAGGAAATCCATGCCCAAGAATCAGCAGACCAACAAGCCGGTCCTGGTCGTCGGCCTCGGACGCTTCGGCATTGCGCTTGCCCAGCAGCTGGTCAGTCAGGACAAGGAGGTCCTGGCAGTGGACCGGAACCGCAGCCTGGTGCAGAAGTACGCCGATGCGCTCACCCACACCGTGGAGGCCGATGCCACGGATATTGACGCGCTGCGCCAGCTGGGGGCTGAGGAGTTCGACTCCGCCGTCGTCGGGGTGGGAACCTCCATCGAGTCCAGTGTGCTGGTCGCAGCGAATCTGGTGGACCTGGGAGTCAAACAGGTGTGGGCCAAAGCCATCAACCCCACCCACGGGAAGATCCTGACCAGGATCGGCTGCCACCACGTGGTCTACCCGGAGCACGACGCCGGAGTGCGGGCCGCCCATCTGGTCTCCGGTCAGATGATGGACTTCATCAAGTTCGACGACGACTTCGCCATTGTGAAGATGCGCCCGCCGAAGGCGCTGCAGGGCAAGACCATCGATGAGTCCCAGCCCCGCAAGCGCCACCAGGTCAACGTGGTCGGTGTGAAATCCCCGGGCAAGGACTTCGTCTACGCCCAGCCGGACACTCTGGTCTCCCCCGGGGACACCATCGTCGTCTCCGGTGATGTGAGCCAGCTGGAGTGGTTCGCCGACCACGCGTGAGCCTGGAACCGCTCGCCTGAGCCGCGGCCCCGGCGGCGAATCCGCCCGACCCCGGCAGGCCAAGGCCGGTGCCCGCGAGTCCGGGCCATCACGGGTGAACCCTCTCCGCTGCGGCTTCGCCCCCAGAGGGACGAATCGGTAGGCTTGCGGCTGTGATCCAGCCCTCGCCGCGCACCCCGCAGCCCACCTCTGTGGTGTGGGATCCCGCCCTGCTGAACTACAAGTTCACCGCTACCCACCCCATGGATCCCGTGCGGCTGGATCTGACCGAGCGGCTCTGCCGCGACCTAGGGGTGCTGGACGCCCCGGACGTCACAGTCCGCCCAGCCGATGTACTCGAAGACCATGAGCTCGCCTCCGTACACGATCTGGAGTACATCGCCGCCGTTCACGCCGCGGCTGAGCACGGCACTGCCTCCGCCGCCCACGGGCTGGGCACCGAGGACACGCCCGTCTTCCCCGGCATCCACACCGGTGCGGCACGGATCGCCGGCGGAACACGTCAGCTGGCGGAGGACCTGCACTCCGGCGCCGCCGTGCGCGGGGTGAACTTCGCCGGCGGGATGCACCACGCAGCGCGCGCCCGCGCCGGCGGATTCTGCGTCTACAACGATGCCGCCGTCGCCCTCCAGCACCTGCTGGACCGCGGAACTGCGCGAGCCGTCTACCTGGATGTGGACGCCCACCACGGAGACGGCACACAGGAGATCTTCTACTCCGACCCCCGGGTGATGACCATCTCCATGCACCAGTCGGGCACCACCCTGTACCCCGGGACCGGCTTCCCCAACGAGACCGGCGGGGGCGAGGCTGAAGGCACGGCGGTGAACATCGCTGTACCCCCGGGGACCGGCGACGCCGGGTACCTGCGTGCCTTCCACGCCGTGGTCCCCCCGCTGGTGCGCGCCTTCGAACCGGAGATCATCATCTCCCAGCACGGCTGCGACTCCCACGCCGAGGACCCGCTGAGCGACCTGCGGCTGACCATCGACGCCCAGCGCCAGCTCGCTCACGACGTCTCACACCTGGCCGACGAGCTCTGTGAGGGCCGCTGGATCGCCACCGGCGGAGGCGGGTACGCCATCTACGACGTCGTTCCCCGCTCATGGAGCCACCTCACCGCCATCGTTGCCGGGTCCCCCGTGCCGCTGAAGACGGCCGTGCCCGGCAGCTGGCGGGACTACGTGCGTACCACCTACCAAGTGGAGACTCCCGAACAGATGCACGACGACGCCGAGCTGTGGTGGCGCTCCTGGGAGCTGGGCTACGACCCGGAGGACGCGATTGACCGCGCGGTGGTGCAGACCCGCAAGGAGATCTTCCCGCTCTGGGGTCTGGACCCGTGGTTCGACTGAGTGAGTTCCGGCGGCGCGCAGGTCGCGGCACCTCTCGGCAGGCAGCCCCTTGTTCCGCAGGCAGCTCCTTGCCCGTCGTCACACCTGAGGTCGCAGTCTCGCTGCGCCCACCGCCTAGTGCGTGCACCGGCAGCTGCTCCCCCTCAGTTCGCCGTCTTTCCGCCGAGTCGGTAGACTCTCGGGAGACCTTTTTGGCCTACGGAGCACAGACGTGCTCCACACCACCGACGTAAGGACTGTTCACCCTATGGGCTCAGTGATTAAGAAGCGCCGCAAGCGCATGGCGAAGAAGAAGCACCGCAAGCGTCTGCGTAAGACCCGCCACCAGCGGCGCAATAAGAAGTAAGCACATCGTGCATCTGCAGCGGGCCCCGGTTTTCACACCGGGGCTCTGCTGTACCTGGAGGAAGCATGTCCCAGCCAGACGTGGAGGTCCTGGTCAAGCCCGAATGCCACCTCTGCGAGGAGGCCCTGAAGGTCACCGCAGACGCATGCTCGGAGTTCGGCCTGCAGCATCGCACCACGGACATCAGCACAGACCCCGCGCTTGCCCAGCAGTTCGCCGAGGAGATTCCGGTGCTGCGCATCAACGGCGCGGTCCGCGACTTCTGGCGGTTCGATCCGCAGCGCCTGCGCCGGCTGCTGCGCGAGGCTTCCGGCAACTGATCCTCACCCCGCCGAGCCCGCAGCCAGCACGCGGCAGACCTGTCCGTGATTGCCGCCCCCGCCCGGCCGCCAGCCCGGTCCCGCCGCCAGCACGCCCCGGCGTGCGGTCATTTGTGCCGCTAATTCGGGGTGGCGCGTGCCCAATTACCGGCATTACTGACCGGCGGACGCGGCGGAGGGCAGTTCAGGCGGCGTCCCCGCGCAGCTGGCGGGTGATCTCAGCAGCCCGGGCCGCGCTGGCCTGGGCGCCCTGGCGGATGGTGCGCCCCATCTCTGCGGCGTCGAAGGTCTCGATGGCCCGGCTTGTGGTTCCCCGGGGGCTGGTCACATCCCGGCGCAGCTGTGCGGCGTCGTTCTCCCCACGGTTCTCCACCAGCATCTTGCCGGCCCCGTAGATGGTCTGCGCTGCCAGGTCCGCAGCCAGCTCCGGATCCAGTCCCATCTCCACTCCAGCGGCAGCCATATGCTCGGCCAGGTAGAACGCGTACGCCGGGCCGGACCCAGCCACCCCCGTCAGCGCATCGATCTGCTCCTCATCCAGCACATGGACCGCGCCGGAAGTCCCCAGCAGCTCCGCAACGGACTCCACCTGCTCCTGGCTGGTGTGGGTGCCAGGCACCAGGCCGACGACGCCGGCTCCGACTGACAGGGGAGTATTCGGCATTGTGCGGATCACCGGTTGGCCTGCGGGCAGCGCCTCCTCCATCATCTCCACCGTCACCGCGGCGGCGACCGACACCACCACGGCCGAGGGCTTCAGCGACGAGGCGATCTGATGGCACAGGTCCACGATCTGCGGGGGTTTGACTCCCAGGAATATCACATCGGCCTTCCCGGCGGCCTCCGCGTTCGCCCCGGTGCTCTCCTCCTCTGCCAGCACCTGCACCCCGTACTGCTCGGCACTGCGCCGCGCCGACGCAGAGGAACGGGCGGTAGCCACCACACGGTCGGCCTCCACTCCCCCGGTCAGCAGTCCCGAAAGGATCGCGCCGTTCATCGATCCAAGTCCCAGCATCGCTAGTGTGGTCACGGGTCGTCTCACCTTTCTCGCAGTTCCCGGCGTGCCCTGCCGATGATCCGGTCCCGGCGAAAGACCCGCTTCAAATGCTCCATCTGGGCCTGGACCTCCGAATCGCCGGCGGAGAAGTCCTCCAGCGTCTGGCGGTAGCGATCCTCGAACAGCTGCCAATCCTCGCGCTCCAGGTCCGGCGCAAGCTCACGCAGCTCCTCCAATGCGCGCTGCGCCTCCACGCCTTATGCATGGGCCTCAGCGCTGACATCGGCCAGCAGCTCCAGAGTCTGGACCCTGTCCAGAACCCCCGACGGCGTCCCGCCGCTGGCAAGCCTTCCGACCCAGACCATCCCGGCGACGAACAGCACCGCGGCGAGCACGCATCCGAAGATGAGCACCAGAATCCCGAATGCGTTCACCGCTCACCCACTGCCATCTGCTTCTGATCTCCGTACGGTCGTCCCATCAAGTCTAGGCGACCTGCACCACCGGTCGCGGTTTCGGGCTTCAGATCTGACCCCGGCAACACTTCGAGTTGCGGCCCGAGCGCGGCGGAGTTTCAGCTGCGCTTGCTCGCAGCAGCAGGTTCTGGTGTTGGTTGCGCACGCGGAAATAGTTTCGAGTCCGATTCGTTCTCCCGGCGCGTGGACTAATCCGCCCCGGCATCGAGGCTCCAGTCCACTGATACGGCGATATTCAGTGGCACTTAACAGCAGCGAGTGAAGAGTATCATGTATGGAATCTTCAAACTCTCGCAAATTCCTCCATACGGGTTGCAGTGACACACATCACTCGATAGAATTAGAACATGAGTTCGAACCCAGCACTGGTTGCGCAACCGCCGGTCACCCCCGGCGGCTCCAGCATGCGTTCTGGGCACAGAACCAACGACGACGCCACACACCCCACCCCGGGGGTCAACGGCGAAACCCCTGAGAGCACCTCCCCGGGCACCCCTCCGGCTCCGGCGCTTCCCCCGGCCTATGCTCATCTGGCCGGCGAGCCTGAACTGGCTGCTGCCTGGAACAAAGAACACACCATCCGCACCGCGCAGGCCGAGCAGCTGCAGCTGCTGCTCGACTACCGCAACCGCCGGCTGCAGGAAGAAAAACCCAGCCACGCC
>NZ_JAJUJJ010000054.1 GCF_029265375.1 Nesterenkonia sp.
ACCTATCACCGAAGGAGGAAACAGAAGGCTCTGGGGAAGTTGACCCCGATCGCCTACGA
Source organism: Nesterenkonia sp. (assembly GCF_029265375.1). Lineage (GTDB taxonomy): Bacteria > Actinomycetota > Actinomycetes > Actinomycetales > Micrococcaceae > Nesterenkonia. Next base: position 60 of record NZ_JAJUJJ010000054.1, read on the forward strand.
GGAGAAACTGCTCACGCAGGCGCTGACATTAGCGGCCTGACCAGGAAACCCAACCTGTCACCCATTCCTGCATCAGCCCCGTGTGTGGTCCACGTCACTGTCCGGGTGTGACGGTAGGGTGTCGCGTATGGATGATCCAGCGAGGCCGCTGGTTGTGGCTCATCGAGGTGCCTCCGGACGCTACGCGGAGAACACGCGGGCGGCCTTTCTGCACGCCGCTGCGTTGGGCGCCGATCTGATAGAGACCGATGTTCACCTCACCGCCGACGGCGCGGTGGTCTGCACCCACGCGCCCACCGTGCAGATGCCGGGAAGCGAGACACCTATACCAGTAGCCGAGCTGAGTCTCGCCCAGTTGCGCGATCTGGACTTCCACACCTGGATGGGCGCCACCATCCCCGCCGAGTACGGCACACCTGCGGACCAATTCATGACCCTGCCGGAGCTGCTGGCGCTGCTCGGCGAACTGCCCGCCGCACCTGGGCTGCTCATCGAGATGAAGGAGCCCTATCCCTTCGGGCGGCTGCTGGAGCAGCGGGTTCTGGAAGCGCTGGAAGCAGCGCACTGGGACCCGGAGACCTCCACGGTGCCCGGCACCGGCGGCGGGATCGAGGTCACCTTCCTCAGCTTCGACCCCGACTCCATCGGCTACCTGCTCGACTCTGGGGTGCAGCCCGGCCGCGTAATGGCTGTGATCAGTCCCCGCCGGTCAGACAACACCGGCCTCATCGACGCCGGCACCGTGGGAATCGCGGCCGTGAAGTGGGACTGGGTGCTGCAGTCCCACGACCATGCCGCACAGACACGGCAGTGGGCCCACAGCGGCACCAGGCTCAACGTGTGGACGCTCAACGACCCGGATGGCATCCTCCAGGCCGCCGCCTTCGGCGCCGACTACCTCACCACCGACTACCCCGATATGGCCCGCCAGTGCCTGAATCCCCTGGTGACAACCGGCAGCTAGTCTCCTGGCTCCCTAGGTGACCTCCGCACCATGGGTCAGGACCCCCAGCGGCGGGCCGCCCAGATCAGCGCTGATCCCCCTGCCAACACGCCGGCCACCCCGCACAGCAGCATCCAGAGCTGGCTGATCTGCTGAACCGGCAGCCAGTCCACCCATGCCGCAACCACGGTGCGGGCACCCTGAGCACTTGGGTCCTTGCCCGCGGAGGCAGCGCTGGATGTCTGCGGGGAGTGCGGGTCCAGCACTATATGCTCGCCCTCCACCAGAGCATGCACCTCCGGAACCATCTCCCCCGGCCGGGTCGGGGTCTTCAGATCCCCCGGCATCGAAATCTCCACGCACAGCCACTGCTGCTCAGCGGCAGGCAGCTCAGCCAGCCAGTCGACGTCGTACCCTCCTGCGGCCTCCTTCTCCGCCACGACGGTCTGGAAGGCCCCGGTGCAGGAGCCGGAGGTCAGCGAACCCTGTGCTGGGCTGTCCTCCCACGGCTGGCTGCAGGAGCCGACGGCGACCTTCAGCGGCCAGTCTCCCGCCGCACGAAGCCCCACGTGGATGCTTGATTCGTCGTCCGGGTCCTGAGGGGTGAGCCCGATATCCCACAGCACGGCCGGCGTGAGGAGCTTCAAACAACGCTGCAGGGCGCGTTGGACCTGGATTGGCCGTTCCATGCCCAGTACCGTGGGTCACATATAGTCATTTCTGAGAAGCCGCTGTCACGCTCCCAGCGTGGCATCCCCTTTACGGTCAATGGCACCGTAACATTTCGGGCCGCAGTACAGATTCACTGCGTATGGAACTCAGAGAAAGACTTCCTCGCTGCCCGCAAATCGACGTACTCGTTGCTGCGGGAGCAGCCGGCGAACGGCGAACCAATCTTCCGCCTTGAATACCAGCGGGACAAGGTTGGCCCGCCAGCTGCTCACTTTCAGACTCACCTCGAGGACAGGGAGCTGCGCCAAGCCATTCTCGACGCACAGCGGACACGAACTGAGCCTTGGAGACTCCATTTCCCCCTGGGAGGACACAGATTTCGGGCCTCGTATGAGGACTTCCTGCACATGGCTATTCGGGAGTTCCACGTGGATTCCGCTCCGGGCTGGGAGCAGGTCCTGCGCAAACAACGCTTCACCTTTCGGGGCCACCAACTTGCGGCCGCTGTGCGCGACAACCCGAGGAGGGCGGCGAAGGAGCTTCGGCGCCTTGGGTATGCCGTCAACTGGACGCATGAGGACGAGGAACCGACCTGCAGATGGGACAGGCTGACCGACTACTGAAATCCTCACTCAGCTGGGGGCGCCGATGGCGCGCATCCGTCTACGCCTCCCCCCAATGCCAGTACACCTACACCCCACCATCAGCTCACCGACGCCTCACGGGCGAAGCACTCAGCGGAACCCGTCATCACTGAACGAGGCCTGTTGCAGGCAATACCACCTCAAACTCTTGCACATTCCTCCATACGGGTTGCAGTGACACACATCACTCGATAGAATTAGAACATGAGTTCGAACCCAGCACAGACTGCGGAACCGCCGGTCACCCCCGGCGGCTCCAGCATGCGTTCTGGGCACAGAACCAACGACGACGCCACACACCACACCCCGGGGGTCAACGGCGTAACCCCTGAGAGCACCTCCCCGGGCACCCCTCCGGCTCCGGTGCTTCCCCCGGCGTATGCTCATCTGGCCGGCGAGCCTGAACTGGCTGCTGCCTGGAACAAAGAACACACCATCCGCACCGCGCAGGCCGAGCAGCTGCAGCTGCTGCTCGACTACCGCAACCGCCGGCTGCAGGAAGAAAAACCCAGCCACGCC
>NZ_JAJUJJ010000056.1 GCF_029265375.1 Nesterenkonia sp.
AACCAAGGCGCTGCTGGAGGGGCTGGGCCTGATCGACCGGTCCCAGGTGATCTCACTGACCGCGGCAGCGCTCAGCGTGGTGGATGTGCCCCTGCACGGGGGCCCGCTCTCCAGCTCGCTGCCGGCCGGCGGCACCCAGATCGAGGGCGGCCCACAGGCGGAGGCGGAGATCATCCGCAGCATGAGCGATGGCCAGATCCGCTCCTGGGCCAAACTGCGTATGTACAACCTCTCACCCGAGATCCTCGCCGCCCTCTGAGCCTGGCTGAATGCCGCAGCATGGGCACCTCAGAAGCCGGCCACCTTCCCCCGCCCTATTGCGATGCCCGTTTTCCACAGTCCCGCCCTCGCGTCCGTCCATGGCAGCCACATCGTCCTACGATCGACGAGGCCCGACCTCCCGCAGCTGACTCTCGCGCCGCATGCAGGGAAAGAGATCAACGCCCAACTCGTGCGGCATACACTGGTCCAACAAATCGGCCTTTCTCGAGACGAGGCCTTGGAGGTGATCCGACGATATGGGTGATGTGCACACTGTCTTCACCTGCTACGACCCGGAGACCTGGAGCGTGACCTCGCCCCAGGCGCCCGGCATGGTCGGAATGTACTCCAGCGCTCGTCAGGCTCAGCGTGACGTCACACGACCCCTGGAAAGCGCGGGGGTGCACCCCGGGGAGGGCGCTTTAGTGGCTCTTCGCGTTTGAGGGTGTAGAGGCGGGGATGAGGATCAGGGTCGGCGTGGCGATAGGTGGATAGAGGTCGAGGCCTTCCGAAGATGGAGGTTCCTACACCAATCCATCCAGAAGACCTCGACGATGCCCCAGCCTACTTTCACCACCCCTGACCTCAACAGCTTCTGCCTCCTCGACTCCCTCGGCCTGATGGTCACCGGCCAACAGATCCGCCGCGACCGGGCCATCCTGGAATGCAGAGTCACCGAAGACGATCCATGGTGCCGTAACTGTGGCGCAGAGGGGCTGCCGCGGGGCACGGTAGTCCGGAAGCTGGCGCACCTACCGTTGGGGTGGCGACCCACGGTGCTGTGGGTTCGGGTTCGCCGATACCGATGTGCTGACTGTGGCATCGTCTGGCGCCAGGACACCACCACAGCGGCGGCACCGCGGGCGAAGTTGAGCAGGCATGCGGTGCTGTGGGCCCTGAAGTCGGTGGTGATCGACAGGATGAGCATCGCAAGGGTCGCCGCCGCACTGGCCTGCTCTTGGCATACCGTCAACGACGCCGTGTTGGCCGCCGGCCGGGACCTGCTCATTGAGGACCCTCACCGGTTCGACGGGGTGAAGGTCATAGGTGTTGATGAGCATTGCTGGCGCCACACCGGGCGCGGCTCCCACTATGTCACCGTGGTCATCGATCTGACCCCGGTGAAGGAACGCCGCGGCCCTGCCCGGCCGCTGGACATGGTCCCGGGTCGTTCCAAGCAGGTGTTCAAGACCTGGCTGGATGCTCAGAGCGAGGGGTTCAGGGAGGGGATCGAGGTGGTGGCCATGGATGGGTTCGCCGGGTTCAAGACCGCCACCGCTGAAGAGCTCCCTGAAGCTGTTGCGGTGATGGATCCCTTCCACGTGGTGGCCCTGGCCGGGGACGCGTTGGACCAGGCCCGGCAGCGGGTTCAGCGAGAGACCACCGGACACCGAGGCCGTTCTGGCGACCCGCTCTACGGGGCGCGGAAGACCCTGCGCACCGGAGCGGATCTGCTCACCGAGCCCCAGAGCCGGAAGCTGGAGAAAGTGTTCGTTGCTGATGAGCACGTCGAGGTCGAAGCCACCTGGAGCGTGTATCAGAAGATCGTCGCCGCCTACCGACACCCCTCCAAGAACCACGGCAAACAGCTACTGCAGCAGGTGATCGATTCACTGCGCCGCGGCATCCCCACCAAACTGGCAGAGCTGAAGAAGCTCGGCCGGACCCTGAACCGCCGGGCCGCTGACATCCTGGC
>NZ_JAJUJJ010000045.1 GCF_029265375.1 Nesterenkonia sp.
AGTTATGCAGCGTCGGCGCAGATCAGAGCGCGCGCGGATGAGCGGTGGCGTACTGTTCGCGCAGGGATTCGGCGGTGACCTTGGTGTAGATCTGGGTGGTGGTCACCGAGGCGTGGCCCAGCAGCTCCTGGACCGTACGGATATCCGCGCCGCCGTCGAGCAGATGAGTCGCGCAGCTGTGCCGCAGCGTATGCGGTGAGACCTCCGCGGTGATGCCGGCGGCCTCGGCGGTCTTCACCAGCACAGACCAGGCCGACTGCCGGCTGAGCCGGGTGCCCAGCTTGTTCAGGAACAGCGCCGGTGACGGCGACCGGCGCGAGGACCCCGAGGAGCGCACCGCAGCCTCGGCCAGTGCGGGACGGCCAGCGGTCAGGTAGTCCCCCAGCGCCTTCTGCGCCATCCGTCCCAGCGGCACCATGCGTTGCTTATCGCCTTTGCCGGTGACCCGCACCAGCACCAGACCTTCGGTGCCGGTCTGCCGCACGCTGTGGACATCGTCGACGTCGAGACCCACGGCCTCGCTGATCCGCGCTCCCGTGGCGTAGAGGAACTCCAACAAAGCCCGGTCCCGCAGCCCCAGCGGGGCGGCTGCGCTGGGGGCCTCCAGCAGCCGGGTCACCTCATCGACGCTCAGCGCCTTCGGCAGCGACTGAGTCAGCTTCGGAGCCGCGACCTCGGCGGCCGGGTCGTGGCTGGTGCGACCCTCCCGGGCCCAGTAGCGGTGCACCCCCCGCACCGAGGCGAGCATCCGCGCAGCGGAACGTTCCTGAAGCGCGGTCCCGCCGTCAGCCCCGGTGGTCACCGTCTGCAGGTAGTCGGAGATGTGCCCGACGTCGATCTGTCCCGGCGCAGTGATGCCCTGGGCGTCCAGGTGGGCGGTGTAGCGGCAGAGGTCCCGCTCGTAGGATGCCAGCGTGTTGGCTGAGGATCCGCGCTCAATGCGCAGGTGTGCCAGGTAGTCGGCGACCTCCGGCCAGAGCGCTGCCGCCGCGGCTCTCTCACGGAACCGCGGCCGTGCAGCCTCAGGCTCGCTCATCGGCAGGTCAGCGGCGCTTCAGTCCCGCGCCGATCAGCCCGGCGAAGAGCGGATGCGGGTTGGTGGGCCGGGATTTCAGCTCCGGGTGCGCCTGGGTGGAGACGTAGAAGGGATGCACGTCCTGCGGCAGCTCCACGAACTCCACCAGGGTGCCGTCCGGGCTGGTTCCGGAGAACACCAGACCTGCCTCGCTGAGCTGCTGGCGGTAGGCGTTGTTGACCTCGTAGCGGTGCCGGTGGCGTTCGGAGATCGTGGTGGTGCCGTAGGCCTGGGCCACCACGCTGCCCTCGGTGAGCACGGCGTCGTAGGCGCCCAGGCGCATGGTGCCGCCCAGATCGCCCTCGCCTGCGACGATCTCCTCCTGCTCAGCCATGGTCGCGATGACCGGGAACTGGGTGTCGGGGTCGAACTCTGTGGAGTTGGCCTCGCTCATGCCCAGCACATTGCGGGCGTACTCCATCACCATGGTCTGCAGGCCCAAGCAGAGGCCCAGCGCTGGGATCTTGTTCTCCCTGGCGTAGCGCAGCGCGCCGATCTTGCCGTCGAGTCCGCGCACGCCGAATCCGCCGGGCACGCAGATTGCGTCGACTCCGGCCAGCGCCTTGGCCGCGCCTTCCGGGTCGGCGCACAGGTCCGAGGGCACCCAGCGGATCTTGGTGCGGGCATTGTGGGCGAAGCCGCCGGCGCGCAGCGCCTCGGTCACCGAGAGGTAGGCGTCGGGCAGATCGATGTACTTGCCGACGAGTGCGACCTCCACCTCGTCGTCGGGGTTGTGCACCACGTTGAGCAGCCGGTTCCACTTGGACCAGTCCACGTCCTTGAACTTCAGGTCCAGGGACTGCACCACATAGGCGTCGATGGCCTGCTTGTGCAGGATGCGGGGGATGTCATAGATGCTGGGGGCGTCGGCGCAGTTGATGACTGCATCGGCGTCCACATCGCACATCCGGGAGATCTTGCCGCGGATATCGGCCGGCAGTTCGCGGTCGCTGCGCAGCACGATGCCGTCGGGCTGGATGCCCAGGGACCGCAGGGCGGCCACGGAGTGCTGGGTAGGCTTGGTCTTCAGCTCCTGGCTGGGGCCGATATAGGGCACCAGGGAGACGTGGAGGAAGAAGACGTTCTCCCGCCCGACGTCCTGCCGCAGCTGGCGGGCGGCCTCCAGGAACGGCTGGGACTCGATGTCGCCGACGGTGCCGCCGATTTCGGTGATGATCACATCGGGGGCGTTCTCGCTCTCGGCGGGCAGCCGCATACGGCGCTTGATCTCATCGGTGATGTGGGGGATCACCTGCACGGTGTCGCCCAGGTAGTCGCCGCGGCGCTCCTTCTCGATGACCGAGGAGTAGATCTGGCCGGTGGTGACGTTGTTGAGGCCGTCGAGGTTCTCGTCCAGGAAGCGTTCGTAGTGCCCGATGTCCAGGTCGGTTTCGGCGCCGTCTTCGGTGACGAAGACTTCGCCGTGCTGGAAGGGGTTCATGGTCCCGGGATCCACGTTGAGGTAGGGATCCAGCTTCTGCATCACCACTGAGAGTCCCCGGGCGCGGAGCAGGTGTCCGAGCGAGGAGGCGGTGAGGCCTTTGCCGAGGGAGGAGACGACGCCGCCGGTGACGAAGATCTGCCGGGTGGTGTCGGGACTGTTCTGATTCCGTGAATTAATGCGCTGCGCCACGGAGTTCCAGCCTATCATTCATTCGCGGTGATGCGCCGGTCATGGGTTCTCCTGCGCGGCGGTCTGCAGCAGCTCGGAGGCGTGCGCCTTGGCGGAGGCGGAGTCCTCCTGGCCGGCGAGCATGCGGGCCAGCTCCTCCACCCGTTCAGCGTCGGAGAGGGCGCGCACATCGGAGGCGGTGACCCCGGCGGCAGCGTCGGCGGTCTTGCGCACGTGGATGTGCTGGTCGGCGTAGGCGGCCACCTGGGGCAGGTGGGTCACCACGATCACTTGGGCGTGGCGGGCGAGCTTGGCCAGCCGGCGGCCGATCTGCACTGCGGCCACACCGCCCACCCCGGCGTCGACCTCGTCGAAGATGAAGGTTCCGGCCGCCGCCTGGGCTGCCAGCACCACCTCCAGGGCGAGCATCACCCGGGAGAGCTCACCTCCGGAGGCGCCTTTGCCCAGCGGCAGCGGTGCGGAGCCCGGGTGCGGGCTGAGCAGGATAGCCACCGTGTCTGCTCCGTGGCGGCTCAGCTGCTCCTCGGCGGTGACCTCCACCACCAGTTCGGCGTGCGGCATGGCCAGGGCGGCCAGCTCCTCCCCCACCGCTTCGGCCAGCTGCCGGCCGGCTTCACGGCGACGCCGGGTCAGATCCTCAGCCTGGCGCTGCAGCTGCTGCTCCAGTTCGGACACCGAGGCGGTGAGCTCCTCGATCCGTTCGGCGTCGGAGTCCAGAGTGCTCAGCCGGCGTCGTGCCTGATCCGCCCAGGCGAGCACATCGTCGATCTCTGGTCCGTAGAGGCGCATAAGCCGGTCGAGCTCGGCACGGCGCTGGTGCACCTGGGCCAGCCGTTCGGGTCCGGACTCGTCCAGCCCGGCGGCGTAGATGCCCAGCTGGGAGGCGGCGTCGCTGAGCAGCGCAGAGACGTCGCTGAGCTGCTGGGCGATGGTCTCCAGCTCGGGGTCCTGGTCGGTGACCGGTGCCAGGGCTGCGGCGCTGGTCTCGAGCAGTTCGGCCGCATTGGGTCCCGGTTCGACGGCTTCGGCGGCGTCGGCACCGGTCAGCGCCTGCTGGGCGGTGCGGGCGGCTTCCCGCAGCGCCTCCACGTTCTCCAGCTTCAGGGTCTCTGCTCTGAGCTGCTCGTCCTCCCCGGGCTGGGGGTCGACCTCGTCGATGCTCTCCAGGGCCTGCTGCAGCTGCTCGGCTTCGCGCCGGCGTTCGATCTCATGGGCGGTGATCTCCTCCAGCTCCGCCTTCTGCGCGGTGTAGCGGCTGAAGTCCTGCTGGTAGTTCTCCAGCAGCTGGGCGAACTCGGCGCCGGCGAAGCTGTCCAGGGCCCGGCGCTGGGCGGCGGCGGACTTCAGGCGCAGCTGGTCGCTCTGACCGTGGACGGTCACCAGCTCTGCGCCGATCTCCCCCAGCAGCGAGATGGGGACCGGCCGCCCGGCCGCCGATGCGCGGCTGCGGCCCTTGGCGCTGATCACCCGGCCCAGAAGCAGCGGGTCGTCGTCGCCGTCGTCGTCGATGATCTCGGCCTCCTGCAGCCGGCGGCGGGCCGGGTGCCCTGCGGGAACTGCGATGGCGGCGTCCACTGCGGCGCGTTCTGCTCCGGTGCGCACTGCGGAGGCCTCAGCCCGGGCGCCGAGCAGCAGTCCGAAGGCGGTGACCACCATGGTTTTGCCCGCTCCGGTCTCACCGGTGACCACGGTGAATCCGGGGTCCAGCTCCAGCTCGGCGCGGTCGATCACGCCGAGTCCGCTGATGGTGAGGTGCTCGATCACCTGCTCAGACCTCCTCTCCTCCGCTGGCAGAGGGCAGAGTGTTGGATGCTTCCACCGGTCCCCGCCATCCGGTGGTGGGGAGGTTGAACTTGTCCACCAGCCGTTGGGAGAACGGCGTCTGGTGGACCCGGGCCAGCAGCACCGAGCGCTCGGAGCGGGTGACCTCCACGCGGGAGCCGGCCGGCAGCTCCATGGACCGGGCGCCGTCGCACCAGAGGATTCCGTGCTCGTCGCCGCGCTGGAGCAGCTCCACCGCCATCACCGAGTCCGGGGCCACCACCAGAGGCCGGGCGAAGAGCGCGTGTGCGGAGATCGGAACCATCACCAAAGCTTCCACCTCCGGCCAGACCACCGGCCCGCCGGCGGAGAAGGCGTAGGCGGTGGACCCGGTGGGGGTGGACATGACCATCCCGTCGCACCCGAAGGCTGAGACCGGGGCGCCGTCGATCTCGATGACCAGTTCGATCATCCGCTGGCGGGAGGCTTTCTCGATGCTGGCCTCGTTCAGCGCCCAGCTGGAGCCGATGTGGTGGTCGGCCTGCCAGACCTGCACGTCCAGGGCCATGCGTTCTTCGACCGTGTAGTTCTGATCCACCACCCATTGGACGGATTCGTCCAGCTGGGTGCGCTCGGATTCGGCGAGGAAGCCCACGTGCCCGAGGTTGACGCCCATCAGGGGCAGCTGGGCCTGGCGGACCAGGTCTGCGGCGCGCAGGATGGACCCGTCGCCGCCGAGGACCATGCCGACTTCGCAGCGGGACAGCGGAACCTCCCGGTCGGCCACGGCTACCTGCGCGGATCGGAGGTCTGCGGCGGCCACGGAGGCGACGGCTTCGATGTCGCGCTCCAGCATGACCGGGCGCAGGCCTGCGGCGTGCAGGCTGGCTGCCACCGTGACGGCCGCGTCCACGGCGTCTCGCCGGCCGGTGTGGGCCAGGACGAGTACCTCCCGGGTCATGGGGCCTCCTTCGCGGTGGTGTGCGGCTCGCCGTATTCGACGCCGTCCAGCAGGGCTCTGTCCAGCCTATCGTCCGGGGCGGACTGCTCCTGGGTGTCAGCTGCACAGTGCAGGAAGAACTCGGCGTTGCCGTCCTGGCCGGGCAGCGGTGATCGGGCGGCACCGCGCAGGATGAGGCCGGCCTCTGCGGCGGCCTGCGCCACGTTTTCCACAGCTTCTCTGCGCTGGTCGGCGCTGGTGACCACTCCGGTGCGCGGCAGCCGCTGGCGGCCGATCTCGAACTGCGGTTTGACCATCAGCAGCACATCAGCTGCCGGGGCTGCCATGCGGGCCAGCGGCGTGGTGACCAGCCGCAGCGAGATGAAGGAGAGGTCGGCGACGATGAGGTCGAAGGGCGCACCGAGGTGCTCCGGCTCGGCATACCTCAGATTGCAGCCTTCCACGGAGGTGATCTGCCGGTGGCCGCGCAGCGCGGGGGCGAGCTGGTCGTGGCCGACGTCGACGGCGACCACATGCTCGGCTCCGTAGTGCAGCAGCACCTGGGTGAATCCTCCGGTGGAGGCTCCGGCGTCCATGCAACGGCGCCCGGCGGGGTCCACGCCGAAGATCTCCAGCGCGCCCAGCAGCTTATGGGCGGCGCGGCTGACCCACTGGTGCTCGGCGGCGACGCTGATATTCGATGCCGGCCCGACGACGGCGGCTGGTTTGGTGACGACGGCGCCGTCGACGCGCACGTTCCCGCCGGTGATCAGTTGGGCGGCACGGCTGCGGCTGGGTGCCATGCCGCGGGCGACCAGTTCCTTGTCCAGCCGCTGGTTCTGCTTGGCTGCCGCCACGGCCTCAGTCCCGGGTGATGGAGTTCAGCCACTGGGTGAGGCTGCTGTGCAGCTCCTCGGCCGAGCGGATATGGGCCTCCAGCTGCTCCAGGGTCAGCTCCTGCGCTGCGGCGGTATCGTCAGCCTGGTCCGCGCCGTCAGCCGCCTGCCCGCTCTGGTCAGCAGCTTGGTCCGCGCCGTCAGCCGGCTGCTCCCCCTGGTCGGCAGGCTGGTCCCCGCCGCTTTCGGGCGGTGGGTCCTGCGCAGGGTGACCCGGCGTGTGGTTCGTAGTCTCACTCATCATGAGTCCCGGTGGTCTCGGTGAACAGGTCCTGCAGGCTGGTGATGATCCAGTCCGGCTTCTGGTCCCCGGTGGCGGTTTCGGCTTCTGCGCGGCTGGTGGATCCGGTGAGCACCAGGGCGGTGGTGCAGCCGGCCCGGTTGCCCCCGAGGATGTCGGTGTCCAGCCGGTCACCGATGACCAGGGGGTTCTGCGCTGCGAGGGCTTCGGCTGCTTGGGTGAACATGACCGGCTCGGGTTTGCCCGCCGCCCGGGGGCGGGTGCCGGTGGCGAAGTGGATGGCTTCCACCAGGGCGCCGTTGGCTGGTGCGATGCCGTGTTCGCGCGGCACATTGCGGTCCAGGTTGGTGGCGAACCAGGCGGCCCCGGCATTGATGGCGTAGGCCGCCTCGGCCAGGTCTGTCCAACCGAGGGTGGGTTCGAAGCCTTGGATGACGGCATAGGGCCTGTCCTGCGCGCTGTGCACCACGGTGTAGCCGGCTTCGGAGACCAGCTGGCGCAGCGCCTGGCTTCCGGTGACCAGGATGCGTGCCGGCGGTGGGACGTGCTGGCGCATCAGCCGCACTCCCGCCGGGGCGGAGCCGAAGACTTCGGAGGCCTGGGCGTCGATGCCGAGTTCGCGCAGATGGGCGGCGATCTGCTCGGCGGACCGGGAGGCGTTGTTGGTCACGAAGGCGCAGCGCAGCTGGCGCTGCTTGATGGATCTTACCGCCTCGGGGGCGCCATCGATGGCCTCGGGTCCGGCATAGAGCACGCCGTCCAGGTCGAACAGCACGGCGTCATGGTGGTCGATCAGCGGCACTCGGGCTCCTGGGGATCAGTCTCTGCGGGTCTGGTGGGCGCCGGAGTCATCGACGAGGTCTTTGACCTTCGGCAGGGCCACCGGCTCTTCGTCGTCGTCGAAGTCCATGATTTCAGGCTCGGCGTAGGAGCCGGTGCCCAGGGCCTTCTCGGCCACCGGGATCTGCGCCTGCCAGCGCTGGGCCTCTGATTCTCTGCCCAGCTGGATGAGGCATTCGGCGTACATGCTGTAGAGGCGGGGGCTGAAGCTGTAGGCGCGCTGAAGGTTCAGTTCTGGGATTTCCAGTGCCGCCAGGGCCGAAGCGTGGTCGCCGAGGTCTTGGTGGGCTCCGGCGGTGACCATGGCCAGCTCCGCCCGGGCGCTGCCTGAGATCTGCTGCGCTTCGGGTTCGGCCGCCAGTTCCAGGGCTTTCTCCGGTTTGCCGAGGCCGCGCAGACAGTCGGCCATCACGGCCAGGTGTGTCTGGTCTCCGCTGATGCGGCGGTAGGTGCGCAGCTCCCGCAGCGCCTCCGCGTAGTCTCCGGCGGCGTAGGCGGCAAGTCCGACGGCTTCACGGACCAGGGCCAGGCGGCCGCCGCGCCGTGAGGCGGCCAGGGCATGTTCGAAGGCCAACTGCGGGTCGATGTCGATGAGCCGACCAGCCATCACCAGGTGCTTGGCCACCCAGGTGCGGTTGGTGTCGTTGAGAGTGCCCAGCTGCCGGGCTGCGTCCTTGTCCAGCTCCCGGCCGGTGACGTCCTCGTCGATCTCCGGGGACCGCTCGCGCTTTTCGCGGTTGGCCCGCCGCAGGTCTGCTGGATTGCGGGCGGGGCGTTCCCGGTTCGGGCGGTCATGGGTGGATCGGTCTCGTGGTGTCACTGCTCAATCATATCGACGTCGGTGAGGGGAACTGTCTTCGGATATGACTGAGGCCCGAGCGTGGCGTCGTTGCCGTGCTCGGGCCTCAGTTCTAGTGAAGTGTGTCCGGCGGTGTCCTACTCTCCCACACTGTTTCCGGTGCAGTACCATCGGCGCTGTGGGTCTTAGCTTCCGGGTTCG
>NZ_JAJUJJ010000051.1 GCF_029265375.1 Nesterenkonia sp.
GCCCGCTTGAGCACTGGTCAAACGCCCAGAACTGTTTAAGGGAGGTCGCCGGGGATGCAGGCATATCCGCTCATTATGCGGAGCGACCTCAGTTTGCTGACCTCCAGGAAGAAGTACAGCAAGCCTTGTAGCTCCCGAGGGTGGGGTGGCAATTCTTTCAGTGCTTCCGCGGTGGCGCCCACCTGAGGACGGTCTGCCGAGCGCTTACATGGCTCCCAGAGAGCCTCCGTTGTGTGAGTGGCATGTGGACCAGCCGGGGGATTCAAAGTGACGTTCTCTTGTGATTGAGGGTGTGATGCCGGATTCTGGGTGCATGACGACCACCGCATCGCCGAGCATGCCGTACTACCTGGACTCTGTCAGGCTCAGTGAAGCTGACCTGATCGCCCAGCTGACTGAGCGCCTTGGGACAAAGCTTGTGGCATACCTCGGAGGGGTGCGGGAAACCCGCGCAGTACGGCAATGGGCTGAGGGAATTCGACATCCCTCTTCTGATGCAGTGGAGCGGATCCGCCTGGCTTTTCAGGCTGCCGGAATGATTGCCGAGGCTGGTAACGCCCCCAGTGTGGTCCAGGCCTGGTTTCAAGGTATGAACCCCCAATTGGAAGATCGTTCCCCGGCTCGGGTCATCCGTGAGGGGGACTCGCATGCGGTCGGTCCCGAGGTGCTCGCCGCCGCCCGTGCGTTTGCGCGTATTGGATGAAGCTTCGCACTCTGCAGGGCCAGCGAGTTTGGCGCGTCGGCTATCAGCCTGACCCGTGGTCATGGGCCGATTGGCGGTGGGCGGGGCCTTCTGGGCGCTTCTCGGGCCGTTGGGACGCCCTCGACGCCGGCCTGTACAGGACTCTCTATACGGGCAACTCTTTGTTCGCGTGTTTGGTGGAAATCCTCGCTCCGTTTCGTCCAGACCCGGTTCTGGATGCCGCGCTTGGTGACATCGTCGATAACGATGAGCACGTCGCCGGGAGTGCAGGATTTGGGACACTGGATGTTGAAGCATGGTTGGCTCCGCGCCAGGCCTCTGCGGCCGCCCTCAGTGGCGTGTTCTGTGATGTCAACCCATGCCGAGACGATCGCGGCATTGTTCACTCGCTTCAAGCCTCGCGCATTGACCTACGGGTTGTCTGATTTCGACGCCGCGGCGCTGAAAGCCGCTGAACCACGAATGCTTACCCAGGAGGTATCGCAGTATTTCTGGGAGGCCAGGACTCCCAGCGGTGAGAATTTCTGTGACGGCATTGAGTTCCGTTCCCGTCACGGCGACAATCTCACTCTCTGGGCGATTTACGAACCTCCGGGAGACCCGGAAGTCACTCCACGCGTCTCGGACATTCAACCTGAACAGCTCAATAGGGCAACACCCGAGCTCATCGCCGCGGCCGAATTGCTCGGAGTGACGCTGCGCTGAGTCTGAGATCCTCAGAGGTTGAACCCAGCATCCAGGAACGACTCTGCGAGGGCGGATTCTGCGCTCGCTGCCGGAGGCACCCGTGGCGAAAGTCCACCCGAGAGCAGGCCTGGGATCAGACTTCGGGGTGGCCGAACAGCCCGGGCAGGCCGCCGGTGTGCAGGAAGACCACTGGCTGTCCTGGTGAGATTTCCTCGTCCTTGACGGCGGCGAGGAGCCCGGCCATCGCACGGCCGGTGTAGGTGGGATCAAGGAAGACTGCCTCTGTGCGGGCTGCCAGCTGCACAGCAGCACGGGCTTCGGGCGTGAAGTGCTTATATCCCTCTCCGGCCTGATCGCGCACCCGCAGCGATGCGGGGTCCACTGTTCTGCCGGCCAGCGGCGAGGCGTAGGACGCCGCGGCCTCTGCCGCGTCCGGCCTGGCGCCGACATTGGCCCCGAGCACACGCTCTTCTCCCAGCACTGCCAGCAGTCCCGCCATGGTGCCGCCGGATCCCAGTGCCGTGACCACATGCGCGGCATCGGGAACCTGCTGGAGGATCTCCTGCGCACAGGCGAGGTACCCGCGGGCCCCCAGGCTGCTGGACCCTCCGAAGGGCACCAGGAACGGGCGGGCACCTTCGTCACGCAGCTGCTCGACGACGACGCCGGCGTACTCCGCCAGCTCAGCGGGGCTGCGCTCGCCGGCCCACTGCACCTCAGCCCCCACAAGGGTGTCGAGCAGAAGGTTGCCCTGCGTCGTCGTCGGCGGATCTCCGCCGAGGACTAGCACAGCCCGCATGCCCAGCCGTACGGCCACCGCGGCGGTCAGCCGAGCGTGGTTGCTCTGGGGGCCGCCGGTGGTGACCAGGACATCGGCGCCCTCGCGCTTCGCTGCTGCGGCGAAGTACTCCAGCTTGCGGAGCTTGTTGCCCCCGCCGCCGAGTCCGGTGAGGTCATCGCGCTTCAGCCACAGATCCTCCGCGCCCAGGCCGATCGCCTTGGCCAAGCGTGGCGCCGGTTCGGCAGGCGTGGGGAAGGTGGACAGCGGGATTCGGTCGTGCTGGTCGGCTATGAGCCTGAGCCTATAACAAGGTCTGCGACCGGATTAGGAGGTGGACTGCCGGAGCCCGGAGCCGACCACGCTGAGCGTCGCAGCAAGCAGCAGAGCGGCCGCGAGGACCAGCGCGATGTGCAGCGACCAGACGCTCAGCGCCAGGCTGATGGTGATCAGGCCGACCGCCTGGGCGTTGCGCAGCATGGCGAAGACCTCGGCGCGGCGGTCAGGAGGTGCCAGATCGTCCAGGGCCAGCTGCACATGGGTGGCCAGCAGCGGAAGGAAGAAGCCCACCAGCGCGGCACCGACCAGAGTCAGCGTCACAGAATGGTTCCACGCGCTGAGTCCAGCTCCCAGGCTCGCCAGGCAGAGATAGCCCACAACGGCCCGCAGGGGCGGACGGCGGTTGCGGACAGTGACCCATACCCCGCCGGTGAAGGCGGCCGCGCAGAGCGCCACGGGGAAGAGGAACCCCATCTCCGGGGCGAAGCCGAAGTTCACCGCCAGTGCCACCGCCCCGATCTCCACTGCGCCGACGGCGGCATTCATCGCCACCGTGCACAGCAGCCACATCAGCATGGTCCGGTTCAGGACCCTGCCTTCCGAGCCGGCCCCGATGGCGGGCACTGGGGAAGAGACGGCAGGAACCAGCAGCAGTGGGGCGGCTCCAATGAGCGTCAGCGCGCCCACGGCCAGTACCGGAGAAACCGACCCGAGAGCTGAGGCCACCAGCGGCGAGCTCACGAAGATGACCTCATTCAACGTGGCGGCGAGACCCAGGGCCCGGGGAAGTTTCCCTGCAGCCACCAGATGGTTCAGCACCGAGCGGAGGAACCCGAAGGCGGCGCCGTTGACCAAACCCGCTACTGCTGCGGCGGCCACCAGGGCGGCGAAGGGCGCCTGGTATGCGGCCAGCACCGCGATGCTGCCCAAGGCCAGCGCCCGGATGAGGATCAGCAGCTTCAGAAATCCCAGGGGTCGGCTGCGCCCCAGCCTGGCCAGCGGGACCGCGCCCAGGAGTTGGGCCAGGGTCATCGCCAGGATCATGGCCGCCCCGCTGTTGGCATCGCCGGTGACCGGCAGGGCGACCAGCGCGAAGGCAATGGGGGCGGCCGCCTGGGGCACGCCGAAGCTGGCGAAGGAGGCGTACCAGCGAACCAGCGGCAGGCGCGCCCTCACCGGCGGCTCCGCAGGCCCGCGGCGGCACCCACTGCTGCTGCGCGCTCCGTCCAACCCATGGCCTCAGTCTAGGGACCGGGAGCGTCCTGTAGGCGTGCGCAGAGAGCGCGCGGACGCAGGGGAACCTTTCACGTGGGGCTGCCTCAGAGGGCGGCTTCGATATCTGCTGCCTGTTGATCCGGGCGGGTCTGGGGAGCGAAGCGGCCGATCACCTGGCCATCGCGGCTGATCAGGAACTTGGTGAAGTTCCACTTGATGCGGCCGCCCAAGAGACCTTTCTGCTGGGACTTCAGCCACTGGTAGAGCGGGTGAGCGTCAGGGCCGTTGACGGTGACCTTCTCGAACATCGGAAACGTCACCTGGTAGTTGAC
>NZ_JAJUJJ010000050.1 GCF_029265375.1 Nesterenkonia sp.
CTGCTTCAGGCTCACACCGGCCTCGCGGTTCTTCGCGACCGCGACAACATCCTCCCGGAACTCCACCGGGTACTTTCCTGCCATAGAGACATCCTCTCCTGCCCAGCACCAGCGGTGCTAAACATCAGATGTCACCTGTTCCTGCATCAGCCCCTGAAGACGCCGGCACCGGTGGGACTGTGCCGGTGCGTGGGCATCTGCGCGCCCTATGACCACCACCTTCCTCTGCCGCATACCCATCAGTGGCGCTGTCTCGCAGCGGGGATGTCGGAATCAGCACATTCGACGGCCTTGACCCTCCAGCTCGGACATTCGAGATCGATGGCAGCGACCTGGTCCTCGCGGAAGTGAACGAGGCCTAACGAGAATAGCGCCGGCAATAACGCCGGATGCAGGTTTTGTACTGACTGGTCAGTTCAGTATGATGATGTCCATGCTTGAGCTGGTTGAGACTGAGGTGAAGGACCACCACGGGGTCCTGTTCAGCGGCGTGAACCTAGAACTGGGCAGCGCCGCGCTCGGCAGCCTCGTCGTCCCCTCTCCCTGGGGAAGGAACGCTCTCGGACTTGTCGCGGCAGGGAGGATGCGTCCCGACAACGGCCAGGTGCTCTTCAACGGGGCCGACAGTACAGCGGAACTGCGCCGGGCCTCCGCCCTCGTGGACGCGCCGGGTCTCACCGCCCCCGAGCACCACATGAAAGTCAAAGGCCTAACGGCGGAGACGCTCGGGCTCCAGCCCCGCCCACACGGTGGGAAGCGTCCGCGCGCAGCAGAATGGCTGGAACAGCACGATGCCGCAGACCTCGCCGCAGAGCCCGTCGAAGCGCTCGACCCCCAGGTGCGGCTCTGGCTGCTCATCGAACTTGCCTTCGCCGACCCCGCCGTTCATCTCGCCGTCGTGGAATCCCCGGACCGACACGGGCTGCCCGAAGAGGAGCTGGCGGAGACCCTGCGCTACGCGACAGGCGATGGACGCTCAGTCCTCGCCATCCTCAGCACCGAGAAGGAGGCGCTCCTGTGAGCCTGCTCGCCCACCCAGCCGCCGAAGCCAAACGCCTGCTCAGCGGCATCGACCCCATCAAGACCCTCATCGGCCTTGCCGTGATCCCAGTCCTCTACGGCGGCGTCTACCTCTACGCGAACTGGGACCCCTACGGAAACATGGAGAACGTCGACGCCGCCCTGGTGAACCTCGACGCCGGCGCAGAGTTCGACGGCGAGCACCGCACCATCGGGGACGAGGTCGTAGAGGACCTCTACGATGACGCCTCCTTCGGATGGCAGGACGTGGCCACCCGGGAAGCCGCTGAAGCCAGCACCTACCGCGGAGACCACCAGTTTGCCCTCATCATCCCCGAAGGATTCTCGGAAGCACTGGCCTCTCCCGAGGATTTGCAGTCTGCAGAGCAGGCAGAGCTGGAGATCATCGCCAACGAAGCCAACAACTACCTGCTCTCCAGCGTACTGGAGGTCCTCGCCGGGGAGCTGCACGAGTCCATCAGCGAAGAGGTCGGACAGGAGACCGCCGACCAGATCCTGACCGGGTTCGGCCAGATTCACCAGGAGCTCCTCGACGCCGAGCAGGGCGCAGGCGAGCTCCACTCCGGTAGCGCAGAGCTGAAGGACGGAATCGTCGAGCTGCGTGAAGGAGCCGAAGCCCTCAGCGAGGGCGCCGGGGACCTCGACGAGGGAGTGGGAGAGCTGAGCAGGAGCCTCGTCACCCTCCGCGAAGGCACCGGTACGCTCGCCGACGGTGCCGAGGAGCTCGAGACGGGAGCGGGCGAGCTGCAGACCGGACTGGGCACAATCAGCATCGGGATCGGCGAGGCGCAGGAAGGTGTCGACGAGATCTCCGAGGGGGCTGATGATCTGGAAACGGGGGTCAGTGAGCTGAGTACCGGTGCCGAGGCAGTTGCTGAGGGCAACGAGCAGCTCGCGGAGGCCTCCGCAGAGGCCGCAGAGACGCTCAGCGAGGTGGGGGCCAGCGCAGAGACCCGGGTCGAGGAGAGTGTCCAAAGCCTCATCGACGCTGGTCTCATTGAGGAGGAGCAGCGCGACCAGGTTGCCGAGGCTCTCGGCCCGGTCCTGGACGATTCTGAGCTTGCTGCCCGGGCAGAATCCGCCCGGACAGGTCTTGCCGAGGCGCATGACTCCGTGGACCAGCTGGCCGCCGGAGCCCGCGAGGTGGCAGACGGTGCCTCCGAGCTCTCCGCGGGAAGCTCCGAACTGGCTTCGGGCCTCTCAGAGCTCAGCGAATCCCTGCCGGGGCTGGTTGCAGGAATCAGCGAGGCTCACACAGGTGCCGGGGAGCTGGCAGAAGGTGCCGAGGAACTCTCTGCTGGAGCTTCTGCGGCAGACGTGGGCGTCGGCGAGATGCAAGAGGGCGTCAGTGAGCTGTCCGAGGGAGCGTCGGCTCTCAACGACGGGGCCGGGGAGCTTCTCGATGGGCTTTTCGAAGCTGAAGATGGCGTTGTCGAGCTTACTGATGGTGCCGAGGAATTGGCGGCGGCACTGGGCGACGGCGCTGACGAAGTTCCCAATCCTGATGAGGAGCAGCGAGCTGAGGTCAGTGAGGTTATCGGTAACCCGCTGAACGTGAACCAGTCCGCTCAGGCTGAGGCCGGCTCCTACGGTGCGGGTCTGGCACCTTTTTTCATGGGTCTGGCGCTGTGGATCGGCACACTGGTGATGATGCAGGTGCTGCGGCCTGTCTCTGCCCGGGCGCTGCTGTCCAACGCGTCCAGCCTGAAGGTCGCGGTCAGCGCCTGGATGCCGTTCCTGGCGCTGGGCATGGTGCAGGCTCTGCTGCTGTATGCCGTTGTCGTGCTCGGGGTGGGGGTGGAACCGGCGCATCCCTGGCTGGCACTCGGCGTGCTGCTGGCGGCCGCGGCGGCCTTCACAGCCCTGATCCAGGGGATCGTGATGCTGCTGGGCAACCCGGGGAAGTTCGTCATCATCGTGTTGCTGGTGCTTCAGCTGGTCGCCGCAGGAGGAACCTTCCCGGCTCAGACGCTGCCCGGCTCACTGGAGGCCCTGCACCCGGTGCTGCCGCTGACCTATGTGACCGATGGTCTGCGCCACGTCATCTATGGGGCTGACGCAGCCGTCGTCAGTGGCACGCTCGCGGCCACGGGAGTGACAACTGTAGTGGGGCTCGGTGTTCTTCTGTTGGCGGTGCGAAAGCATAGGATGTGGAGCCTGGAACGTCTCCGTCCGCCGATCGAGGAGCTTGCATGAGTGTGGCCGCTGAGCCGAAGGCTTCCGCGAGGGTCCGGATCCTCCGGGCGATGATGTCCCTGGACGACCACCGCAGCGTTCAGGAGCACACGGTGGATGAGATCGCCCGCCTGGCCGGGGTCGCCAAAGGGTCGGTGTACTACCACTTCTCCTCCAAGGAGAGCCTCGTCCGGGAAATCCTGGTGCACGGCGCCGCAGAGATGAAGGCCCTCATGGATGGCCTCCATGAGCCGGGTGCGACCGACGATGACGCCCGAGCCGGCTTCCGCCGGCAGGTCGCGGCAGCATTCGGGTTCCTGGGCGAACACCCCTCTTTCACTGGCCTGGTCGCATTTGCCCTGGCCCAGCGAGAAGGCGACGGAAGTCACCAACTCCGGGCTGAAAAGGAAGCCATCGTCTCCCTGCTCGCGGACCGGATCGAGCATCTGGAGCACAGCCGTCAGGGTGAGAGCGTCACTCCGCGGCACACTCTTGAGATCGCGGCCACCGCTCTGCTCTCGTCCGCTGTGACTCTGTGTATCGAGCGGATGACCGTGCATCAGGACTGGACCGTGGAGGCCTGCGTGGACGCCCTCCTGCGCATCGCTACCAGCGAACCGAGATTCCGGCGCCCTGGAGGTGGCCGACGGTCCGGGGCGCCGGAACGTTTCTGACCACGGAGGCTGAACGACGAGTCCCCTGATCGGGTCCCATCTGCTCATTGCGGTAACTCACCGCCTCGCTCAGCTTAGAAATGCCTACGGCTGCTGTAGATCTCCCGCACCTCGAGGGCTGGCTCTGCGGTGTGGGTCTGTCCATGACGGCGGTTACTCGGTGCCCGAGAGAATCCAGACGGCGTGCCGCGCGGCGCCGTCAGCCACGTACTTGCCCGGCTCGGCACGAGGATCTCCCGGTCGGAGATCGCCGGGAGGCCCAGCTTGCGCCTCGTACCCCGGATTCGGCGTAAAAGCGCTAGGACGAGGACGACAGATGGCGCGGCACTGGCATGACGACGGAGGTTCCGGCCTCTTCGACTAGTAACAGGGCCTACCTCGCACCTTCCGTTGAGCGCCCCAGGGGGTGGAATGTGCACCTGCTGGGTATGAGGCTGTCTGAGTTCTCCACTATGTTCTCCCGTCCAAAACTGTTTGCCGCACTGAGCGCCGGTGTAGCCCTGCTTCTACTAGTCGCAGTGGGTATCTATGGGCTGGCCACCGGCCCCCGCCAGCCGGAGCCGCCCGCGGCGACGACTGCGCAGACCGCAGACCCCACACCCACTGCTCCCGGCGCACCCACCGAACAACCGGACTCTGATGTGCGACAGCCAGTGGTGCCACCGGTAGAACGATCCGCCGATCCTGAGACATTCGCCCGCAACGTCGCTACCGCCCTGTTTGAGTGGGATACCGCCTCGGGGCTGATGCCCCTGGACTACACCTCCGCACTGCTGGATGTCAGTGACCCCGCTGGGGCCGAGCAGGCAGGCCTGGCCTCTGATGTGGCCACCTACCTGCCCACTCGTGAGGCATGGACTCAACTACGTCAACACTCCACCCGCCAACAGGGGCTGATGCAGGAACAGGTGACATCTGATGTTTAGCGCCGCTGGTGCTGGGCAGGAGAGGATGTCTCTATGGCAGGAAAGTACCCGGTGGAGTTCCGGGAGGATGTTGTCGCGGTCGCGAAGAACCGCGAGGCCGGTGTGAGCCTGAAGCAGCTCGCTGCTGATTTCGGGATCAGCTA
>NZ_JAJUJJ010000058.1 GCF_029265375.1 Nesterenkonia sp.
CGGGCGTGCCACCAACGGTTGTTCATCGCGAATCGTGTTCGATGGAGCTGGGCCAGGAACCACCAGCGCTTGTGCTGGCCGTACCCCTTGGCCTCCTCCACCGGGAGTCCGAGTTGAATCATCTTCCTGACCCGGGTTCGCGGCTTGAACCACTGTTTCATCAGGCACATCCGTAGACGGCTTCGGATCCAGCTGTCGAGGTCGGCAAATAACCGGCGTGTTTCCGCCAGCCGAAAGTAGCTCGTCCAGCCTCTGAGGTACTTGTCGAGGCGGGCCAGCTTGACCTCGATCGATTCTCGATCATGTCCTCGGGTCAGTTGCTTGACCCGTCTCTTGAAGCGCTTGATCGTCTCTGTGCTGCAGCGGATCCGGGGGTTGGCCATCCCAAGGAAGCCATATCCCAGGAAACTGCTGCGCGAGGCGGCCACGACGCGACTCTTACTCCGGTTCACCGGGAGTTTCAGCCGTGTCTCCAGAAAGGCGGTCGTGCTTTCCTTGACCCGGCGACCCGCCCGACGACTCTTGACGTAGACCTGACAGTCATCGGCGTATCGGCAGAACCGATGGCCTCTGGCGTCCAGTTCCTTGTCGAGATCATCGAGTAGGATATTGCTGAGCAAGGGACTCAGGGGAGACCCCTGAGGCGTGCCTTTCTCGCGCTGGCTGACGAGACCACCCATCATCATCCCCGATTGCAGGTAGCGGCGGATCAGGCCAAGCAAACGCTTGTCGGGAATCCGCTTCGCCAACCTGGCCATCAGGATGTCGTGGTTGACCTGGTCGAAGAACTTCTCCAGGTCGATGTCGACCACGATGTTGTGGCCCTGCTTGACGTAGTCATGGGCCTGCTCAATCGCCTGCCAGGCGTTCCGGCCCGGTCTGAAGCCGTAGCTTGAAGGTGAGAAATCCTTCTCGTAGTGGGGGCTGAGCACTTGATGGATGGCTTGCTGGATCAGACGGTCCACCACGTTGGGGATGCCCAACATGCGGTACTTCCCTTTCCCTTTCGGGATGTGAACCGTCCTGACCGGCCCTGGCTGATAGGTCCCTGTCCGGAGTGCTTCTTTGAGCTCCAGCCATGACGCTTTCAGAAAGTGCCCGGTCTCTTCAATGGTGCGTGTATCGGGGCCAGGGGCCCCTTTGTTGCGCTGCACCCGGCCCCATGCATCCGCCATATTGGCGCTGTCCAACACATCATCCATGGATACCGGGTAGCAGGGTTCACAAGGTCTCCAGCCTGCGGTCGGTCTGCCGCTGCCAGTAAACTGCGGTCGGTTGTCATCGCGTTGGTCAGAGATCACAGAGAGACCTTTCACTTGCCTTTGGCCCTTCGGTGGGATGTTGCCACCTACTATGGCCGCTGCTGACTTCCCTCACGCCCTTGCCTCCCCTCCCGCTGAGCGGTTGGCTTGGCTCCGGCGGTCGTGAGGGACCTCCCGGGGTAAGACGCACATCTTTC
>NZ_JAJUJJ010000034.1 GCF_029265375.1 Nesterenkonia sp.
GGCTGCAACGGCCCGCTGGTCATCGAAGACGGAGACCGGCCGCCGCAGATCTTCGCTGACCAGTACGACGACGCCGGCAACTGGCGCGGCCCCTGAGCCATTCCACACCGTCGTCGTCGACCACACTGCCCCACCGCTGATTCGAGAAATGTCGGCGTCTTCGGTAAAGTTGTCGGGTGCCCTGCGCAAGGGGGCAATCTCGGCGGGCTACCCGAGCGGCCAAAGGGGGCTGACTGTAAATCAGCTGGCACTGCCTACGGGGGTTCGAATCCCTCGCCCGCCACCATCTGAACACCGACGAGGACTCCGGCACTGCGCCGGGGTCCTTTCGTCTATCCGTCCCCGAGGCGGCCGCCAAAGCAGTTTCACCTACTGCGTAACGGGCCACATGCCTCCACATCAGAAGCTCACTGCCGTATCGTGGCGCGCATGGCTACTACAGAGCTGACCCAGGAAAACTTCCAGAAGACTCTCGACGAGTCGGACATCCTGCTCATCGACTTCTGGGCCGACTGGTGCGGACCGTGCAAGCAGTTCGCACCAGTCTACGAAGAGGTCTCCGAGCAGCACCCCGACGTCACCTTCGGCAAGGTGGACACCGAAGCCGAGCAGGAGCTGGCCGCTGCAGCCAATATCTCCTCCATCCCCACCGTGATGGCCTTCCGCGAGAACGTGCTGGTCTTCGCCCAGCCCGGCGCACTCAACGCCGATCAGCTCAACCAGGTCATCGGCGCAGTGAAGGACCTGGACATGGACGAGGTCCACAAGCAGGTCGCCGAGCAGCAGCAGGCTGACCAGGACGGCGCGACCCCCGAGCAGTAAGCCCCGGGACTCCCCGGCGACTACCGCCCTCGGTGGTCCGCCGGGGCCAGCCGCGGCCCGAAGCGCTGCTGACGGAAGCCCGAGAGCACCAGCAGCCGGATCACGCGCTGCCGGTGCGGCCTGAACGGCTCCAGAAGCTGGAGCATCCCCTCATCATCGGTGCGTCTGCCGGTCAGCGCCTCGCCCACAAAATGGGCCAAATGATAATCCCCCACAGCAGGCAGGTCCGCCGCGCCGTGTGAGCGCTGCAGAGCCTCCGCAGCCGTCCACTGACCGATCCCCGGCAGACCGGTGAGCTGCTCGGCCAGAAGCCCCACGCTGAACGTCTCCGCCGGGGTGCTCACATCCAGCCGGTGGATCGCCGCAGCGCGGTCCGCCACGCGCTGGATAGTCTTCGACAGCGCCGGCTGAACCCACAACTGGTGCCACTCCCAACTCGGAATCCGCTTCAGCGCAGCCGGAGTCAGCGGCAGACGCATCCACTCCGGTGCCGGCAGACGGGCCGACGACGGCGGCCGCTCACCGTGCCGCCGCAGCAGCTGCCTCCAGCAGTGCCGAGCCTGGTCATGCGTGACCTTCTGCTCCAATGTGACGGTCACCAGCTGATCGAAAAGCCCTCCCGCAGCCGGAAGCCGCACCCCCGGGTGCCGGCGCCGCACCTGCGCCAGCGTGGTGGAGACCCGGTCTCCCAAAGCATCCAGCAGCAGCTCCAGCTCCAGCCAGTCATCCTCGACTCCGAGCATCCCAGCCGCCGACTCCAGCCCTGCCGCGGCGGCCTCCGCGCTGCTGCCCGCGGCACGGACCCGCACGGTGGCGGCATCCAGCTGGTCAATGCGCAGCGTGACCTGACCGAGCTCCGAGCCGGCGCGGTCATAGATCCGCCGACAGAGCCATGCGCCGGCGCCCGGGGTTCCCGCGGGGCCCCCGGACGCCGCGACCGGATCCACGCGGACCGCCGGATCCCCGCTGCCGCGCTGCAGGATCCCCAGGGTTCGTGGAAGATCCAGGGGCCCGGCGAGCTCAAGGACCGCTTCGTCAGTATGGGTCACGGCAGGCCACTGTACTCCCCGCCCCGGACACTCACCGACGACCGCCGTCGTATTGCGGATCGAGTCCTCTGCCCTGGGGAACGTCGCTGCGCGCCGGTAGCCTGGTGACAGACAGACAGCTGGGCCCCGGCCCCACGCGCATCAAGGCAGCGGGAAGCGAGAGAACGTGAAGTATGCCGAGTCCGTCGTCGAGCTGATCGGCGGCACCCCACTGGTGAGGCTCAACCGTGTCACCGAGGGGATCGCAGCCACAGTGCTGGTCAAGCTCGAGTACCTGAACCCCGGCGGGTCCATCAAAGACCGCATCGCCCTGAAGATGATCGAGGAGGCCGAGGCCGCCGGCAAGCTGCGGCCCGGCTCCGTGGTGGTGGAGCCCACCTCCGGCAACACCGGCGTGGGGCTGGCTCTGGTGGCCCAGCAGAAGGGGTACCGGGCGGTGTTCGTCACCGTCCCCAAGGTCGGCGTGGAGAAGCGGGACGTGCTGCGGGCCTACGGCGCAGATGTGGTGGTCGGGCCCGCAGGGGTGAGCGCGGAGAGCCCGCTGAGCTACTACGGCATCTCCGATCAGCTGGCCGCAGAGATCGACGGCGGATACAAGCCCGATCAGTTCAACAACCCCGCCGCCCCGGCCAGCCATTACGAGACCACGGGTCCGGAGATCTGGGCCGACACCGAGGGCCGGATCACCCACTTGGTGGTGGGCGCGGGAACCGGCGGCACTGTCACCGGCACCGGCCGCTACCTCAAAGAGGTCTCCGCCGACCGCGCGGAGGGCCCGGTGCGCGTTGTGGTCGCCGATCCGGACGGCTCCATCTACTCCGGAGGGGACGGCCGGCCCTACTTCGTCGAAGGGGTCGGCGAGGACATCTGGGTGGACAACTACGACCCCTCGGTCCCGGATGAGACCCACGCCGTCAGCGACGCCGAATCCTTCGCCATGGCGCGCCGGCTGGCCACCGAGGAGGGGCTGCTGGTGGGCGGATCCTCCGGTACGGCGGTGGCCGCTGCGCTGAAAGTCGCCCGGGATTTGGGTCCCGACGACGTCGTCGTCGCTGTCCTGCCCGACTCCGGCCGCGGCTACCTCGGCAAGATCTTCAACGACCGGTGGATGATCGACCACGGGTTCGGGGACGTGGTGGAGGCCTCCACCGGCACTGAGATCACGGTGGCCTCCAGCGAGGAGATCAGTGCGGCGGTGCGCGAGGGGACCATTGCCGCCCGGGGCCGGAAAGAAGGGTCCAGCAGTGCGGGCGAATCAGACGGGGCGACGACGGCGGGAGAGATCCTGGCTGCCAAGGAGGACCTCTTCTCCCGGGTGCTTCCCCCGGTGATCTCCATCACCCGGGACACCTCGCTGCGGGACGCCATCAGCGTGATGAACCGCTACGGCGTTGACATTGTGCCGGTGATCGACCGGCCCGGGGTCACCCCGCGCATCGGTGAGGTCCACGGGATCGTCGACCTCGCCCAGCTCTCCGAGGACGTAATCGTTGGGCAGGCCTCGCCCGAGGAGCCGGTCGCTGAGCACCTCACCGGCGAGCTGCCGCTGCTGGGCTTCACCGAGACTGTGCCGGAGATCCTGGCCAAGCTGCGCACCACCCCCACCCTGCTGGTGACCCGCAGCGGCGAGATCATCGGCGTGCTGACCCGCAATGACCTGCTTGCCCACCTTGCGCGCGACGGGCAGAGCACCTCAGGAGAGGAGAACTGACTATGAGCGATCCGCAGCGTCCAGGCTTCGCCACCGCAGCCATCCACGCCGGCCAGGAGGTGGATGAGGTCTTCGGCGCGGTGGTTCCGCCGGTGCACCTCTCCACCACCTACGCTCCCGACGGGATCGGGAATCTGCGCAACGGCTACGACTACGGCCGGGCCGGCAATCCCACCCGAACGGCCCTGCAGACCCAGCTCGCCGCCCTGGAGGGAGGCCGCCACGCCTTCAGCTTCGGCTCCGGCCTGGCCGCCGAGGACGCCGTGATCCGCGGCCTGATGCGTCCCGGCCAGCGCCTGGTGATGGGAAATGATGCCTACGGCGGAACCTTCCGGCTGTTTGACAAGGTGCACTCCGCCTGGGGGGTGACCAATGTGCCCCTGGATCTGAGCGACCACCAGCGGGTGGCCCAGGAGCTGGATCACGACGACGCCACGCTGCTGTGGGTGGAGACACCGTCGAACCCGCTGATGAGCGTCACCGATATTGCCGCGCTGGCGGAGATCGCCCATGCCAGGGACGCTCTGCTGGTGGTGGACAACACCTTCGCCACCCCGTATCTGCAGACTCCGCTGACACTGGGCGCTGACGTGGTGGTGCACTCCACCACCAAATACATCGGCGGCCATTCGGATGTGATCGGCGGTGCTGTGGTGCTCTCCGACGACGACCTGGCAGAGAAGGTGGCCTTCCAGCAGTTCGCCGTCGGGGCGGTCTCCGGGCCCTTGGATGCCTACCTGACCACCCGCGGCCTGAAGACCCTGGGGGTGCGGATGGACCGGCACTGCAGCAATGCGCAGGCAATCGCGGAGCACTTCGACGGTCACCCGGCCGTCGAGCGGGTGCTCTACCCCGGCCTGCCGTCCCACCCGGGACATGAGCTGGCGGCGAAGCAGATGCGCGGCTTCGGGGGCATGGTCTCCCTGCAGCTGGCCGGCGGCGAACCCGCGGCGCGGAAGGTCGCCGAGGCGACGAAGTGGTTCATCCTGGCCGAATCGCTGGGCGGAGTCGAATCCCTGATGAATTATCCGCACGAGATGACCCACGCCTCAGTGCGCGGCACAGAGCTGGCAGTCCCAGAGAACCTGCTGCGGCTCAGTGTGGGGATCGAGGACGTGGAGGACCTCATCGCCGACCTGGACCAGGCGCTGGCCGGACTCTGAGCATGCAGGCGATCCTGCTGGCCGGCGGACGCGGTCAGCGGCTGGGCGGAGTCAACAAGGCGCTGCTGCGCCGCGCAGCGGAGTCCGGCGCGGAGAGCCCCACGCTGCTGAGCCTGTGGTGCGCCGCTCTCGACGCGCGGGGGATAGGCGGCGTTGTGGTCGGCGCCGAGGAGCTCGCCCCGCAAGTGCCCCGGGCGCGCTTTGCCCTGACGCAGGAGGACCCTCCGTTCTCCGGCCCCGCCGCCGCCGTGTGCGCGGGAGTCCGCGCGCTGGAGGGGTCTGCGCAGCAGGTGCTGCTGGGCGCGGTGGATGTGGTGGACCCAGGGCCGCTGCTGGACTGGCTTCTCTCACTGGACCTGCGGCAGCCGGAGTGGCACGGCGTGCTGCCCCATGATCAGCAAGGCAGGCCCCAGTGGCTGGCGAGTGTGATCAGCCGCGAGTGGCTGCAGCACCGGGCGGCCCAGATCGCCTGCGGAGCCGAGCGCGGCCAATCGATGCGCTGGCTGCTCGGCCCGGCCTCGCTGAGACCGGTGACCATGCCGCCGGGTCTGGGGGAAGACATCGATGAGCCCGCCCAGGCCCGCCGCCTGGGCATCCAGCTGTGAGAAGGTGAATACGTCCCTGTCACCAGGAGGAGACCATGTCTGAGAACCCGGCGGAGAAGTCCCAGGACGCGCTGACCCGAGAAGCAATCGAGCAGTGGGTGACTGAATTGACCCACCACTTGGAGGTCGAGAATCTCGAGGTGGACATCGACGCCGTGCTGGCGATCGCCGGACAGGCCGCACACACCGTTGTGAGGCCCAGCGCACCGGTGACGACCTTCCTCATCGGATACGTCACAGGTCTCGCGGAGGCCTCCGGCCAGGCGGACTACGAGCGTGCCTTCCGCGCCGCCACCTCGGTGACCGAACAGCTGCTGACCCGGCGCGCCGAGGTCGCCGGTTGAGCGCTCAGCTATGAGAACTCTGCCGGAAGCCCGCCGGATCCTTGCCGAGCTGCCGCCGCTGCCCGCCGCAGTCTGCCGGCTGGACCAGGCGGTTTCGGCGGTGCTGGCTGAGCCTGTGCGGGCCCAGCTGCCGCTGCCCCACGCTGACACCTCAGCGATGGACGGCTGGGCCGTGAGCGCAGGCCAGCAGCGCTGGCATGTGCGCGGGCCTGGGGCGGAGCATCCCGGAACCCAGCTGCCCCCTCTGCGCCCCGGGGAAGCCATAGGTGTGGTCACCGGGTCACCGGTGCCCGAGGGAACGGTCAGCGTGCTGAGATCCGAACACGGTGTGCTCGCCGATGACCGGCTGACACCAGTGCCGGGCACCCCGGACCTGCAGCCTGGCCGGAATATCCGCCCGGCCGGGATTGAGGCCTCCCGGGGCGACGAGCTGCTCAGCGCAGGTCAGGTGCTCACTCCGGTGCGGGCCGCCGTCGCCGCAGTGGCCGGGTACGACGCCGTCAGCGTCCACCCCACTCCGCGCACCGAGATCATCACCACCGGCTCCGAGGTGATCAGCGAGGGCCTGCCCGCTGGCGGGCAGGTGCGTGACACTTTCACCGTGTCCCTGCCGGCCATGGTCGCCGGGCTGGGGGGTCGGGCGGCGCGGGTCGACCGGCTCGAGGACGACGTCGCCGCGCTGGTGCAGCGCCTCACCGACTCCGATGCCGAGCTCATCATCACCACCGGAGGTACAGCGCATTCCCGGGCAGACACGCTGCGGCCGGCGCTGGCTGAGGCCGGAGCGGAGGTGCTCGTGGACTCAGTGGACATCCGGCCGGGGCACCCCGCCCTGGCAGCTCGGCTGCCCTCCGCGGCGATGGTGCTGGGGCTGCCCGGAAATCCGCTGGCCGGCTTCGCCGCACTGACCTTACTTGGGGCCCCACTGCTGGGGGCGCTGCGCGGGGCCCCCGATCCGCTGGGCGTAGGCGTCTTCGAAGCTGCGGCGGCAGAAGCGCTGGAGCCGGCTCGCCGCGGGCACCGGCTGGTGCCCGTGCTGCGCCGAGACGGGGCGCTGCATTCGACCGGATACTCCCGCCCGCATATGATGCGGGGGCTGGCCAGGGCTGAAGCGTTCGCCGTGGTTCCGCCTGCAGGAATCCGAGCGGGAGAGACGGCGGAATGCCATGCGGTGCCCGGCCACCAGGTTCCTGGGAGGTCTGTATGGGACGACTGACTCAGCGCCGGCGAGTCCTGCGAGTGACCCGCTCCGACGACGGTGCCGCCAGCAGGCAGCGCGGCGATGTCCTCGCGGCCGAAGAGCCCCTGGAGCTGCGCATGCGGGGTGAATCTTTCACGGTGACGATGCGCACCCCTGGGCACGACTTCGAACTCTCCGCCGGATTCTTGGTCTCCGAAGGGATCCTTGTCCGCCCCGAGCAGCTGCTGGCCCTGCGCTACTGCGCCGGCACCGATGAGGCCGGCAACCAGACCTACAACGTGGTCGAGGCCGATCTGGATCCTGCGGCCGCCGCACTGGCAGTGCGGGCCCGGCGCCAGGTGATGACCACCTCTGCATGCGGAATCTGCGGGACCACCTCGATCGACGCGGTGGAGAAGTCCCTGCCGCATCCGAGCGGTGCGCCCCAGCTTCAGATGGATGTGCGGACTCTGCTGGAGATGCCTGATCGTCTCCGGGCCGGCCAGCAGCTGTTCGACAAGACCGGCGGAGTCCACGCCGCGGGGCTCTTCAGTGCAGAGGGCGAGCTGCTCTGTGTGCGGGAGGATGTGGGACGGCACAATGCGGTGGACAAAGTGGTCGGGCGGTCCTTCTTGGACGGCGACTTGCCGTTGGCCGGCACCGCCCTGCAGGTCTCCGGCCGCGCCTCCTTCGAGCTGGTGCAGAAGGCCGCCATGGCCGGAATCGAGCTGCTCAGCGCCGTCGGCGCGCCCTCCTCACTGGCCGCGGACCTGGCCGATACCGCCGGCATCACACTTGCGGGATTCTCCCGCGGCAAATCCGTCAACGTCTACACGCACCCTGGACGGATTATGGGTCTCACCTGAATAGTCCCAGGTCAGCGGCCTATGTGGCATTGTCACGCGGCGAAATCACTGATAGCACTTGAATGCCGTGATGTTGATCACTTGACTCATCTGAGGAGCCCGCATGACAGCCACCGCCACGTCCACGCGCTCACCGGCGCTGCAGCGCATCACCGCAGGTCCGGGGTTCAACCGCTGGCTCATTCCGCCCGCCGCGCTGGCCATCCACTTCTGCATCGGCCAGGCCTACGCCACCAGCGTGTACAAGAATGCGCTGGTGTCCCACTTTGAGACCAGTCAGACGGCGATCGGCATCATCTTCTCCATCGCCATCGTCATGCTGGGTCTCTCCGCTGCGCTGTTCGGAACATGGGTGGACCGTCACGGCCCCCGGCGAGCCATGCTGGCCGCCACCGCCTGCTGGGTCACCGGCTTCGCCGTCGGCGGGCTGGGCATCTTCACCGGGCAGCTGTGGCTGGTGTACCTGGGATACGGATTCATCGGCGGCATCGGACTGGGCATCGGCTACATCTCCCCGGTCTCCACTCTGATCAAGTGGTTCCCGGACCGTCCCGGTCTGGCCACCGGGATGGCGATTATGGGCTTCGGCGGCGGCGCGATGATCGCCAGCCCGCTCTCCTCCTTCCTGCTGCGCCTCTACGACGGCGGCATGCCGGAGGAGGGTGTGCACACTGGAAATGCTGTGGGCGGCCTGTTTCTCACACTCGGGGCGATCTATCTGGTGGTCATGCTCTTCGGAGCGTGGATTGTGCGAGTGCCGCATCCGGACTGGAAGCCGGAGGGCTACGACCCCAGCACCGAGAAGGAGAAGTCGCTGGTCACCACGGGGAACGTGAGGGCCAACACCGCGATCACCACGCCGCAGTTCTGGCTGCTGTGGATCCTGCTGTTCTGCAATGTCACCGCCGGCATCGGGATTCTGGAGCACGCCTCTCCGATGATCCAGGACTTCTTCCGCGGCGATGGGGGCAGCTCGGCGGTCGCCGCCGGAGCTGCGGCAGGCTTCGTCGGCTTCCTGAGCGTGACGAATATGGCCGGCAGGTTCGTCTGGTCCTCACTCTCCGACGTGATCGGACGCAAGAATATCTACCTGGTCTACCTGGGCGGGGGAGTGCTGCTCTACTTCTCGCTCGCCGTCTGGGGAAGCCTGTCGATGGCGCTGTTCATCATCCTCACCGGCATCATCCTCAGCTTCTACGGCGGGGGGTTCGCCACGATCCCGGCCTATCTGCGGGACCTCTTCGGCACGCTCGAGGTCGGCGCGATCCATGGCCGGCTGCTGACAGCATGGTCTGCCGCAGGCATTGCAGGACCGCTGATCATCAACGGCTTCCTCGATGCTCGCGGCGAGCCCGGATCGCTCACTGCGGCCGACTACCGGCCGGCTCTGCTCACCATGGTGGCTCTGCTGGTGGTCGGGCTGATCGCCAATATCCTGGTCCGTGCAGTCGATGAGAAGCACCATACGGACACTTCCGAGCAGCCCGACCAGGAGGAGGCCGAGGAGGCTGCCGCGCAGGAGACCGTGGAGCCGGCTGGGCAGCCGCATGTCCCGGTATGGCTTGCCTGGGTCGTGGTCGGCATCCCGCTGATCTTCGGGGTGCTGCAGACTCTGAACAACGCGATCCGGCTCTTCACCGAGTAGCGCGCCATGATCCGCCGGTACGCCGCTCACCAGGGAATTTGCCCCTCCTCGGGGCACTGTGCGCGTGTTAGCATCGCGGTATGACCAGGATCACGCCCTTGGAATGGCCGGTCATTCGGCAGCTGCGTTCGCGTGACTCCACCGGGCGGGCCGCCGCGGTGACGTCCAAGAAGACGCGTGAGACCTCCCCGCGCACCGGGGATGCGGACACTGTGGTTCAGAGCGTCTGCCCGTTCTGCGCCGTCGGCTGCGGCCAGAAGGTCTACGCCAAGGACAACCGCGTGATCCACATCGAGGGGGATCCGGATTCGCCCATCTCCCGCGGACGCCTGTGCCCCAAAGGTGCCGCCAGCGAGCAGCTGGTGAACTCTGCCGGACGCCAGACCAAGGTGCTCTACCGTGCGCCGCGTGCCCGGGACTGGGAGGAGATGGACCTAGACCGGGCGCTGGACATGATCGCCGACCGTTTCATCGAGTCCCGACGCCGGCACTGGGAGGACACCGATGAGCACGGCAACCCGGTGCACCGCACCATGGGTTTTGCGTCTCTGGGCGGCGCCACTATCGACAATGAAGAGAACTACCTGATCAAGAAGCTGTTCTCCGCGGCCGGCGCGGTGCAGATCGAGAATCAGGCCCGCATTTGACACTCCTCCACGGTTCCCGGTCTGGGAGCCTCATTCGGACGGGGTGGCGCCACACAGCCCCAGCAGGATCTGGCCAACGCCGACTGCATCGTCATCCAGGGATCCAATATGGCCGAATGCCATCCCGTGGGATTCCAATGGGTCACTGAGGCGAAGGCCCGCGGCGCCAGGATCATCCACGTGGATCCGCGATTCACCCGCACCAGCGCGGTGGCCGACCGGCATATCGCCCTGCGCGCCGGCAGCGACATTGTGCTGCTGGGTGCGCTGATCAACTATGTGCTCAGCAACGACCTCTGGTTCGAGGAGTACGTGCGGGCCTACACCAACGCGGCCACACTGGTCTCCGAGGACTACCGGGATGCTGAGGACCTGAACGGCCTGTTCTCCGGCTACAACCCCGAGGACGGCACCTATGACATGACCTCCTGGGCCTACCAGGCCGCCGGCGGCGATGAGAAGGTCGGGGAGCCCGGAGAGGACGCAGAAGGCGATGTGGCCGAGCCGGAAGGGCTGGGCCAGGGCGGACCGGCGCTCAGCCACGCCGAGGTGGCCCGCGACGAGACCCTGCAGGATCCGCGGTGCGTCTTCCAGGTGCTGAAGCGCCACTATGCGCGGTACACACCGGAGATGGTGGAGAAGACCTGCGGCATCTCCGCTGAGGACTTCGCCTACCTGGCCGAGTCGGTGACGCAGAACTCCGGCCGCGAGCGCACCACCGCGTTCGCCTACGCGGTGGGCTGGACGCAGCACGCCCAGGGGGCGCAGTTCATCCGGACCGCGGCGATCCTCCAACTGCTGCTGGGCAATATGGGCCGGCCCGGCGGCGGCATCATCGCGCTGCGCGGGCACGCCACCATCCAGGGCTCCACTGACATTCCCACGCTGTTCAACCTGCTGCCCGGGTATCTCCCCATGCCGGAGGCGGGCCAGCACAATACGCTCAGCGACTACATCGGCACCATCTACTCCGAGGGGCAGAAGGGCTTCTGGGCCAACGCGGACGCCTACACCATCAGTCTGCTGAAGGCGTGGTGGGGCGACGCCGCCACTGAGGACAACGACTTCGCCTTCAGCTATCTGCCCAGGCTGACCGGGCCGCATGGGACGTACCAGACGGTGGAGCGGATGCTGCGCGATGAGATCGACGGGTACTTCCTGCTGGGGCAGAACCCCGCGGTGGGCTCTGCCAACGGCAAGATGCAGCGGATGGGCATGTCGCATCTGAAGTGGCTGGTGGTCCGGGACTTCAGCCTGATCGAATCCGCCACCTGGTGGAAGGACGGCCCGGAGATCGAGACCGGCGAGCTGCGCACCGAGGACATCGAGACCGAAGTGTTCTTCCTTCCCGCGGCCAACCACACCGAGAAGGCCGGATCGTTCACCCAGACCCAGCGGCTGGTCCAGTGGCGCC
This sequence comes from Nesterenkonia sp., assembly GCF_029265375.1. Classification (GTDB taxonomy): domain Bacteria; phylum Actinomycetota; class Actinomycetes; order Actinomycetales; family Micrococcaceae; genus Nesterenkonia. The sequence goes on from NZ_JAJUJJ010000034.1 coordinate 11,447, forward strand.
ACCAGGCCGTCACCCCGCCCGACGACGCCCAGAGCGAGCTGCAGTTCATCTACGAGCTGGGCAAGCGTGTGCGAGAGCGCCTGGCCGGCTCCCAGGATTGGCGGGACCGCCCGCTGCTGGATCTGACCTGGGACTATCCGACCGACGAGCATGGAGAGCCTGACGCCGAAGCTGTCCTGGCCGAGATCAACGGCTACTACGTCTCCGGTGAGAAGCAGGGCCAGCCGCTGTCCAGCTTCACCGAGATGCGCCCGGACGGCTCCACGGCAGGCGGGTGCTGGATCTACACCGGCATCTACGCCGACGGCGTCAACCAGGCGGCCCGCCGCAAGCCTGGCCACCAGCAGGACGCGACGGCGGCCGAATGGGCCTGGGCCTGGCCGGCGAACCGCAGGCTGCTCTACAACCGGGCCTCGGCGGACCCGCAGGGCAAGCCGTGGAGCGAACGCAAGAAGTACGTGTGGTGGGATGCCGAGCAGAAGCGCTGGACCGGCAAGGATGTTCCGGACTTCCCCGTGGACCTGGCCCCCGACTCGCGGCCCGATCCTGAGGCGAGCGGCGTTGAGGCGCTGGCCGGTGACGATCCCTTCATCATGCAGTCCGACGGCAAAGGCTGGCTCTTCGCACCTCAGGGAGTGGTCGACGGCCCTCTGCCCACCCACTATGAGCCGCCGGAATCGCCGCTGAGCAACCCGCTCTATGGTCAGCAGAGCAACCCTTCGCGGGTGCTGTTCCCCCGCGAGGACAATCTGCTGGCGGCGTCGTCGTCGGCGCCCGGCGCCGAGGTCTATCCCTATGTGTTCACCACCTACCGGCTGACCGAGCACCACACCGCCGGGGGTATGAGCCGGTTCCTCCCCTATCTCTCCGAGCTGCAGCCGGAGATGTTCTGCGAAGTCTCCCCGGAGTTCGCCGAGGAGGTGGGTCTTGAGCCCTACGGCTGGGCCACCATCATCTCCCCGCGCTCGGCGATCGAGGCGCGGGTGTTCATCACTGAGCGGATGACCTCGCTGACCATCGGCGGCCGCCGGGTCCACCAGGTGGGGCTGCCCTACCACTGGGGCACGGGCAAAGAGGCTCTTGTGGAGGGCGACGCCGCCAATGACCTGCTGGGACTCTCCCTGGATCCCAATGTCCAGATCCAGGGCTCCAAGGCCGCGCAGTGCGCAGTGAGACCGGGCCGCCGGCCGCGCGGACGCCAGCTGCTGGAGCTCGTCGAAGACCTGCGCCGTCAGGCCGGCCTCACCGTCGAGACAGGGAATCAGCGGCTCACCGTGCCGTGGACCACCACCCCGCAGGACCACCCCAGCGAGGAGGAATCATGACATCGCTGACCGAAGACACGCGGCGAAGCGCCGAGGCCTACGGAGAGAGTGCCGCCTCCCGCAAATCATTCTTCACCGACACCTCCATCTGCATCGGCTGCAAGGCCTGCGAGGTTGCGTGCAAGGAGTGGAACCGCAACCCCCAGGACGGATCACTGGAGGTGCTGGGGTCCTCCTACGACAACACCGGCGGCCTGGGCGCCAACACCTGGCGGCATGTGGCCTTCGTGGAGCAGAACTCGCAGCGGATCGAAGAGGCCCGCGAATCCGGCCGGAAGCTGGTGAACCTGGGAATGCCCGGCGTCGGCCCGCCGCAGTCCTCCGGCCCGGCCGCCGACGGGGCGAAGAGCAGCACAGCCCCGCCCGACACCGCCGAGTTCCGGTGGCTGATGTCCTCCGACGTCTGCAAGCACTGCACCCATGCCGGCTGCCTGGACGTGTGCCCCACCGGGGCGCTGTTCCGCACAGAGTATGGAACGGTGAAGGTGCAGGAGGACATCTGCAACGGATGCGGCACCTGTGTGGCAGGCTGCCCCTTCGGCGTGATCGAGCGCCGCGATGAAGGCATCATCCGGGCCAAGGTCGATCGGGCGCAGTCCAAATACGCCCAGGAGATCCCCAATGAGGGCACCGCCAATAAGTGCACCTTCTGCTACGACCGGCTGGTGGACGGCCAGACGCCGGCCTGCGCGCAGACCTGCCCCACCACCTCGATCAAGTTCGGCGACCACGAGGATATGGTCGACCAGGCCCGCAGGCGGGTGGCCGAACTCCGCGAGCAGGGGATGACCGAGGCGCGGCTCTACGGCGCCAACCCCAACGACGGCGTCGGCGGCACCGGATCGGTCTTCCTGCTTCTGGACGAGCCGGAGGTCTACGGCCTGCCCCCCGACCCCCGGGTCGCCACCAAGGACCTGCCGCGGATGTATAAGCGCACGGCGCTGGCGGCGGTGGGAATGATCGCCGCCGTGGGGGCCTCCTTCGCTCTGGGAGGCCGCCGGTGACCACGTCGCAGCATGACAGTCACCGGCCCCCGCAGCCGACCCGCCGCAGCCGGAGAGACCGTAAGGCCCCCGACGGCGCACGTGAAGTGCCGATGGTGGAGAAGCCGGAATTCACCTCCTACTACGGGCGGCCGGTGGTCAAAGCCCCACCGTGGGGGGATGAGATCGCCGCCTATCTGTTCCTGGGGGGTGTGGCCGGCGGGTCCTCGCTCCTTTCGGCAGGTGCTCAGCTCACCGGCAAGCCCACCCTGCAGCGCAACGCCCGGCTGACCGCCTTCGGGGCCGCCGCGCTCGGCACAGCGGCCCTGGTGCATGACCTGGGACGGCCGGAGCGGTTCCTCTATATGCTGCGCACCTTCAAGGTGACCTCCCCGATGAGCGTGGGCAGCTGGGTGCTGAGCAGCTACAGCGCCGGCGCAGGGGTCACCGCCGCCGCGGAGGTGGACCGGCTCACCGGCCAGCGGCTGCCGCTGGGTCCGCTGCGCAGGCTGCTGAATGCCCTGGAGGCCCCCGCTGAGGCGCAGACCGCCCTGCTGGCGGCCCCGCTGTCCAGCTACACCGGCGCACTGCTGTCCGCCACCGCTGTGCCCACCTGGAACGCGGCGCGGGATCAGCTGCCTTTCGTCTTCGTCTCCTCGGCGGCGATGGCCGCCTCCGGCGCAGCCCTGGTGACCACCCCGGTGAATCAGACCCAGCCCGCCCGTGTGCTCTCAGCCGCGGCCGCCGTCGGAGAGCTGGTCTCCATGAAGGTGATGAAGAAGAAGATGCATCCGGCCGAGGCCGAGCCGCTGGAGACCGGCGTCCCCGGCACCATGCTGAAGTGGGCAGAGCGGCTCACAGCGGCCGGCGCGGCCGGCGCGGTCCTGCTGGGAGGCCGCAGGACGACGGCGGCTGCCAGCGGTCTGCTCATGCTCGGCGCCTCTGCCCTGACCCGGTTGGGCGTGCTGCGGGCCGGAATCGCCTCAGCCCAGGATCCGCGGCACACCGTGGAGCCGCAGAAGGCCCGCCTGGAAGAACGCAGGGCCCGGGGTGTGGTGGACGATTCCATCACCACCGCCGGCTGAGCAGCGGCTCCGGGACCGGATCAGCGCACCTGGACGACTGCCCCGGCGTCGGCGGCCACTGTGTGCCCGATCACCGGATAGCCGGGGATCTCCCCGACCACCAGCAGTCCGCCGGAGGTCTGGGCGTCGGCCAGCACCAGCAGGTCCTCCTCGCTGATGCCCGGACCGGCACCCAGATGCGGGCGCACCCAGTCCAGGTTCCTGCGGGTGCCACCGGAGATGTAGCCATCGCGCAGCGCCTCGGCCGCCCCCTCGATGAGCGGAACCGCTGAAGCGTCGATCTGCGCGGCGACGCCGGAGGCCCGGCACATCTTGTACAGGTGACCCAGCAGCCCGAACCCGGTGATATCGGTGGCAGCCCGCACTCCGGCGTCCACGGCTGCCTGGGAGGCCTCCCGGTTGAGCGCGACCATGGTCTCCACCGCCTCTTCAAAGACCTCGCCGGTGGCCTTATGGCGGTTGTTCAGCAGCCCCAGCCCGATCGGCTTGGTCAGGGTCAGCGGCAGCCCGGGTTCGGCGGCATCGTTGCGCAGCAGCCTGCTGCTCTCCGCGATGCCGGTGACCGCCAGCCCGTACTTGGGCTCCGGATCATCCACCGAATGCCCGCCGATCAGCGGGCAGCCGGCCTGCTGCGCCACAGCCTGCCCGCCTCGCAGCACCTCAGAGAGCAGCTCCATCGGAAGCACGTCCCGCGGCCAGCCCACCAGGTTGATCGCCACCGTCGGCGTCCCGCCCATCGCATAGATGTCGGAGAATGCGTTGGCGGCGGCGATGCGGCCCCAGGTGTAGGCGTCGTCCACCACGGGGGTGAAGAAGTCTGCGGTGGAGAGCACCGCCAGGCGGTCATCCAGCCGGACGGCAGCGGCGTCGTCGCCGTCGTCGAGCCCTACCAGCACCTGCTCATAGTTCTGGCCCGGAAGCGCGGCGATCACGCTCTCCAGCTCACCGGGTGGGATCTTGCAGGCGCATCCGCCTCCGTGCGCGTAGCTGGTCAGTCTCGGTGCCTCATTGCGGGGGGCCGCGCTGGATGGCGACGGCGTCTCTGCTGTCATGCTGCCGAGTATAGGAGCGCAGCCGGCAGCCTGTCTGCAGCGTCTCTGAACCCTCGGTGACCTGCGGCTGCGACGTGGTACTTTGACCGAGGAGGTGTCTGGGTCCTGGTGGGCCCCGCGGTCTTCAAAACCGTTGAGACCGAGCATCTCGGTCTGGCGGGTTCGATTCCCGTCCACCTCCGCCAAGCTCTTCACCCGAGGAGGCGCTCTGTGGTTGCCGAAGACCCCCGTCGCCGCATTCAGGGGACGGACACGCTGCTGGCCCGGCCGCGTATCCGGCAGGCTGCGGCCGGGGTGAGTCCGCATGTGCTGACCGATTTCATCCGGCAGGCGCAGGCGCGGGCCCGCCGCGGTGAGATTCCTCCGGAGCAGGTCGAATCCGAGGTGGTCTCCCAGCTGGGGCGTTACGGCCCCTCCTCGCTGCGCCCAGTCATCAACGCCACCGGAGTGATCGTCCACACCAATCTGGGCCGGGCGCCGCTCTCCGCGGCAGCCAAGCAGGCCATAGTTGAGGCGGCCGGGTACGTCGATGTGGAGATGGACCTGGAGACGGGGCGGCGCTCGGCGCGCGGGGCCGGTGCCCGCCGAGCCCTGCTGGCGGCCTGTCCGGCAGCCGAGGACGCACTGGTGGTCAACAACGGAGCCGCGGCGCTGGCGCTGGCCGCCGCTGCCCTGGTGGGCAGAGGTGAGGTGGTGATCAGCCGCGGCGAGATGGTCGAGATCGGGGCAGGCTTCCGGCTGCCGGAGCTCATCGAGTCCACCGGCGCACGGATCAGGGAGATCGGCACCACCAACCGCACCCACCTGGATGACTACCTCACCGCGCTCACACCTGGCGACGACGCCACGGGCACTGCGGCCGCGGTGCTGAAGGTCCATCCCAGCAACTACCTCATCCGCGGGTTCACCTCCTCGGTGCCGGTGGCGGAGCTGGCGACTGTGTGCCGGGAGCATCGAGTGCCGCTGATCGTCGATGTGGGCAGCGGACTGCTCGCGCCTGAGCCCGCGCTGCCGGATGAGCCGGACCTCGCCGCGGCGCTGACCGACGGCGCGGACCTGGTCATCGCCAGCGGGGACAAGCTGCTCGGCGGCCCGCAGGCGGGCCTGCTGCTGGGACGGGCTGAGATCATCTCTGCGCTGGCGAAGCACCCCCTGGCGCGCGCCGTCCGCACCGACAAGCTGACCCTCGCGGCCCTGGAGGCCACGCTCACCGGCGGCGAGACGCCGGTGGCGCAGGCGCTGCACGCCGATGCGGAGCTGCTGCGTGCTCGCACTGAGCGCCTGGCTCAGGCCCTGGGAGCCGACGTCGTGCCCCATGACGGCCGGGTCGGCGGCGGTGGAGGAGCCGAGGTGCCGCTTCCCGGATGGGCGGTCAGCCTCCCCGAGGGGGTCGCCGCGCCGCTGCGCGCAGCCGATCCCCCGATCCTCACCCGCACCTCCGGATCCGGCTGCCTGCTGGATCTGCGGTGCGTGCCTGAGGAGCTGGACCAGACCGTGCTCAGCACAGTCCAGGATGCGCTGCGCCGCCTGAGTGCCGAGGGCTGACCATGTACGTGATGGCTACCGCCGGTCACGTGGACCACGGCAAGTCCACGCTGGTGAGGGCGCTGACCGGCACAGAACCGGACCGGTGGGAGGAGGAGCGCCGGCGGGGGCTCACCATCGACCTCGGGTTCGCCTCGATGACGCTGCCCTCGTCGCGGGTCCTCTCCTTTGTGGACGTCCCCGGGCATGAGAGGTTTTTGGGCAATATGCTCTCTGGCCTCGGCCCGGCGCCCATCGTGTGCTTTGTGGTTGCCGCAGACCAGGGGTGGCAGGCCCAGTCCAGCGACCACCGCGACGCCGTCGCTGCTCTGGGCATCGACGCCGGACTCGTTGTGATCACCCGCGCCGATCTGGCTCCGGACCGGGTGCCGGAGGTGGAGGCGCAGGCCCGAGCGGAGCTGGCCGGCACCGGACTGGCCGCTGCGCCCGCGGTGGCCGTCTCCGCAGTGCAGGGCACCGGGATGGACGTTCTCCGGCGCACTCTGGACTCGGTGCTCGACGCCGCACCGCCGCCCGATGCTGATGCGCCGGTGCGGATGTGGGTGGACCGGGCCTTCAGCGTCCGCGGCGCCGGAACGGTGGTCACCGGGACCCTGGCCGCCGGGCGGCTGCACCGGAATCAGCGTCTGCACCTGCTGGGGGAGAGCGTTGACGCCTCGGTGCAGGTCCGCGGCCTGCAGGCGCACGGCACAGATGCGGAGACCCTGCAGCCTGCTAATCGCGCCGCGGTCAATCTTCGCGGCATCCAGACCGAGCAGCTCTCCCGCGGCGACGTCCTGCTCACCCCGGGGACCTGGCACCTCACCGACGTGGTCGATGTGCGCCGCAGCACCGGCGAGGGATTCGAGGACGCGCCCCAGGCGGTGACCGTTCACCTGGGGACCGCCGCGGTACCGGCGCGATGCCGCCCCTTCGACGACGGCCACGCGCGGCTGACTCTGGACCGCCCGGTGCCGGTGCGGATAGGTGACCGGCTGCTGGTGAAGGCGCCCAGCAGCCGCACGGTGCGCACCGGTGTGACCGTGCTGGACGTGGATCCGCCGGAGCTGACCCGACGCGGAGAGGGCAGGGTCCGGGCCCAGACGCTGGCCGGGATGTCCGCCGCCGGCGACCTGAATGGCGAGGTGCTGCGCCGCGGCGCGGTCCGGGCTGAGGCGCTGCAGCGGATGGGGATCGAACTGCCCCAGGAGCTGCCCCCGCAGGTGCGCGGCCTGGGGGAGTGGCTGGTCGCCGCAGACCAGGTGCGCCGCTGGGCCGATCGCCTGCGTTCGGCGGTGCGGCAGCACCTGGAGGCGGACCCGCTGTCAGCGGGCCTGGCCGAGGGAGCCGCCGCCGATCACCTGGATCTGCCCGATGCCGCGCTGCTGACTCCGCTCATCAGGGAGGCAGGACTGCTCCGGGAGTCCGGACGTGTCACCGAGGCGGAGGCTCGGCGAGGTCTGGGAACGGCAGAGGCCGCCGTCGCCGAGTTGGAGCGCCAGCTGGGCCAGGCGCCCTTCCTCGCCCCGGAGGCGGACCAGCTCACGGCGCTGAATGTGGGGGAGAAGGAGCTGGCCGCTGCTGAGCGCCAGGGGCGGCTGCTGCGCTTAGGCGACGGCATCGTCCTGCTGCCCAGCGCTCCGGCCCGAGCTATGAAGGTGCTCTCCCAGCTGGATCAGCCGTTCACCGTGAGCCAGGCCCGGCAGGCCCTGGGCACCACTCGGCGCACGGCAGTCCCGCTGCTGGAGCATCTGGACGCACGGGGCTGGACCCGGCGCATTGATTCCTCCCGCCGCCACGTGGTGCGGTGAGCAGCTCAGGGGCCAGCTCAGTCGTGGGTTCGCTGGAGGATGGCGCGGATCACTGTGTAGTCTGGCACTGAGGCGACACCGCTGTGTCGCAGGCAGCCGTATACGAATCAGATCGATGGAGGGACCATGACACAGCCGCCGACCCCGCCCTACGGAGACCAGCCGGAGCAGCCGGGCCACCAGCCCGGCCACGAGCAGCCGGGACACCCGCAGCCCGGCCACCAGCAGTCCTACCCCCAGCATCAGCCTCAGGGAAGCCCCGCGGGGGGATACCAGCCGCACGAGGAGCGGAAGAATCCCGACGCCGCCGGGTTCTTCAAAGCCCTGTTCGACTTCAGCTTCAAGAGCTTCGTGACGATCAAGTTCGCCGCGGTCATCTACGTCATTGCGCTGCTGCTCATCGCGCTGCTGACCCTGATGGGCATCATCGCTGCGTTCATCATGATGACCGAAGAGGCCGTGGCCGGCATTCTGATGCTGCTGATGGTGCTGGTGGCAGCGCCTTTCTACCTCATCCTGATCCGCCTGACTCTGGAGCTCTACGTCGCCATGATCCGCACAGCGCAGAACACCGCTGCGACCACTGCGGAGCTGGAGAACCTGCGCTGGGACTTGTCCCAGCGCAGCTGAGCTTCGCCTAAGGAGTCCCGCATGAGCGACGGCCCCGGTCGCCACGACCGCCAGGGCAGCACACCCCCGCCGGGGTACCGTCCACCCCGACCGCCTGCAGAAGCCGGACCCGCGCAGCCTGCTCCTCAGCCGGAGCCGACCTCGCCCGCCTCGCCCCAGGCTGCCGCGCCGGGAGCCGACCCGCTGGCAGGTGCGGCGCCCGGGCCTGAGGAGTATGCCCGTCAGCAGCAGGCGGCAGCCGCGGATTCGCAGAAGCCCGGCCGGCAGAAATCGCCGGTGCCGAGCTTCCTCAAAGCGGTGCGCCCCCACCATGTGCTGGGGCTGGTGCTCAGCCACCTGACGTTCTACCTGACTCTGCTGCTGCTCAGCGTGGTGACCGTCATCGGTCTGATCGCCGGGGTCGCCCTGGAGGCGGAGGCGGCAGGAGCCCCTGGGGAGTTCACCCAGGTCGCCGATGAGCTGGAGCTCGGCGGGGCGCTCGCGGCGCTCACTCTTCCCTTCCAGCTGGTCGGGGTCTGGCTGTTCGGCCAGCTGCGCTTCACAGTGGATGTGCCGGCTGACTATCAGCAGTTCCTCGGCAGCTCGACGATGGAGTTCCTCCGCGTCTTCGCCCCTAATCTGCTGGTGGTGCTGCTGGCGACCGTGCTGGCCGTATGGGCCGGCCGCATGTGGGCTCGCCGCTTTCCGGGGGCTGGCCTGTCCGATCTGCCGTGGTCGGCCCGGCTGCTGCTGGGAACGGCGGTCTCGCTGCTCTCGGCGCTGCTGACGCTGCTGGTGACCTTTGCCCTGGCATTCCGCACCTCTTTCACCGAAGGCGGGGAGACGGTGCGGATGGTCGCCGGCGCCGCCGGGGCTGCGCTGTTCTTCGGGGCCTTGGCGCTCTTCCTGCTCATCACCGTGCTGCTGTGCGCCTCGCCGGCGCTGCTGAGCCGCGCTCGCGGTGCTGCGGACTCTGTGCTTCCTTCGGCCTCCCGCATGCCCCGGGTGCTGACAGTCCACGCAGTGGTGATCGGTGTTCCGGTGCTGGCCTATGCCACGATCATGATGGCCCTGGAGGTCGGCGCCGTCGGGCCGCTGAGCTTCCTGTTCTGGGCTTCCACTGTGGCGGTCTCCGGATTCGTCCTGCTCAACGCAGGCGCCCTGACCGCGGCCATGGGCACCACCGGGTTCGGGGGAGGGCTGGCGGAGTCGGAGACCCTCTACCTGTGGACCACGGGGCTGCGCTGGTGGGAGGTCACCCTGGCGGTGATCCTCGGGCTTGTCGCGCTGGGACTGGCCTCGCTGACCTGGGCGGTGGTGCGCCGGCCGGCCGCCACCGGGGTGCAGAAGGTGCTCTCCTGGCTCACCCTGCCGGTGCTCTACGGCGTCACCGGGGCGGTGCTGACCGTGTTCGGTCAGCTGCGCATTGACTTCGACGCCGGCGGATTCACCGGGGGCGGGGGAACCTTCGGGCCCGCCTGGTGGACCTTCCTGATTCTGCTGCTGGTCGGAGTCGTCATCGAGCTGCTGGCCCGGTTCGCGTTCGGCCCGGCGGCGAAGCGGCTTCCCCGTCCGCTGCGGAGGCTGCTCGGAGGCCGTGCAGCAGCGGCGGTCTGAGCCGCCGTCGTACGCCGATGCGAGGTTTTGGGCTGCTATGCCGTAGACTGGTGCAGCATTCTCCGGATAATCCCGTTTATCTGTACTGACTCCCAGCACAGTTGATCCGTTCAGCTGGTAGGTCTGGTCGAAGGTCGCGTCTGCACGTGTGTCACGGGTCGACTCCGGAGCCAAACTGTGGCCCGTGTCCGCCGTGACTGATCCCATTCAGCGATACCACGTGATGCACCCTGCCGTGCCCATGCACCGCCGAGGCTGAAGCCCGCCGGTTCGAGCACGAGTGGATGTGATGCTTCATGCGCTGAGCTCGGAGAGCTCCCGGCGGGTCCGGCCCGTAACGTGACAAGGAGTCACCATGACCCTCCCCGCCGGGACCCAGACGGAGAACCCCACTGCCGCCGAGGAATCCGGCCCGAGCTTCAACGAGCTCGGCCTGGATCCCCGGGTGCTGGCCACCATCGAGCGGCTCGGCTATGAGACCCCCTCACCGATCCAGGCCCAGACCATCCCGCTGCTGGCCTCCGGGCGCGACGTCGTGGGCCTGGCCCAGACCGGCACCGGCAAGACCGCGGCCTTCGCGCTTCCCGCGCTGACCCGCATGGCCCAGGCCTATGACGAGGGCGAGCTGGGTTCGACTCCGAACACTCTGGTGCTGGCTCCCACCCGCGAGCTGGCCATCCAGGTGGCGGAGGCGTTCTCCACCTACGCGGCCGAGGTCCCCGGCGTCTCAGTGCTGCCGATCTACGGCGGCGCTCCCTATGGGCCCCAGCTGGCCGGACTGCGCCGCGGCGCCAATGTGGTGGTCGGCACCCCGGGCCGGGTGATCGACCACATGTCCAAGGGGTCGCTGGACCTTTCAGAGATCAAGCACCTGATCCTGGATGAGGCCGATGAGATGCTGCGCATGGGATTCGCCGAAGAGGTGGACAAGATCCTGGCCCAGACCCCGGCGGAGAAGCAGGTGGCCCTGTTCTCAGCCACTATGCCGCGGGCTATCCGGCGGATCAGTGAGGACTACCTGACGGATCCGGTGGAAGTCTCGGTGAAGACGAAGACCACCACCGGGGCCAATATTCGGCAGCGTTTCGTGTTCATCAAGCACCATGCGAAGCCGGAGGCGCTGGTGCGCATTATGGAGACGGAACCCCATGACGCGGCGATCGTGTTCGTCCGCACCCGCTCGGCCACCGAGGATGTGGCCGCCAAGCTGAGCGCGCGCGGATTCCGGGCCGCCGCAATCAACGGAGATATCCCGCAGAACCTGCGTGAGAAGACCGTGGAGCAGCTCAAGGATGGCCGCATCGACGTGCTGGTCGCCACCGATGTGGCCGCCCGTGGGCTGGACGTGGAGCGGATCAGCCACGTGTTCAACTACGACATCCCGCTGGACACCGAGTCGTATGTGCACCGCATCGGGCGCACCGGCCGTGCCGGACGTTCCGGTGAGGCGGTGCTGTTCGTCACCCCACGGGAGAAGCGGATGCTGCGCAATATCGAGAAGGCCACCCGCCAGCAGGTGGAGCAGATGAGTCTGCCCACCGTTGCCGATGTCAACGCATCCCGGCTGGAGAAGTTCTCCGAGCGCATCACTGAGACGCTCTCCGGAGAGGACCTGGAGGAGTACCGCGGTCTGGTCTCCCGCTATGTGCAGGAGCACAATACCCCCGCGGAGGATGTGGCAGCCGCACTGGTGGCCATGGTCCACGACGGCCGGCCGCTGCTGATGGATGAGGCAGGCGATGACGAGCTGGCCCGCCAGGCCGCGCAGAGCTTCGACCGCACCGACCGTGACGGACGGGAGGACCGCGGAGGCCGCGGCGAGCGGGGGCCGCGCGGGAAGTCCGGCCCGCCCACCGCCGATGCGGGCAACGCGATCTACAAGATCGCCGTGGGCAAGAAGGACGGAGTGAACCCCGGCCATATTGTCGGTGCGATCACGGGTGAGGCGAACCTTCGCGGAAACCAGGTCGGCAGCATCAATATCTACCCGACGTTCTCCTTGGTGGAGCTTCCCGAGTCGCTGTCTCCGCAGCAGTTGGACGCCCTCAGCAGCGCCCGGGTGGGAGGCCGTCCCCTGCGCATCGAGCGTGACTCCGGTCCGCACGGCACAAGAAGGTTCGACGACGGCGGCCGCCGCGGGGCTCGGAAAGGCCCCCGCAAGGGCGGATTCGGCGGCGAGGGCGGCCCCGGAAAGCGGGACCGCAAGGCCCACTGGAAGGACCGCTGAGGGGCCAGCCCCGGCGATTTGAGTGTCCTGAATCCGCGGTGCTAGGATATTCAGTCGTTGCCCCAATAGCTCAGAGGTAGAGCGCAGTCTTGGTAAGACTGAGGTCCCGGGATCGATTCCCGGTTGGGGCTCGGAATGAGAGCCCGCGCAGCGCAGCATCTCGCCGCAGAGAGTATCTCGGCTGATCCGGCGCGGCGCGGGCACACTCATTCGTGGCGGTGTAGCTCAGCTGGTTAGAGCGCACGACTCATAATCGTGAGGTCGCGGGATCGAGCCCCGCCACCGCTACAGAACTAAATCACCAAGCCCCGGATCGCATATGGCAGCGGCTCGGGGTTTTTGGTTTTCCGTCGTTGTGTCTCAGGGGCTATGAACCTTCGTAATGCCATGGGTTGCAGCAGTCGACCCCGAGGGGCCCGAAGTGTTTGGTGTTTCGGGTGGCAATGGTCATTCCGGCAGATTGAGCGACGGCCGCGATAAGAGCGTCGTCGAACGGTGCGTGCTCGGGAACCCGGAAAGCGGCGAGAATGCGAGCGGCTGGTAGATCAAAAGGCAGGATGCGGTCGGCGAAAGCTGGCAAGACGCGTTCCTCAAACCAGCGGCGCAGTATCTTGCCCTGGGCCTTGTCAGTTCGTTCTTTGGCAACCACGCCGCGTTCGATCTCTGCGATCGTGGTGGCCGTGACGAACTGGTCAGCCACGGGGACAGAAGTCGCCCAAGCCTCGACTGCTGGATTCCGTCCTCGCACGCGTAGTGCTGAGACCACGTTGGTGTCGAGGATGTATCTCATAGCTCAGCAGTGCGGCCTGTGAGTCCGAGTCGCTGGGGTTCGAATTCGATGTCCGCGCCCTCGTCTGTGCTCAGCAGGTCCACTATCGTGACAGGTTCGCGCGTGAGTGCCTCGGCGATGATCTCCCGCGTCTCCGCCTCGACCGATCGGCTGTGGGCTTCAGCTCGGGCACGCAAGGCCGCCTTGGTGCCCGCAGGTAAGTTGCGCACCAGAATCTGTTCCATGGCAATCACCTCCGATATCAACCATACGATATCGCGCGGTGCTGTGATCGGTCCAATTGCAGTGATCCGCTCATCGTGAGATCGCGGGATCGAGCCCCGCCGTGGCCGCAACTAGGTGAAGAGATTCGGGTCCTCTTGGATGCGAGATAATGTGCTTCTTCCGAGGCGGGCCATGGTTGGGTTCGACCTCTCGTAATACCAGACCAGTCCCATGGCCTGCTGGAACGCCCACGCGGCACCGCGGTGCCACTCAACATCACTGCTCCGGAGTTCAGTTCTGACAACC
>NZ_JAJUJJ010000031.1 GCF_029265375.1 Nesterenkonia sp.
ACGCACACGGGGGTGCACGCACCATGGTTCACCAAATACAAATAATTGGTGTCAACAAACTTGGCACACTATTGAGTTCTCAAGCTGCGAGCGCTGCCGGCACCATCAGAAGAAACCCTCTGAATCGCTCCGGAGCAACTTCTCTAAGTTACCCCTTCCCCCTGTGCCTGTCAACTCAGCGTCTCCGCTGAATATTGGGCGCAGAAGTCAAGGCCGAAACCTTGAGAAGTGGCTCGGGGTGAATCACCCCTGACTGTGCCCCGCGGGTCTCCCCCGGGCACGGATCAATACTTTACACACACCTTCGCGCGCTGCGCAAACCCATCAGGCCGTGACGCTCACCACACCCGATCGAGCCCCCGATATAGCGCTGACTTGGGATGATGCGGGGCGCTAGGCGCGGGTCACCAGGGCGAGGTTCTTCTTGCCGCGCCGGATGAGCAGGTATGTGCCGTGCAGCCACCAGTGATCAGGAACCGGCGCCTCGGCGTCGTCGATCTTCTGGTTGTTCACATAGGCCCCGCCCTGCTGGATAGCGCGGCGGGCCTCTGCATTGGAGCTGACCAGTCCGGTAGCGGTGAGCAGGCTGACCGGGGTGGCGTCGGCCGGCAGCTGCGCAGTCGGCACTTCGGCGGCCACCGCCTGCAGGGTGGACTCATCGATCTGCGCGATCTCACCTTTTCCGAAGAGCGCCTCGGAGGCAGCGATCACTTTCCGGGTGGCCTCTTCCCCGTGCACCAGAGAGGTGACCTCCCAGGCCAGGCGCTTCTGCGCCTCACGCTTGAAGGGTGCTTCCGCGGTGGCGCGCTCCAGCTCCTCGATCTCAGCGCGGGTGAGGAAGGTGAAGACCTTCAGCCGCTCCACGACGTCCGCATCGGCCTGGTTGAGCCAGAACTGGTAGAAGGCATAGGGCGAGCAGAGCTCCGAGTCCAGCCAGATGGCGTTGCCCTCAGACTTGCCGAATTTGGTGCCGTCGGAGTTGGTGATCAGCGGAGTGCCCAAGGCGTGGACCTGCGCGCCGGCGGCTTTGCGGACAAGCTCGGTGCCGGAGGTGATGTTGCCCCACTGGTCCGAACCGCCGAACTGCAGAGTGCAGCCGTAGTCCTGGTGCAGGCGCAGGAAGTCGTAGCCCTGAAGGATCTGGTAGCTGAATTCGGTGTAGGAGATGCCCTCATCGGAATGCAGCCGCTTGGCGATGATCTCCTTCTTGATCATGGTGCCTACCCGGAAGTGCTTTCCGATGTCACGCATCATCTCCAGGGCGCCTACGCCCTGCCACCAGTCCAGATTGTTGACCATCTGGGCGGCCTGTGGGCCGTCGAAGGAGATGTAGTGCTTCACCTGATCCTGCAGGCGCTGGACCCATCCGGCCACGGTCTCCGGTGTGTTGAGCACCCGTTCACCGGACTGGCGGGGGTCCCCGATGAGTCCGGTGGCTCCGCCGACCAACCCCAGCGGACGGTGCCCGGCCAGCTGGATGCGCCGCATGGTCAGCAGCTGCACCAGGTGCCCCAGATGCAGCGAGGCCGCCGTGGGATCGAATCCGCAGTAGAAGGTGACGGTCTCTTCGGCCAGGGCCTTCTCCAGAGCAGCCTCATCAGTGGAGATCTGGATGAGTCCGCGCCACTTCAGCTCCTGGAAGATGTTGGCGAAGCTGGGGTCGTTCTGCTGCGTCTGGAGCGCCGGATTCTGGCTGATGTCGGTCACAGAGCTACGGTACCGCAGAACGCACCGGCCGCTCAGAAGCCTGCGGGAAGATCTCGCGATGCGAGCACCCGCAGCGACTGCGTGGGACGGGTCAGCGCCACGTAGAGATTGCCGATGCGGCCGGCAGCCTCCTCCACCAGTTCGGTCGGCTCCAGGATCACCACGGCGTCGAACTCCAGCCCCTTGGCCTCCTCGGCGCTGAGGGCGACGATGTCCTGGGTCATGGACCCTGCTCCGCGGCCTACGCGCTTCCCGTATGCCTCAGTGAGCGCTTCGCGCACCTGCGCCACACAGGACTCCGGGGCGATGACGGCCACCAGCCCCTCTCCCAGGCGGCGGTGCTCGGCCGCCACGGCTTCCACTGCGGCGGAGACCAGCTGCTGGGCGTCGGCGAGGTTCTCCACCACCGGCTCATAGTCCCCCTCGCGCACGGTGCGCAGGGTGGTGGTGGTCAGGCCGTTGGCTGCTGCAACCCGTTCGGCCAGCTGCACAATGATCCGCGGGGTGCGGTAGTTGACGGTGAGCTCTTCGATGCGCAGCCGGTCGTCCACGAATGGGGCGAAGGCCTCTTCCCAGCTGGCGGCGGCATTCGGCGTGGATCCCTGGGCGATGTCTCCGACGGCGGTGAAGGATTTCAGCGGGCAGCGGCGCATCAGCACCCGCCATTGCATCGCGGAGAGTTCCTGGGCCTCGTCCACCACGATGTGCCCGTAGGTCCAGGTGCGGTCCACCCCGGCCCGCTCGGCTGCGGTCATCGCCGGACCGGTGGCGGCGTTGATGTCCGCGACCGCCTCGGCGTCGAGGAACCCTTCGATGCCCATCTCCTCCAGCTGCGGTGCGGCGTTCTCCACGGCTTTGCGGGCGTTCTCCAGGTCCTTCTCCCGCGCGGCCTTCTGGCGGGCCTCCTCGCGGCCGGCGGATTCGTCGAGTTCGCCCAGCAGCTCGGCGGCCTCATCCAGCAGGGGCACATCATCGATGGTGAAGGCGCTGCCGGGCTGGCGCTGCAGCAGCTCGCGCTCCTGAGCAGTCAGCTGGGGGGCGACGTCGGCGAGGTACTGGGGCTTGGAGAAGAGATCCTCCAGAAGCGCCTGCGGAGTCCGCGGCATCCAGCACAGGTTCAGCAGGACCCGCACGTCCCGGGAGGTCCGGACGTCTTCGGTGAGATAGCTGCGGTCTGCCTCATTGCCTTCGGAGCGCTTCTGCAGAATGTGCTCCAGCTTCTCCGCAATCTCTTTGACCATGACCTTCACGAATGTCCCGCGGGCCTCGTTATAGGGCTTGCCGGTGGCTTTGGCCCGTTCGATGCCGCGCTTGACCATCTTCGGGGTCACCGTCACCTTCACGCCGTCGATGGTGACCTCCCGCGGCTGCGGGATGGTGCGGCGCCGGTGCGCCACGGCATCAGCGATGATCTCCGCCCAGCAGAGTCTGCCTTTGATCTCGGTGACCCGAGGATCCTGCTCCGGGACTCCGCGCACCCCGGGGTAGAGATCGGCCAGCGACGACATGACCACCCCGGTCTCACCCAGAGAGGGCAGGACCCGTTCGATATAGGACATAAAGGTGGCATTGGGGCCGACGATGAGCACACCGGCTGACTTCAGCCGCTCCCGGTGGGCGTAGAGCAGATAGGCCGCGCGGTGCAGAGCCACGGCGGTCTTGCCGGTGCCGGGCCCGCCCTGGACCACCAGCACTCCGGAGCGGTCGGCCCGGATGATGCGATCCTGCTCGGCCTGGATGGTGGCCACAATATCGCCCATCTGGCCGGTGCGGCGGGCGGTGAGCGCCGCCAGCAGGGCGCCGTCTCCGTGGTTCTCGGTGTTCTCCTCCAGCAGGCTGGCGTCCAGGACCTCGTCCTCGAGTCCCTGAACCACCCGGCGTTTCAGCAGCAGGTGGCGCCGCCGTCGCACCCCTTGCCGGTCGAAAGCGGTGGCCTGGTAGAACACTCCGGCCTCGGGGGCGCGCCAGTCCAGCATGAGCCGCTGCCGGGACTCGGTGCTCAGCCCGATCCGGCCGATGTAGCGAGGCTGGGACGAGTCCAGGTCCAGACGGCCGAAGACCAGCCGGTCATCCACTGCGTTGAGCTGCGCCAGACGGTCCTCGTACATAGTGGCGAAGGCGTCACGCTCGGAGATGTTCTGCATAGTGCCTACTGCCCCGGTGCTGCGCACTCGGCTCAGCTGCCGCTGGCTCTCCTCACGCAGCTCGTCCAGCCGCTGGTACAGCGTGGAAACGTATGCGCGCTCTTCGTCGATCCCTGCGTCCAGGTCCGGCAGCGGAATCCCGCCCTCGGCCTGTGCATGACCGCTCCGCTCGGCGTCGGCCTCGGCGGTGGTGTTCTTCTCACTCATGAAGGCTGTGGCACTCTCGATCGCGGAAAATGATCAGTCAATACTACTCCCCGGAACGTGAACGGAACCTTACGCGGGTCCTAACTGATGACCGGCACATTGCGTCCCGGCCGGTAGGCGCTGACGCTGCGGTCACCGCGCACCCAGAAGCGCCACGGAAACTCGGCGCTGCCGCCGATGCCGGAGACTCCCACCCGCGGGCCGCTGCTGACCGGCCCTGCCGGGCTGTCCGGCGGGGTCAGGGTGAACCGGACCAGCTGGGCCTGGTCCAGCGGCTGCCCGTCCGCGGTGGCCGGCTCCGGACTCAGGTGGACGGGACTGCCGTCCATGCCCAGGGTGACGCCCAGCCCCTGTCCCAGCCGGCCGGGGCCGGAGAGCAGCTTGGCTCCGGTGTCGCGGCCTCCGCGCCGGGCCACGGCGGTCTCCCGGCCGCTGACCACCTCGGCTGCCCGCAGCAGCACTCCCCCGGCGCCGGAGGCGTGGGCGGTCAGGTTCAGGCAGTAATGGATTCCGTAGGACTGGTAGACGTAGGCGTGCCGAGGTGGGCCGAACAGCGAGGCGTTGCGCGCAGTGGGCCCGTTGTAGCTGTGCGCGCCGGGGTCCTCGCCGGCGTCTCCGTAGGCCTCCACTTCGGTCAGCCGCACGGTGACGGTGCCCTCCGCAGTGATCACGCTGAGCAGGCAGCCCAGAAGGTGCGGGGCGACCTCCACGGCCGGGGCGTCGAACAGCTCGGTCAGCTCGGTGATGTCCACAGCACTCCATCCTGGCAGATCAGCCCGGTGTCGGCCGCGGCAGTGCTACTGCTGGCCGTAGTCCTCTGCGTGGCGCGCTGCATCCTGGGCGTAGGAGACCGACTGGTTATAGGCGGAGACTGCATCGACCCATCCGCGGTCGTCGGTGAGGTCCCCACCACGGGCGCAGAGGTAGGCCGCGGCGGTCAGCGCGGCGTCGTCGTACTGGTGAATATCTGCCTCCCCGGTGAGGTCGGCGTCCTGCGCATAGGAGTTCCAGGTGGTGGGGATGAACTGCATGGGGCCCACAGCTCGATCCCATTCCTCGTCCCCATCCAGCTCGCCGCCGTCGGTGTCAGGGATCTCCATCACGCCCTGGCTGCCGTCGAGGGCCACACCGATCACCGGCGGGTCCACCACTCCGTCCTCATTGATGCTGGACCCGCCGTGCGCGCCGTGGACCGATTCCACGCGCCCGATGCCGGCCAGGGTGTTCCAGCCGAGCCCGCAGTCGGGATTGGTCTGGGCCGTATGCACTGCGGCACCGGCATAGGCGGCCACGGCACGTTCGGGGATGCGGGTCCGCTCGGCGGTGTCAGCCACCCACTGCGGGTCCACCAGCTCAGCGGTGGGCACCTGGCCCACCAGCTGTTCGGCGTCGGGGACCTCTTCAGGCTGGTGCTGCTCCGGGGCCGGCGGGTAGCCCAGCTCAGTGGGGTGGGGCTCCTCCGGTTCGCCTGCGGCGCAGCCGCGGATGAGCACGACGGCGGCCGCCAGCGCGGCTGCCCCGCCCAGGGCGGGATACAGCCGGCGTCGTCGGCGCTGAACCGGTGTCAGCTTCTGCGCGGAGGGACTCAGTCCTGCTCCTGGTCAGAGAGCACCGGCGGCATCGCCTCCAGGCCGCTGCGGTATTCAGCCGCCCGCTGGGCAGCTGCTTCGGTCTGCTCGGCCACCCGCTGCGGAGCGGTGCCGCCGATGCCGTCGCGCGAGGCCAGCGAGCCCTCCACGGTGAGCACCTCACGGACCTGCGGGGTCAGCGCAGGGTGGATGGCGGCCAGTTCCTCATCGGTGAGCTCGTGCAGCTCCTTGGTAGGGGTGTGTGCTTCGCAGGCACGCACGCATTCGCCGGCCACCTCGTGTGCTGTGCGGAAGCCGATGCCTTGGCGGACCAGCCATTCGGCGATATCGGTGGCCAGGGAGAAGCCCTGCGGCGCCAGCTCCGCCAGCCGCTCGGGGTGGAAGGTGAGGGTGGAGATCATCCCGGAGACCGCCGGCAGCAGCAGCGCGAGGGTGTCCACGGCGTCGAAGGCCGGCTCCTTGTCCTCCTGCAGGTCTCGGTTGTAGGCCAGGGGCAGCGCCTTCAGGGTGGCCAGCAGTCCGGTCAGATCGCCGATGAGCCGCCCGGATTTGCCGCGGGCGAGTTCGGCGATGTCCGGGTTCTTCTTCTGCGGCATGATCGAGCTGCCGGTGGAGTAGGCGTCATCCAGGGTCACAAAGCCGAACTCCTTGGTGGCCCAGATGATCACCTCCTCGCTGATGCGTGAGAGGTCCACCCCGATCATGGATGCGACCCAGACGAATTCTGCGACCAGGTCCCGGGAGGCGGTGCCGTCGATGCTGTTCTCCACCGGTCCGTCGAAGCCCAGTTCCTCGGCCACCTGCGCGGGGTCCAGGCCCAGGGAGGACCCGGCCAAGGCGCCGGAGCCGTAGGGCGAGTAGGCCAGGCGGCGGTCCAGGTCGCGCAGCCGGTCCACATCGCGCAGCAGCGGCCAGGCGTGGGCCAGCAGGTGGTGGGCCAGCAGCACCGGCTGGGCGTGCTGCAGGTGGGTGCGTCCGGGCATCGGATCGCTCGGATGCGCACGGGCCTGCGCGATCAGGGCATCCACCACGTCCAGCACTCCGGAGGCGATGGCGCGTGTCTCATCGCGCAGGTACATCCGCACCATAGTGGCGATCTGGTCGTTGCGGGACCGGCCGGCCCGCAGTTTTCCGCCCAGTTCCTCCCCTGCCCGCTCAAGCAGTCCGCGCTCCAGGGCGCCGTGGACGTCCTCGTCAGTCTCCTCGGGCGTGAAGCGCCCGGAGACGACGTCGTCCTCCAGCCGCTGGAGGGCTGAGAGCATGCCTGCCAGGTCAGCCTCGGTGAGCAGCCCCGCCCGGTGCAGCACGCGTGCGTGGGCGCGGGAGCCGGCGATGTCGTAGCGGGCGAGCTTCCAGTCGAAGTGGGTGGACTTGCTCAGCGCGGCCATCACATCGGCCGGTCCGGAGGCGAAGCGTCCGCCCCACAGCGATCCCTGGTGTGTGCTGCCGCTGGCAGCGGGCTGGTTGTCAGTCATGGTGTGAGCACTCTACTTCAGCGGTCATCCGCGGCGGTGAGGACCGGCCCGCTCACTTCTGCACGCCGGCGCCGGCAAGGTCCGGGCCGCCGTGCAGGCGCTGCTCGCGCTCCGAGGCGGTCTTGGCGGAGAGACCGTAGATGTCGATGAAGCCGCGGGCCGAGGACTGGTCGAAGGTGTCGCCGGTGTCATAGGTGGCCAGGTTGAAGTCGTAGAGGCTGGTCTCCGAGCGGCGGCCCAGCACAGTGGCGCGGCCGCCGTGCAGCTCCATGCGGATGTCTCCGGAGACGTACTTCTGGGTCTCATCGATGAACACGTCCAGGTTGCGCTTCAGCGGGGAGAACCACTGGCCGTCGTAGACCAGCTCGGTCCAGCGCTGGTCCACTGTCTTCTTGAACCGCGCCTGCTCGCGCTCCAGAGTGATGTTCTCCAGCTCGCGGTGGGCAGCCATGAGCACCATCGCGCCCGGGGCCTCGTAGACCTCGCGGGACTTGATGCCCACCAGGCGGTCTTCGACGATGTCGATCCGGCCCACGCCCTGGGCGCCGCCGCGGCGGTTGAGCTGCTCGATGATCTGCAGCGGGGTGAGGGTCTCGCCGTCGATGGCCACCGGGACTCCGGCGTCGAAGGTGAGGGTGAGGGTGTCCGGCGCTGGCGGGAAGGCCGGGTCCTCGGTGTAGTCGTAGACGTCCTTGGTGGGTCCGTTCCAGATGTCTTCGAGGAAGCCGGTCTCCACCGCGCGGCCCCAGACGTTCTGGTCGATGGAGAACGGGTTCTTCTTGGTGGTCTCGATCGGCAGGTCATGGGCTGTGGCGTAGTCGATGGCCTTGTCCCGGGTCAGCGCCAGATCGCGGACTGGGGCGATGCACTTCAGCTCCGGGCCCAGGGTCTGGATGGAGACCTCGAAGCGCACCTGGTCATTGCCTTTGCCGGTGCAGCCGTGGGCCACTGTGGAGGCGCCGAACTGCTTTGCGGCGGCCACCAGGTGCTTGGAGATCACCGGCCGGGAGATCGCCGAGACCAGCGGATAGGCGTCCATGTAGAGGCCGTTGGCCTTCAGCGTGGGCATGCAGTACTCGGCGGCGAACTCGTCGCGGGCATCGGCCACATAGGCTTCAACCGCCCCGCAGTCCAGGGCGCGCTGACGCACCGTCTCCAGGGACTCTCCGCCCTGCCCGACGTCGACGGCGACGGCGATGACTTCAGCCCCGGTGGCCTCAGCGATCCAGCCGATGGCCACGGAGGTGTCCAATCCGCCGGAGTAGGCGAGAACAATGCGGTCAGTCACGGAATCTCCTCAGGGGTCGAAAGCTCGGTGCTCGCCCCACATTCTACATAAATATTCAGTGCTTCGCATACTTATCATTCGGTGGGAGGGCGGCCCAGCCGCGGCGGTCTACTCAGTGAAGCTGTGCCGCGGTCCACCCAGTAAAGTTGTGCCATGTCTGATACGCAGAACCCCGGTCCCAGCGGCGTGGAGGATCTCACTGAGGAGCAGCTGGAGTTCTTAGCCTCCATGTTCGATCTGGCCCGCTCCGGCCGGACCCAGGAGCTGCTGGAGCTGGTGGACAAAGGCGTCCCGGCCAATCTCACCAATGACAAGGGAGACACCCTGCTGATTCTGGCTGCCTACAACGACCACGCTGACCTGGTGGAAGGACTGCTGCAGCGCGGCGCCGAGGTGGACCGCATCAACGACCGCGGGCAGTCCGCACTGGGGTGCGCTGTCTTCCGCCAGAATCAGGAGATCACCGGCACCCTGCTGCGGGCCGGGGCGGATCCGCACCTGGGATCTCAGAGCGCCTACGCGGTGGCGGAGATGTTCGGCCTGGACGCCATGCGCCAGCTTCTGGATGCGTTCAACGATGGCACCGGCTGCCGGGGAGTTGGGAACCTGACGTGACCGCTGCCCTGCTGCTGGTTCTCGGCTGTCTTCTGATCCTTCTCATCATCGCGGCGAACGGCTACTTTGTGGCCCAGGAGTTCGCCTATATGTCGGTGGACCGCAACCGACTCCGCGCCATGGCTGAGGGCGGCGACCGGGCCGCACAGCACGCGCTGCAGGTCACCACCCGCACCTCCTTCATGCTCTCCGGGGCGCAGCTGGGCATCACAGTGACCGGCCTGCTGGTCGGCTATGTGGCCGAGCCCCTGGTCGGCAGCGGTTTGGGCGCCCTCATCGGCGCCGCCGGAGTTCCAGCGGCGCTGAGCATCTCCATCGGCACTGTTCTGGCGCTGGCCGTCTCCACTGTGGTGCAGATGATCTTCGGTGAGCTCTTCCCGAAGAACTACGCCATCGCGAATCCGGTGCCGCTGGCCCTGGGGCTGGCCCGCTCCACCAAGATCTACCTCAGCGTCTTCGGCTGGCTGGTGACCATCTTCGACAAATCCGCCAATGCGCTGCTGCGCATACTGCGCATCGAGCCGGTCCATGACGTGGAGTCCAGCGCCACGGTGAAGGACCTGGAGCATATCGTCACCAGCTCCCACGACAGCGGGGAGCTTCCCGATGAGCTGTTCCTGGCCCTGGACCGGGTCCTGGACTTCCCCGACCACGACGTCGAGCACGCCATGGTCCCCCGCTCCCGCACCGGCTACGTCTCTCCGGAGACCACCATCGGCCAGGTGCGGCAGCTCATGGCCGAGGAGCACACCCGCTACCCGGTGGTCAACGACAAGGACGAACCCATCGGAGTGGCGCATATGATCGACCTGCTGCTCTCCGACTGGCAGGACGACCAGCCGGTGACAGCGATGATGCGCGCCCCGGTCATCATCCCCACTCTGATGCCGCTGCCTGAAGCCGTGCGCACCCTGCGGGCCGAACGCACGCAGCTGGCCTGCGTCATCGACGAGTACGGCGGGTTCACCGGTGTGGTGACCATGGAGGATCTGGCCGAAGAGGTCCTCGGAGAGATCACCGATGAGCACGACGACGACGATCCCCCAGGGGTGGAGCACGCCGGGGCCCGCCAGTGGGTCATTGACGCCGACCTCCACCTGGACGAGGTGGAGCGGACCATCGGCTATGACCTGCCCCACGGCGACTACGAGACCCTGGCCGGGCTGCTGATCTCCCAGGAAGGCGGCCTGCCTGATGTCGGTCAGCAGCTGGTGGTGGACCTGCCGGCGGATCCGGCGGACTATGCAGAGACCGACCCGCCGCAGCGCCACCTGGAGGTCACAGTGCTCAGCGTGGAGCGCCATGTCCCGCAGCAGGTCTCGGTCACCCTGGTGGAGAAAGAGGTCGAAGAGGCATGAGCGAGTGGCTGATACCGCTGATCGCCACGGTGGGGATCATCGCCCTCTCGGCAGTCTTCGTCATCCTCGAGTTCGCTCTGCTGGCCGCTCGCCGGCACAGGCTGGAGGAAACTGCCGAATCCAGCCGCAGCTCGCGCGCGGCCCTGCGCAGCCTCAATGAGCTGACCATCATGCTCGCCGGCGCCCAGCTGGGCATCACCGCCTGCACCTTCGCGCTCGGTGCGGTGAGCAAGCCGGCGGTCCATCATGCGCTGACGCCCCTGCTGGTGGAGCTGAGCCTTCCCACCTGGGCCGCGGACGCCGCGGCGTTCGTGCTGGCGCTGCTGCTGATGACCTTCCTGCACCTGGTGGTCGGCGAGATGGCGCCGAAGTCCTGGGCCATTGCGCATCCTGAACTTGCCGCGCGGCTGGTCTCCGGGCCTGCCCGGACGATCCTGTGGCCGGTGCGGCCGCTGCTGGTCTGGGTCAACCATCTGGCCAACCGGCTGGTGCGCGCCACCGGCGTGGAACCGGTGGACCGTGCCGCCGCAGCCGGCTACGACTCAGAGACCATCCGTCACCTGGTGGAGCACTCCACCCGGGTCGGAGCATTGGACCAGGCCTCAGGTCGGCAGATCTCCAGCATCATCGAACTGGAGTCGCTCACCGCGGCCGACGTCGTCGCCGAGCGCAGCAACTCCGCCGTGACCTCGGTGCCGACGGCCGCGGCTGCCTCTGATGTGCAGGACGCCGCCCGGCGCACCGGGCACCTGCGGGTGCTGCTGGAGCCGCTGGAGAGTCCGCGCATCGTCCACGTGCGGGACACTCTCACCGTCCCGGCCGATCATCCTGCCCGGGAGCTTGCGCGCCCTGCCCTGGTGGTGGAGGCGGAGACCTCGATCTATGAGGCCTTCCAGCAGATGCGCCGCGCCGGAGAGCAGCTGGCCGTGGTGCGCCGCGAGGGCCAGATGCTGGGGGTGCTGACCTGGAATGACATTCTGCGCCGGGTATGGCCCAGTATGGAGGAGCAGTGGGCTTGAGCCTCAGCTGCGCCCTTCAGCCAGTGCGGTGAAGTGATCGGCCACCGCCTGTCCGCCCTGCGGGTCGGCGGCCACCACCAGGATCGTGTCGTCGCCGGCGATAGTGCCCAGGATCTGCCGGGCTCCGGAGTGATCGACGGCGCTTGCCAGGAACTGGGCCGCACCCGGGGGCGTGCGCAGAATCACCAGATTCGCGCTGGCCTCGGCCGAGACCAGCAGATCCCGGCACAGCGCCGCGAGCCTGGCGGTGGTGGTGGCCTCCGCCTGATCGGCCTGCAGCTGCGGCTGCGGCCCTTCAGAGGGCACCGCGTAGATCAGCGTGCCCTCGGCCCCGCGGACTCGGGCGGCCCCGATCTCCACCAGGTCCCGGCTCAGCGTGCCCTGAGTGACGCTGACCCCCTCCTCTGCCAGCCGCTGAGCCAACTCCGCCTGGGATCGGATGGAGGAGCGGGAGATCAGGTCGCGGATCTTCGCCTGGCGGGCGGTCTTGGTGGTCGGAGTCATCGGGAGACCTCCTGACGGACCCACTGGACAACCTCGTCAGCGGCCAGTCCGGATTCGACCAGCAGCCAGGCCATCAGCGCTTTCTGCGCGTGCAGCCGGTTCTCGGCTTCATCCCACACCGCCGAGGCGGGCCCGTCCATCACCTCTGCGGTGATCTCCGCGCCCCGGGTCGCCGGCAGGCAGTGCAGCACCACCGCGCCGTCGGCGGCCTGCTGAAGTGCCTGCGCATTGAGCTGGTAGTCGGCGAACGTCTCGGCAGGCTCGGCCGCTTCCTGCTGCCCCATGGACACCCAGGTATCGGTGGCCACCACCTCCGCACCGGCCAGCGCCTGCGCGGGGTCGGTGGTCACGGCCACCTCTCCCCCGGTGGTGCGGGCGCGCTCGGCCGCGGCAGCGACGATGTGATCGGCGGGCAGATGGCCCTGCGGTCCGGCCACGCACACCTTCATGCCGGCGTTGGCTCCGGCCAGCAGGTAGGAGGCGGCCATATTATTGGCTGCATCCCCCAAGTAGGCCAGTCGCCGGCCCTGCAGACTGCCCAGCCGCTCCCGGACAGTCATCAGGTCCGCCAGCAGCTGGCAGGGGTGGTAGGCGTCGGAGAGCGCGTTGATCACCGGGACTCGGCTGTATGCGGCCATCTCCTCCAGTCCGGCCTGGGCGTAGGTGCGCCAGATGATGAGGCTGACCTGCCGCTCCAACACCCGTGCGGTGTCCGCGATGGACTCCTTGTGCCCCAGCTGGGCTTCGCCGGGGTTGATGATCAGCGGACTGCCGCCCAGCGCACTGATGCCTGCGGCGAAGGACACCCGGGTGCGGGTGGAGGTCTTGTCGAAGATCACCGCTGCAGTCTGCGGCCCGGCCAGTGCGCCCAGCGCGTAGGGCTCAGCCTTGAGCCGATCGGCCAGGTCGAGCACCTGGACCAATTCGTCCGGGCTGAGGTCCAGATCGGTGAGGAAGTGGCGGGTCACTGAGGCATCTCCTTCTGCAGCCGGCTGGACCGGCGTTCTTCGGGGTGTGGGGTCATCGGGTCAGCTCCGCGAGGGTGGAGGTGAACCTGTCCAGGAAGGCGTCCACCTCATCCGCGGTGATATTCAGCGGCGGGGCCAGCCGCAGAGTTCGGGGGCCGGTGGCGTTGATGATCAGGCCGTGGCGCTGCCGGGCGATGGTCACCAGCTCCTTGGCCGGTTCCGGACCCGCTACCTCCTCTGCGAGGTCGATGCCGATGTGCAGACCGAAGCAGCGGATCTCCCCCAGCTGCGGCTGCCTCTGCAGGCCCGCGGTGATCTGCCGGCCGCGGCGCGCGGCGTTGGTCAGCAGGTCCTCCTCCTCGATGACGGCCAGCGTGGTCTCTGCCGCCACGGCCGCCAGCGGGTTGCCCCCGAAGGTGGTGCCGTGCTGACCGGCCTGCAGCATACAGCCGGCGTCGGGGCCGAAGGCGACCAGCGCGCCGATCGGGAACCCGGAGCCCAGTCCTTTGGCCAGGGTCATCAGGTCCGGCAGGAAGCCCTGCCCCAGCGCCTGGTGGCGGAACCAGTCTCCGGTGCGTCCCACGCCGGTCTGCACCTCATCGAGCACCATCAGCGCTTGGTGGCGGCGGGTCAGCTCCCGGGCTCGCAGCAGGTACTGGTCGGTGAGCGGAAGCACTCCGGCCTCGCCCTGGATGGGTTCCAGAAAGATCCCGGCGACGTCGTCGGCCGCGAAGACCTCCTCCAGAGCGTCCAGGTCATTGGGGGGCAGGAATTCGATGCCCGGCACCAGCGGTCCGAACGGCTCGCGGTAGGCCGGCTTGTGGGTAAGTGACAGTGCTCCGAGGGTGCGTCCGTGGAAGCTGTTCTCCAGGGCGAGGATCCGCTGCCTGCCGGTGGCGCTGCGGTGCTTGAGCACAGCTTTGAGCGCTGCTTCATTGGCCTCGGATCCGGAGTTGGCGAAGAAGACGGTGGAGCCCTCCGGCGCGCGGCAGAGCTGCAGCAGCTGCTCGGCCAGGCGGATCTGCGGCTCTGAGGTGAACAGGTTGGAGATGTGGCCCAGCGCGGCGGCCTGCTCGGTGATCGCCTCCACTATGCGCCGGTGCCCGTGGCCCAGTGCGTTGACCGCGATGCCGCCGAGCATGTCCAGCAGCTGCCGGCCCTCGGCATCGGTGACCCAAGCGCCGGCTCCGGTTTGCAGCAGCTGCTGGGGCGTGCCGAAGACACCCATCAGGCTGCGCTCGTACCTGGTGAGCCAGTCGGCGTCGTGGTGCGGGTGACTCACAGCTGTTCCTCCTCATCGGGCACCACTTGGGTGCCGACCCCTTCGGTGGTGAAGATCTCCAGCAGCATCGAGTGCGGCTGACGTCCGTCGACGACGGCGGCGCGCGGGACTCCGGCCTCGACGGCTTTCAGGGCGGCGGTCATCTTGGGGATCATTCCTGACTCCAGCGTGGGGAGCATCGCCCGCAGGTCCGAGGCGGACAGCGAAGAGATCAGCGAAGAGGTGTCCGGCCAGTCGGCGTACAGGCCCTCCACATCGGTGAGCATCACCAGCTTGGCCGCCCCCAGTGCCGAGGCCACTGCGGAGGCGGCAAGGTCAGCGTTGATGTTCAGCACCTCTCCGGTGGGCTGGCCGTGCTCGTCGAACTCCGGGGCGATGGTGGATATCACCGGGATACGGCCGGCGGCGACCAGGTCCTCCACGGCTGCGGGGTTGACTCCGGTGACTTCGCCGACCAGGCCGATGTCCACCTGCTCGCCGTCCACCTCGGCCTGGGTGCGGCGGGCGCGCAGCAGGGCGGCGTCCTCCCCGGAGAGGCCGACCGCATAGGGGCCGTGCGAGTTGATCAGGCCGATCAGCTCCCGGCCGACCTGTCCGGTGAGCACCATGCGCACCGCCTCCAGGGTCTCGCCGGTGGTGACCCGCAGGCCGCCGCGGAATTCGGATTCGATGCCCAGCCGGCTGAGCATGTGGTTGATCTGGGGCCCGCCGCCGTGGACGATCACCGGGTTGACCCCCACATGCCGCAGAAAGACGACGTCCTCGGCGAAGGCGCGGCGCAGCTGGTCATTGATCATCGCATTGCCGCCGTATTTGACCACAATGGTCTGCCCGGCGAACCGCTTCATCCACGGCAGCGCTTCGATGAGCACCTCCGCCTTGTCTCCGGCGGTGGCCAGGGAGGCGGTGTCGCGTGGGGTGAGGCTGGGTGTGGGATTCATGGATGCTTCCTCATCGCAGGGGCGCTGCCGGCGGCTGACCCCTCAGGTGGAGTAGGCGCTGTTCTCGTGGACGTAGTCGTGGGTGAGGTCATTGGTGAGGATGGTGGCTTCGGCGTGGCCTGCGTGCAGGTCGATGACCACCTCCACCTGGCGGGCAGAAAGATCCACCAGGGAGCGGTCCTCTCCGATGCCGCCGGCCCGGCAGACCCAGACCCCGTTGATCGAGACGTCGATGGTGGTGGGGTCGAAGTCGACGTCGGTGGTTCCGACCGCCGCCAGTACGCGGCCCCAGTTCGGGTCGCCGCCGAAGATGGCGGTCTTGAACAGGTTGGAGCGGGCCACTGCCCGGGAGGCCCGCTCGGCCTGGTCTTCGTCGGCGGCGTGGATGGTGCGCACTGCGATCTCATGGTGGGCGCCTTCGGCGTCGGCGATCAGCTCCCGCGCCAGCCTCTGGCACACCTCGGTCAGCGCCTGCTGGAAGGCTTCGGCGTCGGTCTCCCCCGCTTGCGGGTGTGCACCGGAGGCCATGGCGATGACCGTGTCATTGGTGGACATGCAGCCGTCGGAGTCGGCCCGGTTGAAGCTGACCCGCACCGCCTCGCGCAGGGCGGCGTCGAGCTGGGCGGACTCCACTGCGGCGTCGGTGGTGATCACTGCCAGCATGGTGGCCATGCCGGGGGCGAGCATGCCCGCGCCTTTGGCCATGCCTCCTACGGTGAACTCGGCGGTCTGCACGGCCGCTGTCTTGGTGACGGTGTCTGTGGTCAGGATCGCTTCGGCGGCCTGGCTCCCGGCCTCGGGGGTGTCCTCCAGCGTCCCGACGGCGGCCTGGAGACCGCCCAGCAGCGCGGGCATGTTCAGCCGTTCGCCGATCAGTCCGGTGGAGCAGACCAGCACATCTTGGGCCGAGGTGTCCGCGCCGGCGGCGGTGAGCAGTTCGGCTGTCTGCTCGGCAGTGGTATGGGTGTCGGCGAATCCCGGTGCTCCGGTGCAGGCGTTGGCCCCGCCGGAGTTGAGGACCACCGCGTCAGCCCGGCCGTCACTGATGGCTTGGCGGGACCACAGCACCGGGGCGGCGGCCACCCGGTTGCTGGTGAACACGGCAGCGGCGTGCTTCAGCGGCCCGGTGTTGACCACCAGCGCGACGTCGCGTCCGCTGCTCTTCAGTCCGGCGGTGACTCCTGCCGCACGGAATCCGGCGGCGGCGGTGACGCTCATGGTGAGACTCCCAGTGTGGTCAGCCCTGAGGTCTCTTCCAGCCCCAGTGCGATGTTCATGGACTGCACCGCGCCGCCGGCGGTGCCTTTGGTGAGATTGTCAGCGGCGGAGACGATCACTGCGCGGCCGGCATGCTCATCCACGGCGAGCTGCACGGTGACGTGGTTGGACCCGATGACCTGCTTGGTGGCCGGCCACTGGCCCGGCGGCAGCAGGTGCACGAACGGTTCTGCGCTGTACTGGGCCTGGTAGGCCTCGCGCAGCGATGCCTCAGTGGTCCCCGGGGCCAGGCGCGCGGTGGAGGTGGCCAGAATGCCCCGGGACATCGGCGCCAGGGTCGGGGTGAAGGAGATCTGCACCGGTTCCCCGGCCGCCGAGGAGAGGCCCTGTTCGATCTCCGGGGTGTGCCGGTGGACTCCGCCGACGCCGTAGGGGCTCATTCCGCCCATCACCTCTGAGCCGAGCAGATGCGGCTTCAGAGACTTTCCGGCCCCAGAGGTGCCGGTAGCCGCGACGATGACCACGTCCTCCGGCTCCACCAGCCCGGCAGCGAAGGCCGGGGCCAGGCCCAGCAGGATGGTGGTGGGATAGCAGCCCGGCACCGCGATCCGGCGGGCGCCGGAGAGCTTGGGGCGCTGACCGGGCAGCTCGGGCAGACCGTAGGGCCATGTGCCGTGGTGAGCTGTGCCGTAGAACCTCTCCCACTGCTGGGCCGATTCCAGCCGGTGGTCGGCTGCGGCGTCGATCACCACAGTGTCCTCCCCCAGCTGAGCGGCGATCTCTGCGGAAGCTCCATGAGGCAGGGCGAGGAAGACGACGTCGTGGCCGGCGAGGTTCTCTGCGGTGGTCTCAGTCAGCACTCGTTCGGCCAGCGGATGCAGATGAGGCTGCAGTTCACCGAGCCGCTGGCCGGCGTTGGAATGTGCGGTCACCGCGCCGATCTCCACATCAGGGTGTCCGGCGAGCAGGCGCAGCAGCTCCCCGCCGGCGTAGCCGGAGGCTCCGGAGACTGCGGCAATGTAGGTCATGGCTGGTTCCCTCGGAGTCGTTGCTGGTGCGGATGCGGCCGGTCGGGGCGGCCGTTGGACACCACACTACGCGATTTTATGCAGAGGTATCAATATTTATGCAGTGACGTGAGCTTCTGCCGTCCCGCCTCACTCGGGTAACCTCGGCATTATGAGCGAGCCCACTATGTTTGAAGAGGACCTTCCGGAGACCGCCCGCGTCACCCGCGCTGTCGAAGCAGGTGGCACAGAGGTCTTCGAGACCGTCGAGGTGCCTGCGCCCTCCCCCGGGGAGGGCCAGCTGCTGGTGAAGACGGCGGCCGCCGGGGTGAACTTCATCGAGACCTATCAGCGCAGCGGCGTCTACCCGGTGGAGTACCCGTTTGTCCCCGGCACTGAAGGCGCCGGGGAGGTCATCGCCCTCGGCGAGGGCGTGGAGGGCTTCTCGGTGGGTCAGCGCGTGGCCACCACGGAGGCGGCCACCGGGACCTACGCCTCGCACTTCGTGGTCGACGCAGCCAAGGCCGTCCCGGTTCCGGAGGGCGTCAGCGATGAGCAGGCCGCCGCCCTGCCGCTGCAGGGTGTGACCGCCCACTATCTGATCAACTCCACCTATAAGGTCTCCCCCGGGGAGACGGTGCTCACCCACGCCGGAGCAGGCGGGGTCGGGCAGGTTCTGACCCAGCTGCTCAAGGCCAAGGGCGCGCGCGTGATCACCACCACCTCCACACCGGAGAAGGCCGAGATCGCCCAGGCCGCTGGGGCCGACCATGTCCTGGACTATGAGAACTTCGCAGAGCGGGTCCGGGAGATCACCCACGGCGCCGGTGTCCCTGTGGTCTACGACGGCGTCGGGAAGACCACTTTCACCGGCTCGCTGGATTCGCTGGCGGTGCGCGGAATGCTGGTCCTCTACGGAGGGGCCTCTGGTCAGGTGCCGCCCTATGATCTGCAGGATCTCAACCGGCGCGGCGGCCTGTATGTCACCCGTCCGGCGGTGCACTGGTATCTGCGCAATGCTGAGGAGCGCTCCTGGCGCTTCACCGAGCTGTTCACTGCGCTCACCGAGGGCCAGCTGAATCTCAGCATCGGTCAGCGCTACCGCCTGGAGGACGCCGGCCAGGCCCACACTGACCTGGAGAACCGCCGCACCACCGGCAAGCTGCTGCTGATCCCCTGATCCCGCAGTCCCCGCGGCCTGGGCTGCGAACTCCGGGCGCGGGCAGCTTGTGCCCCGGCGCTGGCTGTCACCTCGACGCCGGCGCGGGCCCGGGGCAGCAACCGCCGGGCCCGCGTCGGCCTGCGGCGTCGTGCTCAGTCAGCTGCGCTGCACCGCGCCGTGCCGCTGGGCGGCCAGCGCGACGGCGGCTTCGCGCGCTTCGGAGGCCTCTTCGACGGTCAGCGTGCGGTCGGCGGCCCGGAATCGCAGCGCATAGGCCATGGATTTCTGCCCCTGCTCAATGCCCTGCCCGGAGTAGACGTCGAACAGCTCGATATGCTCCAGCAGCCCACCGGCCCCTTCAGCCAGGGTGCGCTCCAGCTCGGCCGCGGTGACCGACTCTGCCACGATCAGCGCCACGTCCTGTGTGGTCGGCGGGAAGGTGGAGATCGCCGAGGCGGTGACCTGGCTCGCCGCCGCCTGCATGACCGCCCCCAGGTCCAGCTCCATCGCGCTGGTGCGCTCCGGCAGGTCCTGGGCTTGAACGACCTTGGGGTGCAGCTCTCCGGCGCAGCCCACCGGCCGGCCGGCCACCATCAGCTGGGCGGTGCGGCCGGGGTGGAACGCCTGGTGCTGCCCCTGGGCGATCTCCAGATCCACGTTCAGCAGGTGCGCCACCGTGCGCGCGGCCTCCACCGCATCAGCCCAGTCCCGGGCCCGGCCGGGCTGACCCACCGTCGCGGCAGGCTCGCGGCCGCAGAGGGCGGCGGCGATGTGCAGCGGCTGGTCGGGGATGCCGGCCTGCAGGTCCTCCAGCACGGCATCGCCTGGGTGCGCGCCCAGTCCGGGGATCTCAGTGCTGCCCAGGCCCTGTCCGGGCAGGAAGACGCTTCCTGATTCGAACAGCGCCAGGTCGCCGAATCCGCGGGAGACATTGCGCCGAAGCGCGTCCAGCAGTCCCGGCAGAAGGCTGGTGCGCAGCGTCGGGTACTGGCTGGCGATCGGGTTGGCCAATCGCACCATGTCCAGCGGCTGTTCGTCCGAGCCCCGCCCGAAGAGCTGGTTGGCCTCCTCGGAGTAGAACGGGTAGCTCAGCACCTCGGTGTAACCTGCCGCCGCCAGTCCGGACAGCACTGTGCGGCGTCGCTGCTGGTCCTGCGTCAGGCCGCGGCCGGCCGGGGCGACCGGCAGGCGGGAGGGAATCTGGTCGTACCCCACCAGCCGGGCGATCTCCTCCACCAGGTCCTCAGCGATGGTGAGGTCCGGCCGCCAGCTGGGCGGGGTGACGCTGAGCTCTCCGGTCTCCAGCGCTTCCACCGCGCAGCCCACGGCGATCAGCGATTCGGTGACCTGCTGGGCGCCGTAGGGACCTCCGGTGAGCCGTTCCGCCCGCTGCTGATCCAGGGTGATGGGTTCGGGCAGCACGGGCTCTCCGGCTGAGGTGATGGCTCCGGTGTCAGTGCCGCCGGCGAGCTCGACCAGCAGATCGACTGCTCGCTGGGCGGCCACCGCAGCCAGCAGCGGGTCCACCCCGCGCTCGTTGCGCTTCGACGCCTCGGAGGGCAGCTTGTGCCGCCGTCGGGTGCGTCCGATGCTGATCGGGTCGAAGTGGGCCGATTCGATCAGCACGGTTGAGGTCTCTGCGTCCACCTCGGTGGCGGCACCGCCCATCACTCCGGCCAGGCCGATGGCGCCTCGGTCATCGGCGATCACCAAGTCCTCGGGGTTCAGCGTGCGCTGCTTCTCGTCCAGCGTGGTCAGCTGCTCCCCGGCGGCGGCGCGGCGAACCCGGATCGGACCCTGGAGCTTGTCCGCATCGTAGAAGTGCAGCGGCTGCCCCAGCTCCCACATCACATAGTTGGAGATGTCCACCGGCAGGCTGATCGGCCGCATTCCGGCCAGCCGCAGCCGGGCAGCCATCCAGGGCGGGGTGGGCGCAGCGGGGTTGATGCCCGTCACCGTCCTGGCCACGAAGCTGTCGCAGCCCGGGGTCCCGTAGATCGGGGCGTCGTCGTCGAGGATCACCTCATGCCCGGCGGAGGTCGCCTCGGCGATCTGCACCTGGGAGGCCGGGTCGGTGAACTCGGTGCCGGTAGCGTGGGAGTATTCACGTGCTACTCCACGGATGGAGAAGGCGTATCCGCGGTCTGGAGTCACGTTGATCTCGGCCGCGGAGTCTGTCAGTCCCAGCAGCTCCAGAGCGTCGTCGCCAGGCTCAGGGTCCAGGCCCAGCTCGCCGAGCACCAGAATGCCGCTGTGATCCTCGCCCAGGCCCAGCTCCTTGGCTGAGGCGATCATCCCGGCTGAGAGGTGCCCGTAGGTCTTCCGCGCGGAGATCCGGAAGTTCCCCGGCAGCACAGCCCCGGGCAGGGTGACCACCACTTTGTCGCCGACCTCGAAGTTATGGGCTCCACAGACCACGCCCTGGACGCCGTCGGCGGAGATGCCGTCTCCACTCAGCTGCTGCTGGGCGCCTTCGGGGACCACCCGCACCTGGCACCAGTTGATGGTTTTGCCGTTGGACTGCGGCTCGGGGACCTTCTCCAGCACCTCGCCGACCACGATGGGCCCGGAGATCTCGTCAGAGGGCCGGTGAACGTCCTCCTCTTCGAGTCCGACCCGCACCAGCGCGGCCATCAGGTCCTCGGGCGTGCCGTCGGCCGGGAACTGGGTGTACTCCCGGATCCATGACAGGGGGATGCGCATGCCTCTAGACCTCCATTCCGAACTGGGCGCTGAAGCGGATATCGCCCTCGATCATGTCTCGCATATCCGGCACCTCATTGCGGAACATCAGTGTGCGCTCCACACCCATTCCGAAGGCGAATCCGGTGTATTCGGGGTCCTTGATCCCCGCGGCGGCCAGCACATTGGGGTGCACCATGCCGCAGCCGCCCCATTCCACCCACTGCGGTCCGCCTTTGGCGTGCGGGTGCCAGACGTCCATCTCCGCCGATGGCTCGGTGAACGGGAAGAAGCTGGGCCGCAGCCGGATGGCCGCCTCGGGGCCGAACATGGCTCGAGCGAAGTGCTCCAGAGTGCCCTTCAGGTCGGCCATGGTCAGGCCCTTGTCCACAGCCAGTCCCTCGAACTGATGGAACACCGGAGTGTGGGTGGCATCCAACTCATCAGTGCGGAAGACCTTGCCCGGGGCCAGCACGTAGACCGGGAGCTTGCGCGTCAGCAGGGAGCGGATCTGCACCGGGGAGGTGTGGGTGCGCAGCACCAGATGGGCTTCGGCCGGCTCCACGAAGAAGGTGTCCTGCATCTCCCGGGCCGGGTGGTCCGGGTCGAAGTTCAGCGCGTCGAAGTTGAACCACTCCGACTCCAGCTCCGGACCCTCGGCGATCTCCCAGCCCATGGCGGTGAAGACGTCGGAGACCTTCTCCTGCAGCCGGCTGATCGGGTGGCGGGCTCCGAGGCTGCGCCGCCGTGGCGCGGCAGTGACGTCGACAGTCTCCTCGGCCAGCATGCGCTCGGCGTGCTCAGCCTCCAGCACTTCGGTGCGCGCGGCCAGCGCCTTCTGGATGCGGCCACGGGCGGCACCCAGCAGCTTGCCCGCCTGCTTCTTCTGGTCCTTCTCCAGGTCTTTGATCTGCCGGTTGGCCAGCACGATCGGGGCCCGGTCGCCGGTGTGGGCCAGCCGCGCGGCCTTGAGCTGCTCCAGGTCGTCGGCGGCCTCGAAGGCTTCCAGCGCAGCGGTGACGGCCTGCTCGACGGCGGCCTCATCCAGCGGATGCGGAACGGGCGGGGTCTCAGCGGCAGAGACCGATGACTCAGACATACTGCTCCATCGTGGTCAGAACGGGTCAGGGCGTAGACGATCCACGCCAGTTTATGCGCTCGGCACCGTGGGCGCAGATTCGGTCCGCACAGCGGACGGTGATCACCGGCTTGGTACTCTCTGTGCAACCACAGTGTTGAGCGGGGGTGGAGCAGGTGACGAAGACGCCGGCCGGCGTGCAGTCGGTGACGCGGACCTTCGAGATTCTGGAGCACATCACCGCTTCCGAGGAGCATCTGAGTCTCTCGGAGATCGCCGAGGCTGTGGAGATCCCGCTGCCCACCACTCATCGGATCCTTCAGGCGCTGACCGCTATGGGCTATGTCCGTCAGGTCTCCGGGCGCCGCTACGGGCTGGGTCCGCGGTTCATCATTATGGGCGAGGTGGCCGGGCGTCAGCTCGGGGCCGCAGCCCAGCCGCGGTTGGCGCAGCTGGCTGAGCAGCTGGGCGAGACTGCCAATATGGCCATCCTGGACACCGATATGGCCATGTATGTGGCCCAGGTTCCGTCCTCACGCTCGATGCGGATGTTCACTGAAGTGGGCCGCCGAGTGCATCTGCACGCCACCGGGGTGGGGAAGGCGATCCTGGCGCAGCTGGACGATCTTCACGTGAAGTCCATAGTGGAGCGGGCCGGGATGCCCTCCCCCACCCCCAACAGCCTGGCCAGCCTGGAGGACCTGCTGGCCGAGCTGCAGACCACCCGATCCCGCGGCTACGCCCTGGACGATAATGAGCAGGAGATAGGCGTCCGCTGCCTGGCAGTGGCGGTCCCGCAGGCCCCGAACCCCTCGGCGATCTCTGTCTCGGGGCCGGTCACCCGGGTCGACGGCGCCTTCGCCGAGCGGGCAGTGCCGCTGCTGCAGCAGGTGGCCCGCGAGATCTCCCAGGACATCAACTCCTAGCTCCGGCCCCTCTCCCGCCCGTCCATTGGCGGATATGCCGCCGCTGCTCAGCGGGGTGCCGGTCAGGGCCCTCCCAACCCGTCCATTGGCGGATCTACTACCGCTCAGGCCGCTGATATGCGATTTTGCGGTAGCAGATCGGCCACTCGAGTCAATGAGGACGAGCGTGCAACGTGTTCTTTCATATGGTGATAAGTCTCTTTCACCGTATTTCGGGGTGGTGATAGCGTTCGCATAGGTCACATCCGAGCAGGGAGGCTCAGACTATGACGCAGACTCCGACCCAGGGCACGCAGGATCTTCAGGAGCTCATAGACGCTCTCGGCACTGAGAAGGTCATCACCGACCCGGCCAGCATGGACAAATACCGCTGGGACAGGGCTCACGACCCGGACGCCGGTATGCCGGCGGCAGTGGTGCGAGCCCAATCCACCGACGATGTGCAGACTGTGGTCCGCTTCGCCTCCGGCCGCCGGATTCCGGTGGTGCCGCGCGGTGCGGGGTCCGGACTCTCCGGCGGCAGCACCGCCGTAGCCGGCGGCATTGTGCTGGCCATGGAGCAGATGCGCGATATCCGCATCGAGCCGCTGACCCGAACCGCTGTGGTGCAGCCGGGAGCCTTCAACGCTGAGGTGAAAGCCGCAGCAGCCGAACACGGTCTGTGGTATCCCCCGGACCCCTCATCCTTTGAGATCTGCTCCATCGGCGGCAATATCGCGACCAATGCCGGCGGGCTGTGCTGTGTGAAGTACGGGGTGACGACCGACTATGTGCTCGGTCTGACAGTGGTGCTCGCCGATGGCCGTGCCGTGCAGCTGGGTGGACCGCGGCTGAAGGATGTGGCGGGTCTGGACCTGACCAAACTGTTCATCGGCAGTGAGGGCACCCTCGGGGTGATCACCGAAATCACGCTGCGCCTGATTCCTGCCCAGCGGCCCCCCACCACCCTGGTGGCCACCTTCCCCACGCTGGATGATTCGACGGCCGCGGTGCTGGCCATCTCCTCGCAGATGCGGCCCTCCATGCTGGAGTTCATGGACAACCCCACTATCAACGCAGTGGAGGACGCCACCAAGATGGGGCTGGACCGCGAGGCCGCCGCCATGCTGGTGGTGCAGTCCGATGAGCCGGCCGAATTCGCTGCCGAGGAGATCGCCGCCATCGAGAAGCTGTGCCAGCAGCACAATGCCTCGGAGGTCTTCGCCACCTCTGACCCTGAGGAGGGTGAGGCCTTCGTGGTGGCCCGCCGCATGGCGATCCCCGCGGTGGAGCAGAAGGGATCGCTGCTGCTGGAAGACGTCGGCGTCCCGCTGCCGCGGCTGGGCGACCTGGTCAGCGGCATCGCGGAGATCTCCCAGCGCAGGGAGGTCGTGATCGCCGTGATCGCCCACGCCGGCGACGGCAATACCCACCCGCTGCTGGTGTTCGACCCCGCCGATGAGGACCAGGCGCAGCGCGCCCACACTGCCTATGGAGAAGTGATGGACCTTGCGATCGAACTGGGCGGGACCATCACCGGCGAGCACGGCGTGGGACGGCTGAAGCGCCCCTGGCTGGCCGACTACCTTGGAGAGGACGCCCTGGAGCTGAATCACCGGATCAAGAAAGCACTGGATCCGGAGAATATCCTGAATCCAGGGGCCGTGCTGGACCCTGCCGCGCTCACCGACAACGCCTAAGACCGAGGAGACCGGATGACCGCCTACGTCAACGTTCCCACCGTCAGCTATGACACGGCCGCCGAAGCTGTCCGGCTGACCCTGAGCATCGGCGCAGAGAAGGGCCTGAAGCTCTGTGCCGCCGTCGTCGACCCCGGGCTGAACCTGGTCGCCTACGGCCGAGCCGACGGGATGACTCCGCACAGCGTGGAGACCTCACGGCGCAAGGCCGCCACGGCCGCCTCCACCCGCAAGCCCAGCGCCGACGTGCCGGCCGAGATGGCCGACGCTATGGAGAACGGCACCGGCGGGCTGCTCACCCGGATACCCGGCGGGGTGCCGCTGGTGGCCGATGAGGCGGTCATCGGAGGCCTCGGCGTGGCCGGTGGTCCCCCGGCCCAGGACGCCGAAGTGGCTGCAGCAGTCATCGAAGCCCTGCAGGGGGTCGGACGCTGATGCGGATCCTGGTACTGGTCAAAGAGGTTCCGGACAGCTACGGCGAGCGCCGGCTGAACCTGACCACCGGCCGAGCCGACCGCGAGGCCAGCGAGAAGGTGCTCGATGAGATCACCGGCCGGGCCGTGGAGGCGGCGGTGTCCTTCGCCGAATCGGGCGGCGAAGCTGAGGTGCAGCTGCTGACTATGGGTCCTGCCAGTGCTGAAGCCATGCTGCGCAAGACGCTGGCGATGGGAGCCGATGGGGCCTACCACGTGGTGGATGACCGGCTGGCCGCCGCAGATATGACGCTGACCTCTGAGGTGCTGGCCGCCGCGGCGCGGCATATCGGCTTCGACCTGCTGATCGCCGGGGACGCCTCCTCCGACGGCGCGGCAGGGATTGTGCCCGCCATGGTGGCCGAGCGGCTGGGCGTGCCACATCTGACCAGCCTGGACGAGCTTCAGATCGCAGAGTCAGGGGTCACCGGCAGGCGGGCGACCTACGGCGGGACCTTCGCCCTGAGCGCCCCGCTGCCGGCGGTGGTCTCGGTGACCGAGCGGATGCCTGATCCCCGGTTCCCCGGTTTCAAGGGCATCATGTCGGCGAAGAAGAAGCCGCTGGAGACCCTGACCCTGGACGATCTGGGCGTGGATCCGCAGGCCGATGTGCCGCGGTCGATCATGCTTTCGGTCTCGGAGACTCCCCCGCGCACCGGCGGTGAGAAGATCACTGACGAGGGCGACGCCGGCAGGCAGCTGGCAGACTATTTGGCACAGGAGAGGCTGGTGTGAGATGGCTGAGCTGAGCGAAAACCCCGTTGTTGCCCTGCTGCCGGTGCTGCCCAACGGGGAGCTGGTGGGAAGCGCCGCGGGCCTGCTGGGTGCCGCGGCACGAGTCGGCACCCCCGTCGGCGTCGTCGTTGCTCCCGAGGAGACAGCCGGTTCTGCCGCTGAGGCGGCCGGCGAGCTGGGTGCGGCCCGAGTATTCGCTGCCGGGACCCCGCTGGTTCAGCAGCAGCTGAGCGCTCCGGCTGTGGAGGCCTTGGCCGCTGCTGTGGACTCGGTGGGAGCAGAGGCGGTGCTGCTGCCCCATGACGTGGACGGCCGGGACATCGCCGGACGGCTTTCGGTGCGGCTGGGCGCTGCGGTGGCCGCCGATGCAGTGGATCTCAGCCGTGACGAGGAGGGCCTAGTGGTTCACCACTCGGTCTATGGAAGCGCCTTCCTCACCGAATCAGCCGCTACGCACGGAACACTGATCATCACGGTGCGGGATGGAGCCATTGATCACCGGGCTGCACCGG
Source organism: Nesterenkonia sp. (assembly GCF_029265375.1). Lineage (GTDB taxonomy): Bacteria > Actinomycetota > Actinomycetes > Actinomycetales > Micrococcaceae > Nesterenkonia. The sequence goes on from NZ_JAJUJJ010000031.1 coordinate 26,570, forward strand.
TCTCCGCGCAGGTGGAGACGCTGCCGCTGGAGTCCAGCAGCGTCCCGGCTGCGCAGATCACCGAATTCGCAGGGCTGGTGGAGGAATCGACCCGCCCGGATCTGCGCGCGGCCAAGATTGTGGTCTCCGGCGGCCGCGGACTGGGCTCCAAGGAAGGGTTCGGCCTGGCAGAGCAGCTGGCCGATGCTCTGGGGGCCGCGCTGGGTGCCTCGCGCGCCGCGGTCGACGCCGGCTACGCGCCCTACTCCTACCAGGTGGGGCAGACCGGTGTGAGCGTCTCACCTGATCTGTACATCGCTTTGGGAATCTCCGGGGCGGTGCAGCACCAGGCGGGTATGCAGACAGCGAAGACTATTGTGGCGGTGAACAAGGACCCGGAGGCTCCCATCTTCGACATCGCCGACTTCGGCATCGTCGGTGATGCCTTTGATGTGGTGCCCCAGCTGATTGAGACGTTGAAGGAGCGCAGCGCAGGTGCCTGACCAGCAGCGGCGCCGGCGAGGACTGCCGGCCCACGAGGGGGAACAGCCGCAGCAGCAGCCGGCCCGACGCCGGGGACTGCCGCAGACCGAGGAGACCGCTGAGGCTGACGCGGCTGCTGAGACTCAAGCACCCGGCAGCGCAGAGACGCCTACGCCCCAGGGCGGCACCGCAGAGCGGCAGGAGACCCCCCGGCGTCGCACGGGCCTCCCCTCAAACGCCGACCCTGCCCCTGCCTCGGAGCCTGCGGGTGCCAGCACCGCCGCATCCAGCACCACGACGCCCTCGGCGAAAGACCCGGCACCCGCCCAGGCAGGCCCCCAGGGCCCTTCCGAGCCCTCAGGCGCCCCGGTGCGAGCCGCAGCAGAACCAGCCCAGGGGACAAAGACCCGCACTGCCGGCGCCGCGGGACGCTCCATGCCGCGCTGGGCGGTGTGGAGCGCGGCCGGAGCAGCTGGCGCCGTCGTGCTGGCCGCCCTGCTGGTGCTGGGTTCCCGCTGGTTCCTGGGCACCGAGACCGGGGCGAACTTCCTGAGCATCTATCCCGGAGAGTATGAGCAGCCCGGGGCTCCCAGCGACTATCCGTGGTGGCTGAACTGGGCCCACTTCTTCAACGCGTTCCTGATGGTGCTGATCATCAAGACCGGAATTCAGGTCCGCACCGAAACCCGACCTGAGGCCCACTGGAGCCCGCGGTGGAACCGCAAACGCCGGATTAGCCTGACCATCTGGCTGCACCAGGTGCTGGACCTGCTGTGGGTGGTCAACGGCGCGGCATTCGTGGTGCTGCTCTTCGCCACCGGCTACTGGACCCGCGTAGTGCCCACCAGCTGGGAGATTTTCCCCAACGCGGTCTCCGCGGCCCTGCAGTACATGTCGCTGGACTGGCCCACCCACCAAGGATGGGCCCACTACAACAGTCTGCAGGAGCTGACCTACTTCACCACCATTTTCATCGCCGCACCTCTGGCCATCCTCACCGGCCTGCGGCTCTCCGGAGTGTGGCCGCAGGACAATAAGCTGCTGAACCGCCTGGTGCCCATCGAGTTCGCCAGGGCGCTCCACTTCCCGGTGATGATCTACTTCGCAGTCTTCATCCTCACCCACGTGCTGCTGGTGCTCGCCACCGATGCACTGGTCAACCTCAATCAGATCTACACCGGCCAGGCCGCTGCGAACTGGACCGGCTTCTGGCTCTTTGTCCTGTCGCTGCTGGTCATCGGCGCTGGCCTTGTGCTGGCACGTGCAGTCTTCGTCGCTCCGCTCGCCTCCCTGTTTGGGCGAGTGGGGCGGTGAACAACTGAATACTGCCCGGCTATCCCCTGAAGCTTTCTGCCCAGGGGATAGTTCACCCTAGTCAATGTGATCTGTATCACGTTTGAGCTGAGCTCTGTGATGAGCTCATCCTGGAAGGACGTTAGCACCGTGGAAAATCTAGCAGTCCTCAGTCTTCTGGCCATCGCCCCGATTGTGCTGGCCGGCGTTCTTCTGGCCGGATTCCGTTGGCCGGCCAAATACGCTATGCCGCTGAGCTACCTAGCGGCACTGGGCCTGGCCTGGGCCGTGTGGGAGATGCAGCCGGTGGCCCTGGTCGCAGCCTCACTGGAAGGCCTAATCGTTGCGGCCACACTTCTCTACATCGTCTTCGGAGCGCTTCTGCTGCTGTCGACCGTCACCGTCTCCGGAGCCATGGATCGCATCAAAGCCGGCTTCAACACCATCTCTCCGGACCGCAGAATCCAGGCGATCATCATAGGCTGGCTGTTCGGCAGCTTCATCGAGGGCGCCTCCGGGTTCGGCACCCCCGCTGCTGTGGTGGCTCCGCTGCTGCTGGCCCTGGGCTTCCCCGCGATGGCGGCAGTCGCTGTGGGACTGATCATCCAGTCCACGCCGGTCAGCTTCGGCGCTGTGGGCACCCCCATTGTGGTGGGAGTCGCCAATGGCATGGGCGAGAACTCCCCCGGCATGCAGGAGCGCATCGGCGAGCTGGGAGTCACCTATCCGGAGTACGTAGCCGGCATCGGGTTCCAGACCGCGGCGATCCATATGACCGTGGGCATCCTGATTCCCCTGCTGCTGGTCTGCCTGCTCACCGGCTTCTTCGGGGAGAAGCGCAACTTCGCCGAGGGCCTGAAGGTGTGGCCCTTCGCCATCTACGCCTCCCTGGCGATGACCATCCCCTCGGTCACTGTGGCATGGCTGCTGGGCCCGGAGTTCCCCTCGCTGATCGGCGGGCTGGTGGGCCTCACCGTGGTGATGCTGACGTCCTCGAAGGGCTTCCTGATGCCCAAGGAAACCTTCGACTTCGGCCCGCGGGCAGCCTGGGAGGAGCGCTGGATGGGCCGCATCGCCCCCGGTGAGGTCAAAGAGACCGATGAGGCCCCGAAGATGACGCTGGTGCGAGCCTGGTCCCCCTACGTGGTGCTGGCAGCACTGCTGGTCATGACCCGCCTGATCGAACCGCTCACCGAGTTCCTCACCACCTCGGGACTCACCAGGATCTCCTTCACCAACATCCTCGGAGTCGAAGGCATCAACGCCGACGTCGACCTGTTCTACTCACCTGGGTTCATTCTGATCTTTGTCTCCGCCGTGGCGTACCTGATCTACCGGATGAGCGGCAAGCAGATCGCCACCACCTGGAAGGTCTCCGGCCGCCAGATCGCCTCCACCGCCGTCGCGCTGCTGTTCGCCGTGCCGATGGTGCGGGTGCTCATCCAGTCCGGCACCAATGAGTCCGGCCTGGAATCGATGCCGGTGGTGCTGGCCCAAGGGGTGGCCAACGTGGCCGGCGACACGTGGCCGTTCTTCGCGCCTTTCATCGGCGCACTCGGGGCGTTCGTGGCCGGCTCCAACACCTTGGCCAATCTGACCTTCGCGCAGTTCCAGTGGTCTACGGCGAACACGATCGGCGTGACACCCGAGACAGTGGTGGCCGCTCAGGCCGCCGGCGGGGCAGGCGGCAACCCGATTGCGATCCACAATATTGTGGCTGCCTCCGCCACTGTGGGTCTGTTCAACCGTGAGGGGGACATCATCCGTAAGACCATATGGGTGACCCTCTACTACTGCCTGGCAGTGGGCTCGGTGGCTTATCTGGCGCTGCACGGCTTCGGCTTGAACTTCGGCTCCTTCGCTTTGATCATCCTGGTCCTGGGCCTGGTCGCTCTGGCTTATTGGGCCCTCCGCCGCGGAGATGCGAAGCAGGTGCGAGTGCAGCAGAACTGACCAGCGGAGCACCAGAATCGAACTGACGTACTGACAGATTCGTCACAGGCGCGGCGCATAGAATACATGTTCTATACAGCATAGGAAGTGCTTGCCGCGCCGTAGAAGACGTGTTCTAATGGCAAGTGCGCGATGGGAAGCGCGACGCGCGTAGAAGCCCTCCTCACTGCTTCTGCGCGCGTCTCCCATGTCTGGGGTCAGACATCCCTTGATTTGAAGGGGATGTAAGGCTATGCAGGTTCAGAGGTGCGGCAGTAGCGTCCGGGATAGTGGTGTACGAGCCTCGGTGAGCCGGCTGTTGGAATGACAGTGACGGCCACCGCGTGTTCTTTCGAGTGAACCTCTCACAGCACTCTCGAAAGGAGCCACGACGATGACCGTCACCCCTTCCA